>JBDRLQ010000026.1:0-30169 GCA_043812915.1 Microcaldota archaeon | reverse complement strand
GCTGGCCTTCGGGGTGGTGTGGTCCAGGTAAATCTTCTCTATGGAAGGCATCATCTTCGACTTCATGAGCTCCGCCTTCTCCTTGCCGTAGTGCTTCTCGAAAATCTTGGTGATTGGGCGGAGCATCTTGGCCCTAGTGTCCTTCGGGGCTTCATCCCCTTCCGGTTTCTCACCCTTCTCCTTCTTGTCGTTGCGCGCGAATATCTCGGCGAAAGACATCACTTCCTTATCGTCCCCCCCTTTCTTCTTTTCCAGCACTCGCTGCGCGGCTTCTCTTACTGTGGGCTCTTTATCATAGCTCAGCTCGGCTAGTGCGAATAGGGCTGCAGGGTCCTCATATTCACTGAGCGACTCCGCGGCTTTCATCCTGACTTCCGGATTTTCGTCAAAAGTCAGGGAGACAAGTTTGTTAAGTTCAGAGGATTTTTGCTGTCGCATGGCGATACCTGCAAGTTGTTTTCTCGGCTTACCCTATTCTTCAAATACCTATTTAAGTGTAACTCCGGCACGCCTGCAATTTGATGGAAAACGCAGATATCCGGCCTAATCGTGGGCCCGCAGCTTGTCAATGCAGCCGAGCGCGCGGTCCAAGTCCTCCATCCTGAAGTTGCCCATGTGCGCTATCCTGAGCCCCGTCTCCTTGAATGCCCCTCTGGAGCCCACAATCCGGATATCATATTCCTCAAGCAGGCCCTTCCTTATCATTGAAGCCTCCTCCCCGCTCTTACAATAGAATCCTGTGACCGTATTGGATTCGAAGCCCCTTTCCGCAATCATCCCGAATCCCATCTCCTTCAGCCTGGAGCGCACATGCCTTGCGGCGTCCTCATGCCTCTTTATACACGCCTGCAGCCCCCCACCCTCGTCAATGGCATCGAAGGCCTTTTGCAATGCATAGAAGAGCGATATCGCGGGCGTGTTCGGGGTCTGGCGGTCCTTTTCGAACCTTTTTTTATGCCTGCGCAGGTCCATGTAATAGCTTGGGACATATTCCCGTGAAGAGAACCTTTCCACAGCCTCCTGGCTTAGTCCTAGCAATGCCATTCCAGGAGGGGCACCAGTTCCCTTCTGGCTCCCGGTCACAAAACCATCAATAGAATATTTCTTCATGTCCATCTTGGTCCCGGGCCAGGCGGATATCCCGTCAATGATTGTAATCATGCCCTTTGATTTGGCGTATTTGCAGATGCCATCCACATGGTTCATGATTCCATAGCTGGTCTCGTTCTGGACCATCGCGAGCACCTGCGCATCGCTCGTATCTATCGCCGCTTTCGCGCGCTCAAGGTCCCAGCCCTTCCCATCCTCAATCCCCTGGGAATCCGCCTTCGCATGCACATTCACTGTGAGGACGAGCTTCTCCCCGAAGTCCCCATTCGGGAAGCACACGACCTTATCCCCCTTCATGCAGAGGTTGAGCACCAACGTCTCAAGCCCAAGCGCACCGGAGCCTGTTATCACATAAGCCTCATCCGCATTCAGGTATTCCCTCAGCCTTCCTGCAAGGTCCCCATAGAGCTCGGAGAACTGCGGGCACCTGTGGGTAATCATCTCATTTGTCTGCGCTTTGGATATCCTATCAGTCAGCGGTACTGGTCCGGGCGTAAGAAGCAATGTCATGGCTTTCACCTGGTTTCTATTATTGGAAGGAAAGCGATAAAATAGATGCAGCCCCGGCCTTCCGAATATGTTTTTAACTCTTCTTCATAATCTTTAGCCTATGGAACAGGAGGAATTAGAGGCATTCAGGAATGCCGGAAAGATTGCGGCAAAGATTCGCGAGGAGAGCAAGGGGCTTATCATGGTAGACGCGTCCCTTCTTGATATTGCAGAGACCATAGAGCAGATGATAGAAGAGGAAGGCGCAAAGCCCGCTTTTCCGGTGAATGTTTCCATCAATGAGATTGCAGCGCACTACACTCCAGAGATTGGCAGCGAGGCACTTTTGGGGGATAGCGACCTGGTGAAGATTGACCTTGGGATAGATGTGGATGGCGCACTCTCTGATACTGCATACACCATTGACCTTGGTGGCGGCAATTCCGGGCTGGTTTCTGCTTCTGAGGAAGCCCTGGAAGCTGCGATTTCAGCAATCAGGCCAGGGGTCTCAGTAGGCGAAATAGGCGGTGTTATAGAGGATGCCATTACAAAGCACGGCTTCAGGCCCATTAGCAACCTCACAGGGCACATGATAAAATCCAATGCCCTTCATGCCGGAATCGAAATCCCGAACGTCCGCAGCAACACCCCATACCAGTTCAAGCCAGATGATATATTCGCGGTGGAGCCTTTCGCGACTGATGGGGAGGGCTATGTTGAGGACATGCAGCAGGTGGAGATATTCAGCGTGTTCCAACCTGGCAATGTTCGCATGAGGCAGTCAAGGAAGATAATCGAATTCGTGCTTGAGAATTATGGCATGCTTCCATTTGCCGAGCGCTGGCTTAGGAAGGAGTTCAAGTCAAGGCTGCTGGTCAGCGCAGCTATAAAGGAGCTCTTGCAGCACCATGTTCTCCGCGGATATCCCGTACTCAGGGAAGTCAAAAAGGGAATGATTTCACAGGCCGAGCATACGATACTCATAACTGATGATGGCTGTGAAGTTCTGACAAGATAGTGTTCACGGGCCCGTGGCCTAACCTGGATAGGGCAAGTGGCTTCGGAAGCCTTCTCCGGATTGCTGGGGAAACCACTAGGTTGGGGGTTCGAATCCCCTCGGGCTCGATTCTTTTTCTATTAGCGCGACAGGCCCCGTTCCCTCATCATCTGTTCAATCATGGCCTGCTGTGCGCGCATCTCATCCAGCCTGCGATTCCCCATCAATATTGCGTCCTGGTGGGTGGCGTTCACTTCGACCTCGATAGTTTTTCCGAGGTTTCTTATCCCTTCATCCTTGAGCTGGGCTCCAAGCTCCTTTATCCTTGCGACAATGAGCATGGTCTTCTCAAGCGCCTTTTCCCTGGCGGTGGCGAATATCATATCCATAGTGGTATTCGGGCTGGAAACTTCCTCAATGAACTCATGGAATCTCATGTAGAATGCGGTCACCCCGCCGATTACATCAGGCGAGAAATGCCATTCATTATCAGCTTCGACGAACAAGTCCCCGAGCGAGCGTATGGCCTCATCCTCCTCATCAGGGGTGAGCCCTTTGTCCTCGCCTTCGAGAAGGCGCTTCCCGATTCCATTCATTATGCTCCTTACCCTGATTTCCGCCTTGAGGCAGAGCGTGATTGCGTAAACCGCCTGGTCGCTCAGAATCTCCACCTCGGTCGCCTCGGGATGCACTCCCGGGTATCCGGGCACGTGCTCCTCAAGCGCGAATGTGCAGAGAGGGCTTCCGATGCTGTCATCGGTAATCGCTATTCCCAGGCTCCGGATTGGCGGGATGCCCTTCTTCACGCCGCTATTGTCAATTAGGTTCGCCAGATTCGCCTGAAAGTCGAATTTGCGCAGAAGCGCGATGGCAACTATGTACGCCTCAACCCTTTCAACAAGGCATATCGTCTCATCTCCGCTCATGGTCACGATGCCGCCATATCTCTGCTCCTGCTGTGTCAGTATGCTGCCTGCGGTCGGGGGATCCTCAGCCGGTGGAAGTGTATAGCTGTTCTCAAGGAACAGCCTTTCATCTTCGGTTCTGTCAACCCCGCCTGCCGTATAATTCTGGACCAGCACAACCGGGTGAGGGGTACACATCGAGACTATCTCCTCCAGAACAAGATTATCCATGTTCAGCTCGATGCCAGTCTTCTCCCTGACTTTCGCCTGCCTGTTCCTGGCTCTTTCCTGTACCCTATCCGCGAGGTCCTCAACATAGCCCTCCCGGTCCTGGAATGGCCGTTCATTTCTGTTGGCATCAACGAACGCCCTTGCCGCCATGGTCTCCTTGTACAAGCTTCCTTTTCCAATGCCTAAGAATCGCTTGTTCTCATGGAACTTGACGCCCTGCTGCCTGCCTGGCAGCACTCTCTCTTTCAGCTTTATCGGCATGCTAACTGCATTGTTGCTCATCAATATCACCTGGCTTTTTCTGCCTCGCCTTCAATCGCCTTGACTGCCTCATCCCTCCTCCTGGAAAATTCCTCTCTTGTCGCGTTCATCAGCCTCTCCCCGACATTGAAAGCACCAATCCATTCTCTGGAGTTTTCAGGCCTCAGGCCGAACTGGGATGGCAGCCTCTTGAGGCACTCCTTCGCAAGCCCCATGGAGCTCTGGACGAAAGCGCGTATCAGCCCTGGTGCCTGCTCGTTGCCCGCAATAAGTATCATCGGAGCCTTCACGTGCATGTAGCCAAGGTCCTTTCCCTTCACCTCCTCGGGGTCAGGCCATAGCGCATAGGCGTTCCACAGGTCGCTGCCAGCCATTGTGGCTGCCTCAATGAACTCACCATCATAAATCACACCCATTATCCTCCTGTATGCCTGTGCTATGTCCAGCAGGCTGACCGGAGGCTCAACGAACGTCAGGGTTCCAGGCGCCATTCCCTCCTCCTCACTAGTGGTCCTTAACGCCGCCTTCTCCTCCATTTTATCAAGAGTCCTGATTATCCTGTTAAGCGCTCCCTGCGCGTGGAGCATTGACATCACTGCCCTGTCTGTAAGGAGCTCTATCGATTCCATCACCGGAAGGTCCTGTGAAAGCGAGGTCACTGCTGCCAGCGGGTCCGCCGGATCCATGTCCAGGCTCAGATCGGCGTTCAGAACCGCTACCAGCGGAACCTTTCCCGGAATCCCCATCGGAGCGTTCGGAATCTTCTTCCTTGCCATCGCGGCATATGCGGGGCATCCTGCCATCCTTAGGACAGAAACTGCTAGCATCACAAGGTGGAGCGGGTTGTCTATTGCCACCAGGTTCCGCCCAAGCTCCTCATGTTCCATGACCCTTTCCTTTTGTGTGAGTATGTCTCCTGCAACCAGCGGGCCATCCTTATTCACGGTCACCCCGCGCTTGAACATGAATCCGTATGTCATATCGTGGAACTTCCTCTGAAAATGCGCCTCTATTTCCTCCTCTCCGGGAAGGTCGACCGGCTTGAGGACATTGACAAGCACTTCCAGCAGCCTCATGAGCTTCTCATTTGCAGGGGGGTTGCCCATCAGTTCCTCCACACTCTCCTTGAATGCCATCACGCTGCCATGCCTGTCCTGGTATGGCCCTTCATCTTCACCAAGCATGTTCTTTTCCAGTAGTTCCTGGGCAGCTACGAACTGGCGCTTCAGGGAAACGGTACCCATCCTTCCTGCAGCGTGCTGCTCAGGGGTAATCACCTTTCCTTTATGTTCTGTGATGCTCCCTATGAATCCCATGTGCGGATCGACAATAAGCGGCCTTCCAAGCTTCACTATATGTGTCTGCGGGCCCACCCGCTGCTCTAACGTGGGTTTACCTGAAGTCTTATATTTAGTAGTTGTCATAAGAGATTTATTGTGTGAAAGGGTATTAAAACCTAACGCTCATGCACCCGTTTTTCTGCTGCCTGCCTCTCCCGACAAAAGACGATAGCCACTTCGATAGAGTTAAAAATCCTTTTCCAGAAGCCATAACCCGACTGGTTAGATGTGATGATATGTTATTTAGCTGCAAGATAGGCGCACAGGCTGGCGCTGGCGTTATGGTTACGGGAAGGATGATGGCCAAGTGCTTCACAAGGGGCGGATTCAACGTTATCGGATATCCCGAATATCCCTCCCTTGTCCGTGGGGGGCACAATGTGGTCGAGGTGCTGGTGAGCGACAACGGCGTAAAATCCCCAAGGCAGAAGTGCGATTTGGTAATCGCCCTCAACAGGGACGCTGTCTTCTACCACAAGGACTTCCTGAATACCGGAGGGGTAATACTATATGATGAGGTCCTGGACATCAGCGCGTTCGAGCTGCCCTCGGGCGTGAAGGCGATTGCGGTTCCCCTCAAAAAGCTCATAGAGGAGGCTGGGGGGATGGAGAGGATGCGCAACACCGTTGCGCTCGCATCCGCTCTTGCGCTTGTGGATTACCCATTCGAGATACTCGCTGGCGTCATTGAGGACGAGTTCAAGAGGAAAGGCGGGGAAATCGTCCAGAAGAATATCGCGGCCGCAAAGGCGGGCTATGATTTTCTGAAGGCTAAAAATGAGGATTTCCAGCTCAAGCTCAAGCCATTGTCAAAGAAGAGGATGATGCTCGTTTCCGGAAATGAGGCAGTTGCCCTTGGGGCTGTCAAGGGTGGGATGAAATTCTATTCCGCGTACCCGATGACCCCTGCATCCTCAATATTGCACTATTTGTTTGCGAACGAGCGGAACTTCAATATAGTGGTGAAGCAGACCGAAGATGAGATTGCTGCCATGAATTACACCACCGGAGCTTCTTTTGCCGGAGTGCGCTCAATGACTGGAACCTCAGGTGGCGGATTCGCGCTGATGGTCGAAGCACTTGGGATGGCGGCTCTTGCCGAAGCCCCCATAGTTGCGGCTCTTGTCCAGAGGGTCGGCCCGAGCACCGGAATGCCAACATGGACAGAGCAGGCGGACCTGCGCTTTGCGCTGCATGCCTCCCAGGGGGATTTCCTGAGGGTGATACTCGCTCCAGGGGATATTGAAGAATCATTCCTGCTCTCTGCAGAGGCGTTCAACATTGCTGAGAAATACCAGCTGCCGGTAATTATCATCTCAGATAAGTTCCTTGCAGAGACCGTCTTCTCATGCGAGAGCTTCAATGACGAGAGCGTAAAAATCGAGCGGGGGAAGGTCGTGGACAAGCTCCCGGCACTGCCGCCCAATACCAGGTTCAAGAGATATGAGCTCACAAAGGATGGCGTATCCCCGCGTGTCTTCCCAGGAACCCCCAACGGAATGCACGTCGGCACTTCTTATGAGCATGATGAGACCGGATTCAGCTCCGAGAGCTTCATAATGCGCACAAAGCAGGTGGACAAGAGGGCGGCAAAGCTCCCCGGGCTTCTCAAGGACCTGCCCGGCCCGAAGCTATATGGACCGAAGAAGGCGGATGTCACTTTGATTACCTGGGGCTCGCACAAGATGCCTGCGCTCGACGCCCTTGAGATGCTCAAGGAGGAAGGCGTGAAGGCGAACCTGCTGCAGTTCTCAGTAGTCCATCCGCTTGACCCGGCGAAGGTGCAGAAGGCCCTGTCCGTCGCAGGAAAGACAATCCTGATTGAGAATAACTCCACGGGGCAGTTCGCTGGAATTCTGAAGGAGCACTGTGGCTTCGAGCCTGACTTCCTTATGCTCAAGTATGATGGAAGGCAGTTCTTTGCCGAGCAGATAACCGAGCAGGTCGCAAGGCTCGCTGCCAAGAAGTTCAGGGCAGATAAGGAAATCAGGGTAGTTGAGAAGGAGGATCTGGAGTATTACAATCCCCAGAGGCATGGTTTGTAGGTGATTGCTATGACAGTTACGATAAACGATTTCAATGTTAAAGAAAAAATCCAGTGGTGCCCCGGATGCGGGAACTTCGGGCTGATATCCGCGCTCAAGGGAGCTATGGCAGATCTGGGACTGAAGAGCCATGAGACCGTGATAGTTTCAGGAATCGGCTGTTCCAGCAAGCTTCCCCACTATGTGAACACCTATGGGTTCGAGAGCATCCATGGCCGTGGCCTTCCTGTCGCCTCCGCCATCAAGCTTGCCAACACAGACCTCAACGTGGTCTCTGTCGGGGGCGATGGGGACGGATACGGGATCGGCGTGCAGCACTTTATCCACATCATGAGAAGGAACTATGATTTGACCTACATAGTCCATGACAACCAGATTTACGGTCTCACAACAGGTCAGGCATCCCCAACAAGCCAGCTGGGGATGAAGACCAAGACCACCCCCTGGGGAGTTGTTGAGGAGCCGTTCAGGCCATTGTCAGTTGCGATAAACGGCGGTGCGACATTCATCGCAAGAGGATTCGTTGGCGACCCGGCACACCTTAAGGAGCTGTTCAAGCAGGCGATTGCCCATAAGGGCTTCTCCTTTGTGGATGTCTTCCAGCCATGCGTGACCTTCAACAAGCTCAACACCTACCCCTGGTTCCAGGAGAGGGTGTACAAGCTCGAGGATTCCGGTCATGATTCTTCAAACTGGGATGCTGCAATGAAGAAGGCCCGCGAGGATGAGGATACGGAATACAATAAGATTCCAATCGGCGTTTTCTACAAGACCCAGAGGCCGACATTCGAGTCAACGCTACCGCAGATTAAGGATACTCCGCTTGTGAAGCAGAAGCTAGGAATAGACCTTTCAAAGGCGTATGATGAGCTGAAGTAGCTCACCATCCCTTTACAATTTTCTTATAAGCTTCTTCCAGCCTCTCCAGGCTTGCCCCGCTCACCCACTCATCCTCCCTGTGCGGATTCCCACCAATCGGCCCAAGGCAGAGCACTGGAGCGACTGTTGCCAGAACGCATTCATCTGCAACAGAGCGCCCGGCGGAATAGCATACCTTCTGGTAGACGGGCTCTATCAGCCTATGCGCTTTCTGCACGGCCGGATTTTCCCTTGGAACGGAATATGGCTGCAGGTACGGGCTTTCTCTGGGCCTTAGCGTTACTTCGACATCAAGATTCCTTCCGGCAAGGTACTCCCGCAGCCTTTCCAGAACAGACTGCGAAGTTTCATCCCCTACCAAATGCCTGTCTAGGACGACAAGGCATTCCTCCGGGTAGGAAAGCGACTTTGCGGCTCCCTCAATCCGGCTAACGAATTGGCTGCCCTGTCCAAGAATCCCATCCACGGTGTTTTCCATCTCATCCAGTGCGGAGATGACTTTCGCAGCTTCTGAAATCGCGTTCAGCCCCCCTCCATGCGCGGCATGGCAGGACTGGCCGCGGACAAGGATGTCATAGACACTTCGACCTCTCCGTCCAAGGAGGATTGTCCCTTCTTCCTGCGAAGGCGAATCATTGATTTCAGGTACCATTATCAGCTCACACCCCCTGAAGAAACCCTTCTTAACAATCCCGAACGAGCCTGCGGAATTGTTCTCCTCATCAACCCCGAAAGCCACCTTCAGATTGCAGTCACATTCCATGTCAACAGCGTTCAGGATTACTGCGATTCCTGCCTTCATGTCATAGGCGCCAAGACCAATCAGCTTGTCCCCATCTTTTCTGAGTGCGAATGGGTCTTCCTCCCACTTGCCCTGGACCGGGACAGTGTCCATGTGCCCGTACAAGCCAAGGGACCTCCCATTCCTCCCCTGCCGCTCTGCCAGAACATTGAACCGCCCTGGGAACACTTCCTGCGTTTCAACCTGGAAGCCTCTCTCCTCCAGCGCGCGGGCCAGGAATCCGCCCATCGCCTTTTCATTAGGGAACGAGGAGTCTATTGCAACAAGCTGCCGCAGCAATCCCATCAAGATGACCTCTGGAGTGCCCACACATTCAGGCTTTCCATATGCTCGAACTGCCCCGGCCCTTCAACAGGGCCGTTCTCACCTATCACGACCGCTTTCTCAAGCCATCCGCTGTGCACCATGCCATTGTTCCTCATGGCCGCGTTGATGGGGGCGAAGCCTGCCCTTGATTCCGAATAGATCAAGGTATCTCTGCCCATCCTGATGCTGCTAATCAGCCTGTGGATGATGGCGCTCATCAGCCCCTTGCCCCTGTGCCCAGGGTCGGTTACGCATTCGCTTATCTCCACGTCATGCAGGCTCGCTCCTGAAATCGCTATTATGGACTGCTCGGCAACCGCAGCGGCGATTATCCGGCCTCTTTCCCGAATCACCGCAAAGGCGTTTTCAGGATTCATGAAAAGCTCAGTGAGCTTATTGGAATCCAGGGTTACGCAGTATCTTGGAAGGCAGGTGCCGTACAACTCAACCAGCCTCTCGAAATCCCGCTCATTTACAGTATCACCAAACACATATCCGTTTGCCCGGATAATGCCCAGAAGCTGCTCCTCCGTTTTCGGCGCTCTTGCCATGATTTGGGATGCCGATGCCCTCTGCCCAAGGCTGGTTTCCGTCGACACCCTGCGCATACCGGAATTTCGCCCGAAATACACCAGAAGCCGCCCATCCATCATTATCTGCCCTTCTCTTGGAAGCCCTGCATAGGCGGCTGTTGCACATACCACCTCCGCATCCTCCGGCCGGACAACTGCGCGCATCGTGATTCTGCTTACTTCTTCCCGCTCGCCAGCTTCCCTCGCCTGGCGCATTATTCCTTCGGAGTTCCTCTTATTCAATACAGCCGGGGCGAATGCCCTTAGCCTGTCATTTCCATTTTCAATGACCTTCCCTGAAACCCTGTCAAGCATACTGGCCCGGTCTGCCCGTGGCGGCCACATCAGCTCTGTTCCAATCCTTGCTTTATCTAGCGGTCTTTCTCTGCGTAGCTGAATCATGTTTCTCCCTATCTCAAGCTGTGTTTGTTATTTTATATTAAGTTGATGTAATTTCTCGAACAAAAAAATCCGAATAAGTTTTAAAACAAACAGATTGTAACAAATTAAACAGTTCCAGGTGCCTAAAATGGTCAGCGTATCACGAATAGTCGAAAAGATGGTGAAGGAGAACCCCTCGATAGAAATTGCCCTGTCCAAGGACCTAATCAACTACTCAAAGCTTGCCAGGTATCTCCGGGAGGAAGTGGAGAAGGAAACTGGAAAAAAGGTGAAGGACTCCGCTATCGTTATCGCGCTAAAAAGAATTAGCGAAAAAGCCGAGAAGCTGTATGAGCAGAAGAAGAAATTCCAGGCAGAGGAGATAACGAGCAACTCCAACCTGATGGAGATAACCGTCGTCCGCTCGCAGAGGGTTCCTGCAATCGTGCAGGATGTCTATGATATGGAGGATGTAAGGAAAGGGAGCATCGCCAACGTCACGCACGGCAACCGACAGACGACCTTCATATTCAGCGAGAGGCTGGAGAAGAGGGTCAGGGAGCTTCTCGAAGGGGAGCAGGTGCTAGCAGAGCTCAAGAACGTCTCCCAGATATCAATCGCTTTCAGCGAGGAGATGTTCAGCACCCCCGGATTCATTGTTTATGCGCTAAAGGAGCTCTCCTGGCACAACATCAACATAATGGAGATTATCTCAACCTATACAGAACTCGTGATAATAGTCAAAGACGAGGATTTCATGAAGGCATACCGAATTCTTCGGAAATCATTATTCTGATTCCGAATGCCGTGGGGCTGCATGAGGCTCCTGGATTTTAAACATAGCCAGCGATATCACTCCGTGAAGCTCACTCCGCGGGAATATCAGCGCTCAATCTACCAGTCAATCATGGAAAAAGGCAATACGCTGGTCGTACTTCCGACAGGCCTTGGGAAGACGCTGATTGCACTGATGCTAATCGCCCAGAAGATGAAAGACGGCCGGTGCCTTTTCATGACTCCTACCAAGCCGCTGGCGAGGCAGCATTTTGAGAGTGTGAAGGGCATACTTGAGTTATCCGACAAGAACGTCTCGCTGGTTACTGGCGAGACCTCGCCGGAGAAGCGGAAAGAGCAGTACAAGACCGATGTTGTTATCAGCACCCCCCAGACAATCCGTAATGACCTCGATAAAAAGAGGCTCGGCACGGATTTCGCATTGTGCATAATCGATGAGGCGCATCGGGCGGTTGGCGATTACGCGTACGTTCCTATCGCAGCCGCCCTCAAGAATTCACTGGTTGTGGCGCTCACCGCCTCCCCTGGCGGGAAAAGGGAGAGGATACAGGAGGTGCTGGAGAACCTCCACATAAAGAACATAGAAATCCGCACGCATTTCGATTCGGATGTGTCGGAGTACGTCCAGAAAAGCTCCCTGAAGGTCGTGCCGGTGATGCTCTCGCCCACCCTCAGGGTGATAAAGGCCGAACTTGACAAAATGGTAAGCAAATACGCGCGCAGCATGTCTGCGATGGGCTTGGTTCCCCCGATAAGGCACAAAGGACTGTTCCTCAAGATGCGCGAGCGCATAGTGAAGATGACGCATGGGATGAAATACCGGGCCCTTGTGCACTATTCAATCCTTCTACACCTGCTTCACATGTCCGAGCTCCTTGAGACCCAGGGCGTGTATCCGCTCCAGAGATATATGCTCAAGCTTTCAGAAAAAACCGGGAAGTCGGCCATCGCACTTCTAAAAGAGCCGGGAATGGCGAGGGTTAAAGAGCTTTCGGAATCCGGCGAGGAGCATCCCAAGATGGATGTTCTGCTCAGGATGGTCAAGCAGCTTGGGCAGAAGAAGGCGATAGTGTTCGCCCAGTATCGGGACCAGATTGCCCGTATAGAGCAGATGCTGCAGCAGAACGGGGTTTCCGCCCGGCAGTTTGTCGGGAAGAAGGACGGTTTCACAAGGAAGGTGCAGGAAAAGACAATCGAGGACTTCCGCGCCGGCCTCTTCAGCGTGCTCGTCGCCAGCAGCATCGGGGAGGAAGGGCTTGATATCCCGGCGGTGGATTCCGTGATATTCTATGAGCCAATCCCAAGTGAAATCAGGAGCATTCAGAGAAGGGGTAGGGCAGCCAGGCTCAAAGAGGGCGAAATCACAATCCTCATGACCAAGGGCACCCGTGATGAGTACTATGCCAACGCGTCAAAGAGAAAGGAAGAGAAAATGAAGGATATCCTGCAGAAGATGCAGCGGAAACTGTCCGGGGAACCGGTTCAAAGAGGGGACTCCGGGAAAAAGAGAACGGCTTCAGGCCAGTCTAAGATTTCTGAGTTTTTTTAGTCTTCACGTTCCTGACGCTGGTCTCCATTATGAACGCAAGCTCATCCTCCTCAAAATCATAGAATTCTGAGACTGATTCGCCATCATCCTTTGCCATCGCCTGTATGAGCGGAACGTATTCCAGAGAATCCCTGCTGTTCGAATGCACTACTGCGCCTATCTTGATGCCTATCCTCTTCCTCATCGCCCTGCGTATCACGGTTGCGCTCATGTCCCGCAGGTATCCTGGGAAGCTGTATTTGGTGAACTTGTAGTAGGGCTTTTTCTTGGCAAGTGCGACCCCGGCGGTGCTCAAATCGATGGAATAGCGGAGAAGCTGCCAGTTGCTCTTCCTTATCCTTCCCTCGAACATGTCCGCCCGCGAAAGTATGTTATAGGCCGCCGCAATATCCTCGGTCGTCTCATATTCATTCGGGATGTTCTCGTCTATCCAGAGCTTCACAAGCTCGTAATCAACATCGCCGAACATCGCTTCCTTGGCTTCGGCGTATTTCTGGGCCTTGAATATCTGGCGCACCCTGTTGAATATGTCCTTCTCCCGGTCCCTGCCGCCTTTTCTCCTTGCCTGCAGGTCGTTCAGGGCAGAACGCACGTCCCCGGCGCTTTCTGTTGCTATGCCGTCAATCTCAGGTTCGGACATCTCAATGCCCTCTTTCTTCGCAACCCTTTCAAGCAATTTTTTTATCGGGATTTTCCCGACCTTCTTGAGCGCAACGGCCTCGCAGGAATTCCTGATGGGGGCGACCTTCTTGTCCCATATGTCTGTCGCGGTGACTATCGCAGGAACGTTCCCATCTTTCAGGACGGCTGCGATTGCGCTGCCGCCCCCACTATCCTTCCGTCCCGCAAGGACATCGACATCATCAATCAGCAGCAGTTTCCCCCGGCCGGTTAGCGTGCTGGCCATGGTAGCCCCGGCCAGCACCCTCTCCACCCTTTTCTTGTTCCGGAGTTCGCTGGCGTTCATCTCGATTACTTCAAGATCATACTGCTCGGCAAGCGCATATGCGAGCGTCGTCTTCCCGATTCCCGGAGGGCCATGCACGATGAGGGCCTTCCGTTTATTGCCCGCCAGGCAGTTGAGCATCCACTGCTTCACATACGCTCTGGCATCATCATTTCCTATCATTGAGTCTACGCTTTTTGGGGCGTATTTCTCAGTAAGAAGCATGAACTACTATTCGTGCATGAGGTATTTAGCACTTTCTGTTACATCCAGAAATCCTTCACATGCCGCTCCGGCTCCGTGGAAATCACTGTCCTCTCCTCACGGTTGAAGATCCAGTTGTACTTTTTCCATTTGAACCGCTCATCCATGTAAACAACCGCCACCCTGTCGGTTTCCTTCCTTCTTCCCCTGCCAGCGGCCTGGAGCGCCTTCACCGTGCCGGGATAGAGGTATCCATACTCCCATCCCTTGCCGAACTTCTCCTCATAATAACCAATAAGCGCCTCGGTTTCCATGTTCATCTCGTCAAGCGCCACCCCGACTATTATCGCGGTCTTGATTTCACCTTCAGGGTAGTCAACGCCCTCAGCCAGCGAGCCCCCCTGCACCCCTACCAGAACGCCCTGCTCTTGTGAGAATTCCTTCAGGAGCCCCTGCACTTCCTGCGGCTTCATGCTTTCCTCCTGCACTATCAGGTTGCCCGACTGCATCATCGGGAGCACTTTTTTCATGACCGAATATGAAGGGAAGAATACGGCGGTGCCTCCCGGGGTGTTTCTCACAATGTCATCAATTTTCTCGGCCATCTTCCTGAAATGGCCTTCGTCCCTCTTTGAGTATTTGGTGGTGATGCCCTCCGTGATTATGTTCAGTATATTCTCCTGGTCAAACGGGCTGGGGTATTCCTTCATAACAGTCCGCTCCTTATCCAGCCCCAGGATGTCCCGGTGCATATCAAGCGGAGCGAGCGTCCCGCTCATAAGAATCGCGGAAACGGTTTCATTCAGGATGCCTGTGGCCCTTGAGGGGTCAAGATACCTTTTTGACAGCGAGAAGAATTCCCCTCTTCTGCGCAATATCCGCACGCACTCCTCATCCTCCGCCCCCCAATACGCCATGAACTTGGCAATCCGCAGGCAGGCGCTTTTCTTTCCTGTCTGCTCAACGAAGGAAAGCCCGGCTTCCCCCAGATATGCAATCGTCTGGTCAACACCCCCTCCAATTGCGGCAATGAAGTTGGTGAAGCCGAGCGTGGAAACCAATCTTTCTTGCGAATCCTTCAGCCTTTCCCGAGACCAGGAATCGAACGTGTCTGAAAAGGGCCTCTCGAGCAATTGCAGATGCCTGAGCTCTTTCTCCGCCCTGCTCATCATGAAGGAATTCAGGCTCATGGAGAGGTTCTCCCGAATCCTCTTGCCCAGGTTGTGCGCCTCATCTACAATCACTATGCTCCTGCTTACATCCTTCTTCATCTTCAGGAGCAGGCTTGCCCGGATATCAGGCATCATGAAATGCAAATAATCGGCAATAATCACATTGGATGCGCCGCCAAGCTTGAGCATCCACTCATATGGGCACGCTTCGCTCTTGAGCGCGAGGGCCATCAGCTCGCCATGGTACTTTCCTGGCCCGTAATGCTTCAGCATCTTCCTGAACAGGTGGTCTGCCCTGATTTCCTCAAACCGCCCGCTTCCCTTGGCGTTCTTGTAGTACATGCACTGTTTCTTCTTCCTCTTCTTCTCGCAGCTCTGGTAGAACGCATCAGCATCAAGCCCCAGCAGCGAATCCTCAAGGCATGCATTCCGCCTTCCTACCAGGTCCACCGCCCTCAGGTCAAGCCCATACTTATTTGCAATCCCGCGCACGACATCCATCGCAATCTTATGCTGTGAAATCTTGGGGGTCAGGAAAAAAACAGTCAGGTCATTCTCCATCGCGTAGGTTATCGCCGCGGAAAGCGAGGCATCTGTTTTGCCGGAGCCTGTTGCCGCCTGTGCCAGGAGCATCTTGCCAGATTCAATGCAGGAGTAGATATCGTCCATCAGCCGCTTCTGGAATGGCCGGGGTTTCTCGTGCCTGAAATAAATAGATCCCACACATCTTTTTCGCAAACAAGCGCTTATAATCCTGCGCGGCAACGATTCGGAAAATTTAATTAGGCTGCCGCGCAACTTTAGTGCAATGAAGTTCCTTTACAACGCCCCTGCCCTGCTGCACAAGGGCGCCCTCATTGTTGGAGACACCCATTTCGGAATGGAGGAGAAGCTTCGGAAAAAGGGAGTGCACGCCGGAAATTTCAGCGAGATTATTTTCGAGCGCCTCCAGAAGCTGATTGAGGAAACGAAAGCGAAGAAACTTATCCTTCTTGGCGATGTGAAGGAGAATATCACGATGGTCGACCCGATAACAAGCAGGATAATCTCAAAACTCAGGATGCTAGCTGAAGTCATCATCGTCCGCGGCAACCATGATGGCGGAATTGAGGGTACTGGCGCCGGCATCAAGCCATCGGAAGGCTTCGTTTATGAAAATCTTGGCCTTGCGCACGGGCATTCCTGGCCAGCAAAAGAGCTGATGCAGTGCGATTATCTTGTTTGCGGGCACCAGCACCCGATGGTGCGGGTAAAGGACAGCCTGGGCAAGTTTCACTCCGAGCCTGTGTGGGTGATTGCTGATGCGGATCCGGAAAAAATCGGGGAGCATTACGAAAAATTCAATCCAAAAATAAAACTTGTTCTGATGCCAGCATACAACCCACTGGTCGGTTCTGCGATCAATTTTCCCTCAGAAAAGCAGCTTGGGCCGCTACTTAACAACAAGCTATTTAAACTCAACCGTGCATTACTATTTCGATTGGACGGGCCCTCTTTGGGCGAATTAAAAAACATCGGAGATTGATGTTCATGGGGAAAAAGCGAAGAGGAAGGGATCGTCTTGAAACTTGTTCATCCTGTGGTAGATCTGTTCCGCGAGACAAAGCTGTTTCTTATGATCAAAGGACCAGATACTCAACAGAACTTGAAGGGGATGACAACATTACTTACACAGGATACACTAGTGTTTACTACTGCATAAGTTGCGCAAAGCGAAGGAAAATCTTCGAAAAGAAAAAGCGCATCGCTCAAGCCCGTCGCGAGAGGGAACTTAATGGATGAAGTTAAGTTAGGCGAACGGGCATACGCTGCAGTCACACACAACATCGGAAACCTACCGCTTATTGTAGTCAAGGCAAAGAACGGCTACATTGCGTGTAGTTACATTGACAAGGAAACTGCCGAAAGGGTTGGCGATGTTGCTGCATTTGTTTCGGGCGTGAAGACGATGGACGACTTCATGAAAGCGAAGATAAGGCACACGACCACCTGGGCTGAAGACCTCGGAATCCGCGAAGGCATGAGCGTGAAGAAAGCGCTCGAGCTGATGGATCTCTGCGAGGAAAAATAGTTCAGTTCTTTTTTCTTTATCTATCTTCTCCTGTAGAATATTGAAATAACCAGCACCGACATTATCATGCTAAGGGTCATGTTGCACAGGCTGCCTTCATTGTCTTCGGTCTGCGCGGCCAGTTCCCTCATCTCACTGTACTGGTTAAGGCACATGTCCTGGGTAACTGCCGAGCCAAGGAACTCATCTTGGTAGTTGGCCTGGCGGATATTGCCGCACCATCCTATTGCGGTCTCATCATACCTGGCGGTATTCTTCACCACATCATAAAGGCATAGGTTCTTTTCAGTCTCAGCGCGCCTTCCCAGGTCATCTCCCGCATGGGGAGTGCCAATATCATCCATTATGCGCAGGCATATCGCTGCGCTGTCATCCGAAGCCTGGCTCAGGTGCGCCATTGTGACTGCTGCCTGATGGAGGCATGAAATCATCTCCGAGTCCCTCATATCCTCGCAGTCCTCTTCGAACACGAATCCAAGGGAGCTTGTGCAGCCATATAGCAGAACTAGCAATAGCGCAAATGCCACAAGGAGTTTTTTCACTTTCACCGCCGCGAAACCGTTTTTTCAGCATATCCCTTGAGCAATTTCTTGGCCTTCCGCAGCACTATCCTGATTTCATTCTCGTTCTTGGCTCCGGCGCAGATGACCTTCCCGTTCTTGAAGAGCAGGAGCGAAGCCTTCGGATCCTTGAATTTCAGGATTGCTCCCGGGAACTGCTCGGGTTCATATTCTACATCCTTGACTTTGTACGCGAGCCTGTAGAGGTCCACCTCAATGCCAAGGCTTGCTGATGCAACAATATTTGTTATCTCGATTTTCGGCTTTTTGGTCCTGGTAATCCTTTTGGCATATGGCTTGAGGAGCTTTATGGTCTTGTCTATGGTTTTTTCAATAAGGGCGCGTTTCTTGCACCCGACACAGACTACCTTCCCGTTCTTGAAGAGCAGGAGCGAAGCCTTCGGATCCTTGAATTTCAGGATTGCTCCCGGGAATTGTTCCGGCTCATACTCGATTTCTTTGATTTTCTGGGCCAGTGAGTATAGGTCCAGCTCAAGCCCCAGTGAAGCTGAGGCGACCATATTGGTTATAACGAATTCGGGCTTTTTTGCCAATAAATCACCTTAATGGAAACGTTTATAAATAACCCAATTCATTTAAAAAGACTTTCTGTTCTAATCTAGTTGAAAGAATTTGTGCTTCTTTGTGTGGTTGAAATGGTTAAGAGATCTAAAGGTACGCTTAGCGCAAGGACTAGGGACATGAAGGGCAAGGCCAGCGCCACTGTTGCAGAACAGGTCAAGACGTTCAACGTCGGCGACAAGGTGGTCATAAAGCCCAAGGCCCGCCCCGAGGGAATGCCAAATGGCAGGTATGCCGGCAGGCACGGCATAATCATCGAGAAGCGGGGCAAGGCTTACGTCGTCAAGGTAAAGGACGGCGGCAAGATGAAAGAGCTGATTGCAGGTCCAATCCACCTGCAGCTGGCCTAAAGGTGAATCTTCATGGAAGTTGTATCTACAAAACCGGTTTCAGTGCTTCAGGTCAAGGAGGAGCTCACCAAGAGGAATGAGGGCGGGGAGCTCGGCTACGAGCAGGCACAGGCCCTCGAGCATGCTGACAACACCGTCACCCTGACGCCCGCCAAGCATGAGAAGCTGGTTGAGGAGCTGAAGAAAATTGATGGGATGACTGAAGAGGCGGCTTTGAAGGTAGGCGATGTCATGCCAAAGCACGTTTCCACCCTAAAAGCTCTCCTCATGAAGGAAAAAATAGAACTTAGCGATGGGGACCTCGAGAATGTTATAAAGCTTACAAACAAATAAAGGGGGATTATTATGGAAGACTATGCGTGGGTAATCGAATACCTGCCACTTGGCCATGCGTCACAGATTAAGAAAGAGCCGGTAGTCCAGTTGTTAGGAGAGAAATTCTTTACTCTGCTGGAGGCCACTGTGAAGGCTGATGCCAGTATAGTAGTCGGAAACAAGGTCTACGTCGGCAAGGAGGGCAGGAATGAAGTGGACCATATCAAAGGCAGGATAACCCACAGCCAGCTGACAAACGGCGCGAAGGACTCGCTTCCGGAGATGCTCAGGAAAGCTGTCCATGCGCGCGAATCCGACTTCATCAACTTCGTCAACAACGCAAAACCTGTTTCCATCAGGGTGCATACCCTTGATTTGCTGCCAGGAATCGGCAAGAAGAACATGCAGGCGATTCTAAAGGAGAGGGAAGCCAAGCCCTTCGATTCGTTCGAGGATCTCCATAAGCGCGTTTCCAGCCTTTCAGATCCCGTCGGCGTATTCGTTGCAAGGATTCTCTCGGAACTGGAGGGCAAGGAAAAGTATTACCTCTTTACCAAGCCGCCCTTCCAGAGGCCGCCTGGCGGAAGAAGGAGATACTAGTTTTTTCTTCATTTCTTTCTATTTTTAGGCTTGGATAAAAACAAACTGGTCGTTCCGCGAAAAGTAGTTAATCAGGAATTATTCCGATTCTTTCTTGCAGGCTTTTTTGATACTGATGGCTATTACAGCCAAGGGGCGTTTGGAACAATGATGAATGCTAAAAACGCTCCATTCCTTCGTCAGATCTGCACGTATTCTCAAGCCTTCTATTCTTACAATTTCAGCCCTGTTGGGATAAATCACCTCCTTACAAAAGGGAAAATCTTCAAAAGAGCTTATACAAGGCTTTCAACTGCTGACAGCAAGAGGTTCTACTGTGAAATTCCCCTTCAGAATCAGAAATATGGGCCCGCGCGGGATCGAACCGCGAATCTCCGCTGTTTTCTCTCTGCAGGCCATCACGACATGCAAATGTAAGAGCGGCATCTTAACCATTCGACTACGAGCCCGGTAAGAACTGTATTCTCTGGATTATGTTTTAATATCAATCCTTTTCCCAGTTGAAGGAAAAATAAGAAAAAGGAAAATAAAAGAGAAAAAGAAAAAATCAGACGTTTACGTATTTCTCGAGCTCGTGGTTTGTGATTGCGCCCTGAGCCTCCTTGTGCTGCCTGAGCTTGAGGTCAAGGAAGTCTCCAAGGAGCTCTGATGGAACGACGCCCTTGATGAATTTGGTGTCGCTCTCAAGAGCCGCAATCGCCTCGAGCAGGCTGCCCGGAAGCTCTTTCTCCGTCCTCTTCTTCTTCCCCTCGCTCTCAACGGGCTCTCCGGGATCAATCTTGTTCTTGATTCCATCAAGGCCCGCCGCAACAAGCGTCGCGTTGGCAAGATAGGGGTTCGCGGACGGGTCGCCGCCGGTATAAACAATCCTCTTGGTCTCCTTTACGTTCTTCTTCAGGTAAGGCACACGGACAAGCGCGTTCCTGGCCGTTGCGCTCCAGCCAACAAGCCTCTCCTCAACTGCAAGCTTCCGATAGGAGTTCGGTGTCGGTGCGGTGAACAGCGAAAGTGCCGCCGCGTGCTCAAGGACACCGCCGATGAAGTACCTTCCTGTCTGGCTAATCTGCGCATAATCATCCTTGCCGTCATAGAAGAGGTTGTTGTCAGCAGCCTTCCAGAAGCTCACCGACATATTGTAATCATTCCCCTTCTGCCCCTGGACGGGGTATGGCATGAATGTTGTCGCCGCATTGACCGCCGTCGCCAGGTTCCTCACTACGAATTTGAGCGTGTGGAATGCGTCTCCTGCCGCAGTCAGGCTCTTCTCACCGATGTCGAAGGTCTGCTGGGCGGTTGGCGACTCGCCATGGCAGTGGGAATTCACCAGAACCCCGAAGCTGTCCTCAAGCGTTTCCCCGATCTGGGTCCTTGCAGCGTACATCGAATCATACGGCTGAGCGACGAACGCGCCCTTGCCGACGTTTGAAAGCGCGGATGGCGCCCAGGTCGCTTCACGGGAGTCAAGGAGCGTTCCGCTCCCTCTTCCGGGCGCGGTCCGGTCCTGCGTTACCGTGTCGAATATGAAACATTCCACCTCGCTGCCGATTCTCGCGTTCTTCACGCCGGCGGCGCTGAGGTTGGTTTCCATCCTCTCAGCAACATACCTGGAATCCTTCAGGAACCTTTCCCTGGTGCTCGAGATGCTGATGTTGCAGAGCAGGCGCACTGTGGAAGGCTCCCATGGAAGCCTCGCCATAGTGTCCGGATCAGGCAGAAGCGCAAGTTCTCCCTGCTCGCTCTCACCAAAGACTTTCGTCAAATCGGCTCCGTGCACACCAGTCCCAAAACTACCTTCCTCAATCTTCCTGTTTGAAATGCTCGTTCTATGAAGAGAACCCTTTACGTCAACAAACTGGAGATCTATCCATCTAATTTCATTTGTGGCGATGTATTTCAAAACATCATCAATCGCAGACAAAATACCACCTCAGATATGTAGGTAGCTACGAGTATTAATAAATATGTTTCGCAGCGCTTTTTTCCATATGTTCGGAACATCGGGGATAAGGGGCCTCTACGGAAAAGAGGTCAATGAAGGGCTCGCAATCAAGGTGGCGAACGCTTTTTCTGAGAAGGATATCGCAATCGGGAGGGACACCCGGAAAACCGGAATCCCCCTCTCGATGGCGGCAGCTTCCGGCGCGCTGGCCGCAGGGAGGGACGTAATCTTGCTTGGGATAGTCCCGACCCCGACAGTCGCTCTTGCGACAAGGAAGCACTCATGCAATGGAATAATGGTTACTGCCTCCCATAACCCAGGAGAATACAATGGCATGAAGCTCATTTCACAATCCAAGGAGATAGACAGGGAATACGAGAGGAAAATCTCCGAGCGTTGCAGCCGGAATCCGATTCTTGCAGAGTGGGACAAGGTCGGGAAAACAACCGAAGACAACGGGACAATAAAGAATCATATCGACCTTGTTCTGGAGCGGGTTGATTCCCAGGCAATCATGAGAGCAAAACCGAAGGTTGTTGTGGACTGCAACGGCGCAGGCGCGGTAATCACGCCCATGCTCATGAGGGATTTGGGCTGCGATGTCAGCGTTATGAATGATTCGCTGGAAGGCTTTGCCAGGCCCTCAGAGCCAAATGAGAAGAACCTGCAGGGGCTGATTGAAAGAATGCGCTCTGAAAAGGCGGATTTCGGCCTTGCCCACGACGGGGACGCGGACAGGGTGGTCATCGTGGATGACTCCGGCAGCGTGCTACCCTTGGACGTGCAGCTTGCCATGATGATTGAGCATGAGCTTGAAAACAGCAGGAACAGGAAAATAATCTCCACCATGGAAGCTTCCCTTGCAGTCCGGGAAGTCGTTGAGCAGAATGAAGGCAGCATAATAATCACTCCTGTTGGCAGCACCTATGTCGCCGAATCCCTGGAAAAGGAGAATGCCCTCTTTGGAGGCGAGCCCTGCGGAGAATACATCTACAAGAAAGGGGTGCATGTTCCTGATGCGATTCTTGCTGCGGCAAAGTTCGCAGAGCTCTTCTGCGCCAAGGGCAGATTCTCGGAGCAGAAGAAGAAATACAGGCAGTATTTCATGGCAAGGGAGAAATTCAGGGCAGCCAACAAGTATGATGCGGTCGGGAAAATCAAGAAGGAAATCACGATAGAAGGCAGGAGGAGCGAAGAGGATGGCATCCGCGTCGATGAGGATGACGGCTGGTTCCTTATCCGCGCCTCAGGCACAGAGCCGATTGTCCGCCTCACAATGGAATACAAGACGGCCAAAAGGCTTGAGGGACGCAAAGCGCAATTGGTGGAGGCAATTAAAAGAAGCCTTTGAGACATAAAATAGGTGGCAGTTTGAAACGGCTGGCAATAAGGGAGCACGAACCTTCGAAGGATTATACTGTTCTGCAAAAATTGAAAACAACCGCATCAGCCGCAGGAAGGCGCGAGTCGCCATTTGACGCAGTGGCAATTGAGGGACTCCGGAGGGGCGGGGCGAGAGCCCAGATGGAGAAGTGGAGAAAGAGGCTTGCCCGCAAAGGAAAGTATCTGGAGGCGCTTTCCCCACAAGACCTGCCGGAACTTCCCCCAAAGAGTAAGCCTTACCGCACGCCTGGCATCGTCAGCCTGAGAGAAGAAGACGAGATGCTGGTCTCGGCAGTGGCGCATGGCAAGCTCGCAAAGGCTGAAAAGAGGGCGGGCCGGCTCCGGTTTTTTGCAGATACGATACTTGGCAGCGATGCCATACCTCCTGTAATATTTTTCGGCGGAGTCGGTGCTGGGGCGTGGGGTGCGAAATTGCTGATTGATGCATTGGCCATTTCAACAGCAATCGAGGCTGGCAAGGTGATTGCGGGTTTGCTATTCCTTGCGACAACCGGTGTTTCATTCGCCTGCATGATTGGCTTTTGCCACCTGCTACAGGCGGGCTCATGGAAAATCAGGGGGAGATGCGATGAACTTCGGGAACACGCGGGAGCAATACGGGCTCTTTTTTCCAATGGAACGCTGCCTGCCCTCCCGAAGGCACCTGAAGAGCACAATCCAATGCAATTACCCCCTGCCAGGTCCTGAGAGCCTGCGAAGAACGCGCATCGCATCGTCTTTCTTTTCATACGGCACGAAAAGATGGTCGTGGTGGTAGGCGGAAAATACGTTCGAGCTTATCCCTTCTTTTGCCAGGGCATCTGCCACTTTCGCCAGAAAGCCGACAGCCGTCAAATCAGAATTCACACTTAGCGTAATCATCGCGAACGGGCCAAGCACCTCTTTATCGGACAGTTCCTTCATCCCCTCGAGAATGTCCTCCTGGAAAACTATGCTCAGCCCCTCTTCCTCCCGAAAGACATCAACCACGTAACTCAGGTAGTTGGCGACCGCCATCAGGTTCCCTTCGTCAACCGAGGCGAAATGGTGTTTGCCTTCAACAACTTTGGGCGCCATGTTCTTCAGGAGCTCATCAAGATCTGAAATTGCCATTGGCAGTTATCGCAGGTCAACTAAAAAAAGCTTAGGTGAAACAAGGAGGGCCAGGTTGAATGCCACCCGGCATTTCCCCGCCCTCTTGGAAAGCAGAATTTGGGATTAAAATAAAAAAATTCAGGAATGGACTAATCCATTCCCATTCCGCCCATTCCAGGGGGCATTCCGGGCGGTCCTCCGCCGCCCCTGCCGCCTTTCGAGCTGATTATGTCGTCAATCCTGAGCACCAGCCTGGCAGTTTCAGTAGCAGAAGCCATTGCCTGCTTCTTAACCCTTGCCGGCTCGAAGATGCCCTTTGCCTTAAGGTCACCGACCTTTCCTGCAATGACATCAACACCGACGGTCGTGCCGTCCTTCTCCTTGTGCTTGTTCTTCAGGGCGACAATCGTGTCAATCACGTCCATGCCCGCGTTCTCGGCAAGCGCCCTCGGAATCGACTCCAGGGCGTCGGCGAATGCCTGGATGGCCAGCTGCTCCCTTCCGCCAATCTCGACTGCGTAGTTGCTAAGTTCCTTGGAGATTTCCATCTCCACGCTTCCGCCGCCGATGACATACCTGCCATCCTCAAGCGCGCTTGCGACTGCTCCGCGCGAATCGACAACTGCCCTCTCGACCTCGCTGACTACATGGTCAGTTCCGCCCCGGACGAAGATGGTGACGCTCTTGGGGTCCTTGCACTTCTCAACAAAGACCATCGCCTCTCCGCCTATCTTCTTCTCCTGTACGATGCCTGCGCTTCCAAGGTCCTCTGCCCTCAGGTCCTCGAGGCTGGATGCTATTGCCCCTCCAGTTGCCCTTGAGAGTTTCTCCATGTCGCTCTTCTTCACCCTGCGCACTGCCATAATCTTCTTCTTGGAAAGATAGTGCTGGACAAGGTCATCTATACCTTTCTGGCAGAAAACGACGTTGGCAGTGGTTGCTGCAATCTTCCCCACCATCTCCTTCATCATCTTCTCTTCCTGCTGGAGGAACGCCTCCATGCTCTCGGGTGATGTTATCTCGATTTTTGCATCGGTTTCGGTTTTCTCAATCTCAAGCGCGGTGTCAAGAAGCAGGATTTTTGCCTCTTTCACGCTCTTTGGCATCCCGGAGTGCACCACTTCCTTGTCAACAAGCACGCCCCTTATGAGTGAGCTGTCAAGCACTTCCCCGCCTGCCTTCTTCTCGATCTTGATAAGGTCCAGGTCAACGACGTATTTTCCGTCTTTGTCCTCGGCGACCTGTGTCACTGCGTCTGACACCAGCTTCGCGACGCTCTCCTTCTCCTCATCAGAGCCGATGCCCTTCGAGCCCATCGCTATGAGCGCGATTTTGTACAGGGTATCCTCGTCATCCGGAGTAACTGTCTCAGAAAGCGAGGTCAGGGTCTGCTCCGCCTTTCTGGAGGCTAGCTCATATCCCTTAATGATAGTCGTCGGATGGATGCTCTGGTCAAGAAGCTCTCCAGCCTTTTTGAGCAGGTTCCCAGCGATTACGACTGAGGTTGTCGTTCCGTCCCCCACTTCCTTGTCCTGGGTCTTTGATATCTCCACCATCAGCTTCGCGGCCGGGTGGTCGACATTCATCTCCTCGAGTATCGTCGCGCCGTCGTTGGTAATGACTATGTCACCGAGGTCGCTAACCAGCATCTTGTCCATCCCTTTAGGGCCAAGGGTGCTCTTTACGATATTCGCAACCGCATATCCAATTGCGATGTTCATCCTCATAGCGTCCCTTCCGAGAACTCTCTGCGCCCCTTCCGGAAGCACGTACATCTGTTCTCCACTTACTTGTTTTGCCATATTTTCACCTCTATATTCCAATCATTAAGCAGAATTCAAACTTCTGATTAGCCAAACATTGTAATTCAAAAAAATTGACTGTCTATAGGTATGGAAAATAAGGTTTAAAAAGGTAGTTTTGTGGGCGCTATCTTACAATTCCGCCTCCCAGCACCCTATGGATCGCATCCGCCCTGTCCTTTGCCTCAGCCACGTCGAAGTTCAACTCTGTTATGCCTTCTTTGGAGAGCTCCTCGCTTTGATGGTGGAGCTGAAGGAATGCAAGGTAACAGTCTGTCAGATCGGCAACCTCTGCTGCGCCCAGTTTTGACTTCCCATGCCTTGAAATGAATTCAATCTTTGCAACAGTCGGTGTGGGAACCTCGGCAATTACTGAGTTTGCATCGTCCTTTTTGCCCTGCCCCATAAGAACTCTGGCCATGCTGACAACTGCCTGTTCCATAGCAATCTGGACGTATCTTAGGGGGCCATGCTTAAAGCCCCGGAGATGCGCCTGCGAGCCACCTGCCTCAACGGTTTTGTAATAAGCAATCCCAGTATCCAGGTCAAAATGTGTCAGCATCTCGCCTCTCCATGACTGCTGCCCGCTCTGCATCAAGCGCCTGGCTTTCTGTTTTCTATTTCCTATCTCTGTAAGTGCCCTCTTGCCTTCCCTGCCCTCAAGCTCGTCCAGCATTTTACGCTTTGCCATTGCCAGTACACTCTCGTCCCCGTAAAGGAGGAAAGAATCCAGAACTCTCGAGGGAAAGACCATTCTAGGGTTCCTATTGAAATATATCATGCTCCCTTCCCTGATATTCTTGTCCTCGACTACCTCCCCGCTCAGAATTGGGCACCTTTCCTCGTTTAGGACATCAGAGAGTATGAAAGCCAGGCTTCTCAGGCTCTTTTTGTCCAAACCATCGTGGTAAATTACTGCATCCAATTGCGATGCTGTTCCCTTCTCCAGCCTGCCGTCGCTGCCTGGTGTTGCTACGCAGAACCTTTCGCTTCCTGCCTTAAAGCCGCCAAGGGCCTTTGCAATCATGGCAGCGGCCTTGCAGTTTATGAGCTGGCATCTTTGGCTGGCAATCTTCCAATATGTCTGGCTCCTGGAACGTGAAATGGACTGCTGGTGCATGCATTAATTAGGGCGGATGGAGTTTATATATATTACCGTTTGTCCATCTTCTATAACAAGATTTAAAAATAGATGCCTCAAAACGACTATTTTATTATTAACTCCTGCTCAGCGTTCAGGTCAAGGCTCAGCGGGATGTTCAGGCATGCCTTAAGGTGGTATCTCACCCTTGCTCCTCCTGCCTTGGCGGTCCGCTTCATCGTCTTTGGGAGCTTGAAGCTCACTGTGTATTTACCGCTCTTATAGAGCGTCTTGCCCGAGACCACCTTCTCGTCATACTGCAAGGCGCTCATTATCTCCTCGGATTCCGCCCTCTCGACCTTCTTTGGAGCCTTTCCCCTCCCGGCTTTTATTGTGACAGTTTCTCTCTTGGTCTTGATGGCCGTTTCGGTGCCCTCCACTATCGCCTCAAGCCATTCGGCTTTCGTCGGCTTCTTCAGCTCAAGGATGATTGTGACCTTCACTGTCTGCCCTGGCTTGTATGATTTCTTGTCTGTCTCAAGGGCCATCGTTCCGGCTGTCAGGGGCATTTTTTCACCTTGAAAAGGAATAGGACAGGCAGGTTTTATTATCTTGCCCCAGGCTGGCAGAAAGAATATGTTTATATATGAGGATAATGATGTTATATCAGGATTAAAAGATTGTTTAAAAAACGGTTTTTCCTTTATCATTTAATCAATTGAGGTTTACTGATGGATCTTGGAAAGAAACTGAGGGAGGCGCTTTCGAAGCTTACCAACAGGCCTTACGTTGACGAGGCCGCAGTGAAATCGCTGATTAAGGAGATCCAGCGAGTCCTTATTTCATCCGATGTGAACATCAAGCTAGTATTCGATTTGTCCAAGAGGATTGAGGAGCGCTCCCTGAAAGTGAAGAAGCTGGAGGCACTCTCACTCCGCGAGCATGTGATGAAGGTGGTCTATGAGGAGCTGACCTCCTTCATGGGAGAGAGCTATTCCCCGAGGCTGGACAAGCACAGAATCCTTATGTGCGGGCTGTACGGGAGCGGCAAGACCACCACATGCGCCAAAATAGCCCATTTCTACAAATCCCGGGGCCTTTCGGTGGGTCTTGTTGGCGCCGATACTGACAGGCCGGCGGCCCAGGAGCAATTGGAGCAGCTTGCCAGGCAGGCGAATTCCAATTTCTACACCCTCAAGGGCGAAAAGGACCCATCCACAATAGTGAAAGACGCTCTCGAGCGCTCTAAGGATGATGTTATCATCGTGGATTCGGCAGGCCGCTCCGCGTTCGATGGAAAGCTGGCAGAGGAACTGAGGGGCATGTGCGATGTCCTCAAGCCTGATGAGAGCTATCTCGTTGTCAGCGGGGATATCGGGCAGATTGCCGGAAAGCAGGCGTCCGAGTTCAAGAGCACCATTCCATTATCAGGGGTGATAGTCACCAAGATGGATGGCTCCGGAAAGGGCGGGGGCGCCCTCAGCGCTGTCGCCGCTTCAGACGCGAAAGTCGCCTTCATCGGGCTCGGGGAAAAGATGGGGGATCTGGAGGTCTACGACTCCAAGCGGTTTGTGGGCAGGCTCCTTGGCGTTCCTGATTTGGAGGCGCTGATGGAGAAAATCAAGAAGGTCTCCGAGACGACCGATATCAAAAGATTGGAGAGCGAGAATCTCACAATAGAATCTTTCTACGAGCAGCTAAAAGCCGCCAAGAAGATGGGGCCATTGGGCAATGTGTTCTCAATGCTCGGGGCGAGCGACGTCCCGAAGGAAGTGGTGCAGCAGAGCGAGGGCAAGCTCCAGAAATTCGAGTCAATGATTAATTCCATGACTTCTGCCGAGCGGAAGGATGCCAAATTGCTCAAGGGCAACAAGGCAAGGCTAGGAAGAATCGCCAGGGGCTCCGGATGCACTGACCAGGAAGTCCGCGAGTTCCTCTCACAGTTCGAGAAAATGGAAAAAATGATGAATCGCTTCAAGAAGGACCGCGGCCTGAGAAAGAAACTTGAAGGAATGATGAAGGGCGGCCAATTGCCCAACATGAACCTTGGCATGTGACAATGATGAATATTGCAGAATTAAAAGTAATTATCAAAGAAAACAAAATTCCCTTATCGCTAAGCTTCATCGCAGTGCTTCTATATCGCTGCTTAACTATTTCCTGCCCATGTCAGCACCCCTCCATGCACCAATGTTCATTTCACTCATGCTTAAGAAAGGTATAAATCTTGATTTACTTCTCAATGTCCTTTTGCATCTTGCCATCCCATTGTTGGGAATTTATGCCGCATATAACATCAGAAAAAACCCCGATACGGACCTTCTCGATTCAGTAAAGTCCGGGTTGGTAGTTGGGTGCTTCCTGCATTGACTCTTCAGGTCGCCTGGTTTCTGCTGGTAATCATTGCAGGTTTTGCTATTGGAGCGGATCCCTTTGAATATTTCGGTCGCATCCTTTTTGACAATCACATGTCTGGCATAATGATTGTATTGCGCGATGTGATTGTCGGGATTGGATTAGGCCTTGCAGGGGCTTTGCTATGGGCTCTGGCACACATAAGGAAAAAAGCATAAGGTGAGGGACATAGTCTGCCTTCTGTGTTCCGGACAAGTCCGGGGCAGCATTCTACTTCGCGCGGGAATCCCGCTTGCTCCGTCGCTGGGTTGGGAATGATCGTTTCATCCGCAGAGCGGTGCCGTTTCTGTAGCACTCCCGACCCCTTAGAGGCCTTTAACCCTCGGGAGGACAGAACTTCCTCACTTCTATGAAAGAAGCGTTGGCTGCCTGCCCCTCACCCACAAATAATTAGCGTGTTATGTATTTTATGCCTTTTTATCAGCAATGCAGCCAGAAACTCTATCCAGAACCTGCCCTACAGCCGAGACTGTCCTGCCAATAAGCGCCAATGCCTCCTTGCGTGTAGCTTCCATGCTGTCAATTATTGGATTATTCCTGTTGAGTCTGCTTCCATCAACATGCTCCCACCCGTAGGCAGATATCGCTTCCATCCAATTAACTGCTTCATCCGTTATGCTGCTATTGGCGGCAGCAATTGCATTGGATACTCTATTCGCAGCATTCATCATCGCTCCCCCAGCCTCTTCAGGATTGTCGGTTTCAGGATGGGCAAGCTTTATCTCAAGACGCTCAAAATGATAATTAAGGACAACATCTTTTCCAGGAAGTGCCCTTGTGATGAGCCTCTCTCTGGTCGGGTCAAGGCCAGGGACAGTTACAATCGCAATGACAGATTCAAGTATCTGAAGGCCAGTTTCCGTCCTAATGGCTAGGGGCGTGCCCTCAGTGAAAATGCCCAGCTCATGACCGGGATTATCCAGTGCGCATCCTGCAACAGGCCTCTTTGACCCCATGCCAACAACCTCTCGTTCCATGACATCCTGGCTGAC
>JBDRLQ010000025.1:0-61731 GCA_043812915.1 Microcaldota archaeon | reverse complement strand
GTAGCCTTTGGTGAAAGCGCGCCTCAGCATCTCAATTGGTGACAGGTCGCCGTCACTTAAGAATGTATGAGTATGAAAGTCACAGACCATCATGGCCTTCTGACAATAGCATAAGATAGCTCTGCAATCAAGTCAAGCAGTAATTGTTGTTGGATGAAAGGAGCTGTAGAGTTGCCCAAAATAAATGTAGCCATCGTGGGGGTAGGTAACTGTGCTTCCTCTCTGGTTCAAGGCGTTTCCTATTATCAGAACGCCGATGAAGGCGAATTTGTACCAGGGTTGATGCATGTTAACCTGGGGGGTTATCACATCAGTGACATCAACTTTGTCGCTGCTTTTGATATTGACAAGAATAAGGTGGGGAAGGACTTAGCTGAGGCCATCTTCACCTTGCCAAACAACACCTTTAGATTCTGTCAGGTACCCCCCACTGTGCAGTAGTTTTTTCTTTTTTCAGATTGGGAGCGGCATGAACGCCGCCTCCCCTTAATTTATTTATCTTCTCCTCCTATTTTTCCTTCATGGCAGTAAGGTATGTGCTCTTCGATATTGACGACACTCTTTTCCCGTCGACAGAATTCGCGGAGCTTGCCAGGAAGAACGCAATCCGTGCAATGATTGACATGGGCCTCAAGCAGAATCCGGAGAGGCTCTATCGGAAGCTCCTTCTTATCATAAAGAGGAAAGGCTCGAACTACGAGTCCCACTTCGACATGCTCTGCAAATCGCTGAAAGTGCCCAAGCCGGCGAGGTTTATCGCAGCGGCCATCGCGGCCTACCATAACACGAAAATGTCAATGCAGCCATATCCTGGCGTCGGGAGCATGCTCATCGGGCTCAAGGAAGGGGGCTACGGCCTGTATGTCGCAACAGACGGTACCACAATCAAGCAGTGGGACAAGCTAATCCGGATGAGGATTGCCCTTTACTTCGACGATGTCTTCGTATCAGAGGAAATGGGCGCCGGGAAGGAGAATGGCCTGTTCAGGAAGGTCCTGCGCACCCTTGGGGCAAAGCCGGAGGAATGCCTGATGGTCGGCGACCGGGAGGATGCGGACATCCTGCCCGCAAAGGCGCTTGGCATGCGCACGGTCAAGGTGATGCAGGGCAAGCGGGCACGGGCCAGCACGGCCGCGGAATTCAGGATAAGGGATATCAGCCAGCTTCCGTCGGTCCTCAAAAGGTTATAAAACATATTCTAACAATCTCCCTGCAGGTGTTTTGTCATGAAAAGAGCTCTATTTGCGATTCTTCTATTATCATTCCTCATGCTTGGATGTGTTGGTGAGCGCGGCCCTGCGACCTGCGAGGCGGACGCGGAATGCGAGAGCTGGCAGAGCTGCCAGGACGGCACCTGCCAGAAGCTTCCGGGCTACTGCCAGACCAATGATGAATGCAATGAAAGCATGAAGGTGTGCGACTCGCTCGGCACCCATCTCTGCGTCTTTGAGAGCGGAAGGTGCGGGACTGATGCCGACTGCCAGAGGTGGCAGGTGTGTGACGCCACCGCGTACTGCAGGCCGGCCCCGGGATACTGCGATGCCGATGTCCAGTGCGACCAGAGCTTCGAGTACTGCAATCCTGTCTCACACATGTGCAGCCCCAAGGCGGGCTTCTGCCTGAAGAACACTGACTGTGAATCCTGGGAGAAGTGCGATGAGGGGTCCAAGAGATGCTACATCCTTGATGAGCGCTGCAACGGCCCGGGGGATTGCGAGAGCTGGCAGATATGCGACGTTAAGACCCACTGGTGCTATGCGGAAGAGGGCTTCTGCAAGAGCGACTATGACTGCGATGAGTGGTCCAAGTGCGACCTTGAAGAGAACCGCTGCGTGGCAAGGCAGGGCTATTGCATATCTGACAATGAGTGCAATGATTGGGAGTACTGCGGGTACAAGTACCACCGGTGCGAGCCGAGGAAGGACCACTGCGGTGTGGACACTGACTGCGGAGACTGGCAGAGATGCGTGGAGCACATATGCGAGGCTAAGCTCGGAAGGTGCACCGATGACGGCGACTGCCCGTCCGGGGAAGTGTGCAACGAGTACCAGCACGAGTGCCAGTAGGTTCTTTTATTTTTTCCTTTCCTATTTTTATTTATGAAAGTGAGGTTCGGGCCTGCGGGGATTCCAATACAGTGCGAAGGAAAGAGCACATTGGAAGGTGTAAGGTGCTGCTCCCGCCTTGGCCTTACCGCAATGGAGATGGAATTCGTCCAGGGTGTGAGGCTCAAAGAGCCTGCGGCCCGGGAAATTGGGAAGGCCGCAAAGGAGCTTGGGATAATGCTCTCATCCCATGCCCCGTATTTCATCAATTTCTGCTCGGACGAGAAGCAGAAGATAGCCAACAGCGTGCGCAACCTTCTCGAGTCCGCGCGCATCACCGCCGCGGCGGGCGGAAGGATTACGGTGTTCCATCCAGGATTTTACCAGACCCGGAGCCCGGAGGAAGCCTACGCGAACGCGAAGAAGAACATAATGGAGGCTGCAGAAAAGCTCGGGGGCGGGAAGGTGGTCCTGGGCGCTGAGACCGTCGGGAAAAAAGGCTCTTTCGGGGGCCTGGACGAAGTCATCCGGCTCTCCCAGGACATCCCTGCCGTGCAGCCGGTGCTAGATTTCGCGCACCTTCACGCGAGGGGGGACTTCAGGCTGGAGAATGAGGATGATTACCGGAAGCTCTTTTCCCATATTGAAAAGGAGCTGCCAGGGTACATGAACCATTTCCACGCCCATTTCTCCGAGATAAACTACACGGACAAGGGCGAGAGGAACCACCTCCCTCTCGGCACCAACAACGAGCCCCCGTTCCGGCCGCTCATGAAGGTGCTCAGCCAGAGCGGCTATTGCGGGGTGATAATCTGCGAGACTCCGAAGATAGACCTGGACGCGCAGAAGATGCAGAAGTTCTATGCGAGGCTGGTGAAGGAATGAAGGAAGAGCTGCTGATAGATTACCTGGAGGAGGCCGAGGCGGAACTGCGGGAGCGGATTGAGCGCGTGCAGAGGATGAACCTGGAATACCGCCAGAGCCTTGACCGGGACCTGCGCGGCGAGATAGAGAAAATCTGGATGGGAATCCGGAAAAAGCGCGCCGAGATTTCAGAGAAAATATATTCCAATATGGATGAGTTCCGCCACCTGGACAGGTATTTCCCGGAGCTTCTTGAGGTGTTCTTTGAGGATGAGCACATTGGAAAGACGCTTTTGCGGAAAAGATGGCTCCTCAATTTCGGGAAGCTCAAGCCCGCCGAAATCCAGGCAAAGCTCAATGAAATCCGCGGGAAGAGGATGATGCTGAAATTCGCGCGGAATGAGCTTGCCAAAAGGGGAAGGCCGGAAGTTACCCGGATGTTCCTGAATAATTTTCCGGGCCTTGAGAAGAAGCTCAAGCCCGGCATGACACGCGAGGAGGCGGCTAGGAGGCTTGATGAAATGGACGTTGGGCTAAGGCGCGAAGGCTGGGGCCTGATGATTGAGAGCCCGATGATCGCCCATCCCGCCTCCAGGCTGCTCCAGAAGCTGCAGATCGTGCGCGCGGAGGAGAGCGCGATGATTGCGGGCGTCCAGGACGCAGGCGGAAGGGGCACAATCGCGGAGCACAACGCAAAAAAGAAGCTGGAAGCTGCAGCAAGAAGAAGGAGGAAGGCGGAGAGGAAGCTCGCGCACCTGCTCCAGTCAAACCCCGGGTTCCTCAAACAGCTCCAGAAGACCAAGGGGTTTGCGAAGAACGTGAAATACAGCCCGCTCGAGGAATTCGCAAAATCCGTGAAGGTAAGGACCGTGAAGGAGAAGCCGTGGCTTGCCCACATGAAAAAGAAGCTGCACTAGATTTTCTTTAGCGCCGCGCGGATTTTATTTTTCGCCTTTTCATCCAGCTTCTTGTTCCCGCCGAAGAATACCGAATAGAAGTTGTTGAGGAGCTGCCTTGTCTTGGTTTTGTCTATGCTGTTTGCCAGCTTTATGTACTTGACCGACTTCGGGCTGTCGAAGAACATGTAGCACACCGAAAGGAAGAAAGCGGACTGGACGTCCTTGGGACTCATCTCAAGCGCGGCCTGGAAGGCGTCGATTGCCTCCTCCAGCTCGAAGACCTCCATGTGGGCAATTCCCATCATCCTGAAGTATTCCCCGCGCTTTTTTATGAAGGTGGCCCTTATGAAAGACTGCTGGGCCCCCTTGTTGTTGCCCGCTTTGAGGGATGCTATCCCCCGGAGGTACCACAACTCATCATTCTCGGGCTTGGCAGAAAGCAAGTTGTCAAGCAGCTCTGCAGCCTCCCTGTATTTTCCGGAAGATAGCAGGCCCTTTGCCGCGTCCATGGTCATGTTATTCCTCCCCAAACTATCTTTATAAACTGTTTCCATTATAATTCAGTTGGAATTAATGGTGTTTTTATGGCAACGAGCATGCTGGAAAGGGAAATAGAAAAGCCCGCCCCAAGGGAGCAGGCAGTGCTGCCCCAGGTCCGGAAGGAGCAGGTTCTCTACCATCCTATCGAGGCCATCTCAAGGGTCGCAGAAAGCATGGCGATGCAGGCGGAATCAACGCATGCCAGTGCGATGGAAGCCGACCGCAGCTGGCGGATATCCGCAAGGGTGTCTGAAATCGCGCCCGAGGGCGGAAGGCCAATGCACCAGAGATTTCTCGAACTTATAAACTCAGTCCAGTGATTATTCCATCTCCACTGTACCTGGCGGCTTGTTCGTTATATCGTAAACGACCCGGCCAACGCTCCTTATCTCATTGGTTATCCTGGTTGAAATCCTGCTGAGCAATTCAGGCGGGATATGCGAGAAATTGGCGGTCATGCCATCCATGCTCCTCACCGCGCGCACAATAACCACGTACTGGTAGGAGCGCTCGTCGCCGCGCACCCCCACCGTCTTTGAAGGCAGGAGCGCGGCGAAATACTGCCAGGGCCTCTCGATCTTCCCCCCGGCGCTGGCCTTGTCAATCTCCTCCTCGACAATCGCGCACGCCTCGCGCACAATCCCGACCTTCTCTTCGGAAACTTCGCCAACGACCCTTATCGCAAGCGCGGGGCCAGGAAACGGCTGCCTCGCGAAAATGCTCTCGGGAAGCCCGAGAGCCTTTGCTATTTCCCGGACTTCGTGCTTGTACAGCTCCCTGAGCGGCTCGCACAGCTTCAGGTGCATGTTCTCCGGGAGGCCGCCCACATTGTGGTGGCTCTTGATAGTGTCCCTCCCCATCCCGCCGCTCTCAATCCAGTCCGGCGCGATGGTCCCCTGAATCAGGAACCTGGCATCGTCCCTCTTCGCCTCTTTCTCGAAAATGCGCACGAACATCTCGCCGATTTTCTTCCTTTTCTCCTCCGGCTCTTCAACCCCTTTTAGGGCCCCGAGGAAATCGTCCTTGGCGTCAATGACCGTGAGGCTCACACCCGCCTCCTCCGCAATCTTCCTCACCTGCTCGGTCTCACCCTTCCTCATCAGTCCTGTATCAACATAAACCGCATGCAGCCTGTCCCCGAGAGCCTTCGAGGCAATCGTCGCGGCAACAAAAGAGTCCACCCCTCCGGATAATGCAGTTATCGCCTTGGCGCCTCCGACCGTCTCCTTAACCTCTCTAACTCCCTCGCTTATGAACCTCTCTGTGTCAAACGGCATTCAATTCACCAACCCTTTCAGCTATCCCGAGCATATCCTCGGGAAGGGGCGCGGATATCCCTGCGCCCGCCAGGGTGCTTGTTACCAGCAGGTAGGCCGCAACGCCTACAGCGGTCCCTATCAGAACTCCCATGAACGCGTGCAGCGTGGAAATGCTGTGCAAGTCGCGGAGCATAACGCTCTGCAGGTAGAACTGGACATAAAATGAGAAAAACAGGTATCCAAGGAGCGGTATCAATCCCAGGCATGAGAAGAACTGCGAGAGCATGAGCGTGGAGCCGACCGAGAGCGCAAGCGCAAGGAAGGAATAAAGGTAGAGCTGCTTCACGAAGTTTCCCTTGCCGCCCGTGAGCCTGAGCGCCTTGAAAGTAACTGCCTGCATGAGCGCGGTAATCACAAGGCCAAGGGGCATGATTAGCCCGAAGAAGTATAGCGCGTAGGGGGCGAGCAGGGGGGTATCAAGCTCTATTTCAGGGACATCTATCCCCATGAAGTAATAGACTGAGCGCACGACAAAGAGGCTCATGACATTCATGACCACCGCCAGGAAGGCCGAGTAAACGGCCGCGATGATGTATACAATCGCGGCGTCCCTGAAGCTGGCCTTTGCGGCCTGCTCCCTGAATACCGCTGCCGCCTTCCCATAGTCCAGGGTCCTTTTCATTATGTCCCAAGCTTCCCAGATGTCCATGCAGACCACAATTAGATGATACTGCTTGGTTTGGGAATAATTTTAAAAGCTCAGGTTCCGGCCTGGAAGCAGGTCCCCTTCCAAAGGGCATATAATGATTTTCGGATAACCTCTTTCCCATGCGCATCATCGCTGATTTGCACGTCCATTCAAAATACGCCCGGGCGACCAGCCCCGAGTGCGACGTTCCCGGCCTTGCCAAGGGGGCGAAAATCAAGGGGATAGGGATAATGGCCACAGGCGATTTCACCCATCCGACATATTTCAACGAGTTAAAAGGGCTTCTTTCAAAGAGCGAGGCTCCCCACGGGGGGCTGTATGGGCACGAGGGCGTGCATTTCATCCTCTCGGCGGAAGTGTGCGTCTCCTATGATTACAACGGAAAGAACCGGAGGATGCATCATGTGCTGCTCGCGCCTTCCCTCGAGGCAGCTGGTCAGATGAATGACCGGTTGGCCAAATACGGCAACCTGGCAGAGGACGGAAGGCCCATGCTCAGGATTTCCTCGGCAGAGCTTGTGGACGAGCTGATGGGCGTCTCAAAGGAGACGATAATCATCCCTGCGCATGCCTGGACCCCCTGGTTCTCGATTTTCGGCTCGCGCTCTGGAATGAATACCGTTGAGGAGGCGTTCGGGGACCGGGCAAAGGAGATATTCGCCCTGGAGACCGGGCTCTCATCCGACCCTGGGATGAACTGGATGGTCAGCGGCCTGGACAGGTACAGCCTGGTATCGAACAGCGACGCGCACAGCCTGGCAAAGCTCGGGAGGGAAGCCAATGTCCTCGATTTGCCCGAATTGTCATTCAAGGCGCTGCGCCATGCGATAAAGACAAGGGAAGGGTTCATCAAGACCTATGAGTTCTATCCGGAGGAGGGCAAGTACCATTATGACGGGCATCGGAACTGCAAGATATTGTGGTCCCCATGGGAATCGAAAGCGCACAACAACATCTGCCCGGTCTGCCGGAAGAAGGTGACTGTCGGCGTGCTGCACCGGGTGGCTGACCTGGCTGACCGGAAGCCTGGAGAGAAGCCGGAGAACGCAGTCCCGTTCCAGCACATAGTGCCTTTGATAACGATAATCTCGAAGACGATCAAAAAAGGAGAGATGACAAAAGCGGTCGAAGAGGAATACTCCCGCCTCATCCGCTACTTCGGGAACGAGTTCGCCGTCTTCGAGGCGGATGAGGGCCGGCTTCGTCTGGCAACCTCTCCTGAAATCGCATCATCAATCCTGAAGGTGCAGAAGGGGGATGTGCGCTGGGTGCCAGGCTATGACGGCGTTTTCGGGGAGCTTGTCCTTGATGGGAAGAAAGGGGGGAAGAACCTCTCGGACAACAAGCAGAAGAGCCTTGGCGATTTCTAACCCTTTTTGGTTTCCTTTTTCTGCGGCTTTTTCATCTGGGAGAACATGCTGTTGAGGACCGGCAGGACATAGAACGAGGCGACAAAGCCGGCAAGGGCCCCTGTGGAGAGCCGGATCATGTTGCTGCTCTCATAGAACCCGACCAGGCCAGGGGCTATACTGGAGAAGAGCTGGATTGTTCCATCCAGTGCGAATGGGACGATTGCAAGAACAAGCCAGATTGGGGCAGGCACTTCGTCGCTATTGAGCTTCCTGAAAAACGGATAGGCGAGTGCCCCGATAAGAAGGAACAGGTAAAGCCCGACATCCCTTGCGCAGACTGCCAGCTTGTATCCCACCTTTCCGTTCACCTCTGCCCTGATTATGTCGTTGTCCTGGCCCACCTTCTCTCCGGCCTGCTCGGTGCAGTCGGCTATGAAGTATCCGTCCCCGCTGAACAGGCACAGAGAGCGGGAGAGCTTCTGGTGGCAGGTCATTGAAAAAGCATCATAGAGCCATTGGGAATCCTCCTCCGAGGAATGGGCGATATGCGGAGTTATCACTATCCCTGCCATCAACAGGGCAATCACACCTACGTACAATCCGTATATCACATGCGAGCGGTCCATCGAAATGCCTCTGATATAAGAAAAACGGGGAAAGGTTTTTTAACTAGAAGTCCAATATACAATGTAAACGGTGATCAGAATGAGTACAAAGCTATCAAGAATGTACGGGATGGATATTTTCAGTGACTCGGGGAAGTTCCTGGGCAGCGCACAGGACTTCATCGTTGATTTCGAGAGCGGCGAAGTGTCAAGGATCCTTATGGACCCGCTTCCGAGCACCAAGGAAGAGGCCAAGAAGGCACTGCGTGACAAGAGCGTCCAGTACAACAACGTGAAATCCGTTGAAGATGTCATCGTCGTGACAAAGGGCCCTGCAGGCGGCTCTTCAAGCCTCTAGATCTTTTTCCAAGGTGACTGTCGATGGCAAGCACGCTATTGAAGATAATTATTGCGATTGTCTCCATAGCTATAGGAATAGGGATTACCTTTATCTCCAGCGACATCCTCACACTGGACTTCAATACCCAGATAATCGTCGGAATCGTGATGACCCTGGCTTCTTTTGTCTCACTTTACTTTATGAGCAAGGGCAATGGATAGAAGCTCCTTTGCCTTGCCTTTCGTCTTTTTATCCATCCGCACCAGCACAATCCCCTCACCAGGCTGGCCGTAAATCAGGATGCAGTCCGGGCCCGCGCCGTCAATGAAAGCCAGGGCGGTCAAATCCTCCTCGCCATCAATCAGCAGCGCCCCCCCATCCTCGACAAGCCTCTTGGCGTTCTTCAGGATCGAGTCCGAGAGCGTGCCGGCCCTGTTCTCTACCCTCTTTGCCCGGAACTCCCTTTCAAGTATGGCGACATATTCGGGCTGGAGCCTCTTGCGCATGTACCTATGGTCAAAGACCGCCAGGTGGGGCCTGATGCCAATCTGCAGCAGCCCGAGGGTGCATATGTCCCCGACCGAGATCACCTTGAAGCCATCAGCCAGCTTCATAACCTCTGAGTAATCCCGGTATACCTTCCCAAGCGGCTTCTTCAGCTCCTCCCTAACTTTCTCGGGGATGTCCATCAGCAGTCCTCACGCCTCGAATCTTTAAAAGCATGACCACCAGAAGCGGATTTAAACCCTCCATGGGCAATCCATCCCATGAAGATTTTCTCGGTGAGCAGGAACAGCAAGCTGCTGGGGATTGCCAGCATGCTGACAGACATCAGCACCGAGATGATTTATCCGCTCCTGCCCTTCTTCCTGACCGATATCCTCCTGGCCCCTGTATTCGTCATCGGGCTTATGGAGAGCCTGGGGGAATTCACCGCCGCCGCGTTCGGATTTCTTTCCGGGGTTTATTCGGACTCGATCGGGAAGCGGAAGAGGCTGATACTGACCGGCTATGGCGCCTCCGCCGCGTTCAAGGGCTTCCTTGCCCTGGTTACCGCATGGCCGCAGGTGATACTACTAAGGGTGCTTGACCGCGCCGGCAAGGGCATCCGAGATGTCCCCAGGGACGCCCTAATCGGGCTCTCGGAGCCCAAGGACAACCTCGGCAAGGCATTCGGGTTCAGGAAATTCATGGACAACATAGGCGCGATTCTCGGCCCGCTGGCGGCAACAGCATTCGTAATCCTCTTCTTCAACAGCGTGCATACCGAGGAGAGCTACCGCACCCTTTTCCTGATAGCGGTAATCCCGGCCGTTTTGGCCATTGCCGCCCTCTTCTTCCTTACCGACCCGCACACGGAAAAGACCCCTTCGATAAAGATACTGACCGGCGTCTTCAATATCCCCAACTTCCGGCAGTTCATGGTCGCCGGCATCGTCTTCTCGGTCGGCCAGTTCAGCATACTCTTCTTCCTGCTCCGGGCAAACGAGTACCTGCCCCTCTTCCTCATACCGCTAAGCTACCTGGCATTCAATGTTTTCTACACGATATTCGCCTATCCTGCAGGAGTGCTCTCCGACAAGCTGGGGGCCAGGAACGCCCTTGTCCTTGCAATGCTCTGCTTCCTAGCGACCTTATTCGGAATCGGGTTCTTCCCTTCCATGCTGGTGATTTTCGTGGCATTCGCTCTCCTCGGGCTCTTCATGGCCATTGCCGAGACGGCCCCGCAGGTGTTCCTCGTAAAAACAGTTCCGGCCGCCCATTACGCCAGCGCGATAGGCTCATACAAGGGCATACTCGGGCTGACCGCGCTTCCGGCCAACCTGCTTGCGGGCGTGCTCTGGACCATGCCGCTCTTCGGGATTCCATCGGCGTTCATCCTGTCCATAATCACCACCGCATTGGCAATAGTGATGCTATTGGTTCTGGTAAAGGAGAAAAAAAGATAGTCAGAGCACCCGATGCCCCTTTTCGTTCCCTACTATTATCAGGTCGAACTTGGTGAAGATGCCGTTCTCGATGACACCCGGCATGGTGTTGAGCATTGTTTCCATCTCCTCCGGATTCTCAAGCCTCATGCGGCAGTCGATGATGAAGCTGCCGTTGTCGCTTATCACGGGCCCTAGCTTGCCGGTTGCCATCCGTATTTTGGGATTGTATTGCTTCAGGTGCCTCATCACAATCGGGGCCGCGAACGGGAGCACTTCAAGATTGACCGGCCCATCCAGGACATCCTGCACCTTGCCCTCATCAATAATCACTATGAACTTCTTGGCGTTGTAATCGATGATTTTCTCGCGGGTGAGCGCGCCTCCCCCGCCCTTTAGAAGAGCGGTCCTGGTCACCTTGTCCGCCCCGTCGACCGCCAGGTCAATCTCGTCGATGGCGTCCGGCTCGGTGACGAAAATCCCGTGCTCAATCGCGAGCATCCTGGAGTCGAACGAGGTTGTGACGCAGGAGACCTTCAGCCCCTTCTTCACCCTGGCCCCCAGAAGCGCAATGAATTCCCTGACCGTACTGCCGCTTCCAAGCCCTATGCACATCCCGTCCTTGACATACTCCATCGCGCCTTTGGCCGCGTTAATCTTAGCGCTCATTTATCCGTACACCACTTTGTCCCCGTCATGGAGCATATGCTCAATCACATCGCCGTTCCTGTCCGTGAGCGCCATCTCGACAGAATGGTCCCCGACTATCAGCGTGACCAGGTAGTTCTCGCCCCGCCTCATCTGGATGCTTATGCTGTAGATGTTCCGGTTCTTGTCATGGGCGTATTCCACCTTGGAGCCTATGAAATTCTTCCGGTCCTCGAGAATCTTCTTGAGCCTGGATTTGGATATGAACTCCATCAGCATTTTGTTCATTCGCTCTCCCTCCTTGCTCCGCCCTCGGGCATCTTCCTCGCAAGCTCCTCGAAATATGAGACCGCCTCGAGCATGGTGACCCTTGCCATCTCCTGCTCGTTGCTCACTACCTTCACTACTCTTGCGCTCATTATGTCTCTTCTGTCCTCTTCAACTTGCCTGGGAGTCTCCTCTGGTCTCACCGTAGGCTCAGGTTCCCGTTCTCTTCTGAAAGGCGGCATAAGCATTCCCCTTTGGAATAATTCCTATATCCTAATAATCATTCCGATGATTATAAATTTGTGTGGTTCTTATGACGAAGCGGCTCTTTCTTGATGATGGCTACTTGAGGGAATGCGAGGCTGAAGTGCAGTCGGTTAAAGACGGGAGGTTCGTGGTGCTTGACCAGACCGTCTTCTACCCGAGGGGAGGCGGGCAGCCCCATGATACCGGGAAAATCCTCCGTGCAGATGAGGAATTCAATGTTGTTTTCACCGGAAATTTCGAGGGCCAGGTTAGCCATGAGCTCGAGCGTGAAGGGCTGAGGGAAGGCGACAGGGTAAGATGCGTCCTGGACTGGGAAAGAAGGCATATGCTGATGAGGATGCACACCGCGGCCCATGTCCTTGCGGCAATAATGCACAGGGAGCTTGGCGCCCTTATTACCGGCAACCAGCTTGAGGCCGGAAAGTCGAGGTTCGATTTCAACCTTGAGGACTTCGAGCGGGAGAAATTCGAGGATGCCGTGAAAAAGGCGAATGATGCCCTGGCGCAGGACCTGGAGCCCAAGGCATACACGCTCCCGAGGGAAGAGGCGATGAAAATCCCGGGGGTGGTGAAGCTGGCATCCGCCCTCCCTCCGGACATACCAGAACTGAGGATAGTGGAAATCCCCGGCCTGGACATGCAGGCGGACGGTGGGACGCACGTGCGGAACCTCAAAGAGGTCGGGAAGATAGGGATCCTCAAGCTCGAAAACAAGGGCAAGAACAACCGTAGGGTTTATTTTACCCTCGCAAGTAACTAATCATCAGTAATTGCAAGGTGTTACATATGAACAGACAAAAGCTTACATCGATGCTTCTTGTGCTGCTTAGCCTGGTGCTGGTCATAAGCTCGGCCTACGGAGTCATCACATATACCAGCGATGTCTTGAACTCGCTGCTGGACTTCGTTACTACCAACGACTTCGCCAAGCTGGCTTCCTGCGGGGTGAACATCCCCGAGAAGATGCTTGACCTCAAGGGAGAGCTGACGACTGTCATGCTGCCCGCGCTTTATCTCGGGCTTCCGGTCGTGCTCATACTGCTCTGCCTGATGATGTTCTTTGCCGGCTACTATTACCACAGGGGCAAGCAGATGGAGCTCATCGAGAAAAGAAGGCTGGAGAACGACGTCAAGAAAGCAGTGAAGAAATACGAGTAATCCTCTTTTTTCTTATTTTTCTATTCCGGCTCGGTCTTTAGCCAGCCGCTTTTCAATACCCACAGGTATGCAGCAGCGGTAGCCACAACGGTCGATGCCAGCATGAGCAGGCTGTACCATACCATGTCCTCTGGCCCCAGGGCATAGGCGGAGCTTGACATTATCGTCGCCAGGGTGTTCGGAACCAGCACCGCAGTGCCAAGGACCGTAAGATATGCTACGACCATGGCCATCTTGTTGTTGAGCTGCTGGAGCTGGTTGTTGTAGATGCTCTGAAGCACTTCAAGGCCGCTTGCCAGCACGTCGCTCAGGTGCTCGGCGAGGTTAATCTGGTAGTTGACCGACTGCACCAGCGCGCCCATGCTCTCAAGAATCCTGTCATCGTCCGAGAGCAGTTCAGGGTCCCCGAAGCGGAGCGTGTTTAGCACATCGACACTGGACCAGAGCGCGTCCAGGTACGCTAGCAGAGCGCTCTTCATCCCATAGATTTCAGGGGCGATTGCCTTTCTTGGGCCCTTCATGTCGATAAGCGTCTCACTAATCCGGTCCCCTTCCTTCTCGATTGCCCGCAGATGGTCGAAGTTCTTGTCGTTGTTCTCGTCAATAAGCCTGGAGAGGACCAGCGTCATCTTGTCATTGAGCCGCCTCCCCTTTGCCGCCCACCGCAGCAGCGTCTCGGCATATCTCCTGGAGCGCCTGAACCTTGTGACCTGCGCGCTGTGCACTGTCGCGATAAGGCCCTTCCGGATGAGTATCAGAAGCGGTGACTTGATAACCTCGAGCCCGCGCACCCAGAGGGCTGGAATGAGTATCCCAAGCTCAGTGTCATAGTCCTCGTATGCCGAGGGCTGCTCTTTGAGCAGGTTGGGCACCAGCGAGCGCGAGAATCCGAGCGCCACCGCAGCGGCCTCCGCCTCATCAGTGTCCGTTGCCGCGAAATCAACCCAGGAGACGTCATATTTGGTAATCTGCTCAAGGAACTCCTCTATTGAAGAGCCCCCCCGCTTGACGGTGCTTCTTTTCCCCTTGAGAGATGCGCAGAAAACCTTGGACGCAATCAGCGACGGCGGCTGCACTACTTCTTGCGGTTCAGTGGGCTCCATAATCACACCTCTCTTGTCAACGTCTGAAATCGGGGAATATTTATAATACTTCGGAAAGCGGGAACAGGAGAAATAGCGGGGGGTGGATTTGAACCACCGACCTCTGGGTTATGAGCCCAGCGGGAACTCCAAGCTCCCCCACCCCGCTTTGTGAAACTTATTGTTGTCTATGTGTCTTTTTAAAACCCCATGAAACCCTTTGGTGGCTTATGCGATAAAATCAAGGGCTATCGCGCCAACGTATGCCAGCAGGATATACCTGAGTGTCCTGCCCAGGGCGCAGGCGGCAAGGTATTTCACGGGGTGCATCTTCAGGCTTCCTGCGATTATCCCGGCGATATCGAACAGCGGGTTAGGTATGAATGCGAGCACGAAAATCCCGGCAAAATCATACTTCTCGATAATGTCCCGGTATTTTTTGTAATCCTTCACCCTGCTCTCAATCATCTTCCTGGCCCCGTCCCCTGCGACATAGCCTGTCAGTTCCCCTATCGCGGCGCCGACGCCTGCGGCAATCCCGACCAGGTACGGGTCCAGCACGGTGCTCATGGCCACAACGCTCGCCCAGCCAGGAGCCGGGAAGAACAGCGTGGCCGCGCTCGCCATGGATATCAGGAACACCCCGGCATAGCCGAACTCCCTGAGCATCCCGACCTCTGTTGAGAAATAGAGAGATGCGGCCACAATAAGAATTGCGATAACAATCTCTGCAATGCCCCGTAGTTTCTTGTCCATCAGGGCTAATCTGGCATAATCCAGAATAAAAAGCTGATGGGCCTATTGAGAGGAATATGCTCGGACTGCCCTCACAAATATAAACAAAGAGCGGTAAAGCTAACTCCATGAAAGCACTTGCAATTTTTCTATTTGCCTTTCTCCTCCTATTCGGGTGCGTGCAGGAGACGGTGCCCCAGGAGCTGCCAGAAGAGAATCCTATGAGCGATAACGCCTCCGAAACAGTTCCGGAGCCTGAAGTTGCAGAGCTGCCTAAAGAGACGGTATATGCTACGTTTTCTGACCGGGACTTTTCGGTCATATATCCCGATTGGGTCGAATCCACTTATTCGGATAACAGCATCCTGGTCAGGCAGAGGGGGCCATGCATCCTGAATGTCGATCGGCATAACACTTCTCTCGACCAGCTTTTCAACTGGATTGTGAATTACACAACTTCAGAAGAAAATGTCACCCTTCATGATATTGACCTCCAGGGCCATTCCCTCACCTTCCAGGCTCCCTTCCAGAACATTTCTTACAAAGCCAAGTATCTCTTCAGGTATTGCAATTACGAGACCTACGTAATAGGGGCCACATGTGCTGAAGGGTTCTGGGATTCGGAGCAGGAGGAACTGGATAAGTACCTGGCAAGTGCAGAGTGCGCAAAGGTGTATGAGGAGCCGGATTATGGCGTACAATACTCCCCGCCGAGCCTTGAGGACACTGTTCTTGCTAGATTCGTTGAGGAAGACTACTCAGTCCAATTGCCAGAGTGGAACGAAATCGATGTTGGCGGAGAAGAGACGATTGTTGCCCTTGCTTATGGACCTTGCGCTACATTTCTGAACAAGTACAATTCGCCTTCAGATAACCTCTATGGCTGGATGGATGATTATATCGAAAGCAATGACAGCCTTAATCTTATCCACAAGGATGTTCCGGCAAAGCAGGTCATTTATGATTCTACAAATGGAAATGTGACGATGCGAACCAATTCCAGGATTATCTATTGCAATTATCAGTCCTATTACATCCTAACAATGTGCGAAAAGGAGTACTACCTGGATAATTCCGATGTGCTAGAATCTATTATCGATTCAGCCAAATGCGCGCGGGAATATGCGATCAATCCCGAGATTGCCGATCTTGAGGTCCCTCCTCCGCCCGAAGAAGAGCGCATTGTTGAAACAGATGCCGGAGCAGAATACGGCATTAATGCTGAGGCAGTAGTGGCTTTCTTCAACACTAATCCCATTTTCCTGAAAATCATGAAGAACTATGATAAGGTAAATCTGCGAATCATTGATGAAGAAGATGGTGTGGATATACGCCTGAAGGCGAAATTAGCGGATGGACTTATCACGAATGTGAAAGACGGTGAGTATTCTGATGCGGATTTCACGCTCATCATGCCGCTTGATGATGCTCTAAACATCTTCAATAACGCCGACAATATCACGCTGCTTAATTTCCTTGGTTTTATCAAGAATGTCAAAACCGATCCGCCTGTGATGCTAAACCAGCTCATCAGGGATGCTTTCAAACCATGAAAGTCTTGATAAAGCCGGAACAGGAGAAGAATGGACTCAGGGGGATTCGCACCCCCGGCCTCTCGCGTTCCTGAACCTCCTGAACAATTCAAAAGGCCCTGCAAGGCGAGCGCTCTACTACTGAGCCATGAGCCCTAAAACAACAGTTTCCTTATCCTGAAAACCATTTATAAATCTAGTTCCTATCCCCTCAGGATTATGAACCCGGCATATATTGCATACAGGATGAGGAACAGTATCCCCTCAGGCTTGTCTATCCTGTGCGGCTTAAAAGTGAAGATGGATAGGAAGAGCAGGACTGTTGCCCCGATTAGGAACAGGACGTCGAAATTAGCGAAATCGTCGAAGGGCACCGGATTGATGGTCGCAGTTACCCCAAGCACAAAGAATATGTTGAATATGTTCGAGCCCACGATGTTTCCGACCGCCATGTCCATGTTCTTCTTTAGCGCAGCCATGATGGATGCGACAAGCTCCGGCAGCCCCGTGCCCATTGCAATAATCGTGGAGCTGATGAGGAACTCGCTAATTCCCATGTTCCTGGCGGCTATCACAGCGCCATCGACTGTTAGCCTTCCCCCGATGAACAGCCCGATGAGCCCGATAAGAAGGAATCCTGCGGTCTTCCAGGCAGAAAATACCTCTGTTTGCCCGCCCTGGGGGCTGCCATCCCCGTTCCTCTGCCCCATGGCAAGCTCATACAGGTAATATAAGAAAATGAAGAAGAACGAGAGAAGCACGAGCCCCTCGGCACGGCTTAGCATGTTGTCCGCCTCCCCATTGAGCCAGACATCATTGAGGAATATGGCCAGCACGAGAGTTGCCAGCAGCGCGAACGGAATCTCCTTCCAGGTGGTCGACTTATGCACCTTAAGGGTGCCGATGAGCGTCAGGATGCCCAGTATCGTAAGGACGTTGAATATGTTGCTGCCAATCACGTTGCCCAATGATATGCTGGCGTTGTTCTCAAGGGCGGCAAAGACATTTATAAGGAGCTCGGGCAGGCTGGTCCCGAAGGCGACAACGCTAAGGCCAATCATCAGTTCCGAGACGCCCAGCATCTTTGCCAGGGAGGAAGCCCCGTTTATCAGGTATTCGGCTCCCTTGATAAGAAGTAGAAATCCTGCGATAAGCATCAGGTACTCGAGCATGGCTCTCTAAATGAAAAAGAGATTATTAAATGCTTAGGAAATGAGAAAAAGAATTCAGACGCTGCATCCGCCCCAGCCGCAGGCAAAGCAGGTCTTGCAGCCTTCCTGGAAGGCCAATGAGTTGTCGCAAACAGGGCATATTCCATTTTTGATTTTTTCTTGCTCGGTCATCCACACGCACCAGTATTGCATCCGAACTCATATCTTAAAAACGATTCTTTTTTCGTCTGAAAACAACTGCCATTTCTTCTCACTTATTGCCCACAATCTTTTTTCCCAGCTGAATTTTTTCAGAGAAGAAAAAACTTTTTCCCCATGGGCAATTCCAGGCGCCCCAAACGACCAGAAAATCAATGGAGAAAGTTCGCCGTTTGTCGACTTTTTTTAGAAGAGGGAAAATGCCAGAGGGGGAACTTGAATCCCCGACCTCTCGATTACCCAGTGCTACGGATTTATCATCGGCTTGCGCCTCATAACTCATCGGGTTTCACCTATGAGTCGAGCACTCTAACCAGCTGAGCTACTCTGGCATGCCCGCTGCCCGAAGGTAAATGCCTGCAGGCTCCGGTATTAAGGATTTTATTATATTGGTTTTAAAGACTACTTGTTATTCGAATTCTTGAGGTCAATATTCATGAGCGAGGAATATTTTGCCATGCTTCGGGATGGCCTGGAAAAGGCATACGCCCTTGCCAGCGAAGCCCGCTCAAAGGGGCTGGACCCTTCGGACGATGTGGAGGTCCGGCTGGCAAAGGACGTCGCCGCCCGTGTGGAAGGGATCGTCGGCCCCCCGGGAATTGCCGATATCATCCGGAACATGGAGAAGCAGGGGATGGCCAGGGAGGATATCGCATTCGAGATTGCAAGGAAGATTGCGGCCGGAGAGGTCTTCAGGGCAAGCAGGGAAAAGCTGATTGAGCAGGCCGTTCGGACCGGAGTCGGGATACTCACGGAAGGTGTGCTCGTTGCCCCGACAGAAGGAATATCCAAGGTCAGGATAAGGCAAAACCCTGATGGCAGCGACTTTGTCGGTGTCTATTATGCCGGCCCGATTCGTAGCGCCGGGGGAACCGCTGCCGCGCTCAGCCTCGTCCTGGCTGACATCGCAAGGAAGACTGCCGGGGTCGGCGATTACCGGGCAACTGATTCACAGATAGAAAGATATGTCGAGGAGATAAACGTCTATGAGTCGCGGGTCACCCACCTCCAGTACATGCCCCCGGAGAAGGATCTCAGGCACATAATCAAGAACTGCCCGGTGTGCATCGACGGTGACCCGACAGAGGAAATCGAGGTGTCCGCCTACCGGGGGGTTCCCGGGGTAGAGACCGACAGGGTGCGGGGCGGAGTGCCGCTGGTCTGCTGCGAAGGGGTGGCGCTCAAGGCAGCCAAGCTCTTCAAATATACAAAGAAGCTCAAGCTGGGCTGGGACTGGCTCGAGGACATAATCAAAATCAAGAAGAAGGCGGACAAGATTGAGATAAAGCCCGACAAGACGTATCTCGATGGCCTTGTCGCGGGCAGGCCCGTGTTCGCGCACGCGTCCGCCAAAGGGGGATTCAGGCTGAGATACGGCAGGAGCCGCACAACCGGCCTGATGTCGAAGGACATCCACCCGGCCACCATGATTCTGCTCGATGGCTTCCTTGCCTACGGCACCCACATGAAAATCGAGAGGCCCGGCAAGGGATGCGTTATAGCGACACACGAGGGGATTGAGCCTCCCGTTGCCAAGCTCAATGACGGCACGGTGATGAAGGTTCGGACCCTGGAGGAGGCCGAGCGCATCAGGCCAGAGCTAAAAGAAGTGCTTTTCCTAGGTGACATGCTCTGCACATATGGGGACTTCCTTAAGTCCAACCACCCCCTGATTCCATCCGGCTACTGCCAGGAATGGTGGGAGAAGGAGCTGGAGGCTGCGGGAGTGAGGGTGCCTCCCCCCATGGACGCGCCAACGGCATTCGAGTTCTCAAGGAACAACAACGTCCCGCTGCACCCTGATTATACCTACCACTGGCATGATGTTTCGAATGAGCAGCTGCGCCTGCTCGTAGACTGGCTGAAGACAGGAACGGCTGAATTCTCTGAAGGGAAGCCCATCTCCTTCGCGCTTGCCATGGAGGAGGCGCCAAAACGCGTCCTGGAGGAAGTCCTTGTGGAGCATGGGGTGGAGGATGGGAGGGTGCTGCTCGGCCCAAACGAGGCATTCACAGTGCTCTCGAGCCTCGGCATGCTTGATGGTGAAAAGGTTTCGTCGGACAAATTCGATGAGCAGTGGATTGGGGAAAAGGGCCCGCTCGAACTAATCAACTCATTGTCAGGAATCACGATAAAGGCCAAGGCGCCAACCTACATAGGCGCCAGGATGGGCCGCCCGGAAAGGGCAAAGGAGAGAAGGATGGACGGCACGCCCCAGGTGATGTTCCCGACGGGCTCGTTCAAGAACCGGAGCCTGATGAAGACCTACAGGAGCCTGAAGGCCAGGGAAGGGGAGAAGATGATAAACCTGGAGGTATCCAGGTTCCGCTGCCCCGGCTGCAAGGCGCTAGGCTTCTACAGGAGATGCGAGGTATGCGGAAAGCAGGCGAAGGAAGAGAAGGTCTGCCAGAAGTGCGGGGCGTCAACCTCTTTCGATACCCACTGTGACCGGGATACCGTCTGCTATGACCGCAGGCCCGTGAACATTGTCGACATGTTCGATGGCATCAAGGCCAGGCTCGGCTTCTTCCCTGAGGATGTAAAGGGTGTGCGCGGCCTGTCGAACGCCATGAAGATCCCCGAGCGCCTGGAGAAGGGCTTCCTCCGCTCAAAGCACGGCATATTCGTTTTCAGGGACGGGACCAGCAGGTTCGACGCGACGGACATCACGCTGACGCATTTCATCCCTGATGAAATCGGGACTTCCGTGGAGAAGCTCCGGGAGCTCGGATATTCTGAGGATTACCTTGGCGAGCCGCTCACCCGCGGAGACCAGCTGGTCCCCCTGCGCCACCAGGACCTCCTGCTTTCAGACTCCGGAGGGGAATACTTCCTCAGGGTGGCCAAGTTCATTGACGAGATGCTGGTCAACCTCTATGGCCTGCGCGCCTTCTACAACGTCAAGACGAGGGATGACCTAATCGGCCATCTTGCGGTCGGGCTATCACCCCACACCAGCGCGGGGGCTCTATGCAGGATTATCGGATTCACGAGGGCCAATGTCGGCTACGCGCACCCTTATTTCCATACGGTAAAGAGGAGGAATTGTTTTGGCGGCGACGAGAGCATCCTCGTCCTTAAGGGTGGGGACTTTGAGCTTCTGAGCATGCGCGAGCTTGCAGGGAAGTACCTGATCGGGGAGCTAGAAAAGGATGATTTCGGAACCGAGTACAGGAAGGTTTCAGGCCTCAGGACATTCGCATTCAACAGGAAGAGCAGGGAATTCGAGTTGGCAGACATCACCCATGTCTCTAGGAGCCCTGCGCCGGAAAAGATGCTGCGGCTGAGGACAAAAAGCGGCAGGAGCATAACGCTGACTCCCGACCATCCTCTTCCAGACGCCTCTGGCGGCAAGGTAAATGCAGGGGATGCGGAGAAGCTGCTGGTGCCATGGAAAATAGACAATCCCAATACAAAAGAGCCCGGTCCGCTTGACTTCCTTAGCATATGCGATTGCGAGGATTTGATGATACGGACCAATGAAGATGTTTTCGCCGGTTGCGGGCAACTCTCTGGGTTAAGCCGCTCTGTCGGAGTGGAGTACAAGACTCTCACCAATTACCTTTATCGCAAATCCTATCCCCTGGGACTGGTGCGGAGATTCAATCCGGGACTAATCAGGAGCGGGAGCTATCTCCTAGGCTCAAAGAGGGGCAGGGTATCTGCGAAGCCTGCCGTTTCCATGGACGGGGGTTTCTTCTTTTTGCTGGGCTTCTACGTTGCAGAGGGCTACATGAAAAGAAACCAGAAGGGCGCCCACCAGGTATCAATCACGGCCTCGAAGACGTGGGCAAGGAAGCTCCTGAAAGAGAAAATTGCCCGCGTTTTCGGTCTTCATCCGAGCATTTCCGGCGATTGCATTACCATGTGCTCCAGGCTTGTATTTGACCTCTTTGACCAGCTCAAAATCGGGAAGGATGCAAGGACAAAAATGGTGCCTGGCATGGTCTATTCCCTCACGGAATCCCACCGGAACGCCTTCCTGCGCGGTTACTTCTCAGGGGATGGTTCATGCTCTCTTGGCAGTACGCTTGAAGTTAACGTAACTTCGGTAAACAAGAAGCTGATAGACGGCGTTTCCTATCTCCTTCAGTTTTCCAGCATCCGGCATTCGGTCAGCAAAGAGAGCCGGCAGATAAAAAGCGATACAATCCTCAAATTCTACGGGAAGCCCAAGTCCCTCACTTCTTATAAGATAAGAATCTACGGGGCTGAGGCCGAAAAATTCATGGAAAATATCGGGTTCATCGGCCAGAAGCACGGGCGCGCGCGGCAGCTTCTGGAGAAGTGGCGCCTGAAGAAAAGGAGCTCCAGGTCTGAGCTGGATGGAGGTGTTTTCCTGGATAAGGTTGTTGAGAAGACCATTGTTGATTCCGGGGATGACTATGTCTATAATCTCACCGTGGACAAGCACCACACGCTTATCTGCTCCGGGGTGACTGCCCATCAGTGCGACGGGGACGAGGACTGCCTGATTATGCTGATGGACGCGCTCATAAACTTCTCCAGGAAGTACCTGAACGAGAAGCGCGGCGGGACAATGGACGCTCCCCTGGTCCTCTCGCTGGAAGTCAATCCGAAGGAAGTGGATGATGAGGTGTACTGCATGGAGTTCGTATCATCCTACCCCCTGGAGTTCTACCAGGCGGCCGAGAAGATTGTGCCTCCTGGAGATGTCAAGCTCAAGACCGTCAAGGATGTCCTTGGCAAGCCAGAGCAGTACGGGCAGCTGCCCCTCACGCACCCTGGCGGGTATATAGACAAGGGAATCATCAGGACGGCATATGTCCAGCTCGAGTCAATTCCAGATAAAATCGAGGCGGAATTCAGCCTGCAGGGCAGGCTCAGGCCGGTAGATTCGAGGGATGCTGCCGAGCGCCTTATCATGAACCACTTCGTTCCAGACCTCTACGGCAACCTCCGCTCATATTCCAGGCAGACCTTCAGGTGCGTCAGCTGCAACACAATCTTCAGGAGGCCGCCCCTGGCCGGCAAGTGCTCCAAGTGCGGCGGAAACCTGCTCCTTACAATCAACAAGGGCGGGATAGAGAAGTACCTGCAAATCGCAAGGGGAATCGCCGAGCGCTTTGATCTGCCGGACTACCTGAAGCAGAGGCTGAAACTGTTCGGGAAAGAATTGGATAGCATATTCGAGGATGACAAGGTCAAGCAGACCGGCCTGTCCGATTTCCTCTGAACTGGTTCTGCAGCATAGATGCTGCGCCATTGAATAAAAAATATAAAAAGAAAAAAAGAGGCTACTTGTTAGCCATCTTCTGCGCCTGCTCACCGATGACCGGCATCATCACTTTCTCTCCCTGGTATGTCTTGTATGCCACGAAGAGAGCATAGATGCACAGTGCGCCGGCAACGGGCAACAACAGACAGTTCAATATTCCTGCCGCGCCTCCTGTAACTGCCGTCAGTATTCCTAACACAACCGACAGTCCGATGAACACGACGAACCATACCACCATGAAAATCAACGACTGCCATGCGTGGAACAGAAGCGTCTTGTTGTTCTTCTTGTCTGTCAGAAGAACGAATAGCGGTACCCAAAACTGTATTACGTAACAGAGTGCCCCTATCAGTTTTGTGTCGTCATTTCCTCCTGAAGCTGCAGGAGCTGCTTTTGCTGGAGCTTTAGCTGCTTGTTCTACCATCTTATTAACCTCCTTTTTTACTCCGACCTTTGGCGGTCTCGGTTTTAAATTTACTGCCATGGGCATATACTCCAATGATATCTTTATAAAGATTTTTTGCCCCCACAAACTGTTACAGGAGGTTCTTTTATGCGTATCTACAACTCGCTTTCAAAGAAAATCGAGGAATTCCGGCCAATTGAGCCGGGCAAGGTCATGATGTACGTATGCGGCCTCACCCCGTACGACAGCGCCCACATAGGCCACGCCAGGACCTACGTCGCCTTCGATACGATAAAGCGCTTCCTGATGAAGGAAGGCTACAAGGTCTACCACATCCAGAATATCACAGACGTGGAGGACAAGATAATCAAGCGCTGCCTCGAGAGCGGAGCCGACCCGGTGAAGCTCACAACCGAGGTGCATGATGAGGCCCTGGAGCTCTTCCGCGCGCTGCACATCATCGATGCCGATGCGTATCCGAAGGTGACAGAGCACCTGCCCGAGATCATCTCCATGGTTGGCAAGCTTATTGCGAACGGCTATGCCTACGAGACGGACAGCGGCGTCTACTTCGATGTCCTTAAGTTCAAGGGCTATGGCAGGCTCTCGGGCCAGGATATTGAGCAGATGAAGGCTGGCGTCCGGAAGGATGTTGCAGAAGGCAAGAAGAGCCACCTGGATTTCGCCCTGTGGAAGAAGAGCAAGGGGGAGATCCTCGAATTCGATTCGCCATGGGGCAAGGGCAGGCCAGGCTGGCACATAGAGTGCTCGGCCATGAGCTGGAAATATGTCGGGCGCCCGCTTGACATCCATGGGGGGGCCAGGGACCTGATATTCCCGCACCATGAGAACGAGATTGCCCAGAGCGAGGCTGCCACCGCCGAGGAGTTCTGCAAGTACTGGATGCACACCGGCTTCCTGACGGTCGAGCATGAGAAGATGAGCAAGTCTTTGGGCAACTTCATCACGCTGAAGCAGTCGCTCCAGAAGCACAGCCCGAACGCCCTGCGCCTTTTCTACCTGCAGGCCCATTACCGGAGCCCGCTCGATTATGAGGAGGGCATCCTTGAGGCCGCAGGCGAGAGCGTTGAGAGGATATTCAATTCCCTGGGCCTGATTGCAGAGATCCTTTCGGGCGACAAGCCGGATGCCAAGGACCAGGAATTCAGGAAAGAGGGCGATGCCCTCGTGGAAAAATTCCGCTCATCAATGGAAGATGACTTCGATACTCCAAGCGCCCTGGCGGCGCTCTTCAGCCTGCTAAGGCTTGCCAACGCGCATTTGGGCGGGGAGAAGCTTGACCGCAAGCAGCTCGAGAAACTAACGGATGCGGTATCAGATATGCTCTGGATTCTCGGGCTTGAGGAGAAGAAGGTTTCAATCGAGGGGAGATTGGGCGCCCTCGAAGCGCTGCTTTCAGAGCTCGGGGTTTCTGAGAAGCCCGATAGCGCGGAGGCTGCGCTCGAGAACATTATACTCCTGCGGGACGAGGCCAGGTCAAAGAAGGACTATGCCAAGTCCGACATGGTCAGGGATAGGCTGCTTGCGATGGGGATCGTCCTGGAGGACAAGGGCCAGGGCGGAATCCGCTGGAAGCTGAAACGGGGATGATCGAATGCCATACAAATTCCTGGAGCACACATCCGACATAATAATAGAGGCGCAGAACCGCGACTTCAGCTCAGCCCTTGCGGATGTCGCGGCAGGGATGTTCAGCCAGATGGGCGCTGAGGATTCTTCGGGCAAGGACTCGATCGAGGTTTCAGTCTCTGCGCAAACAAAGGAAGGATTGGTTGTAGTCTTCCTGACAGAGATTATAGCCCAGTGCGAGATAAGGGGCTTCACCCCGAAATCCGTCGAAGTTACCGATTCCAAGGAAGGCAGCATAAAGGCGACAGTCAGGGGGGAGCGGAAAGCCTCGGAAAACATAATCAAGGCAGTGACCTACCATGAGCTGGAAGTATCAGAGAAGGAAGGCTCCTGCAAGATACGGGTGTTGCTCGACATATGAAGGCCTCCGTTGTAGTCCCGACACTTAATGAGGGGAAAGTCCTGCGGGGGATGCTCGAGTCCTTATACGCGCAGAAGACCTCCTTCGATTTCGAGACCATAATCGTCGATTCCTTCAGCACAGACGGCACGCTTGATATTGCCAGGGAGTTCACGGACAGGATATTCAACACCCCGAAGGGCATAATCGGGCTTGCAAGGCAGAAGGGCAGCGAGGAATCTGAAGGCGAAATCATCGTCAGCGCAGGGGCCGACAATATCTATGACAAGCGCTGGATGGAGGAGCTGCTCCTGCCCATCGCCAGCGGAAAATGCGTTGCGAGCGCCGGAAAGCTGCTTCCGCAGGACGGCAATTTCCTCGAGAGAACATTCTCCGAATATCTCCTTTCCCCGTTTTCAGGGATTTCCCTTGCCCTCAACATGCCCCTGGTTGCCGGGGAGAGCATGGCATTTACGAAAAAGGCCTTCAATGAGATTGGGGGCTACAATATTGGGCTTGTGACCGGGGAGGATATCGATCTTATAAAAAGGCTCAGGAGAGCCGGGAAGGTCTGCTACTGCCCGAAATCAGTCACGTTTGTGTCAACAAGAAGAATCAGGCAATGGGGATACGCGAAATACCTGTGGTTCCACGGGAGCAACTTCCTCCAGATGCACACAAGCGGAAAAACCCACAAAGAATACGAGCAGGTCCGCTAGGTTCTTTTGTAGATTGCGCGCCTGCCCTCAACAAAGAAAGTTCCTTTTGAGAACATGTCCACCACCATCGGATATGCCCTGTGCTCAACCTCAAGAATCCTGGCAGCTACTTCTTCCGCGTCCTTGCAGTCCGAGATATCCACTGCCTCCTGGTATAAGACCGGGCCGGCATCCAGGTTCTCGTCCACGAAATGGATTGTGATGCCCGAGACCTTCGCGCCGTGCTCGAAAGCCTGCTTCTGCGCCTCAATTCCTGGAAATGAGGGCAAAAGCGCCGGATGGATGTTTATTATCCTGTTCCTGTAGGCATCGAGCAGCTTCTTGCCCTTGAGCAGCAGCATGTATCCTGCAAGAACGACCAGTTCCACGCCATACCTGTCCAGGAGCTCCTTTATCCGCTCATCCATTTCTCCCCTGCTGGAGAACGAGCTGCGCTCCACTATCTCGACAGGGATGTTGTTGGCCTTCGCCCTCTCAATGGCCTTTGCATCAGGCTTGTTGGTAATCAGCACCTTCACTTCTGCATTGCAGTTGCCTGCCTTAATAGAATCAAGAATTGCCTGGAAATCGCTCCCCCGTCCAGAGGCGAGCACGGCTATTTTCACGGTTCCCATATAAAGGATGTGTTCGTTAGCCTTTTTGAAGATTCCCGATTTCCCGCATCTCTTATATTACTTATCCCCCTCTATCATGCTGGTGTTCTTCTGTCGATTATGCGCTCCATGATATTGTGGGGGATATGGATTCTGCTGCTCTTCGCATTCATAATGCTTGGGGAGGAGGGCACCCTGCAGGAATACCTCGGGCCCGAGTCAGAGGCCATTTTCATAGTCCTGCTCGTCATTCTTCCCATGCTCCCGCTCATCCCCCTGATATTCGAATCCTTCGGAGCCCTCTTCGGCCTCTCGAAGTCCTCGCTCCTCTTCGGGAACGGCAAGGAGGCAGAAAGGATAATTGAGAGCGGCGCGGATGCGCAGGCAAGGGTGGTCTCCCTAACCGAGACCGACCAGGGGACGGTCACAATAAACGGCCAGCCATACCTCAGGCTCACCCTGGAAGTGGATGACGGCAAGATGAAGCCGTATGCCGTTACCCACAATACGATTATCCCCCGCTCGGCAGTCCCCGCCTTCCAGCCTGGAAGCGTGTTTTCCGTTAAGGTGGACCGGGAGGACTGGGAGAAAATAGTGATTGTCTCGCCCGCCAGCTCTGCCGGAGACGGCTGGATAACATTCGGCGCTGGTGATGATAATTCCCCGCGGCTTGGCGGCAAGGGGACTGCCGCAACAGCCAAGCTCCTCTCAATAGAGGATACAGGAAAGAGCGGCAATTTCAAACCGGTCGTAAGAATCAGGTGGGAGCTTGCCCCCCATGGGCAGCGCCCATACACCGTGAGCCTGCAGAAAGCCCTCCCGACAGCGGCAATCCGGCTCCTCCAGTCCAGGCAGTCTTCGGAGCCGGTCTTCAACGCGCGCATAGACAAGTCTAACAAGAGATACTTCGAAGTGCGCCTGTCATGATTTTCCTAAAAACCGGTTCCAGAAGAAGCTTTTTATTCGTTTCTCCATGAATTCCTATAACTTCTTATTGGGCCTATAGCTCAGCTTGGTAGAGCGTCGGACTCTTAATCCGAGTGTCGAGGGTTCGAATCCCTCTAGGCCCGCTTTCTTGTTTCCCACTTGTCTTTCAGACAAGGGGCGCAGAGAACTCTGTTCTCTGCCGTCGGTTTCCAGTCATGATTCCTATGTTTAGGACAATGTGTCGAAGCAATATGAATAGTTATAACCACGAAGTCAAATGGGAAGCGTGGTTGCAAATTCTTTGGTTCATTTGATTGAACAATGGTTTTATAAAATGAACGATGGTTTAATATATTGATGTTGTTTGAAGATACGGTCAGAGAAAAGATTCTTTCAGAATTCTTCAAGAAGCCTGAGAGGGAGTGGTATGTTAAAGAGCTTGCAAGAGGCCTCAAGATAAGCTCTGGCTCAGCGAGCAGTGTCTGTAAGGAGCTGGAGAAGGAAGGCGCCCTCAAAAGCGAGGAAAAAGGGAGGGCTTTGTTCTATTCGCTTAGGAATGATGAGCCGCTGGTCAAGCGACTGAAATCCACCTGGTTTCTTAGCAGACTCATGAAATTACGAAGAAGCTGGGAAAACCCCGAATTCGTGACAGTTGCCCTATACGGTTCACGGGCGTCTGGAGAGTTCATTTCAATTAGCGATATTGACATACTAATCATCTCAAACGTTGGGCATGAACAGGCTGAAAAAAATCTTGAAAAGCTGAAAAAGGCATTTGGCCAGAAATTGGCATTGACAATCTTTACAATTACGGAGTGGATGGGAATGTCCAAGCGTAAGGAGGTGTTCTACATGAGAGTCCTGTCAAATCACATAATCCTATTAGGTTCTTCCTTGGTGGTCGGATGACTTTGGAAAAGCTGTTTCGGGAAGGGCACCTTAAGCGAATCCCTCCTTCAAAGGAAATTATATCCCCCCGGCATGTTGCGCCCTTGCCGAGAACATCGCAAGATGGAACGACGGGGATCCCGACCACAGGTTCTCGCTCATGGAAGTGAGCCCACATCCGTTTGCGGACGATGATTGGCAGGATGATTAAAAAAAGAAGAAAACCGCCTACCCCAGGTAGGCAACATCATATTCATATCCGTCGCTGGTAACCCGCACAGTCCCGCCAGTATATGTCTCGTAAGAGGTAATGTTGTACTGGACAAGGTACCTGAAGAATGGCTCCCTTGAGCCCCCAGCTTCCGGCGAATCGTCAGAACTTCCACTGACAATCACAACCTCCGGCATGCTGGAGACGAGGAATATCCCGAAATTCTGCGTCCCCCCGCCAAGCCCGTTGAACGGCGCCTGCAGCACGTCCACGTTGATTCTGTCCCTATACTGGTTTATCAGCTTGTTGTGCGCCCCGGTCTGAACGCTGGACATCAGCAGGATGGTGAAATTCCTGTCCCGCACCAGCGTCACAATGCCGTCGTTGTTCAGGTCCGCGAACCTCTCATGCGGCGGATTGAGGATCGTGAAGCTCATGTTGTTGAGCTCCCTGAAATATCCGGCCTCAATCTCGCGGGTCATCTCTGCCTTTTGGGTGGCGCTCTCAACTGCGTCAGCGTAATCGCTGTCCGTAAACACTTCTGTCCCGGCCCACCAGAACTCCTCGACCGGGAATTGAGAAACGACGGCCGGAATCCCGCCATAATGGTCTGGTTTCCCGTTGGTCAGCATCAGAACGTCCAAATCATCCACGTTCCTGGCCTTGAGGAAGTCAACGACCCTGGCAGACGTCTGCGCGGAGCCGGCGTCGATCAGCATGTCAAAATCGCCCTTCTTCACCAGTATGGCGTCTCCCTGCACGCCCAGCCTGTCATCGCCGACATGGATGAAGTATATCGTGAACATTGCCGCATGCTCTTCGGTATAGTCTATCTCAGTCACATCGACAGGTGGCGGAGGCGGCACATGCCCGCTGTCATTCTGGGAGAGTGTCACGTTATGCTGCGGGTCCACGACAACGCTCACCCCGCTTCCACCCGCTCCGGTATAATTCTCATCATCCTGCCCGCCATCACCCGGGGTGGTGGTCCCATCCCCGGCATCAAAGCAGCATCCGGAAAAAAGGAAACTGCACAATAAAAGAAGGAAAACGGCCCTCATCGGAATTACCCTTACTTCAGCTTTCCCATGAGCGCCTTCAGTTCAACCGCGTGCTCCTGCTCCTCCATTATCACGTGGCGCAGGTCGTGCTCGAGCCTCAGGAAGCAGTAGGGCAGGTCTTTCCGCTCTTTCGCGATTTTATCCATAATCCTGGTATAAATCCGCACGGCTTCCAGCTCATCCTCGAGGTTTATCTTAAGGATGTCCTTAAGGCTCTTCGCCTTCCTCGTCCTGGCGATTCCCATTGAAGGGACTTCCTCAAGGTACGCGCCAATCAGGTTCCTGAATTTGGCAGCGTGCTCAGCCTCGTCGGAGGCTATCTCTTTTAGCCTGGCAACGACCCCCTCGGATTCCACTCCGCATATGGTCTCTGCATGGCTCAGGTACTGCACATGGGCCGCGTGCTCCAGTTCCAGGGCTTCATTCAGCATCTTGGCAATTTCCTTTTTCGTCATAATCACACCTTTCTATTATTGCAATTACCCATAATTAAAATCTTGCGCCTACTCAAGGTTCGCGTAGAAGTAATACGTCTCGGTTCCGGCCCCGTATGAAGTTGGCACCAGGAGCTCGAAATCAGAGATGGTCCCGTTCCAGTTTGTGCCCGCACTGACATTGCCGCAGAAGAGCAGGTCGCTCTTTGTCGCGGCAGTTGTGGAATTGGACCTCAGGGCGCACGTGATGAAGCCTCCGGACTGGCCGGTATCCACCCAGCTGGAGTTTGATATGAATGTCTCTCCAACACCCATTATGCAGTCCGAGCCGTTGAACGTGTTGGCCCCCGAATCCGCGATTGACGGGTCGAAGCTCCAGGCGGTGTCGATGTCTCCGGCTGTAGCGCCCTTAACCGCAAACGTCTCCAGCGTGGCATTCGTGGAAGCGCACACGGCCCCTGTGCTCTGGCTGGAGTTATACTCCCATTCATACACATAGCTGTATGTGTTATTGGTGGTCAAGATGACGCTTCCGCTGACATTCCCGTAGAACGCTGCCCAGCGGTCGGTGAGGGCAGTGCCAACCGAGGTCTCCGCGATGGTGATGTTCCCGCCGCGGACTGAGAGGTTGGCCCCAGAGCCGTTCGTGCCGTTGTATCTCTGCGCGTGTGTGATATTGGTGATATTCGCCCCGTAGAGCGTTATGCTGCCGCTTAAGCTCGCGTTGATGCTTTCCAGAATACCGTAGTCGCTGGCAGGGTTCATGGCAAAGAGGGACAGCTCGTTGTCCTCTGTGTCCGGGCTATCGTTCTGCAGGCTCCACACTGCCGCGCTGTACCTCCAGAGCCCGAACTCGGATTCCCTATGCCCTCCGACCTCCGAGTCCAGCCAGGCCCACACTATCCTGTCTATGAAGACGTCCCCGCCGACCTCGGTTATGTCCACGAACTTGCCGTTGAAGCTGCTGGTATTGGCCGGCAAGCTGCCCGGCTGAACCGCCCAGTCGATGGTGTAGCCTCTGTTGGCGTCCACAGTATCCTCTATTGTGAGCGTGGTGTAGTTCTGGAGCAGCCCTGAATCGCTATCAATGCGCAAATTGCTTGCATAGAATGCCCTGGGCGTGCCGTCCGTGCTGACATAAACGTCTTCCTGGGCGTTGTCGTACAGGTGCGCTGTGGACAGGTTGACGTCATTCGAGTTCTCTATATGGACCCCATACTGGTCATTCCCGTACACTTCGACATTGCTCAGCGTGATGTTATCCGACTGCTCGATAATCGTAACCCCGCTCTCGTTGTTGTCGTAGATATCGACATTGGATATCAGTATGTCCTGGCTGCCGTTGATGAAGAGGCCGAAGACGTTGTCATTCAGCGTGATGTCCTGCACAACATTGCTGCTCGCCCCATCCATATAGATGCCGTAATCATATCCGGAGATGCTCGGGCAGTTGCGCAGGGTGATGTTCGAGATTGCCCCTCCAATCAGGATTCCAGAGGCATCATCAGGGCCGCCATCGATGGACAGGCTGTACCCGTTGCAGTCATATATGACGTCTGAAGAGGAAATCTTGGCGCAGGTGAACGCCACATCCGCGTCGCCGGCGTTCGGCGCCCCGCTGTAGCTTGCATTCATGATGTATGTCGTCGGCTCGCTTATTATAGGACAGCTCTCGCCAAACTGCACGATGCCGTATTTGCTGGCAGGGTTCAGGTCCAGCAGCATCAGCGTGTTGCCTGAGGTGTCCGGAGTGTCGTTTACAGAGCTCCATATCGAGCCGTTGTGCTTCCAAAGAGCGAACTGCGACTCGCTGTATCCCCCAAGCTCGCTCTCCAGCCAGTGCCAGACCACGCTGTCGATGGAAACCGTGCCAGTTGTGGCCGTTATTTCCACGTATTTGCTTCGGAATGAAATCATCGGCGCGCTCAATGGGCTGGAATTGGCCGTCCAGTTGATGGTGTACGCCGTCCCGGCCTCAACTGTATCGGTGATGTTTAGTGAGGTGTAGTTCTGCCAGTTGCCATCGGGGTTGTCGAATGACATGTTGTAGATGCGCAAGTTCCTGGGGGAGCCTGCGGACTCCACCCTCAGGTCCGCTCCCTGGCTTCCATAGACGTGCACATTGTGGATGTCGGTCTCATTCGCATCCCTGATTGATATTCCGTCATCGCCGCTGTTCTCGATTGTGCAGTTGTAAATCTCATTGTCGTTCGTGAAGCCCACCTGGATGCCGTCCCCTCCGGTATTTGAAATAGTGTTATTGACTATCCGGTTCCCTGTTGCCAATGACCAGAGCTGGATTCCGCTGTTGCCGGTGGACGTATCGATGATGTTGTTGGTGATGTTGCTGTCTACAACGCTGGATAGCCAGATTACATAGTTTGAGGTGTTGTAGAACGTATTGTTGTTTATCGTTATGTTCACGATGTTCGAAGCACCGGTTGAGTCAATCCCCCTTGCCCTGTTGCTGATGACCAGGTTATCCTCAATCAGGATGTTGCTCACCGGGCCCGACAGCTGGATTCCATCGCCACCGTTATCATGGAATGAGTTGTTTGTGATGCGCATGTTGTTGGGGCCCGAATGCAGGTATATGCCGTTGATGCTGTTATTGTATGCAACGTTCCCGGTGAAGCTCACATTGTCCGGGCTGACATAAAAGTAATACCCATCCCTGACATTCGAGTGAGAAACCGAATTTGTAACAGTGCTGTTTCTCAAATTCTGGATATAGAACCCGCGCTGGCACAGGTATGCCGTGTTGTTGTCTAAAATCGTATCATCGTTATTGAGGAGATAGAACCCGTTGTTCGTGATGGCGCAGGAATGGGCCAGGTTGCCCGTGACGGTCATATTCCAGTTCTCCCTGATATAGAACAGCTCTCCTATCCCCCCGCTTACGGTGCAGTTCCTGATGGTCATGTCATTGGACGTCTGTACGTAAATGCCCCAGTTTGCCGGTTCTGTTAAAATATTCTCAATTATTCCTGTAGTTATGTTGTTGACGGTAATTGAGCTCTTGTAATCCGAGATGTTGAAGCAGTTCCTTATGCTGACATTTTCGTATCCATGGACAGATGTGCCATTGGCCGCGATTCCTATCGCATCTGCCGTGCCGTTGTTTGTGAGGTTGTATCCGTTGCAGTCAAATTCCACGTCATCGCTCATGATGAGGATGCATGCGCGGTTTCCACTTGAAATCCCGGTGACTGGGAAAGGCGCGCCTTCCAGGTCGCTGCTTAGCGAATAGCTTCCAGGGGCGTCTATCACAAAGCACTCCGGCGATGAATACCCGACTATCCCGTAGTCGCTGGCAGGATCCATGTTCGTGAGGCTGAGCGTATTGGCGCCGGTGTCAAGCGCAGCTCCTGTGTCGGTCCAGCTGCCGTTCCATTTGTGCAGCCTGAACGAGCTCTCGTCATAGCCGGCAGCCTCGCTATCAAGCCAGCTCCAGGCGATGCTGTCAATCGAGGTGCTCCCGAGGCTATTGGATATATTGACGAACTTCTCGCCAATGCTGAGGTACGGGCCCAAGAGCGGCGATGAGTTGGTTGTCCAGCTGATGTTGTACGCCGTTCCAACGTCAATGCTGTCAGTTATGCTCAATGTCGTGTAATTCACATATCCTCCAGATGGATTGTCTATGGACACGTTGGAGAACTTCACATTCCTTGCCGAGCCGGTCGAGCTGACATAGATTGCCCCCCTGCTGTTGTTGTAGAGGTGGATATTCGTGAAATTGTTGTTGTCCCCATTGGTAATCTCGATTCCATAGTAGCCGACATCATATATCTCCATGTCGGTGAATGTGTTGTTCCCGGCATTGTTCGTTATGAATATCCCATCCCTGACAATCCCGGATATCGTGATATTCGTGTAATTGTTGAATCCGCTGCCGCCATCCACATTGATTCCGTGACCGGTAAATCCGACATTCTCTATTCGGGCGTTCTCGAAAAGATTGTAGTGGGCATCATAGCTCCGGATTCCGTATTGGGCACTATCCGTTATCGTTATCCCTGAGAATCTGTTCTGGACTGTGGTGCTGTCCCTCAGGTAAATCCCATAGCTGCCCGCATCGTCAATGAGAATGTCCGTGAAGTTCGAATATCCGGAGTCGTCCAGATAGACCGCGTTCAATGAAGTGCCGTAGAATGAGCAGTTGGTGATGTTCATGTAGTTGCTGGTCCCGATAAGCAGGGCGTTCACCCCGCCATAGCCTACGTTCCTCGAGAAGTTTATCCTGTCGACCCCTGCATTGAACCTGATTGCGTAGTGGGTGAATGTCCCTCCCGCCGTGCAGTTATCCACGGAGATGTTCTCACTCATCCGCAACTCAAGGCCGGTCTGCCCGTCCATCATCGTGTTGTTGTAGTAGCTCGAGTGGTACATGTTCAGCACGTAGATGTTGCTGCCGAGGCTGAAGTTCTGCGCGAAGCTGTTGTACACGGTATCGTTCCAGCCGTATCTTGTGTGTATGCCGTTGTTGAGCCCGTCATAGGACCACGTGTTCCTGATGATGGAATCATTGACTCCGGGGTACATGATGAACCCGTATCTGCCGGTATAGTTGCAGTCTGCAGTGCTGTTCTCGAAGATGACGTTGCGCGCGTACTTCGCGAACATCCCGTATTCATACCCTTCCAGAAGCTTGCAGTCCCTGACTGTTACGTTCTGCCGGATATTGCCGTCCGAGCCGTTCACGACAATCGCGACCGCATCGGCAGTACCGTCATTTATCATGCTGAAGCCTTCGCATGAGTAGTCTACATTGTCGCTGTCGATAATTATACATGCCCAGTCAACGTTGGAATCCCCATTTAGGGTAACCGGGGCGCCGCTCACGTTTGCTGTCTGCATATAGGCGCCGGGCGCACTGATTATGTAGCAGTTCTGCTCGCCCTCCTGCAGGATCCCATAGTCGCTTGCCGGGTCCATATTGAGAAGCCTGAGCGTGTTGCCTGAAGTATCCGGAGTGCCGTTCTCCAGCGTCCAGCCGGATTCGTTGTATTTCCAGAGCCCGAATGCGCCCTCATCATAGCCCCCGAGCTCCCCGTCCTTCCAGCCCCAGACAACCGAATCGATGGATGCCGGGGCGAGCTCCGATGATATGTTCACGAACTTCTGCGCGAAGCTCAGGTATCCGGCCGGCAGCTCGGAAGAGTTGCCCGTCCAGTTCACGAAGAAATCGGAATACAGCCCTGTTGTGTCGGTGATATTCAGGACAGTATAGTTCTCATAGCCGCCAAGCGGGTTGTCGATTGTGATGTTGGTGAAGTTTATGTTCGCCTCGGTCCCGTTGGCAGTGACCCTTATGTCAAACCCGTTGTTGGACGTGTACAGGTTGCTCAGGTTGATGTCAGTCGAGTTGTAGACCTGGAAGCCGTAGAATGAGTTGATTATCGTTATGTCCGTATAGGTGTTGTTGAACGAGGGGTAATCCTGCACACCGGCATTTGTGGCATTTTCAATGAAGACATTGCCAATCAGGCTGTGATTGGATTTGTACACCCAGATCCCTTCGTAGCTATCGACAATGCTCACATCGGATATATTGCCCCAGCTGCTCTCATCGAGCCAAATGCCGTAATAGTCTCCTGCGGATATGATATCTGTCACACTCGCGAACTGTGATCTAAGGTCTATATGCAGGCCATAGGTGTTGTTGTAGGTAGTGCAGTTCGTGATGTTGGTGTAGTTGCTTGTGGTGGCCCTTACTCCGCGCGCATTATTGTACATAGTGCAATTGAGTATGGTGGTGTTGGTTGCGCCAGAGAGCCTGAACGATGCCCCTGTATTGCCATGCCCGGTATTGCTCCTTAGCATGTTGTTGTCAGAAGACACCAGGTTGTAATCCCTGGCGCTTGCGAATCCTGCGTCATTGAATTCAATCGTGTTGTAGTGTGAGTTGTCAAAATACATGCTGTTGGCCGCGGCGTTAATCAGATTGTACGAAATATGCGAATAGTTGCTGTCATAGATTTGTATCCCCTGGGCAGTCAGATTGTCGAATGAGTTGTTTGTAAGGTTGAGCTGGTTGCTTGCAAAGACCATTATCCCGCTTCCGGCAAGGTCATGCATGCTCACATTCCTTACGATTGCCCCCGGGGAGAACTCGATGTAGACTGCCCTCGTGTATTCGGTTATGTGCGGGCAGTCCCTTATCGTGACATTGGTGTGCTGGGTGCTGGCAGTTCCATTGACGAATATTGCAGCCGCATTGGCAGTCCCGTCATTGGAGATATTGTATCCGTTGCAGTTGAAATCGACATCGCTGGAGTCAATCACGATGCATGCGGCATCCGCGTATGCGGCCGGGACCCCGTATGGCGCGCCGCTTGCGTTGCTGGCAAGTGAATACGAGCCGGGAGAACTGATGATTCTGCAGGCAGCATCCTCAAGTATCCCATAGTCGCTTGAAGGGCTGAAGTCAGGCAGGCTTATCTGGTTGGCCAAAACGTCCGGGGAATCGTTTATCAGCGACCATCCGTCGGTGACATTGTACCTCCAGAGCTCGAAATTGTTGGCATCATGGCCTTCGGCTTCCGCAGCGGTCCAGTGCCAGGTGAAGTTGTCTATCGCCTCGGAGCCATCGCGCCCGATTTCCAGGTACTTGTTGGCGAAGGTCTCCCTGCCGGCCGGCAATCCTGCGGGCGTGTCGGTCCAGTTTATCGTGTAATTGACCAGGGTTGTGAGCGAATCCTGGATGCTTATGACGCTGTAGTTCTCATATGTCCCAAGCGGGTTGAGTATCGTGATGTTCGACATCTCGAGCGAGTATGGATGGCCAAGGACGTTCCTGTACCATATGTCTCCCAGCGTGCCGTTGTATGATGTGGAGTTGGCAAGCAGGGTGCCGTCGCAGTCCCACATGGCGAAGTTGACGTTCCTGTTGTTGAATGAAGTGAAATTGATGATTGTCGTGTTCGTGGAGTTATAGAGCATGAGGAATCCGTTGTTCGAGTATGAGGCGGTGTTGTCTATCAGCGTGTTGTTGTCGGTGTAATCCCTCACCACGTAGGCGTTGTTGACTATGTCCCAGGCGTCATTTCCAATCAGGACGTTTCCCGAGGAATACGTGTACACCAGGAATCCCTGCGTGCTGCAGTTGTAGGCGCTGTTGTTGGTAATCCTGTTGAAGTTGGAATACAATTCGAGATAGAAGCCCCTCGAAGCATTCGAGAAGTGGTTGCCGCTCACATTGTTCAGGGAGGAGTATGCCATCCGTAGGCCGGACTGGGCGACGCTGTCGGTGGCGTTGTTGTTCTCAATCACGCTGTAGTTTGTCAGGTAGGTGTAGATTCCTGCGAGGCTGGCGTTCAGGGCGGTGTTGTTTATCACCGTGTCGTAGGCCGTATCATAGAGCATCACGTCCGCCCGGTATCCGGAAACGATGCAGTCCCTGATTGTGACATTCGTGTAGTCCACGGTGGATGAGCCGTTAACGACTATGCCCGCTGCCGAGGCAGTGCCGTTATTAGTTATTGTTCGCCCTGCGCAGCTAAGGTCGACATCGTCCGATGAGATTATGTAGCAGGCTTTTGCGAAGCCGGATATCCCGCTGAGGGTAAGGGGCGCCCCGGTCAGGTTGATGTTCAGCTGGTATTCGCCAGGAGCCGATATCACGCGGCAGGAGCCAAGGTTCTCGAAAAGCCCGTAGTCGCTGGCCGGGTTCATCGAGAGAATCCTCAGTGTGTTCCCTGTTGTGTCCGGCGAGTCGTTCTGGAGGGCCCATCCGCTGGAGTTGTATTTCCACAACTCAAGGGACGATTCGTCGATGCCCGATGCCTCAGGCTCGAGCCAGTTCCACACAATCGTGTCGATGGATGTTGTCCCGCTGACCGGGCTGATGTTGACAAGCTTCTGGGCAAACGACTCCGTGTCAGTCGGCGTTCCGGAACTGCTGCTCCAGTTGATTGAGTATGCGCTGTTCGCGTTGATGTTATCGGTGATATCAAGGGAGGTATAGTTCACGAAGTCTCCCGTGTCACTGTCGATTGTGAGGTTGGAGAATGTAATTGCCGGCGTTCCTCCCCCCGTGTTCTCAACCATCACCGCGACACCATCGGCGCTGTAGGAATGGATATCGTTGAAGGTCGCGGCCGCCGTGCTCTTGTAATACACCCCATGCCTGGTGTTGTTGTAGAGATTGGCACCTGTGAAGGTGCAGCTTCCTGATTCGAATGCAATCCCATCCAGGTTGCCGTATGCCGTCGTATTATCCGCAGTGGTCGAAGTCGCCAGCGTATTGTTGAGTCCTGCCAGGCCATTGTCATAAGCGATGTTGTCATCGAAATTCGCCAGGAGCGCACCGCTAGCAGCATAGAATCCATTTTCGGAGTTATCGTATGCGCGGCAACTCTGCACATACGTTGCAAAGGCGTTGTCTCTCATGTGCACTCCCGAGTCTCCGTTGTTGCTGAAATTGCTATCCAGAACGTTATCCAAGGTCGTGTATACGAGCTCCACGCCATCTGCGTCATTGTCATACGAACTGCTGTTTATGACGCTGTTTTGCTGGCTCGGGACATCCGCGCCGAAATACCCCTCTATGTGGATTCCACTGTCCGTGTTGTTATACGACTGGCTCTTATTGATGACATTGCCCTGGGAAGTATAGATGCGGAATCCATTGATGCTGTTGTTATATGCAATGTCATTGCTCAATGTGTTGGTAAAGCTGTCCCGCAGGTAAAAGCCGTAGTTGTAGTTCCCTTTCGCGGTGCAGTTCTCTACGGTAGTGCTTGTCGCTGACCGTAAAAGGATTCCCGCGGTGGTGCTTCTGTCAGTTGTCACGTTGCGGATTGTATCCTGCTGGCTGTTGTGTACGTAGGCTCCGACTGCATAATCTGTAATGGACGGGCAGTCCCGGATGGTCACATTGGTGTAATCCACCGTAGTTGAGCCGTTTATCACGATTCCGGCGGCAGTCGGGAAAACTGTGTTGTCGATTATGTGCCCGTTGCAGCTGAAATCTATGTCGTCTGATGCCAGCACAATGCATGCGGATGTAATGTCTGTGACCCCCGACACCCCATTCGGCGCGCCGCTTCCATCAGCGCTCATCTGCACCTGCCCGGGGTAATCAATCACCGCGCATCCGGAGACTTCGGGCGTCGGGAAGTTCATTCCCTGGATTGTCATGAATGTCCGGTCACCGGTGTTGTTCACTCCGGAAACCAGGTTGGTCGTCTCAATGTTCTGGACCTTGACAACGTCCCCTGCCTCCAGCTCGATGTAGCAGTTCGATGTGGAGGCGGCCTCAGGGCTACCATATGAGAGCACTCCCCTGTTGTATCCGGCGCCCAAGCATTCGCTTGCAGCAGCGCCGTTGACAAAAAGCTGGGTGAGCCATTCGAACCTCCCGGAATTGTTGCTAGTTGAATACACCCCGTATGCAATCTGGTAGAGCCCGGGCCTATCAATAGTTATCTCGGCGTTGCCCGGCGTGAACGTGAAATAGCTGCCATCGTAGTCCTCGACATCCCATGTCTGGTCCGCATGGTTCTCCAGGATAACGCTCCCGGTCGAGTCGTATGCCATGAACATGTCCGTATCGCTGCCATCCCCCAGGTACTCCATGTCAAGGTGCGTCCTGCCGCCGGTCACGCTCAGCACTCCAGGGTCGTAGCCGGTCGGGTTTCCTACGATGGCCCGCACAGTATCAAGAGCAGAGAGATTCAGGACTGTCGATGCCGCAACAATGCTTTCGTTTATGTAATATATGCCGCGCAAATACGCCTGCCCCCAGCCGTAGGGGGTATCCGCAAATGAGCCGCCGTCGGGCTTCACCTGCAGGTTCACGAATGCGGCGCTCCTGTTTTGGGTGTCCTCCTCCACCCCGATTGAATATGTCAGGCGGTAGAATCCGGTCTGTGAGACCTGTATTTCGGATGAGCCTGCGGCATGCGTGAAGGAGCCTCCCTCATAATCCTCAGTGTCCCACGTGACGCTTGCGTTCACGGTGTCGAATTCCTGCCCCCCTCCGGCTTCCCTGAGCAGAATCACGTCGCTATGCTCCAGCTTCTGCATGTGGAACCAGCTGTTCGATGAGTTGAAGACCGGATACTGCTCGGTAATTGTGGTGGACAGCCTTTTTGCCGCGATGCTGACACTCTGCCCTGCCGTCAGCTCCAGCAGGCAGCCGGCTGCCGCGACCAGGTGCCAGCTTTCAGAGGTCCCCCTGTTGTATCCGGAAGAATAGCAGACGCCCGCGCTGCTCCCATCCACATTCACATGCGCAAGCGGCGAATACCTGTCCGTCCCGTTCGTGTTGACATACAGCCCGTAGCTCACCCTGTATATCCCGTCCTCGGCGACGGTTACCCCGTAATTGTCCGCGCTCGTGGAATGGCTGAATGCCGTTGTATCTACTCTGTCTTCGGTCGTCCAGTTCACCCCGAACTCATCAGTGCTGTTAATGTCCCCTCCGGCTCCGCGGAGGAGAATCACCTTGATTCCCGCCTGGTTGTGCGCGTAATCCACAGAGTCGCCGAACCGGAACTCGAGGTGGTGGCTCCCCCCGGTAATGACCCTGCTTGTCTCGGTGCCCGTCTCGTTGCAGGTGTAATCCTCAATAAGGACCGAATCATTCACCCAGGAATAAGGCATTATGGCATCCCCGCAGCGCACTTCCAGGAACCTCAAATCTTCAGAGTCCCCGAAGTTGGTCCAGGTGGTCCCGTTCACCGCGCTGATGGTAAGGTCCGCCGTTCCGGTGGTGTTGAACTGGACGGTCCACAGCCCCCCCACTTCTGGGAACGACTGGACGTTGATGACTGAAAGCGATTCCCTGAACCCCGGGTCCGCGCTGTCTATCGCGATTGTGTAGTTCTCGCCCGGAACTACTCTCGTGAGCACAATCCACTCGCCGTTGCATGTCCTGGTGGCAAAATCCCACTCCCTGCACTTTTCAACAATGTTGCCCTTGGCCGTAATCGTGGCTTCGGCCGAATTGACCCCTGCGGGGTTTATCGCGTAGGCCTGCTCGTAGCCTTCCAGCTCGAACCAGTCCACTTCCAGAAGGCCGTTGTTTATCCAGTCGTAAACCCTCATGCGCTTTATCGGCGAGTCGTAGAAGAATATCATGGGGTTTGTGCCGTTGTCCATGTCATAGCGCATCCCAAACACGGGCGACCGGACCCTCAGGTACTTCTGCAGCTTCCCGCTGGCGTTTGCCGGCCTGGCGTCGCCAAGAACCCCCCGCCCGGTGGATATCGATACGAAATCGTCGACCAGCGAGCTGGTGAAATCCGACACGCTAATCCCCTCGCTGCCCATCTGCCCTGAATCCGATTCTTCATGCTCAGGCCCGCGGACAAGCGAATAGCGCTCACTGCTAAGGACCATGCTCTTCATGGCGCCCGAGCTTTTGAGGAAGCAGCCTGAGGGGAATTCATCGAGGCACCCTTCAGATAGGTTGGGGAACGCGCTCTGGGTGGCAATCGCAAGAAGGAGGACCAGCACAATCACTGCTCCAATGAGATGCAAATCTGAAGCTGTGAATGGCAAAACGGGTTTGCCCTTGTCCTTTCCCATCAAACCCCGCTATGGCATCCCAGAAAAGCATTAAAACCTTTACCCTTGGCCCAGAATAGTTCTCGTCGGTGGTTTATTCCGCAATCCTGGGGGCCAGGGCATTTTTCCAACATGCAGATAAAATATTTTTCTGCGACAATTTTATGAAAATCCGGCTCATTCCTTTTTCACGATTTCGAAATCAGCCTTTATGGCGTTCCAGCTATCTCCCGAGCGGAACCTGCGGATTACTCCGGCAATATCCCCGATTTTCATCAAGACCTGCTCGCCATTGTTCCTGTATCTTAGCGTGACTGTCCCTTTCTCGAGAGTGTCATAATCGATTGTTACCGCGGCCGGAATCCCGATCTCATCCGCCTTGGCATACCTCTTTCCGATGCTCCCGCCAGGATAATAGTGCACATCGAACTCCTCGCGCAGCTCCCGGGCAATCCCCTCGGCCTTCTCGGCCATTCCATCCTTCTTCATCAGCGGGAACACGGCAACATCATAAGGCGCAATCACGGCCGGGAAGTCGAACCATTCCCAGTCCTTCTCCTTGGTCTTCTCCCTGAAGCAGTGCTCAAGTATCGCGAAAAAGAGCCTGTCGACACCCATCGACACCTCGACAACATGCGGGACAATCTTCTTTTTCTCCTCCTCGATGAAGACCGAGAAGTCCTTCCCGCTCTCCTTTGCGTGCTGGGACAGATCGAAATCGGTTCGGTATGCGTTGCCTATGGTCTCTATGGAGCCGAATGAGGTCTGCACCTCCATGTCGATGTTCGCCTGCGAGTAGTGGGGGATCTCGTTCCTGCCGAGCACCCGGAGGAACATCCTGGGTTCGCTTATCCCGACCATCATATAGAACTGCCACTCGCGGACGAGGAAATATGACATTATCTCGTTGCAGAGCCCTTTTTCCACAAGCTGCCTGGCGCTCATAAGCTCGTTCTTTCCGCCAACCTGCATCCGCATCTTCACTTCAGACACATCGGAAAATCCCTTCATCCGGGGCTGCGAGGGGTTGAAGAAGTACTCCAGCTCCATCTGGGTGAACTCCCTCATCCGGACCAGCCCTTTCCTTGGCGAAATCTCGTTCCGGAAGCTCCTTCCCACCTGCCCCGCGGCAACAGGGAGCCTTGTGCCGTGGTTCCTGAACAGCCTTGGAAAGAGAGTGAAAATCCCCTGTGCGGTCTCGGGCCTGTTATAAGCAGGCGTCCTGTCCCCGCCTATCCCTGTCGCGAACATAAGGTTGAACATGTATGCAGGCTTGAACTCCCCCCCGCATTTCGGGCACTTGAGGCCGCTCTCCCTTACTGCGTCGTCTATCGTATCAAGCCTGCCATTCCACTTCTCCCCGTGCTTCTCTACAAGGATTTCCTCAACCAGGGTATCCCCCCTGACCCTTGTGTGGCAGCTGGCGCACTCCACCACCGGGTCAGCGAAGCTGCCGACATGGCCCGATGCCTTGAGCACAGGCTCCGGAGTGACAATCGAGGTCTCAACCTCATGGAACCCCTCGCCCTTGATGAACATCCCCCTCCAGAGGCTCTCTATCTTCCTTTTCATGAGAGCCCCGACCGGCCCGTAATCATAGAATCCGCTGAGCGAGCCATACGGCTCGTTTGCAGGAAAGAAGAAAGACCTTGTTAGCGCCAATTCGAAAATTCTCTCGTGAAGTTCCATTGAAAAAACACCTGATGATTCGTGATAATCTTCGTACACAAAAGCAATTAAAACCTAATCTGCTACATCTGTGCATGCCTGAACCAACCGAGCCAATGGGGGAAATGGACATCGCCCGCACAACGCCGGATGATGAAAATGCCCTGTTCGCGCTGGCTATCGCGGCAGATCTGTACGAGTCAGCCAAGAGCAGGCTCGAGAGCGGCGATTCCCGGGGCTCCCTCAGCGATTCCAAGAACTGCATCCGCATGGCAGCCTCCGCGCTGCTCTACAAGGACGGCTACATGGCAGCCAGCCTGGAGACCACGATATATTACCTGGAGAAGAACTACTCCGGGATGTTCCCTGTCCAGGACTGGAAGATAATCGAGGAGCTCCAGCCGGATGATGTGGGCGGGATTTACAGCTTCCTCGTCAGGCGGCTCGGGCTGAAAAAGAAGAAGGAAACCCCTTTCGGGGATGAAACTGAAGTTGCTGGCACCGCCCTTGGCATCGCGGAGAAATTCGTCCTTGCGGTGAGATACATCTTCGAGGCGCACATAGAGAACGCGCTCGAGAGCCAGGGGATGGACGAGGCGGGGGAAGCCCCGGAAGAACCTCCTGAAGAGTAGCCCTTCTCTTTTTTCAAATATCAAAATGGTTAAAACCTTACCAGAATAACTATCCTCAGCCAGTGATACTTATGGATGTTGACAAGAATGAGCTGAGGAAACAGTTCTCGAAAGACTGGGAGAAGCACTACAGGCTTGATTCCCTTGTTGAGCGCGGCTTTGAGCGCAGGCAGTGCCAGGCATGCGGCAGGAACTTCTGGAGCTCGGAGGAGAGGGAGCGCTGCGGCGATTCCGCCTGCATCGGCTACCAGTTCATCGGCTCAACCCCCGTAAAAACGAAGCTTGGCTATGTCGAGACCTGGAAGGCAATCGAGAAATACTTCACGAAGAACAATCACGGCTATGTCAAGCCGTTCCCCACCGTCGCCAAATGGAGGGATGATCTTTATTTCACAATCGCGAGCATCACGGATTTCCAGCCGTACGTTGTCAGCGGCGAGCTTGAGCCGCCCCACAATCCGCTAATCGTTCCCCAGGCATGCGTCCGCTTTCCGGACATCAGCAACGTGGGGGTGACCGGCAGGCACTACACCAATTTCGTGATGGTTGGCCAGCACGCCTTCAACACCAGGGATACCGGGCTCTTCTACTGGAAGGACGAGGCCATCAGGCACGACCTGAATTACATGAAGGCGCTTGGCATACCCGAGAGGGAGATAGTGTTCCAGGAGGATGTCTGGGCAGGAGGCGGCAATTTCGGGCCATGCATGGAGTACTTCGTGCGCGGGCTTGAGCTTGGCAACTGCGTGTTCATGCAGTACGAGGTCACTCCCCAGGGCAGCCGTGAGCTCAAGACCAAGGTCATCGACATGGGCGCCGGCCTTGAGAGGCTTTCCTGGATCACATCCGGCGATCTGACCAGCTACGAATCCGTGTTCGGGCCGGTTATTGCCAGCATGAAGAAGATGGCAGGGGTCTCGGTCCCGAAATCGCTCTTTTCCAAATACGCCAGGATTTCAGGCGGGCTCGACGAGGACGAGGTGGAGGATATTGAGGCTGAGAAGGAGCGGATTGCCAAGATGCTCGGGATAAGCAAGAAGGAGCTCTTCGAGACTCTCGAGCCCCTGCACGCATTGTATGCGACCTCGGACCATCTCAAGACCCTGCTGTTCGCCGTGACCGACGGCATGCTCCCCAGCAACGCCGGGGGCGGCTATAATATAAGGATGATTCTGCGCAGGGCCTTCGGCTTTGCCGAGAAGTTCGGCTATGAGCTGGACTACTCCAAAATCGTTGAGATGCACGCGGACCACGTGGAATATATCTTCCCCCACCTGCAGGAAGGGGTTGAGACGACCAAGGACGTGCTTGACGAGGAGAAGAAGAAATACCTGGCCACGAAGGAGAAGGCGAGGGTCATCGTCGCGAATCTAGTTTCCAAGGCAAAGGGCGGCAGCAAAGGCGCGTCCAACAAGGAGCGCGCCTCGTCGGGGGCGATTCCCACGGATGAGCTCTTTACGCTCTACAAGAGCAACGGCATCCCGCCCGAGTACGTATCCGAGATTGCAAGGGAGAACGGCGTTGAGCTGAGGGTGCCCGGCAACTTCTACAAGCTAGTCCGCGAAGGCGAGGGCGAGGAGCCAGCGCCGACCAACGCGCCGTCAAAGAAGGTTCTCGCCTCGGAAGTCGCAGGCTACCCTTCGACAAAGGGCCTATTCTATACAATGACCGAAAAATTCGAGGCCCGTGTCCTTGGCATCGCGTACGGAAAATATGTGATTCTTGACATCACCGCGTTTTATCCTGAAGGCGGCGGGCAGGTGTCTGATACCGGAACACTCAATGGGGTTAAGGTCAAACACGTCCTCAAGATGGCCGGCGTAGTACTCCACGAGGTGGAGGATCCGAAGAAGTTCAGGGTGGGCGCCAGCGCCTATGGCGAGGTGGACTTCGCGCGGAGGAAAGACATCGCGAGGCACCACGTGGTCACGCACCTGCTCAACGCAGCCTGCAGGAATGTCCTTGGCAAGCACATCTGGCAGGCCGGCGCGTTCAAGGACGAGCACAAGGCGCACCTGGATGTCACCCATTACCGGAGGATATCCAATGAGGAGCTATCCAGAATCGAGCTCCTCGTGAACAGGTATATCACTGACAACCTGGTAATCCAGACTGAGATTCTCCCAAGGAACATCGCGGAGGAGAAGTACGGCTTCAGGCTGTACCAGGGGGGCGCCGTTCCGGGCAAGGAGCTGCGGATTGTGAGCATAGGCGATGTGGATTCCCAGGCATGCGGGGGGACGCACCAGATGCTTGGCAGCACCGGCGAAATCGGCTGCCTCAAGATTATCAAGAGGGAGAGCGTTCAGGACGGGGTCGAGCGCCTCGTGTACAAGGCGGGCGGCGTGGCGCTCAGGTACATGCAGGAGCGCGATGCCATAATCCGCGACGCCTGCTCCGTGATAAGCGTCTCTGACCATGAGCTGGTGCGCACGGTGGACAGGTTCTTCACCGAGTGGAAGCAGCAGAGGAAGCTGATCGAGTCCATGTCAGAGCGCCTGGTGGGCGAGGAGGCGAGGCAGCTTGCCGAATCAGGGACAGGCAAGCCCTCGGTGAGGGTGCTTGAGCTGGATGCGCAGCTTTTGCGCAAGCTCGGAACCGAGATTGCGGCCGGCGACCATGGCGCGGTGGTCCTGATGAACAATCAGGGCAACCTGGTCTGCGCATGCGGCAAGAAATCTAAATACAGCGCCAGGGAGCTCCTTGCGAAAACCGTGAAAGAGCTTGGCGGCGGGGGCGGAGGGTCCGACCGCATCGCCCAGGGAAAAGTGAACAAGGTAGCCGCGATAAAGCTCTGATTCCTATCTATTTCTTGAGGAGCATTCCAGGCTTCTCAAGGAACCCGAATTTTTCAGGATTCTCGGAGAATGCCCCGAGAAGGTCCGCTTTGGTGAATCCGAACTTCTGGTTGAACTCGGCAGCCCTCATCCTCTGGAGGTCCTTTACGAAGTAGTTGGGGTTGTGCATGAGCTCGCCCCCTTCAAGGTAATAGTATGCCGCGCCCTTGTTCTTTTTGTACTCATCATATGAAGAACTGAAGCTGCAGGAAACCAGGTTGGAGAGCACCAGGGGCACATCTCCGCTGTTGATTGTGACATGGCCGAAATTCGGCGGGATGAAGAGTACGTCCCCCTGCCCGGCACTCACGATCGTGACGTCAACGCTGCCATCGACCCTCTTCTTCTGGAGTATGAACACCGCCTTGCCGTGCAGAATCTGGTATACCTCAGGGTATGTCAGCCCCTGCTCCGCCTCCGGGTGGTAGTGGCCGTATGTCTTGTTGTATTCCTTCTCAGTCACTTTCGCAGGCAGCGCGGTGATATCGAACCTTATGGTCCCCTTCCTCATCACTTCCCGGTACATGTAATACATGTCAGGGTTCCCGAGCAGGTCTGTCTCGGGCTCTATGAGCATGACATCTTCCATCTCCTTCATCTTCCTTGCGGTTCTCCCGTGCTCCTTGCCATCCACGAATAACTGGAAGTCCCTCAGTTCGATTTTCATCGGTTTCTCATACAGGGATATATTCATCCTCGACCACCTGCTTGTGCTTCTTGAACTCTGCTTTCCTCTCTGCCGGCTTTGCGACCATCAGCTTCTGCTGGCTGAATTTCGTCAGGAGGAGATTCAGGAAAATCACGAAATCCCTCCTTTGGATTCCCAGCCTGTCATACTCCTTCTCCAGGCGCCGGACCAGCTTCACCGCGCCAACGAAGAATGAGAGGTCTATGGTGTTGCTGCCGTTTGCCACCGAGAGGTAGTTGTAGAGAACGGCCTTTGTCATGCATAGCTCTTTCTGGAGCTTCCGGGTCTCAAGCCGGTCATCACCGAGCCGGACGTCCATGCTAATAAGCATCAGCGCAAGAGACTTCCAGTCCTCCTGGGCAAGGACATGGCTCAGACTCTCGTCCTCACTATGCATAGCCCAAGACATCGCAGGCAGGACTTTTAATGCTTTCCCGATGCCTTCCTCAGTCTTTCCCCTATGAACCCGCCAGCCATTCCTGCAATGAAATTGACCGCTGCGGACAATGCCAGGAACAGGCCCATCACAAGGAGGTAGACCAGCGCCGCAAATATGCCCACGTTGGCCTGCCCCCCGGCCGCTTCTGCCAGCTCCGGAGAAATCAGCCCGGGATTGTCCTGCGCCGCCATCAGCATGCCAAGGCCGATGAGGATTGTGTGGAAAACGGTGCTCGCTATCGCCGCCAATGCGCCGGCTGCCCCTGCGGTCCTCAGATTGCCACCGAGCTCTTTTGCGGTTTTGAATCCTGCGAACATGAAGAGCGCAAGGTAGGCAAAGTCCACCAGGAAATCTGGGATTGCGGCCACCAGCCCTGATTTTATGTAGTTGGTATTGACATAGAAGAAAATGATCCCCAGGCAGACAACCACGGCGCTGATCTTCGCGCCTTCCCATGCCGTCTTGAAATTGATTTCGAGCATGGGCTAACTGCGGGATTATTGTTTTTATTGATTGCTGAAAAATGAGAAAAATAGCCCCGACCGGATTCGAACCGGTGTCGCAAGGACCAGAACCTCGCATCCTTGACCCTATTCCGCCTCGGCCAAAAAGATTTAGCCAAAACTCTAGACGACGGGGCTAGATTAGTAGCAGTCATTTAAGGGCTCAGCCTTTTAAAAATACTCTTTGTATTCGCTCTGCATACTTGCTTTTGGGGGTAGTCCCATGAAGATTGAGAGGATAAAATCGATTCGAAGGGAAGGATTGTGCTCCCGCACGCTTTCAGGGAAACCCTCGGCATGAAGGAAGGGGACATGGTTTTCGCGGCAGTGGATGACGAGAAGACATCGATTGTGGTATCGCCGTTCGGGGAGACCGAGGTGTACCAGGTTGAATTCGAGATGTCAGACCGGCCGGGCACCCTGATGGCGCTTTTGCGCGTGCTATCTGAGAGCAAGGTTGACGCGGTGGCGATAGAGGCGCATTCGCTTGTCAGGGAGAAGAACGCCTTCTGCCGCATAGTGCTCAAGCTCAAGCACAAAAAGCTCAAAGAAATAATCTCCAAGCTAAAGAACAAGGGCGCGCTCAAGATTACTTTCAGGAAAGTGTAAAAAAAAGAAGAATCAGCCCTGGAATGCTTCCATGAGCCTCTTTTCATATTCCTTGTGATCTTCCTCGCTCAGCTCCTTTCCTGCCATCCTGGCATTCCAGAAAGCTGTCGAGTGGTCCGCCGCGACCTGTGCGGCCTTCTCCATTCTGGCTCCGTTCTTCTTTTCAAAAGCAGCCTTCATCTTCTCGACCATCAGCTCGTTCCACGCGGCATGCGCCATGTGCATCATCATGACCGGCATCTCATGCCCCTTCTCTCCGCAGCAGTCATCGCTGCAGCATTCGTCCTTGCAACATTCATCTTCTTCCATTTCGCATTCCTCCATCTAGGGACTATCCAATCTCTTTGGTAACTCTACTTACCTTTAGTAATATAAATCCCTTTTGTAACAATTCAGTTACAAGGTGGATGCATGCTCAAGGTGGAGAAGTGCCCGATTGAGAATACGCTTGGGTACATCGGAAAGAAGTGGACGCTCAATATAATCCGCGATTTATTCCTCGGAAAGAAAAGGTTCCGTGATTTCCTGAAGGCGAATCCGGAACTCAGCACGAAAATGCTCTCGGCCAGATTGCGGGAGATGGAGGGGAACGGCCTACTGGAAAAGAGCATAACCAGCACCAGCCCGGTCATCGCCGAGTATAGACTCACAGAGAAAGGAAAGGGCCTTTGCGGAGTGCTGCACGCCCTTGCGATGTATTCCATCGACCACCATACCTGCCAGGTGTGCGGGAACTGCGACTGCTCGAAGGAAGAGCTCAAGGAGTTCGCCAAGAAGGCGTTCCACTGATTTTTTCTTTGGCATCCCAGAAAACGATAGTTATAAATAGTGGGAAATGTTCAGTTATTATGTTAGAAAGGTGAAACCGATGGTGAATGGAAGGGATTTACTTCATAGGAAGGGATTTGGTTCATCGGCCTCGACAAGAAGGCGCGGCTAGTCTTACCCTTGGAAATAAGGGAGGCCATCGGAGTTAAGAAAGGAGAAAAAATTCTTCTTAGCCTGGGCGTTGTCGGAAACGGCAAAGTAACTGTCAGGATAGCGAAAGCTCCGGAGAACATCACGATGTGCGCATATTCCAGAAATGGAGCTTATGTGAAAGACAAACGAGGTGAAACAAATGAAGAACAGGATTGAAAAACTAAAGGAAAGGGGTCGCCTTCATCGATACTCTGAAGACGAAGGTTCTTCTGCAGAGGTATGGGGCAAGGACTGATGAGCTTGGGCCAGAGGTCCTGAAGCGCGCTACTGTATGCACGTTGAACAAGCTTGTAATCCGTTCGGAAGGCCGCCAGGTGAACCTGAAGCCAAGGATAAGCGATGAACCCCATCCGGACTTGACAAATGCGAATGCCCAAAGTCCGCAACCTTCGAGGTGCCGGATGAGCCAGATTTTCTGCGCAGGCAAGTTGCAGGCGGCAAAACAGTAGGGGAAATATTCCAGTTCGAGTTTAATGCGGTCGTCAGCACTACGCTCTTCGGCTGCGAACTGAAGAACATGAAAAAGGGCTGTGCTTTTTGCCGTAGCGCCGGCTACTCTGGAATGAAGTTTTCGCTGGAACAGTTCAGACAGGCGCTGGAAATAATTGCGCAGGAGATGAGTCCGTCCCTGGTCCTGAATGCGGGCACTGTGCCGGATGACTATTCCGGATATTCACTGATTTCCCCATATGTGAGGGCAGCAAGGGATTTGGGTGCAGGTCCCATAAGCATTGAAATCTGCCCGCCGAAGCGGCCTGAGCTGGCAAGACGGCTGGTGGCCTGGATGAAGGATGATGGCGTGACATCCGCTCAGTTCAACCTGGAAATATATGACCGGAACCTTAGGCGCATCCTCATGCCTTTCAAGGGGGAAATCCCCGTTGCCGGTTATCTTCGAATTCTGGGCTATTCTGCACAGGCATTCGGACCGGGAAAAGCGAGCACCGTGCTTCTGCTTGGGATAGAAAAGGCAGAAAGCACCATTAGGGCTGTAGAGCTTGTTCTCAATGAGGGGGCAATTCCAAGCGTGGAGGCTTTCAGGCCGGTTCCCGGTTCAGAGCTCGAAAATCTTCAGCCCGGATTATCGGTGGATGGAATCGTGGCCATTGCTGCCGAGGTGGCGGACATGGTTTTCAAGAGCCTGGGGAAAGGAGCGCTTGAATCCAGGGAGGGGTGTATGAAATGCGGGGGTTGCCCGCTGATTTTCGATGTCATTTAAAACCTTTGAACAGAAGGGGTTACCATGAGTTCAACACCAAAGGGCATGCGCGACGTGATGCCCGAAGACATGCTGGTGCGCGAGAGCGTGAAAGAAAGGATTACCGAACTGTACCGCGGCTACGGCTACAGGCCGCTTGATACGCCCGCCCTGGAATATCTTGATACCCTCAGGAAGAAAGCTGGCGAGGAAGCGGACAAGCAGATTTTCGTGCTCAAGGACGAGAGGCTCGGGCTTCGGTTCGATTTGACCGTGCCGCTAGCGCGCGTTGCCGCAGGCTCGGATTTCCCACGGCCCTTCAAGAGATATTGCATCGCCCCTGTCTGGAGGAAGGAGGAGCCACAGAAGGGAAGGTTCAGGGAGTTCTGGCAGGCGGACGTGGACATCATCGGCAGCCCAAGCATGCGATGCGAGGCGGAGCTGCTCACTTTGGCAAAAGAAGCGTGCGCCATGTTCGGCTTCGAGAGTCCGAAAATCCTTCTCAATAACAGGAAGATTCTCGAAGCCCTTGCAGTAGAGCTTGGGATGGGAAATGAGAAAGAGGAGGTTTTCAGGATTCTGGACAAGATTGACAAAATCGGCCGCGCCGCCGTGGAGGAGCAGCTTGAACTAATCCTCGGGGAGAAGGCATCCGATTTCCTATCATACATCAAGACTACTGGCAAGAACGGGGAAAAGCTCGAGCGCGTGCGCGATGTCTGCACCGAAGGAGTCGGGGAACTTGAGCGCATCCTCGAGCTCTGCGATTTCGAGATCGAGGTCGATTTGTCGCTTGTTCGGGGCCTTGGCTATTACACCGGGCCTGTATTCGAAATCAAGCTCAGCAAGGACATCGGAACCGTGATGGCCGGCGGCAGGTATGATGGGCTGCTGCAGGTGTACGGGCAGCCGGATCCGGCAGTCGGCATCTCGATTGGCATCGAGAGACTGATAACCCTCATCGCGGACCGGGAGAAGCAGAGGAAGCTTAGCCGCACGGAGATATTCGTCGCCTGCGCCAAGCCGGAGTTCTACGGGGACGCGCTGGCAACGGCCTCCAAGCTTCGGAAAAAGGGCGCGCTTGCGGAAACCGACCTGAAAGACCGGAACCTGCGCAAGCAGTTCGACTATGTCAATGCCCTCGGAATCCCGTTCATGGCGATAATCGGCAGGCGCGAGAAGGACGCGAAGAAGATTACCCTTCGCGACATGGTCTCCGGAAAAGAGGAGATGGTGAGCCTCGCCGAGGCCCTCAAGAGGATAAGAGAGGGATGATTTGCTACGAATTCCAGTGATTTTTATCCGGGGCAAGCAGGCATTCACCAAGGAAGGGGGGATACTCAGGCTGCGTGGCAAGCCGACCGATGTCGCAAAAGAGTATGCCGCAGGGGGCAGGAAGCTAATCCACATAATAGACAAGGAGGCAAGGGACACAAGCCCGAATTTCGATGTCTATGACTCATTGACGACATTCATGAACATCCAGGTCGAGTGCAAGACAAAACCATTTGCCCTGGGGCTAATCGGAATCAAGGGCCGCGTGGTGGTCCGCCTCCCGTCAAAATTCCCTCTGGATGATTTTTCTGCCCATGAGCGCCTGGTCGTGGGGGTAATCAGCGGTTCCTACTCCGGGAGCGTGGATGGGGTGCATGACCTGATTATCGAGGATGCCGACGATTCCTCAATCGCCAAGTTCTGCAAAACAAAAAAGCGCCTGATTGTCTACATGGAGGATTTCGAGAAACTGCAGGCTGAAAACAAGAAGAAAATCTGGGGCGCCCTTGAGCGCTAGCCCGCACCTTTCATTCCCCGCGCCGCCTCCTTTTTCATCGGCATCCAGGGGAAGGTAAAATGAAAAAAGGGTTTCTGCTATCTTTTCCTGATGCCAAGCGTTTTCCGGACGACTTTCCTTACCAGGGCGCTCTTTGCCTGGGATTCTGCCGGCTTCTTCGGGGCGCTGGCAACAGGCGTTTTTGCAGCAGGCTTTGGGGAAGGCGCGGGCGCAATCCCGCTGTGCACCATGAAACCCTCGTCATCTATGTCGGCCGGGAAGGGCTTCGATAAGTGCTTTACCCCCTTCATCTTCAGGACTTCCACGTACCTCACCCTCTCATCCTTCTTCTCGTCATACTGGTAGGCCAGGTTAATCCAGCCGTCGGTGAAGCTCTCAATCTCATAGGTCGTATTCGGAAGGACCTCCTTGCCCTGCGGCTTGGTATCCTCCGAAACAATAAGCGTGGTCGTCCCCCATTTCCTGATGTTGTCTATGAGCTTGAGGAATCCCTTCTTCCTCTCATCCTCGGATGGGAAGAACAGGGCAACGGGCATGACGGAGTCAACGACCGCCCTTTTCACCCCGGCGGAGTTGATGATCTCCTGGATGGCCCCATACTGGTCCATGAACTGGGAGACCTCGTATACCGGATAGTCCAGGAACAGTATCTTCTTCTCCTGCTCGGCATTCCTGATGTCCCAGATGTATCCGCTCATGTGGAAGAGCATGTCATCCCGGCTCTCCTCGATTGCGATGTAGAGGCCGGGCTCGTTGTGCTTCGTGGCTCCGTTGTACAGGAACTGCATTGCGAAGGTGCTCTTTCCGCAGCCCGTCGCGCCGCCTATCGTGGTAATCGAACCCTCGAGGAACCCGCCGCCAAGGACCCTGTCAAGGCCGGGTATGCCGCTTTTTACGAATTTCCTTTCCATCTATTCTTCACCCTCTTTCTTCTGAAGTATCCTCTTGCCCATCTCGGCCCTTGCCTTCATCTGCTTCTGGAACTCGGCCATCTCAGCCGGCGATGCCACCTTGGTCAGAATCATCCTCTTGTATTCCGCCGTCGTAGCGGCGATGTTGCCGAGCAGGTGGTGCGCCTTGTCCAGGGGCAGCTCTATGGTATCCGGTCTCAGGATTTCCACCGTGAAAGGGCTGTTCTCCATGCAGATGTTCGCAAGGGTCAGGAAATCCTTCGTGAGCAGCTTTACCTCTATGGAAGATGAGCAGTTCTGGCCTTCCTCGGCTTCTACAGGCTCATCTATCTCCCCGAGCGCGAATGCCACCCCCGGGTTCTCGAGCAGGTGCTTTACGAATCCGGCACCGAGCGTTTGCACGGCTTCCTTGTCCTTCGCATGTATGTCAAAATAGAGGAGCGCAAGCACTCCGCCATTGTTGATAGTGTCCTTTGTGAGCTTTTCTGCATCAACCATGTTTTTTTCTTGATTATCAACGTTTATATATGTATTTTATCAAAATCCAGAATGCAGAAGGTGCCGATTTATGAAAGAGGATAAAGGAAAGAGGGAGAGGTTCTTCAAGAAATCCAAGCGCACGGTTTCAGAGGCGCTAAAGAGCAGGGACATGCTGCTCTCAGGGGTCACCAAGACCATTGACGACCTTAACAAAATCATCAACCAGCTGGTCGAGAGGCTGGAGGACTGGTACGGGATATACTTCCCGGAGCTCAAGATTGATGAGCCTATCAAGTACGCCGAGCTTGTGCTCATGCTCGACCGCAATGACATTGACAAGAAGGAGCTTTCCAAAATCGTTGGCCAGAAGAAGGCCGATGAGCTTGCAACAAAGGCTGAAAAGAGCCTTGGCACCAAGCTGGAGCCGAAAGACCTTGCGCAGTGCCATTCCCTTGCGCGCTCCATCATCCAGATGGACGCCCTCCGGACTGAATACGAGGAATACCAGAAGAATCTTGCCGAGGAGCTCTGCCCCAACATGTCGAAGGTTGGCGGGCCGGACATCGCGGCGAAGCTGGTATCCCACATCGGCTCCCTGAACAAGCTTGCCATGCTTCCTTCAAGCACGATACAGGTGCTGGGCGCTGAGAAAGCGCTGTTCAAGCACCTAAAGAACAAGAAAGTGAGGCCGCCCAAGCACGGCCTGATTTTCCAGCACGCAAAGATTGCCAGCTCCCCGAAGAGCGTCCGCGGAAAGATCGCGCGCCTTCTGGCGAACAAGCTCTCGATGGCTGCAAAGGCCGACGCCTTCACCAAGCGCGACATATCCAAGAAGCTCACCGAGGAATTCATCAAGCGCTACAACGAGATAATGGCCGAGTACAAGAAGGTTAAGGACGAGAAGGGAAACCGGGAATGAGGATTCTCGCCTTTTCAGACCTGCATGATGATGAATATGCCCTGCTGGCCCTTCGGGGGGTCGCCGGGCAATTCGACCATGTTTTCATATGCGGGGATTCCTCCTCGACCAACGCCTTTGCCGAGGCTGTGCTGAGCGCATTTCCGAAGGCCTTCATAATCCCTGGCAACGGGGAGGGCGAGCAGGCCAATAAACTGATTCTTGGCAGCCCGGGCTCCATCCATGAGAAGAGGGTGGAAATCGAAGATGGCCTGAACGTGGTCGGCTTCGGCTACAGCAACCACACCCCCTTTGGCACATATGGCGAGCTTACGGAGGAGGAAATCTACCGGAGGCTCTCAAAGCTCCCGATTGACGGGAATACCCTGCTCATGCTCCACTGCCCCCCAAAGGGGCATTTCGATGATGTGGGCAAGGGATTCCACGCTGGCAGCGAGTCCGTGCGCAGGGTCATCGAGGAGAGGAAGCCCCTGGCCGCTTTTTTCGGCCATATCCACGAACACTCCGGAATGGGACACATCGGTCCCACCACCCTCGTAAAAATCCCTGCTGCCAACACAATGAAGGCATGCGATGTAACGATAACCAATAAAAACACGAACGCAGCAGTAATACTGTTATGACCTGTTATGTCCGTCTGGCCGAGCCCCACGAAATGGAGGGCCTGCTTGACTTTATTCTTGATGTCTTTCCGGATGCAGACGTGGAGCTGGGCGAGGATGACCGCATGCTTCTTGCAGAGGAGGATGGAAAGCTCCTCGGATTCGCCCACATCATCGAGCTTGATGACAAGGTAATCCTGCAGGGCCTGGGCGTGGAGGAGAGCCACCGCGGGCAGGGGGTCGGATCAACCCTGATCGAGAGGATGTGCGAGCTGTACGACAGGTCAGACAAGCCGATTTACCTGAAGGCGAAGGTCTCGAATCCGGCAATCGACCTGTACTCAAGGAACGGCTTTTTCCTAAAGAAATTCGGCAATGTGCACGTGCTCGTCAGAAGAAGGAACTGCTGATTTTTGAAGATAAAAGCACTTTTAAACTCTTTGTATCACTATAATCTCTGGGAGTGGTTTTTTAAGATGCATCTCCCAACACATCTAAACTTAACGGGGGAGTGAGCTAACCTGGTATGCTGTAAGCTTTGGGAGCTTGTTATCTGAGTTCAAATCTCAGCTCCCCCATTCTGGTGTCCTTAATGAGCGCTCCGAAAAGCTACCTGCTGCTGATGTCGGCCGGGATATCCGCCGCGATGCTTTTCGTCCTTTTCTTCACAGTCCAGTCAGGGGCCATTGGCGAGCCCGCCCCGCTTTCGTCCGGGTCCTTTTTCCAGCCATTCTCCAGCTATGCGATCCTCATCATCGCCCTTGTTGCCCTTATAGACATGCTCTATTATCTCGTTGGCATCCTTCCTATGGCCTCCAGAACACCGAAACTGCACAAGATTGCAATCATCTTTCCGGCCGTAATCGGCGTCCTGGGATTCATAATCGGATTCATGAGCGCAAATTTCTGGGTCGCGCTGCCATTTTTCGCTCTTAGCCTTGCGAATATGCTCTACGGATATTCCAGAATTTCGGAAAATTCGGGGTAAATCTCGAAAAAACAGCATAACGCTTTTTATTTATTTCGGAGAAAATGTAACATGGCGACCCTATCGAGCAGGAAGCTCCGACCAGAGCCCCTGCTTAAATCAGTAAAAGAACCAGGAAGGAAACCTTCCTTCAAGAAACCCTCCCATGGGGCCCAGCCTGACCGGTTCAGCCTGCGGCATCTTGCAAAGTCAATTCTTGAAGGAAGCTCGGAAGAAGCGTCCCGGGCCATGCAGAGGCTCAAGGGAAACGCTGAGATTCTGACTGAAATCGCGAAATACGCGAAGTACAGGCACACCCGGCTTGCCGCGGTTGTTCTCCTGCAGGATGATTTGCAGTCACTAATCGAGCTTGCGAAGTATTCCCCGAAAAGAGACACCCGTGAAAAGGCAGTTCGCATGCTCACCAGGCACAAGGGGGCATTGGTAATCGTTGCCTGCAGCTCCCATTACTCGGACACGCGCCTGAGGGCGGTGTTCAAGCTCAAGAGCAAGTACCACCTGCTCTCAAGAATCGCGGTCAATTCCGACTACAAGGACACGCGGAGCGCATCCGTCGGGTTCCTCCTTAAGAAGCCCGAATACCTTGTGCGAATCGCGGTCGATTCCGAGCACCCCAATACGAGGAAAGAGGCCCTCCGCGCCCTTGGCCGGAACGTGGACTGCCTGCGCAAGGTCGCAAATGACTCGCCGTTCTCAGACACCCGGAGGGGCGCGCTGAAGGTGCTATCCAACATGGTGGAAGAGCTGGAAGATCCGGAAGTGCTGATGGAGGTCGCGATGAGCTCCCCCTTTGCCGAGTGCCGGTACCTTGCGGTCAGCAACCTCTCCTCAGACAACCGCATGCTTCTGGACATATATGAGCACTCCAACTTCAAGGACGCGCGCAACACCGCCATGATGCTGCTATCGGACTCTACCGAGAAAATCAGGGATGCCGAGCTGCTCTCCGCAGTCGCCAAGTTCTCACCTTATGAGGAGGACCGGTACCTGGCGATTGAGAAGCTTGAAGGCAACGGCAAGACCCTTGCGACAGTCGCCAGCAGTTCCAGGTATAAGGATGCAAGGCTTGCCGCCGTCGGCCTCCTGTGCACCGACCTGGACTCCCTCAGGGAAGTATCAACCATCTCGAAATACAGGGATTCCCGCATCGTTGCCCACAAGAGACTGGGGGAGGATGAGGTATTCGAGGGCGAGCTGACCAGGATGCTCGATGAGCATCCGGTCAAGAGGCGCTAAGCCTCTTTTTTCCTTTTTTCCATGAAAGTCAGGAGCATCGCGTATCTTCTCTTCTTCATACTGCTCAGCCAGATGGCCGGTATAATCGGCTCATTCTTCACTTTCGATTCTATCGGTTCCTGGTATGCTTATTTAGAGCGGCCCTCATTCGCGCCTCCGAACTGGATTTTCGGGCCTGTTTGGATTACACTTTATGCGCTGATGGGTATTGCCGCATACATTGTATGGGAAAAGGGCTGGAAAACGCAGGAAGTAAAATTTGCACTTGGCTGGTTCGGGGCGCAGCTTGTACTGAATGCGCTCTGGTCGATAATATTCTTTGGCCTGCAGTCTCCTGGCCCAGCTTTTATCGAAATCCTGATTCTCTGGGCGGCAATAGCGATGACCATAATGAGCTTTGGGAGGCTGTCAAGGAATGCTGCATGGCTGCTTGTGCCCTACATACTTTGGGTGAGCTTTGCTGCAATATTGAATTTCTCAATCTGGCTGCTCAACCCTTAATCCTCTCCCAGGGCTCGGCCTTTCCCTTCTTTATCCTGAAGAGTGGATGGGCAGTTGGCGCTTTGATTCCGGATAATTCCAAGAGTTTTTTCCGGTCCCTCCTACCAAGCTTCTTTTTAAGCAGCGCAAACTCGTATTCCAGCTGGCCGGAAGTAACCGGAATCTTCCCTGAAGCGCGTCTTACTCCGGTTTTCCTGCCATCGAACCTGTATCCTCTTGCCCTGCCTTTCTTCCAGATTTCCAGAAGGAACGAACTGATTGCGGCAACCGGGCAGGTCTGCCTCTTGAACCTATCTAGCTGCGGATGATTCCGGTATCCTCTTGTCCTTCCCTGCAGTACCTTTTTGGCTAGCAGTGCCTCTCTCCAGAGGGCAATCAGGCCGGCGCGGTCTAGGTATTTGGGATGGATGCTCCAGAGGCGCATGGGTTTGAATGGAAGGAGAACTTAATAAAAGCCCCGAGAGGGATTTGAACCCCCGACCTATCGCTTACGAAGCGATCGCTCCACCGCTGAGCTACCGAGGCAGAATGCAGAACTTCTATTTTCTGAACGTAGTTAAAAAGATTTCTAATTCGGGACGGCATGCGAAAATACCAGCTCATCATTGACCCTTATGACGGTAGCAACCCCGTTCCTTCCTTTATTCTTGGCGTGGTACATCGCCCTGTCAGCCACACTCGTCATCATCTCGGCAAGGTGCCTCTCAGGAGGCCTGCCGCCATTCCCTTTCACCGCAAGGGCATCAACAACCCCGATGCTGCAGGTGATGCGGATTTCCTCATCACCAATCTTTATGGGAGTGCCTTCAACTTTCATCCTGAGCCTTTCCGCAATCAGGAGCGCCTTCTCTGCATCCTGGTTCGGGAGCAGTATCACGAATTCCTCCCCCCCGTAGCGGAAGAGCAGGTCCACGGCATTGTCCTCCCTCTTTGCCTCAATATTGCTCCTTATGCTGGAACCGACTATCTGGGCAAAGCTTCGCAGCACCATGTCGCCAACAGCATGCCCATATCTATGGTCATCATTGATTCTCTTGAAGTGGTCAATATCAACCATGAGGATGGCGAAGTTATCATTTTTCTTCAGCTTACCAGTCATCTCCCGCAGCTGTCCCATCAGTTCAAGCCTCCTTGGAAGCCCTGTCAGCGGATCGAACCTTGCATCAACTATGGTGGAGAGTATCCTGGAGGCTTCTGCGATGAATACTCCTACCTTCTCAATCGACTCTTTCCCGGCAAGGCTGCTTTTCCTGACGGCTTTCTTATCCCCTGTCAGCGTAAGGACCCCAAGCTTTTTCGATTCCGTCTTGCCATCCTCTCCTTTTTCAACGACCATCAGCGGCACCGAGCAATGGTAGCCATGGCATTCCCAGGTCTCTTCAGAAGTGAAGCTTATATCGTCCGGGACCATAGTCGCGGTGAAAAGCCTGCCTGGCGGCAATTTCCCTTTTTTGCGGGGAACGCATATCTGCATATGCCCCCTCTCGAACACATCCTTTATCATGTCGTTCGGCGGGCCGCCCCTTGCATCCACGCTGAACCCATCAGTTGTAAGATAATGGCCCAGCGCGGCCTCCCCGTCTTTCTTCAGGTATATGCTGGCCTCTTTTGCGCCGATTTCCCGCATAAGCGCGATTACGCCGTCCGGGATTGAAGTCGACCTTGTATTCACAGCGCAGGCGAATCTGTAGGGTGCAAGCTCGAGCGGGGTAAATCCTTTCTTCATATGCCTTCTGGCATTTGCCTTTTCCAGCGCATCATGAATGGCCCAGGCCGTTTTTATGGTCTGCTCCACAATCGGGGCGGCAATAGAGCTGAACGGCTGGCCTCCGGCTCCATGCAACAACCTGCCGCCCGTGCGGGCGGCTATCTGCTTCTTCCCAAACATTTTCAACCCTGGATGCGATATTTTTCCTAGGCACAGGCATCTTGCAGTTCTCCTTTTTTTCCTCTCGCGCCTCAACCACTTCGCTACTGAAAAAAATAATTTGGGCGACAATCTCTTTCAAAAAATCTATTGGAATATGGTAGCCATCATTTTAAAGCATTTTGCGCCATCATAAAGCCAGGTGGGGGTATCAGGAAGCTAATTCATTCTTGTTTGGGGAGCGCAGTTTCGAAAGTGCCAGACTCAAAAAGACCAGCAATAAAAAAAACTGAAGGCGAGACGCTGATTGAGAAAGTCAGGAAGAAAATGAGCCCCTCAGTAATATTCGCCGGCTGCGATGCCCCTGGGGAGAAAAGAATCCTTGAGAGGATGGCAAAGGCAATTGACCAGGAAGAGTATGATATATTCCATTATCATGGAGATTCTGCTGGTGTACTGCAGCTGATATTAGAGCGCGAGGGGTACTGCTTCGTTTTCGTCGGCCCCCATTTGGACTCCGGACAGGATGGCCAGAGGTGGCTGCTCTTACACCTGGGGGAATGGTATGGGCGCAACGTCCATACGATTGCTGTCCTGGATGAGAATACCCAGCCAACTGACTTTGGCGACTTTGCTCGGTTCGCAGGGATAGATGATGTCATCGCATGGAACTCTGAATCCTTGTATCTGAATCCGCCCCAGAGCCTATTCGATATCATGGCCCTTGGGGCGGCGAGAAAGGATGGCATATTGATTCCAGAAGGCACAAGGGAAAGGTTCATGGAAGCTTCGCTGAGCGCGGGCGATACGATAAGCATGTTTGACCTCCTGACAGCAGACCTGGAGGTCTTTTCCACTATTCTTGATGGGAGGACAAAATCCCTCATAACTGAAGATCTAATGGATGGGATGCTGAAAGAGCACATACTCTGCAAGGTTGATGGGGCGAGGACATTCGGGGGTTGATGAGGGGCGGCCAGCAGAAGTCCAGGTGACTATGGGTGACTTTGCCAAATGCTATGATTACCACCAGAGCGTAACTGGCCACAGGAAGGCAATGGCCAATGTTCTTGCCCATGTAGGTACCCATTTCGGGAACACCATAGTGGATTTGGGCTGCGGCACAGCATATCCCATGCGGGATTTTTTCAGGAATGTCCTTCTCGTGCAGTTCAGGCAAGGGCTCCGCAATGGGATGACCAGGGCTCTTTTCATAGACTCCAACCAGGGCATGTTGGAGAGGGCAAAGTCGAAACTGGAGCAGCTTGTCATGGACAGTCTCAGTGTGCTGGGGG
>JBDRLQ010000024.1:0-2011 GCA_043812915.1 Microcaldota archaeon | reverse complement strand
CGCGAAACCTTTCGAATGGAAATTCACCCGAAAGGATCTCAAGCGGATTCTGGCAAGTCTCGCATCCCAATACCCTCAACGAAAAAAGGTGGCTGCGTGACTCAGAATACGTCACCGTACTTATGAACCAGAGCACTTAGTTCTCCATCGATCGTGTCACCTTCCGAAGCAACCACGATGTCAGTGGCATGCCAGACACAGTGTTCCAGATGAAATGATGGCCTGATTCCCGCCTGCACATGCGGGGAAGCCACGAACATGACTGTGATGGCGAGTGCCCGCCCGACTCCCTTCATAGCCATTCCTCCTTTTCGTCGAACGTTGAGCTCAGCGGCGTGTGTCAGCGCGTCCCCTGCAGCGACTGGTTAGGTGGTTCCTGTCATATCGTTCACCTGAACCGTATCGGCTCGCTCTGAACATTGAATGTGAAGTGACGCTTGCTCGGGTTGTCGTGCTGCTTGGGATAGTACCAATAGTCCACCACCGCCCATTAATTTCCTTTCGTAACGTCGCCGGTCACCGGTCCCGAGCCTGTCGAGGGGTCCGCGGTGCACTGGCTTGTTATGGCAGAAGTCATCCGAGTTCTCGATGTCCGTGTAGTCCTCATGTCAGCTTACTCATGATGTTCTTGAATCTCGTTCCGCTGACCGGACGCTCCGCAATCAGCCTTCCATCGTAGATAATGCTGAACATGCCATAGGGCGTCGGAAGCTCCCTGGATGCCTTGGCGCTCTTGATTCGAACCATTTTCGGCTTCAGCCCCAGGGCTCGGGCCGCCTGCGAAATATCCTCCACCCACTTTGAGACCATAGGGCACTGATCGGCAGCCAGGATCGTGAGGCCCTTCGTGTGCCTCTTCAATGCTCGCTCCCTGTCGACGATGAAACGAGGATCAGGCGCTGTTGCCTTGAATTTCTTGACGAGCAGCTCGTACGGAGGGTTGCTCTCCACCGAGACAAAACCCGCCTTGATGAACAAACCGCTTCCTGCCATGAAACTATCTGAACTTGTGACAACTGCGACCCCTCGGCGCCTGCTCTTCCTCGCGTCCCTCAGACAATCATCCAGCAGGACAGCGCCGAGTCCTTTCCCCTTGTGCCTGCGATTGACCATCAAGCAATGGATGACAAGGTAACCCTCCGCCTCGACGGGCCTCCACGCATGACTGCCAGGGGCATACTCGATCACCCCGATATCACCGAATTCCCGTGAGCGGAGCACCTTGAACCTCAGGCCTTCCGCGTAGCGCTTCTTGAGCCAATCACACTTGCGGCGATGTCCCTCGGTCCTGCCAGGCTTGCGTTGGCAGAAACTGCATGCGCCGATGTTGTCCGCATTAGTATCGACAACCTCGTACTCTCTCATCCTGATCCTCCGCGTGGTCTTGCCAGGCTGCGTTGCGGCAGCCTATAAGTGCCATAACAATGATTACGCAGTCTGTATAAAACGGAAACCGCAGGCTGTTCTTTTCCGTATATGAAGTTGCCGTCTCTTCTCACGCACCACTCTAAATCCTGATTATTCAACCCTTTTACAGCTTGTTTTCGCGGACTCCGCGACCTCCTTCATTGAGTAGGCGCCCGTGAATCATAGTAGTACTGAGAGAATCCAACATCCCACGGTCAGGATAGTATTCCCCCTCTCGCAGCCTGTCAACCACCTGAGAAACTCAATTTTTTTGGGTTTTGTTTTGGTCCACCTCTCATCATAAGAAACCCAATGACCGGCAGGGATGCCGGTCCTACCCTGGATTCAAGGGCGCGGCGAGCAGCGCTCCTGCGGGCTGTTGTTGCGATCGGCTGGGTGTTTTTCTTGCGGCTTGCCCGGTTGTCTAGGAGTTGGATTCTGCGGATGTGAGATTGTCAGGTTCTTACACTCTTGCTGGGAAAGGCTGGAAGCCTGTGCGACCTAGAGACCTCCCTCACCCTAACCCTCTCCCAGTGGGAGAGGGAACCGGAATGGGAGAGGGGGATGGAGTGCGACTCCCGGTGCGAGCGGACAGAGGGGGATT
>JBDRLQ010000023.1:0-74809 GCA_043812915.1 Microcaldota archaeon | reverse complement strand
CATTTCAATAGAAGGGTCGCCCGTTTTATTCAGGCTCTTGAACATCGAGCGCAACTGACCCTTCTTGTCATGGTATCTTGTCGAGCCGGTGAGTGTCTGGTAGGTGCCAGCCTCATACATAAGCTCAGCTGCCTTCTCATCTCCGGATTCCTTGCTGATAATCTCCTGGAACTTGATTAGCATTTCGGCGGGCAGCACCACCATGCACCGCTCGAATATGTGTATGTTCCCATCCTTTATCCTCAGCGCTTTTACGGCCAGCAGTTTCAATAGGGTCTGGTAACTCAAGATAAACACCATGCAAGCATTTGCAGCATAAGTATATACCGGAATTTTTTAAGTATCTCCCCACCGACTGCGGATGATGGGTTCCGCAGAAGCATCAGACCGAGGAAGTACCGCAACACCCCAGTTCCAAGATAAATCGCCAGGAAAGCCATTGACAGCCCGAGGTATGACCATGGAATCCAAACAAGTGCGGGTGGGATGCAGAAGCCTGCGAAAGTCACAAGAGATGCCTTTTTTGGCGTGAGTATGATTGGCAGGGTCTGCATACCCATCTTCCTATCTCCCCTGACGTCTTTGTAGTCCTTTATTGAAAATGCTAGGACTTCGGAAGCGTATATGAACGCCACAATTAAAAGAAGCTTTAAGTCGAGAGATTGGGATATCAGGTAGCCGGTCGCCAGCGGGAGCACAAGGTGCGTAGAGACCAGGGTGATGTATGAAAGAAGAGACCTCGACTTTGTATATGCTGAATAAACTATGCCCAGACCAGCCCCGAACATGTTCGCCATGAGCACAATCGGCGAAGCCAGGTAGGCAAAACATATTCCGAGGAAAATGAGCAGCCCCATAAGCGCCCACGCGCTTGAAACGCTGAAGAAGCCGCTGGCTAGCGGCCGGCTAGAAGAGTTCACTTTGTCCCCGTCAATGTCCTTTATGTTGTTGTATATCGCCTGGGAGGAATAAGTTGTTATAATTGCCATCGCGCCAAGAATGGCAGTCTCAAGCGCGAAGTGGCCGGATAGCACTAGCCCCGCGGAAAGTGAGATGCAGGATGAAAATGCCCGATTTGGCATAGTAATCTCCATCAGGTTCCTGAAAAAGACTGCTGGATATTCCAGGCGCTTCTCAAAGCCGAACATCCTCCTCAGCCCCCATTATCTCCTTTGAAAAACCGTATTCCATCCTCTCGAAGCCAGGATAGATATATTGCAGTGCGCTGAATGGCTTGTTCTTGTACTCCTCGACTATGTGGGCGGTCATTGCCAACGATCTGCTCATCAGGAAGAATGCTGGCCCATAGGATGGATCCTCGAATCCGAGGTCCTTGAGAATCGCCCCGTTGATGCCGTCGATGTTGCCGAATATCCCCTTCTTCCGGTTTAGTGTTTCTTGGATCTTATCGAACTTCCATATCGTTTCCCCGCCGATATTCAGTTCGTCATAGAGCCTCCGAAGAAGCGGTGGCCTCGGATCCTTCCTGAGTATCGGGTGTCCAAACCCCGGTATCTTTCCATCCTCCTCTATTTTCCTTAGGACATAGCCCTCGATGTCATTAAGCTCAACGGAGTTGTAGATATCCATAATCCTCTCGATGGCAGACGTGTGCGCCGGGCCGCCCGAGCAGAAACCTGCGGAAAGGCACTGCGCAATAGGCGCCCGAGTTGTCGCGGCCAGCCTCGCCGAGAGGATTGTCGGCACCGTGATGCTCCAGCCCCCACAGAAGCTTACAAGCACCGCGTTCAGCATTCGCTTCCCATTCTCTGCAGGTTTCTTGTGGATCCACATATGGAATATCGTATCCACGAAATCCGAGCCCTCAATCAGGCTCAGCAGGTCCTTGTCCCGGACATAAAGCCTCTCTTTCTCCAAATCTACCCAATCAACACCGCTCTTTGTTTCCATCAAAACCACTCCCCTTTCCACTACTATCGCAAAATTCTGCAAATCCGGGGCATGCGCCCATCGAACTGCTATCACCGGATGGAGTCAGGATGCGGGGATTCGGCCTGTGCGTCGATAAATTCTCCAGCCCCTTCTTCCATGCCCTTGCCATCCTGTCCAGGAACCTGAGCCCGCACGAATAGAGCCTCTCAGTTTCCTTCAGGCTCAACCAGTCCTGCATATCATAATGCAGCCGGCGGAACTCGCCCTCCCCGATCTCCATCCTGCCATACTGCCCCTTCAGCTTCCGGAGTGTGTTGTTTCCCGCGCTGAGCACGCCGTGCATGCCCTTCAGCCTGAAATTGCCATCCACCTCCAGAATCCCGGATACCGGAACGATGCCTGCCGGATCGCCCGCAAGGAAAAACGCATCCGCGCTTTCGATATCCTTCAATGTGATACTGCCTTCCCTGAATCCGATGCCCATGCCTTTTGCCAAGTGAGAAACCATCCGGAGTGTGCTGCCTGGGGGGGCACCTCCCCCGAGGGGCGGCGAAACCAGCTCCCCATCCCGGAGCATCACCGCATTTTCCCCGCTAGCACCGATGATATCCCCGTAAGAATTCTGAAAAATCACTTCCCTGCAGCACTCACCGTGCTCTGCGTTGAAGCGCATCATCTTTGTGCGCGCATATATGCCTAGCTGGTAGTTTGAAGACGTCTTTATTGATGGGAACTGCAGTTTCCTCGGGAATGGAAAGAGCATCACCTTTATGCCCCTGCGCTTGTCCGGCAGCAAATGCTCGCCTATAGGCGATATGGTTGAGAGCAGGCCAGGCCTCATGCTCGCTCCCATGCCAATATTATCCGAGTCTACAAACAGGAGCTGCCGGACATAGAATTTGTTTATTTTCCTGCCTGCCCTGAGAATGCTGGTGCCGTGCCACGCCGACTTGTGGAAGCCGTTTATCGCGGCAAGGGCAAATATGTTTCCTATAATTTTTTCATCAGGGAAGGAATCCATGGGGATTCCGATGGCCCTGGCCCCCTGGCGCATCCGCTCCAGGTTCATGCGGGGATGGAAAAGGAGCATCTTCCCATCAACCCTCACGAGGCTCATGCCCTCGAAGATTGCGTGTGCGTAATTTAGGGAGGCGGAGAAAGGGGAGATCCTGACCATGCTGCATGGAAGAAAATCCCGCAGGTTCATGCAGGCGAATGAAGCGGATTGTTTTATATCCATCGTGTCCCCCAATCAAATCTTTTCATGTTTTCTGTAATTTTTCTATTTCAAATAAAACATTTATATGCTTTTCTGTAAAACTTACTATGTATGTCAGCAGTCATAAAGCGCCAGACACAGACACCCGAAGCACAGCCAGAGGGCGGAATGGAGAGGAGGCGCACTACGAGGCACTCGGGAATGCAAATCGCCAATCCCACGAAAAGGAGGATGATGGAATTTCTGGGGAGCCGGCTTATCATGGAAGGCCAGGTCCAATCCGCGGGCATGGAAGTAGTAGTTGTGGACCACGACTGCAAAGTCCGGATAGCCTCCAGAAGCTTCAGGAAAGGCAGGGACATGGCAGATGGCTCGGAGCTTGACGATTTTCCATGCCTATCATTTTTTTCAGGGGAATGCCCGGATCACCGCTGTATGGGAATGAAGGCGCTTGAAAATGAGAGTGAGATGTCTGAAATCCGGGAATTCGGAAGAGGCGGAGAGAGAATTCTGGCGAGGGTGAACTACATTCCCTTCAGCATCGGGGAAGAAACATTTTTCATGGCGCTGATGAAGGACATTGAGGTGGAAAGGAGGATGATGGCCATGGAAAGGCTGGCGCAGGCAGGGGGGCTTGCTGGCGGGCTGGCCCATGACATGAACAATGTGCTCTCTGCATTGCTTGGGAACCTGAGCTACCTCCAGATGTTTGCCGAACTTCAATCCAACCCTGATTGCCTCTCGGCGATAGGCGAAATGAGATACGCGGTGGAAACCGGAGCCCAGCTCTGCAAGGGCATGACGCGCCTGATTTCAGAGCAGGCCCCGATTGAGCTCACCAGCCTAGTGTCCCTTGTAAAGAAAACCCTACGGCTTGTCAGGCACAGGATAACATCTGCCAGCGGCCTGGGTGGGGGGGTGAATGTGGTTGCGAACATACCCGATGACATCATCGTTTCCGTGCCTACAATCTCGATTCAGAGGTGCATAATGAATATAGTGCTGAACGCAGTAGGCCATGGAAGGAGAGATGGTGGCGGCGTCCTTAATATCGAAATAAGCGCCTGTACTTTCAATGGAACTGTTCGCATAACAATCGAAAATGACGGGAAGATGATTCCCCCAAAAGTACAGGAAACGCTGCTATGGGAGCCGATAACCTGCCCATCGAGCGATAATGGGATAGGCCTGTTTTCCTCTGCAAGGAGCATCGAGATGGCAGGCGGCAGGCTGAGTTTCGAGAGTTCTGCTGAAAGGACCGCGTTCCACATTGATATTCCCATGGAACCCGGAGTGGTTAGGTGCCGTTAACATGAAAATGCGAGAAAGCGGAGCAAGATTTTTAAATCTCGGTCGTGTTTCAAAACCAATGGCGACCAGAGACGTTCTGCATTCAATACCGCCCACTGCCGGAGCCAAGCGCGACTCGGATGTCCGGCTGATTTCATGGAAGTCCACAAACATACGGCAGTTCAGGCAGATTGCGCCCCTCTTCGACATAGTCTTCGGCCGGGTGGGCGATGGCTTTTTAGTCGTCAGGCCGGACCACGACACCATATACGTTTCCAAAGGATACGCAAGGCTCGTTGGCGCAGAGGGCCTTGTCCTTGATGATGTCCCCTGCTTCTCGCTTCTTGGAAAGGGGAGGCCGTGCGCAGGTTGCAGGGGGGCAGAATCCATTGAATCAGGCGATGCAGTTGTCGGCGAACTCAGTTTCCCATTCAGAAGGGGCGCTGGCAACTACCGTTCCCATTTCATACCGGTGGAGCTCAAGGACACGCACGTTTTCATCAAGCTCGTTGCAAATACGGGAAGGGAGAGGCATATCGCGGACATAGGAAGGCTCGCCACAATGGCAGCCCTGATTCCCGGAGTTGTCCATGATATGAAAAATGACCTGACGGTAATAGGCGGGGCGGCCTCGCTCATGCGGACAGCCATTGAGAGGGGGATAAAATCCGACCGGCTGCTGGAGCTGCTTGACCAATTGGAGGCTGCATCCGACAATCTTAGCCGCCTGTCCACATCTATGATGACTCTTTCTGCTGGAAAGAGGGTGGCAGGGCCGGAGAATGTCCAGGAGTTCATGGAATCGATACTGCTTCTTGCAAAGCCCATACTAAAGCGTCTCGGCTCTGATAAATCCATCCTTTTCCAGTGCGATGAGACCTCCTCTGGCATGCGCGCCCTGATGTCCTACAAGGATGTCCAGAGCGCGATGGTGAATATCATAGTCAACGCGCTGGTCCACGGATTCAGAGACAAGGAGAGCGGAAGCATCTCCATCCGGGCTTTTGAGGATGGGGATGAGATTATCCTTGAAGTGGAGAATGACGGCAGCCCGATTCCCCATGATGTCCGAGTCTCGCTCTTAAAAAGGGAAATCACCTCACCAAACAGTGACAACGGAATCGGATTATTTGCCGCAGAGCAGAGACTGAGGGAATCCGGCGGCAGGATGAGCTTCGAGAGCAGCCCCAGCTCAACAATCTTCAGGATACACCTGCCAAAGGCGGCGGTCACTTCCTGAGGTACTCATACACGCTGTAGGCGGCGATGACCCCTTCCGCCGAGCCGACAATGGCCTGCTTGAACCGATCGTCGACGACATCACCAGCGGCGAATATTCCGGGCATGCTGGTCTCGCAGTTCCGGTTGATGACTATCTCGTTTTTCTTGTTTAGCTTCAGGCCCACCTGCTTTCCGAGCTCTGAGAGGGGAAGGTGGCCAATCTCGACGAAAATGCCGTCCACGGGCAATTCATCCTTGCCATCATAGGGCTTGTCGAGCTTTACTGAGCTGACCTTATCATCGCCCAATACTTCGATGATGTTGGTGTTGTTGATAATCTCGATTTTCTTGTTCTTCTTGACGGCTTCGAGATTGAAGGGCTCGGCGCGGATATTCCCCTTCCTGTAGATTATATACACCTTCTTGGCCCATTGGGTGAGGAGCAGCGATTCCTTTGCGGCCGAGTCGCTTCCGCCTGCGACCGCGATAACCTTGTCCTTATAGAAGAAGCCGTCGCAGAGGGCGCAATAATGGACGCCTTTGCCGTTGAATTCCTTCTCCCCTGGAACCCCCAGTTTCCGGACTTCTGTCCCTGTTGCGAGTATCACTGTTTTGGTTGTGAATGATTCCTTTTTTGTCTTGACCACATAACCGCTGTTGGCGATCTCAAGGGAAACCACTTTCTCCATCTTGAAGTCCACATCATATTCCATGGCGTGCTCCTCAACCTGCTTGGCCAGGGTGATTCCGTCGGTCACCTTTATGCCGGGCCAGTTGCGTATGTCGTTGGTGAGTATTAGTGTGCCTCCCCTGACTTCGCCAAGGACAAGAGTCTTCAGCTTCAGCCTGCCTGCATACATCGCGGCGGAGAAGCCTGCCACCCCTCCTCCTATGATGACCGTATCGTACTGCATGGACATGAGCGCCTTCACTCCAAATCAAGGGCCGCCTTGAGCGCCGGGACGTTGAACCCGATGATTATCTTTCCGTCCACATCGATTACCGGGACACCAAGCTGCCCGGTCTTCTTCTGCATCTCCCGGGCATAATCCTCGTTCTCCTGAACGTTCTTCTCCTCGAATTCGATGTTGTTCTCCTTCAAAAATTCCTTCGCCTTGTCGCACCAAGGGCAGAAGCTCGACGAATAAACCACTACTTTCTTTGCCATAATATTCACCAAATAAGATGTGCAGTAAATGGAAGAGAACACTTAAGAAGCTTACAGCAGATTGCCAAAGTGATACCCATGAAATCGCTCAAGACGGAATTCCTGAAGAAGGTGTGGATGGACGGAAAGTTCATGGACTGGCACAAGGCCACTGTCCACGGGCTCACGCACGCATTGCACTACGGCACCGCCATATTCGAGGGGATGCGCTGCTATGACACCCCGAAAGGCCCCGCAGTCTTCAGGATGAGGGACCATTATAAGAGGCTCCAGGGCGGCGCGAAATCATACCATTTCAGGGTAGACTATTCCCTTGATGAGATGTGTGAGGTCACAAGGAAGCTAATCAGGATGAACAAGGTCCGGGAATGCTACATCAGGCCCCTTGTGTTCATCGGCTTCGACAAGATAGGCCTTGACATCACCGGCCTCCCCTTCAGCATGATAATCTCAGCCATACCTTTCGGCAAATACTTCGGCGCGAAGGCGGATAAGGGGATTACCTGCGGAATTTCCAGCTGGAGGCGCATGAAGGGCTCCGTGCTCTCCCCGCACGTGAAGGCGAGCGCGAACTATCTCAACTCAATCCTGGCAAAGAAGGAGGCGATGGACGCCGGTTTCGACGAGGCCATTATGCTTATAGACAACGGCCATGTTGCCGAAGGGAGCGCCGAGAACCTGTTCATCGTGAAGGATGGCGTGCTTACGACGCCTCCGCTCCATGACGGCATCCTTGCCGGGATAACAAGGGATTCGATAATGAAAATCGCCAAGGACATGGGAATCCAGGTCGAGGTGCGCTCCCTGCTCCGAGATGAGCTCTATACCGCCGATGAGGTTTTCCTGTGCGGGACCGCCGCGGAGGTCACCCCCGTCCGGAGGGTGGACCACCGGGAGATAAGCAATGGCGCAGGCCCGATTACAAAGGAGCTGCGCTCCACATATTTCAACATAGCCCGCGGAAAGGATGAGAGATACATCCACTGGCTGGACTTTGTGTGACTACTCAAGAAACTGCCCGAACATGACCCTTATACTTTCCGGGACCGGCTCATCATCCTGGGCCATCAGCCTGCCTTCCTGCAGCAGAAGTCGCCCATTATCTTCCCCATGGGGCTCGAGTTCAATCTGGCCCTGGCGCCAGAGGCGGACGAATGTCATTACCGGCCTCGTGGATGTCGCAAGCTCGATTGCGTTGAGGTCGCTCATCCGGATTTCATAGTCGGCATTTTCAGTTTCCCCGCATTCCAGGCCGTAGATTCCCCCCTGGCCAACAGTTCCGCTGACAGTCACCTCATTTCCGCTTATCAGGGCAAAATGCAGGATAAGGAGCTTGCCGCTGAACAAATCCGATACCTTCCCTGGAAGCCAGATGTATCCGTTCTCCACATCCAATTCCTGGCAGGAACCTGGGACATTCTCAAGATAGAGCTCGCTGGCCGCGATTGTACCAGCTGCCACCGAGCCGATGAAAAGGGCGGCGATTGCCAGCAGGATATATGCCTGTTTTACCATGATTATATTGCTCTGCCAACATATTAAAGCGTTTTTGGGGGTATATGGCTTTTATACTTGCGTTGGGAAATCATTCCGATTGCACATGGAACTCTGCCCGCATATCCAGAAGCACCTGGACGAAATCGACAGGATGGTAGCCTCCAGGCTAGGCGCCGAGGACGAAAGCGTATACGGCATAATCGCCCCGTTCCTGAAAAGGGGCGGCAAGAAGCTCCGGCCCGCCCTCTGCCTCCTCTCCTGCGGCATCGCGGGGGGCAAATACCAAAGCGCGGTGGAGAGCGCAGCGATAATCGAGATTGTGCACAACGTCACGCTGATACATGATGACATCGAAGATGGCTCAAAGTTCAGGAGGGGGGAGCCCACGATGCACAGCACATATGGCATGCCAACCGCCATGAACTCGGGCGACGCCCTCTATAATTTCGCGTGGGACTGGATGCTCTCCCTGCCACAGCCAGCTGAAAGAATCCTGAAGCTGCAGAGGATGTACGCAGGCCATGTGAAGAGGATGGTGCTGGGGCAGGGAATGGAAATTATGTGGAGACGTGAGGGGAGGTTCAATATTGGCGAGCGGGAATACCTTGAGATGGTGATTGGCAAGACGGCCTCGCTCATGGAGCTCTCCTGCGGGGCCGGCGCCTTCTTCGCGGATGCTGGACAGGGGATGTCATCGCGGCTCTCATCGTTCGGGCGCAAGCTCGGAACAGCATTCCAGATTCATGATGACGTGCTGAACCTAACTGGGGATTTTCGCAGGTACAGGAAAGAAATCGGCGGGGATATCCATGAGGGGAAGCGCACCCTGATGGTTGCGCACTGCCTCGAGAATGCTAATGAGGCGGAACGCTCGAGGCTGAAGGAAATCCTGCAGTCTCGTACAACCGATGAGGATGATATTCAGGAAGCCATCGGGATAATGAAGGGCCGCGGCTCCCTGGAATACGCCAAATCCCTCGCCAGGAAGCTTGCGGATGAGGCGAAGGCGGCGCTGGGGCCGCTCGAGGAATCCGAGGATAAGAAATCGCTTCTTGATATCGCCGATTACTCGGTCTCCCGCGACAGGTAATCACAGAAGCCTGGCATGGCCGGATTCTCAGTCCCTATCGAGCAGTCATCCTCCATTTTCTGGAAGGTCGGGCATAATGCGGATAACGGCCCCCCCGGATTTTCCCTGCACTCTCTTATGAAATATCCAATTTCCGGCTCCGCGTAGTCGGCGAACTGCGTGAATAGCGCATACTTGAGCATGAGGATGTAACCTACCAGGATCGAATATCCCATAAGCGCCTTGAACACAATGACCGCATTCTTCGGCTCCGGCCACACTGCCAGCGCCAGCGAAAGGGCGAGCGCGAGGATGAGCCCGAAGGTGACTGCTGAAAGGTACGGGAACACTACTGCCAGATTAAGCAGGAATATGGACGCGGCGAACACTGCGGGCGCCCTGGGCCCGAGCACCACCGCGAAGGTCGCCTGGTTCTCCTCCTTGTCCTTCCGGTAGTCCATGATGGTCGCAAGGGCATGGAACGCCGCGACAATAAGCACCGCTACAAGGACCCGGTAATCAAGGAATGCCAGGGAGCCTCCAAGCGATGCCGCGGCCGCGAATGGGATGAAGGCATAGCCTGCGTTGGAGATGGAATCCAGAACCGGGATGTTCTTCAGCCTTAGCGGAGGGGCGGAATATGCCAAGGGAAGAATCATTCCCACGGCTATCAGCGCCGCGTGCACCAGGTTGAATGAGAGGATTGCGGTGATTACCGCCAGGATGGCGAAGGCCGCGCACAGCTTCCATGCCCATGCCGCATCGGCCTTTGTGAGCCTGTATCCCCACACGCCGCCCTTTCTGGGATTCTTGGCGTCATATGGCATATCGAAGTAGTCGTTCAGGAAATAGACAGCGAATGAGAGGGGGAATGTCGCAAGGAAGAACTCCCACATCACGAAAAGGCTATGAGGAACCCCTCCGATGATTATCCCGGCCGCATAGGCCGCGAATGGCGCTGGCCAGAAAAGTGGCCTGCTTATCCGGATCGCTTTTCCGAGCTTTTCAAGCGCGCTCACTTTTTGCCCCTTTTCATCGCCTGGTTGTAAAGAACCACTCCAGCCAGGAGAATGGCGAGCAGCCCAAGCAGTACCGGCCACCAGTACCAGCAGAGCCCTCCATATACGCCGCAGATTCCCAGGAAGCAGCATTCAGGCACATGCTGCTCGTCGAAATGCTCGATTTCATCAATAACAGGGCTTGAAGGAACCGTTGCCGGCTGCTCTGGAGGCTCGGTTTCCGGAGCCGCGGGCACTTCAGCCTGCGTTTCAATGCACGCATTGTCCGTGCACACGTAGTTCTCCGGACACATGGAATCATCGCAGCATTGGTATGAGACCCACGCATGGCCAACGAAATGTCCACAGACGCCAGGCTCGATGCCTATGCATGAGCCGCCGGTGCAGACCTGGTCATTGGCGCACGCGGAATCATCAGCGCATTCATCCTCTCCGGGGACAGTCGCCGGAGATTCAGGCTCTTCGCCCGACCCTTCAAGCTCAGCGACGTAGAACGAGCCTTCCTCGGCCCTATAGCCGGGCCTTGTGGCCCGATAATAATACATGCCTTCCCCGGCAGGAACGAAGATCGCCTCGCCAAGGGCATCAGTCATGAGGACTTCAGCGAGCAGGGCAGAGCTCCCAGGGCCAAACACCCTGATTTCAACAAGCCCTAGCGGATTTCCGGAGCTCCTCTCCGCCCTGAACAGCGTCTCTTCCCCAACCCTGCCGGCATCAACGAAGAGCGAGAATCGCTCGTCTTCGTCCCCTCCTGGAGGCGGCGCGGCCCGGGCTATGGCGTATGAAGAGAAGTTGGTGACATTGAAGAGCAGAGTGCCGGTTGAGGCCACCCAGGTTATGTTGAAGCAGTAGTTGCTCGCATCACAGGGTATGCCATCGGCCACCACGGTGCTCGTGTCGTTAGTGAACAACGGATAATAGTAGACGGTCGTTGGCCTGGATGGTAGGTTTGTGAAGGCTATCGTGCTCACCGAGCCGTTGGTCCAGTTGTAATACGAGGCGTTGATTGCGAACAGGTCCGAGCCGACATACTGCGCCGTTGAATTGAAGTTTATGGCTCCGGCAGAGGTGTTCACCCCCCAGAACACGACATAGGCGTTCTCCTGCATCAGCCTCAGGTTAAAGAGCTCATCCTGGTCCCCGATGGTGAAGCTGGCATTCTCCAGCGATATCGTCGGGCCTCCGATGGAGCTGTTGGTGATGCTCATGTTGTTGAAGATAAGATGAATGCTATAGAGCTGCATCCAGCAGGCGAACGGCTCGGTGGAATCCGAGAGCACAGCCTCCGGGAAGCCTTCTATCGCAAAAGTCGCTCCCTCGAAGCAGCCAAGCGGCACAGAGCCGCCCCCGAAAATACCCAGGAGCGCCGTGACATCAATGCTGTCATTAGGCTGCCCCATCGCAGTGAGCCATGCAGGGGCGTTGGCACCATACTTCGTCAGGTTCATGGTCGCCTTGCCGGTAGCCAGGGAATAGTTCTCGAAAACAGCGTCCTCGAAGTCCATGAACAGTCCTCCGCCTCCGCGGATTACAGAATTATATGCGGAGCCACCCAGCATCAGCCCGCCGTTTATCTCGCTATTGACTATTTCCCCGCAGGGCTCTGGAGAAATCTCGATTGAGGGCACGCCCAGAGGGGGCGGGTTGCCCAGGCTGTTATTGCTGAACCCTGAGAGCCTGTACGCGCCGTACAGCTGCGAGCCGGAGGCGTAGGTGCACTCAAGGTCGCTCATTATTATGTCGCTGCTTTCCACTCTGGAATCAAAGAAGGCGCTCTGATACCTCACTTCCGAATCGCTTATTGTTGAATTGTCAGCCATCCATGAGAATATCGGTGTGTTGGTTATTGTGACATTTGGTGCACCGCCATTGTATCCGATGAGGCTCTCGTAGCTGATATTCACTATTGAGATATTGACGCTCCCGGCCGTATCCGACTGGAGCTGGAAATCATATCCACAGTTCCATGGGTCTGTGCAGTCCCTGACTATCACATCGGATGTTATGCTGAAGTTGAATGCCCCACCAAAAGCCGAGACCTGTTCCCATACCTCCGATTCAGGCTCGAACCATCTCCAGTCGGTCACATTGTGCAGGTTCACTGCGGCGATTGTTACCGAATCGAGCGTTGAGTTCCCGTTGTTCGCGTCTATGAGCGGATCGGATGTAAAGGCGAAATAGAGGTCTGAATCCGGCAATGTGCAGTTGTCCAGGATTGTCGTTCCAGCAACCATGGTGAGCGTTGTGTTGTCAAAGAACATTCCGAAAGAATCATTCTGCACGGTGAAAGTGCCAGTTGCGTTCGCGCCTGCCGAAAGGTCGCAGAACATGCTGTAGTCAGTGCCATTGTAGACAATGGCTGCTGCCACCTGTGGAATGAAGTTGGCCATCGTATCAGGATCCATCTTGCTCCTCATCAGGAATATCCCGGAGGCGTCTCCCTGAACATCATTCGCGCTTGCGGTAATATTCACTAAAAAGAGCCTGGTGCTGGCATCCAAGTAGACCAAGGGCTCATTATAATACATCACGATGCCGCTGCCATCATCATCCGCGTATGAGTAAAGGTCAAGCTCCCCTGCCGGCCAGTTGTCCTCATAGTAAGCGAAACCGCTCGGATCGTAGAGCCAGCTTTTTATCGAGTAGTTTGAGCCTCCGGCAGCAGTGTCGTTCAGTATTGTCCATGCGGTTGTGTTCAGGGCATCGAATGTCTCCTGGAAATAAACGTAAGGCACCCAGTCAGTTCCATTCCAGTTCTCATAAGTGACATTTACAGAATCCACGCTCATGTTGCCAATCCAGCCATCAGTAATGGCATCAGGGGAGAACATGTAGTAGACAGTATCATTGATTCCGTTCTCACCAAGGCAACTGCCAAACAGGGCACCATCCAGATAATAGCTGATGTTTTTGCCTTCACTGCTGATTTCAAAAATATGCGGTGATGGCCCAAGAGCCCCGCTGGCCTCCGGCCCAGAAAGATTGCACATAAGCATTATCGCGGTTTCATTGAAGACCAGAAGCTGGCTGAGGTTGGTTACCAATAGTGCCTGGGTCGTCGGTTCAGAAGTGCCATTGAAGAAAGCGATTATCCCTGCCGCCGATGCCCCTATGTCCCCGGAGACGTCCATGCTCGCGAGTTTGAGCGATATGTTGAATCTTTCTGTCGCATTCGGAGTGACCGGGATTGAATAGAATGCGTTCATACCAGTCGCAACCTGTGGGGATTCCATCCGCAGCACGCTGTAATTCTGCGCCGGGAGTGAGGCATTGGCAGTCCGCACGTCCCAGTAGGTGGTGTTCAGGGTGGTGTTGAAATAATCGGTGGTGTTGAAGTAGTCCACCCAATCGATGCCGTCAATAAACATATGAACACCAGTCACCTTGCCAGTATGCTTACCAGGGATGCCATAGGCCGGGCATGGCATGTCATAGAAATTTGCAGAGCTACTTAGCTGGTTGCCGTGTAGAGGTATTGGAACCGGTAACGAAGGCAACGGAGGAAGTGCAGGAAGATCCATCGGGAGTTTAAAGGCAAAATTCCATGTCTTAGCTGGAGATGTTACTAGGCGTTCAACATCCGAATCATTGCACTTGTACCTCACCTGGTCAGACTGGAAGTAGGGCCACATGAGGGTGTATGTCACGGCCTCAGAGGAATCGTATATCTTGGGATTCCTGAGCATCATGAAGTTGACCCCGTTGAGCTGCCCACCCGCGATTGCGGCCTCGATAATCATCGGCAGGTTAATTATGGTCGCGGTGGTGGTGTTGAAATAAGGGTCGAATCCCAGCGTATCCACCGTGACGTTCTGGCACCCTCCTAGCGCACCCGCGTGAAGGAGAACAGAATTGTTTGTATCCGGGAAATATAACCTAAGGTTCGATGGCGCTCCAGCAGTGGGGCACATCTGCACCGTGAAATCAGCGAATACCCCGTCCTTCGACCAGTTGCCCCTGGCAACGTATTTCGAGATGTTGAAATCGAATGTCTGATTCTCCAACCCGCCATAAACCAGCAATGCCGAAGACTGGCCGTTATTGAAGTTGTCGACAGAGACAAGGATTGGATCGGTCACCATGCAGGCGAATATCAGCGGTGCAATAAGCCCAAGAGTGATGTATTCTTCCTTTATTCCAAAATAGCTCCTGGAACTTTTGCGTTCTTTCGGGTGCATGGAAGAAATTCAGGAAATAAATATATAAACATTTCATCTGCCCAACGACGTATGATTGTGGTGTGTGCCTGCGTTTGGGAGTGTGTCCTGCCCGCCGCCAAATTGAGCTCCGATATGCTAATAAACTTAGGTTCCGAAGGGAAAGCAAGGTGTGAATTATGGCAAAAAAACTGAGTGAAGTTCTGGCAGGGGCAGAGGATTATGCCGCTGCTTTGCAGCATTTGAAAGGGAAGACGCTGGCGGTTGACCACGGCCTTCCGAGCCCTCCCAAGTTCAAGGTGCTCGAAGTGAAAGGCGACTACCTCATCGGGCAGTGGCAGAACAAGGAATTCCTCACAACATTCAAGATGAAGGTCCTGCTTTCGCTGGCGGACTGATTTTTTCCTTTTTTAGGTTTTTTCATGCTGGCATTTGGAGAGAAGTTCAGGCTGGAGATAAAACAGAAGGCTGTTTTTGAGGACGGGCTGGAAGTGGAGATTCTGGACATCGTCAATGAGACGATAGAGGCCGGGCCGGAGGGCACCGGGGGAAGCTACCCCGGAGGAAGCGGGGTGACAGTCGTCCTGCTCCTTGGGAAGGTTGATGAGTCTGCCAAGATTGAGCTGTGCCGGCTTTCCGAAGGCTATGCGAGCAAAGCGAAAGCGGACTGGAAGGAATATTCGGTCGAGCTTCTGGGCGCTTCCGAATCCGCGGAATTGCTCGTTCGGAAAAGATAAAAATCATTTTGCCATCCTGTGCTTCTCCCGGTGGAAGTAGATGTCCGTTCCGGTCTTGAGCCCCATGAAGAGGACCAGTATCAGCAGGTTCCTGATGATCCCAAGGAAACCGATGACGAATCCTGAAAGGATTATTGTGAGGTGCATCGGGATTATCCTCGCGTAGGGCTCGGTGAAAAGGATGTCGGCCGTCTGTTCATTCTTGCCCTCATGCTGCTTGAGCACATGCAGTATGAATGAGAAGCCATGGCTGATGAACAATACACCCCCGGTGAGCAGTATGTACTCGGGGTTCCTCAGCCCGCTTGCAAACCAGGGCAGGATGGCCAGGAAAAAGAAATAGCCTATATGGAAGAATCCATAGTGGAAGGCGAAGAAAAGGGCCATGGCCAGGTTGTTCTTGAAGGACTCGTCCTTTAGCCTCTTGGCAAGGAGAATCTTGAAGAATGCGAAGAAGCCGATGATGACGCTCTCGAGCCAGTATATCCATATCAGCGTCGCGAGCGGATAATTGAAAACCACGGCCATGGCAATAGTGACCAGGTTGCTGAAAATGAGCATTTTCTCCGAGCCGTCCAGATTGAGATTGCCAATCCAGTCCCTTGGCCCATCGAGCCCCATTTCCAGGCCTTCAGCCCTGCGCCTGGCCCAGCCGAGGTTCCACTCCACCATGTTTAGGGGGTGGTGAAAAAGGATATATAAACCCTACTGAAGATATGTCAAAATTACTCAATTTTTGGGGCCGTAGGTTAACCTGGTATGCTGTAGCCTTCGGGAGGCTGTGATCTGAGTTCGAATCTCGGCGGCCCCATTCCTCCTAATTTAGTTTATCGCGGTGGGCTCTTTTGCCGCCCACACCTCATAAAGAGTGATTCCGCCCATCCCCTTCCGGATAATCTTTGTCATGAATCCCTGAGCCTCATACTGCAGCGCAATCTGCTCGGCCTCCTCTATGCTCCTGGACCTTCCGACCATGCGGAAATCAGGAGAAGGCCCAACCGCTTCGCTCTCCATAATCTTACCTTATGTACGGATATGATTGCTGCTGTCCTTTCATCTCCTGCAGCCGCGTCTTCTTCCTCTCAAGCTCCTTCTCGAAGTCACGCCACATTTTCTTGCCCTTCTCGGCGGGCAGCACCTTCACGATTACCATCTTCCTGTTCGGGGAATCAGCGGTAATCGGAGTGTAATCGGCAATGACATAGTCCTTCTCCTTTATCTTCGGGCCGAGCTTCTTGTCAACAAGAATCATCAGCAGGTTCTCATCCCACATCCTGATGACGGCCTGTGTGCTGTCGTCCGAACTCTTCACGCTGCCATTTGGCCTGATAAGGTGTTGTACTATTCCAAGATGATACATTCTCCCAACTCCGCTAAATAGGTCTCAGGCTTCCTTATAAAGCTTTTTGAGGCCCTGACCGAAAGATATCCTAACTTTTTAAAGACCTGCCGGGCCTTAGTATTCCATGGAAGAGGCCCAGATTGTCCTTGACCGGAAGAGCTTCGAGGCTTTGGCAGCCGACACCAGGGTGAAGATACTCAAATCACTGGCCAAGCGGAGGAAGACCCTCTCCGAGCTCGCAGCAGAGCTGAGGATGTCGGTCTCCGGAGTGAAGGAGCATCTTGAGACCCTTGAGGATGCCGGCCTGATTGAGAAGAAGGACGACGGCCACAAGTGGAAGTATTACGAGCTTACGGAGAAGGGGGCCGGAATAATCGCCCCCAGGCATAAGGGCATGCGGATTATGCTGATGCTCTCGCTTTCCATCGTCGCTTTCCTCGCTTCCTCATTCATGCTTGTTGCCCCTGTAATGAATCCCCCGACGGCAATGATTGACACCCCAATGGACGGCTGGGAAGAGACAGGCCTGGATAAAACCGAATCAGGGCCCATGGCAGGCTCGTATGAAGAAGCCTACGGGGCCGAGATGGATTATGCCATCCGGGATGAGTTCCCTCCCCCGATGCCGGAAGCGGATGCACGGGGAGGCGAACTGGCGCAGGCCACCGCGAACGGGGCACTGATGCAGGCAATGGATGAGCCCCCGCGGAATTCAGAGGTTCCGCTATTCGTAGTGGTGGCGCTTCTCAGCCTGGGGACCATGCTCATCTGCATATACGAACTGGCCAGGAAGTAGGCTTATATTCCTATGGGGAGTTGCCTTATCAGGGGTGATTCGGAATGGTCAGGAAGCCTTTATGCGACTGCGATTACAACGTCATCAAGCAGATGACCAAGAAACTGGAGCTTCTGTGGCATATCGAGAGCTATATCAAAGACGCGGAGAAATGCAAGCATGCAGAGTGCGTCAAGTTGTTTGAGAAAATAAAGAAGGATGAGACCGCGCATGTGCGCCAGATGAAGAAAATACTCGCCAAAAAAATAAAAAAGAAGGAATAGGCTACTTCTTGGCCTTGAAGGCTATTCCTGAGACGCTCAGGAACATCACGAGCAGCAGCCCGATTATCCCCCCCAGGAGGAGAATCAGTATGCTCCACATGCTTATCTCAATCTTTATGCCGAGCCATCCAAGGACCTTGAGCGCAACCAGGGCGACCAGGATGTTGCCTAAAAGCACCCATGGGCCCCAAGCCTTCAATATGCCAAGGAAAAGGATGAACGCGATGACTATGAGCGCTATCTCAATAATCTTCTTGGATACCATGAGAGGTAGTTTCCTGCAATCTTTTTATTGCATTCGGCTATTTGCTCTTTGGCTTTTTGCGCTCAACGAGAATGCCGATTATGTATGGTCCTGCGATTGTCGTCAGGATGCTCAAAATTGTCATCGCCAGTATCAGCTCGGGGCCAAAGAGATTGAGCTCAAGCCCTATGAAGGCGACCGCCAGGGTTGTTGATAGCTGGGGCAGGGTCGCGCTACCCATTATGCTGCTCTCCTTGGAAGTGAAGCCGGATAGCTTGCCGGAGAGGAATCCGCTGAGGAACTTTGATGCCACTGAGCCCATTACGATAATGCCCGCAAGGACCGCCACGCCGGAGCCGTCCAGGAGAACCTGAATATCTGTCTGCGAGCCTATTATTACGAAAAATACCGGAATGAACAGCCCGTAGCTTATCGCGTGCAGCTTCTTCTTCAGTATGTCCTTTTTTATGGATTCGGACAACGCCATGCCGGCAAAGAAGCCAGCGATTATCGCATGGAGGCCGAGAATCTCGAAGAGCACCACCGTCGCCAGGAGGATTGCGAAGATGAATCTGACCTCATTCTCGAATATCTCCTTCCTGGCGCGCCTGGACAGCAGGGACTGGTAGAATTTTCTGAGCCTCTGGATGAAAACCCTCAATGTCACAAGGAACATGAATAGCACCAGGTAGAACAGGGGCAGCGGGACGTTGTGCGTCGGGTTTATCGTCTGTAGAAGGATAGAGAATATCACAAGGCTTGCCACATCCTCCGCTATCGTGGCGCCTAGTATCGTCTTTCCCAGCCTCGTCTGGAGCAGGTTGTTGGCCTGCAGCGAGGGAATGATCACCGCGATTGATGATGAGATGAATATCGTGCCAAGGAACAGCGCGCTGGTCCAGCCATAGCCAAATGAGAGCGCGATTGCCACCCCCGCGATGAATGGGATGAATCCGTTCAGGATGGCCAGAACCGCAACTGACTTGCGCAGCTCGGCCATTACGGAGAGCCTGGCCTCCAGCCCTGCCATGAACATAAGGAATACCAGCCCTATCTGGCCGATGAATTCTATGGTGTCGTCCGGAGTGAAGAAATTGAGGGCTGATGGGCCGATCAATATGCCGGTGAGTATGAGAACCACCACGTACGGCATATGGAAAGGCCTGAAGAATTCGGCGAAGAACAGCCCGGCGGCCATCACTATAAAGAAGGAAAAGATATCGGCCATGCGCAAGAAAAAGCCTGCAAGCTATTTAAGCTTGACTGCCGCCAGCCTCTGGAGGATTGTTATCGCTGATAGCGCGCACACAAGAATGAGGGCATATACGAAATACTCCATTGAGAAAAGCATCCCGGCTGCCAGCCCAACAATCAGGATCAGCATCCTCTCGCTCCTCTCGCATATCCCGCCAACGGCGTGCGCCTGCTCGCTTGTTAGCACTTCCTTGTGATGGGCATACGCGCGTATGAATGAGGGCATGCATGTGCCAAGGAAAACCACCCCTGCGAGCCAGATTTTGGCCTGGATGAAAATGTCCGGAAGGGGAAAGAACATGAATGAGAAGAGGAACGCCGCTTCAACGAACCTGTCCGCGACTCCGTCCAGGAAACCCCCGTATTTGGATACCTGGTTCCTTGCCCTTGCGACCGCGCCGTCAAAGGCGTCGGACAGGGCTGACAATGCGAACAGGATGATGCCTGCAAGGAGATTGCCGGATACCGCAATCACCATCCCCCCCACGAAAGCCATCAGCACTGAAAGGAGGGTCCAGGAGTTCGGGGATAGCGGTATCGCTGAGAGCGCCTTGCCGATTTTAGATTGCAATCCCCTCAGGGCTAAGTTCTGTTTGAACATCGTATCATCTTTCTGGAGTGCCCGTTTTTAATGCTTATTGAAGAGCTCCGGGTGCTCGGTGTGTATAGGATAGACCTTCTTTGCACCAATCCGCTCAATCATCCCGAAAATCTCCTCCATTGACGCGTGCCCTGAGGCGTGCAGCTGGTGCCTCTCCAGATGGAAATGGTCCAGCCAGTTCTGGAGGACCTCATCCGAGAGGATGCTGAGCGGGTCCTCCTGGAACGGCTCGCTCATGGAGTGTATGAAATGCCCCTTCTTGGGCTTGAGGTCGATTAATTCGGGCAAAGTGTAGAAGTCAATCTCGAATATTAATTCATCCATCCTCTTGGCGACATACCTGCTGTTGACGCACTTTGTTATCAGCTCCTTCTCGAAATCATAGTAGATTTTCTTCTCCCGCCCGTAAATCCTGATGTGCTTGTCGTTGAGCGGGTCGGGCAGGGATATCCCCTCGTCCCCTTTGAGGGAAAGCAGGAGATGCGCGGTCTTGATTGAGATAATCAATTGCCTGCCGGTCTTTTTGGCAATCTCATAGAAAGTCCTGAACCTGTCCAGGTCTTTTGGATAGCGGCTGGTAATCAGCGCCCCATCGCATTTCTCAGCAACCTCCATGCTGCCCTCAAAGACCTTCTGCTCGGAGAAATAGCTCCGGTTCTGCTCCTCCTTTGGGCCCACCCGCGTCCCTTCAATTATAAGCGAATCAACCCCTTCTGCCTTCTTAAGGAATTCCTCGGTCATGTCCGCCCTTGGCCCATGCTGCCTCAGGTCCCCGGTATATGCAATCGAGCCCCCGGAAGTTTCCACGATGAATCCATAGGCGCCTGGGACCGAATGGTCCACATGAATGGGAGTTACCGAGATATTTCCGACATCCACCTTCTTGCCGCTCCTGAACTTGTGCACTGGGGCTCCGGCTGGAAGCATCCCCGTTCCCGCCTTGGAGGAGGTTTTCTCAGTGGAGCGCACAATCCTTTCTGTCGCTTCCCCAAGATGTATGGGAATCCCCGGGTGGAGGAAGCGCGCGTGGGCAAGGTGGTCATAGTGCGCGTGGCTGAGGAATACCGCGTCATAGGCGGGCTTGGCGAACTTCATGTCCGTGTCTTTGAGGAAATGCTCCCCGTAAAGGCCCTCGAGCCTGGGCATCAAATCAAATTCGAAATAGTCCTTGAGCCCGAACCTGCCCCTTGGAAAGAGGTAGGAAAACTGAACGTAATAGTCATCAAGGTGCTTGAACGACTGGCCAAAATCAAGGAATATCTTCTCTTTTTTATCGGCAACCAGAACCTTGTTGCCGCCGATCTCGCCATCCCCGCCGAAAATCCTGATGTTTCCATCCTTTTCAGTCATGAAAGGAGAATCCCTCTGAGCGTTAATAAAGCTTGGCAAAAAATGAAAAAACGCCCGGATTATTCCGGGAAAACATTGGAGCCGATATAGCCTCCGTCTGGAACATGCTCCGGGTCATATACCCCATCATCTCCTGAGGCCGGCTCAGCATAGATAATCTCAAGCATCTGCTCCTGGTATTCCAGGGGGAGCTCATCACCATATTCCGGAGGAATGAATTCCGGCCCGGGCGAAACGAGGTTGTAGATGTCGAATATCAGGTGATAGACGCCGAATTTCATCCCATCGACGATACCGAGCCCGTCTATCCTGATTCTTCCGCTTGAGACCCCCTGCTGGACAGTCATCTCATCCGCCGCGAGATACTCAACAGTGTCGCTGTCGGTCGTGATTGTGACCGTCCCGCCATCCACAGGGCCATCCCCGGATTCGATTATCGCCCCTTCAGAAGTAACTATGTGCCCGATTCCCCTTCCTTCCACGTCAATGTTAATCCGTTCGTTCCTGAAGACATCGCCCATTATCGGCGCGCTGCTCAAAGAGGTGTCGTAGAAGTCGGCAACTATCTCAACCACAGTCCTCTGGACATGGTCGCAGTTGGAATTGCCCCGTATGTTCGTCGGGTCCCGGCAGGTGCCATGGACTACGATGTTCTGCCTCACACAGTCCCAGCAGCCGCTCTTGTAGTTCTTGTAGCATTTGGCGCTCCCCCCACAGGAGGACTGGCAGGCCTGCTCGCTGGTGTATTCGCCATTGGCGGCTATGCAGAGCGGGCCATAGCAGTTGCAGCACACCGCGCAGCAGGACTGGCCCTGCGCGCATCCGTCGGGCATGGCCATAGGGTCGCATGTTTCCCCTTTGGTTCTGTCGATTTCGCTGTTCCCGCAGCAGCAGGAATCAGGGCAGTAGTTGTTCCCGCAGACATCATTGGCGATTTCATCTAGGTTGGCCTGCGTGGGGTTGGAGTTCGGCCCCGAGGTCTGGGACATTATCCCCCCATCGCCGTCTTCCAGCCCCATCATGTGGCCAGCCTCATGGGCAAAATCCTTGTAGTGCTCCCCTCCAGGGTTGTTCGGGTCCACAGGGCGGCTCATTATGTTGGACCACCAGCCCATCTGGCTGTTGCCGCCATTTCCTGAAGAGACGCCATACATGTAGCCGATGTAAAACTTGGCCCCGTTCCAGTTGGTCTGGTTCCTTGGAGGGTCGTTGTTGTAATCGGTCACCATCACGCAGTGCCAGCCGGCAGGCGGATTGTTCTTGCAGTCTGCCGCAGTGCTTGTTATCACATTGAATGTCATTTTGCACTTGCAGTCGCCGACTGTCTGGAAGCCGTTGGGCCCGTTCCACACCCCCTCAATCTCAGTCTCGACATTGTTGATGTATTGGGGGGTCGCTCCCTGGAAGGCGATTTTCAGGGTGATTTCGATATCACAGCCGTTTCGCGTGCAGGTGGTCTCGGCAAAAGAAGAGGTCGCTAATACCAGAAAAACAATCCCGATTAATGATAATTTCCAGAATTTCATGAAGAAGATTATTAGAAAAAGGTTATAATTGCTTAGGAGCTGCCATTCCCGCCAGTGCAGGGATTTGAGAGAAGCTCCTCGAGAACGTCCTGCTGCCCGAGCACCTGGGCAATCCCGAAGCGCAACTGCTCTTCGGTTACCGGCTTGTTCAGAACAAGGTCTGCCCCCCTCTCTGTGAGAGTTAGCAGCTGATCCACAGAATCGACGCTTCCGCTCAGGAGTATTATCCTTGAGTCAGGGTCGATTTCGCGCAGGGCCGCCATGATTTCAAGGCCCGATATCACAAGGTCGAATGCTCCCTCCGGGTATGCCCTGATAGCGTCCGCGCCGGAGCTGAAGGCTTCCACTTCGAAGCCATGCTTTGCCAGGCTCCTCCGGAGCGCCCTCAGCATCAGAAGCTCATCATCCACTGCCATGATGCGCAGCGGCTTCTGCTCCTTGGAGGGCTCGCCCGCGAGGAGGATGCCGGATTTCTTTGGTGCCTTGCCATTGACATCTCCCCCGCTCTGGGGGTGGGGAGAATGAGTAGATTTTTTCTTAAACATTGTTGGTCACATAGAAAATTTGTATCACATTATTTATAAAAAGACCACTAACCCCCATATAATGGCGTAATTAATGAGTTCCCCCGAAACTCTGTGCAATTCACACCACTTTTTTTAAAAACAATGTGCAATTATACAGATTTATTTCAAAAAGGTATATATATGAGAACAGCTGCGGTTAATACGGGAGGTGGTAAAAATGAAGGAGAATAACAACGTTAGGATGGTAAGCCGGGTTGGTGGAGTTATGGGAGAGCTCGGACGAAAATCCGGAAGGAGGGACTATGAAAAGTGCTTTGAGCGCCCCATCAGGGTTGACATCTACTCGATCGGGCCTCAATTCATTGAGCTGGGGCTCCGTAGATTCGCCAATGACGCCAAAGACCCGAGATTCACCAGGCTGTATCCGATCTGAATTTTAGCTTAAGCGCACCAGAGCGGCATACAGCTACTTTTTATAAGCGACGTAGATATCCGCTTCCAGCATCTGCCCATTCTGGAAGAAATGGTGCGTGAAATACAGGTTGCCCTCATAGTCCACCGTCGGCTCCCCGGCAAATTGGGAAACGATAAGGTATGGGACTGCCCACCTGCCATTCTCGAACCTTGTCCTGAAAATTGCTGGCGAACCATTGTAATCCCTCGTGAACCAGAGCTCAGGCCCATCCTCGCTGACATATGGCCATCCTTCAGTCTCCACCGAGTTCAGGTGTTCCAGGTTCTCTGGTTCCGACCATTCTCCATTCTCCTTTCTTGAGACGTACAGGTCATAGCCTCCCCTGCCCCCATCCATCTGGGCGTGGAAGTAGACGGCTTGCCCATCCGAGGTTATGTGCAATTCGCCCGCCCCAAGCTCATTGAGGTCCTGGGCAAGGCGCCAGCGCTTCCATTCCCCATTCTCGTAATCCGCCACATACCAGTCGATTTCACGGTTGTTCCCGGCTCGGGCAGAGCAGAACCACATTCTGTTGCCCTGAACGAACTCGCAGCCTTCGAGGGATATGTCATTGTTCAGGACAATTCTCTGCGGCTCGCCCCACTGGCCGTTCACCCTCTTCGAGGAATAAATGCCCGTTGCCCCGTCAAAAAGCTGCTTCTCGGCCGGGATTGATGGATCCGGAGTGAAAAAGAAGAACATCTCGCTGCCGTCAGGGCGGATGAAGGCGGAATCCTCGGCGCCCCGGCTGTTTATAGGTCCCGAGAGCGGAACAGGCTCAAAATAATCTTCAGAATGCAGAATCGGCGGATACATGTCTGTTTCAGGGGTTATTTTGACCGCGCCGGCGGGGATTGTGCTCTCCCTTGGTAAAACCAAGATTGAAGGCTCCGAAAGTGTTTGGACCCCCAGGGATGGAGCCTGCGATGACTGGCCGTTGCCCGTGCACCCGAAAAAAAGAATCAACGTTATTCCAAGAACAAGAAGGATATCCCTCATGGATTAATCTTTGCAAGAACCGTTAATAAAGCTAGAGCATCTCTCCCCTTATGGTGCGGGCCTCTGCCCATAGGGACACCCCGTCGAATATCTTGGGATGGTCATCCAGGGCTCCCATGATTTTGGCTGCGACAATGACATCCCCATCATCCGGAGGGCCGGCCTGGAGAATGGTCGTCACCATGAAGCAAATGTTGAAGGCGGTGTGAAGAAGCTCCTCGGAATCTGCCGGGTATTTCATGACCGCCATGAACTCCTTTTTGGACAGGAACCCCCATCTGCGCCTGTATCCCTCATATGCACGAAGGAGGCGGGCGTCCTCTTTGTATTCATCCAGGGCCTCTGAAGCTGCACGGTGGCGCTCGGCAAATTCCCTGAAGCAATCAGCGGCAGAGTTCCTCCCGACCATGATGACACGGATAGAGCCCATCGGCTCCTCACGCTTCTTCTTTGCCCCGCTCATAAAAACACATATTTATGTTAAATAGGACATTTTAAAAAAAGATTCAGAGTTCCGGAGCTTCCCGCATGGAGCGGACCAGGGCTTTCATGGCTTCGGGGATGTTAAGCTCCCCGCCCTTGACATACCAGTTCCTTCTCCTGGCTATCGCTTCCAGGACATCTTCTGCGGTATTGGCAAGTGAGAGGTCGATATCGAACTTGTCCTCCAGCCATCCGCGCAATGCGATACTCTTGAGCACCTTGTCTGCATATTCGTGGGCGTACTTGTCCTCGTGCCCTTCGGTATTTAGCGCGCCTTTTGTCACCAGCCCCATCCGGCCTTCCCATTCAGGGAAAAGGCCGCGGTAATCGGTGACCATAAGCTCGTCGCTGATTTTCACCCACTGCACGTTCTTTGTTGTTCCGGCGATGGATGAGACCTTGGCCGCCCTCCTCTGGGCCAAGAGATTGATCAGCGAGCTCTTCCCGATGTTCGGGTATCCCACGAACAGCGCGCGCACAGGGGTTCCGATTGCCTTGGCGATTATCGCGCGCATGAACATCTTCCGCTCGTGGGAGTCCGCTTCCTTTGCCGAAATCGCAATCGAGTTCTTGGGCAAAGTGAGCTCAATGTCCTCGGGCAATAAATCCACCTTGTTGACGACGATAAGGAGCCGGTTGGTGCCAGCCATCGTCTCGGCCTGCTTGAGCCTGGTCCCGTCTATGTCCCTGGCGTCCACTACCTCCACGATGACATTGGCCTCCTTGATAAGCTTCTTTAGCTGAATCCACTTGTTCATTCCCTTATCCATCAGTTAACATCTCCATCGAACGAAATAAATACCCAGTGCTTGCGCTAAGGTAAATGAAGAAAAAAAATTAGTTGGCCTCATGATTGAATGAGTGAAGAAATGATGACAAGAAACAAAAACCAGAAGGACCATCCGCAAAGGTTGAATTCTTTGAAGTAAACCGTTAGTAACCACTGGCTGAAACGCTCGGCGAACCTAGCGTCTTACACCATGGTCCTATCAAACAGATCTGTTATCTGCGGTATGTCTCCTCGTTTTAAGAGCCGCTTCGACCTTAGATGCTTTCAGGTCTTATCGGTTGGCGCGTGGCTGCCCGGCAATGCAATTCACAACCGGTAGACTAGAGGCGCCGGATCCCCGTTCCTCTCGTACTCAAGGATCCTTCCTTTCAAGAGACAACACTTCCAGGAGATACTACCGTACTGTCTCGCGACGTACTGAACCCAGCTCATGTGGGATTTTGATGGATGAACAACCCAACCCTTGGCCGCTCCTACACGGCCAGGATATCCCAAGCCGACAGCGATGTACCAAACCGCGGGGTCGATACGCACGCGAAGTAGTCCTAGTTCAAAAGAAACGTTTTGACTACATCGCAGTGTACTCTCGCCCGCGACGAGCCTGTTACCTCCAGGGTAGCTTGTCTGACAGCTTGAATCCTCATCAAAGGGATTTCAAGGTTCGTTAAGCCCGACTTTCGTCTCTGCATTCCATACTATGAGAAATACAGTCAGCCCTGCATTTGTCTTTAACCCTCTACTGCCGATTTCTGACCGGCATGAGCAGAACATTGGGCGCCCTTGTTTCCTTTTCGAGGGCGTACCGCCCCAGCCAAACTATCCACCTGACGCTGTCCCCTTGCGGGTAAGCAATATCGAACTAACTAAGTGGTGTTACACTTTTGCCTATCTGTACCCCGGAAGGCACAGCTTAACGGCTCCCACTTACACTGTGTAGCCAACTCAATATCACAACATCAGGCTATAGTAAAGCTCCATGGAGTCTTCGTTTCCCTCTGGAAGTCCCCGGCATCTTCACCGGGCAGTGAGTTCACCAGGTCCCAAGCAGGGACAGTTGGAGCGACGTTACGTCATTCATGCAAGCCGCCAATTAAGCGGCGAGGTATTACGTCAAGGCCATATCCGGTTAAGGATATAGATCGAGGATTTCCTCACTACTTTAACGACTTGCTTTTGGCAACAATTACCGCAAACTCAAGGCAATCCTCATGTAAACATGATTCTTGGCCTTGTTTACGCTACCTTAAGAGGGTCAGAGTTACCCCCGCTCTTTACCAGCCCTTCTCCCGGTTGAAACCGGTGTTCAGGTACTGGCAGTGAGCAGACGTCAGCCATCATACTCAGCGTTTCCGCTCTGCGATGACCTGTGTTTTTGGTAAACAGTCGCACTCCACTTGTCACTGCGACCTCCACATTACGCATGCGAAGGCACCCCTTCTACCAAAGGTACAGGGCTAACTTGCCGAGTTCCCTTGCTTGGGTTATCCTGTCACACCTTAGCCTTTTCAGCTAGAGCACCTGTACTGGTTCTGGGTACGATTATATGGGATCGTTCCTACTTCACTTTTCATGGACCCCCGGACTCAATGAAGTTTCCCCTAAAGATTTCATCCGCTTCTCCTCACAATGAGACTCCACGGAGTTACTTCTATCAGACGGCCGAAGCCGCTTCACATATCCAAAGGCGTAAGAAGTAGGCTTGCGTTACCGCGCCTACCCATATAGGTCCGGAATATTAACCGGATTCCCTGATTTCGGGCTTCAGGTTTTACCATGGCCCTTAGGATCGCCTAACCCTCAGCTGAAGAACGTGGCTGAGGAATCCTTGCTCTATGAGGTGTCCGGAATTCTCATCCGGATATGCTGCTACTAACACCAAGATGTTCATAACAGGCCGCTCCACACGATGTTACCACCGCGCTTCGGCGCAACCCGTTCGCCCCCCTACACATGAGCTTTTGGCTCTGGCAAGGTATCGGAAGCTGGTTTAGCCCCGTGAATTTTAAGAATCTGCACTCTCGACCGGTCCGCTATTACGCGTTGTTTAGAGGGTGGCTGCTTCTGAGCCTACCTCCCGGTTGTCTTTGAGTAGAGACTCCTTGATGATTAACACTTAACCAGCATTTAGGGTCCTTAGCCTTGCGTACGGTCTTTCCCGTAAGGGACTACGGACTTACTCCGCAATCCCCACTGCCTCCGTCTTAGAATATACAGCATTCGGAGTTTGAGAAGATGGTGACCCCTCTCGGGGCCGCTCCGCCTAATCGGTGCTCTACCGCTATATAATTCTCAGGAGACGCTGTGCTAAGACACATTTCGAAGGGAACCCGCTATCGCCATGTTCGACAGGACTATCACCCCTACACCCAAATCACCTAAGGGGAATATACCACCACTAGTTGCGGGCCTCCATCAACCGTCAGGTTGACTTCGCCCTGTTCAGGCGTAGATCACTATGGCTTCGGGTCTGATGAATGTGACTGATCGCGAGTTACCACGATGCCCCTGACAGGACAAGCCTGCTGCGGGCGCTTGCTTTCGCTTCGACTTTCGTCTTGCCACATCCATTAACTCCTTGGTTCTTGCTTCGAGAAGGAAGATATGACACCGGTTAAACAATGTCGCTCCTGCCGTTACCAACAGTCGCTTCCATTGTCCTAATCCCTTTCGTGCCATACCATAATGTCACCACATAATTTCAGGTTCTTTTCACACCGGTCCCCCGGTGCTTTTCAGCATTCGCTCGCGCTACTATTTCGCTATCGGTCTAAGGCCTCATGTTTAGATTTGGATGTTGATGCACCCATATTCACGCACCCTAACCGGGGTACGCTACTCTTCATTGGATCACTCCTCCACTGCTTCGCATACGAGACTATTACTCGCTATGGTACGGCATTCCAGCCGACTTCTGCTCACAGAAAGGATACTCCCCGCCACATCTACCACTGCGTTACCGCAATGGAATTCAGCTTGATCTCTCCGAATTTCACTCGCTGTTACTATCCGGATCCCAATTGGTTTCTCTTCCTCCACCTACTAAGATGCTTCATTTCGGTGGGTTACTGCACATTACTGTGCACCGCCAGATCCCTGGATCAAAGACTGCGTGCGTCTACCCAGGGCGTTTCGCCGCTTGCCGCGTGGCCGTGCGGGCCTCAGCCCAGCCATCCACTATGTGGTTTGTATCAGCAAATTAACCTCTGCTAAGATGGTTCTCACTCATCAAGACTTTCGTCTTGAAGAATTACTTCCAGTTTTTAGCTTCTTGTCATCATTTCACACGCATCAATTTCCCCGAAATACGGGGAGAGACCAGCACCCGGTCTGAAGAACCAGAGTCCCAGAGAACCAGGGTGCCAACAAAGCCTCTAAATGTTTTTTAGCGTCTTCCCACGAGGGGAATCCAAAACAAATTGGGGCCCTATCAATCCTCAGCAGGATAGATAGGACGATTAATATGGAGGTGCGGGTTTATAAAGCTAGCGGGAGGCTGGTTATTTCAGACGTATAATAGGTTAAGGATAGATGGTAAATTGGGTATTCAGTTTCAAGCAGTTGTCTAGAAAACCATTAAAACATCCTCGCAGCACGATTGTTCCCATGAAACGAGTTGTAGTCATCGGAGGCGGCTCTGCCGGATCAGGGATTACCGCCGCATTGAGGAAAGCTGTCCAGGACGGGAAAGTCCGGCTGAAAGTGGTGGAGAGGAACAAGGACCTGACCCACCCGAACTCCAAATACTGCACATGGAGGAAGTGGCATAGGGCGCTAATCGACAAATTCGACCTTATGCAGCCCCTGAGGGAAGCCCTGAAAAAAGACGCCTTCGGATTCGGGGACAAGGAAAAATACCCGCACTTCGAGCACACCTTCGAGGGCAGTGAGAGGAGAAGAAAGATAATGGGCGCGTTCCACTGCCTCTCTGACAACCAGATAAGGGAATGGGCAGAAACGGCTATGGTGCGCAACCAGCTGGACACATTCGCCTTCGTCTCCCAGAATGGAGAGGCGAGATGGCGGTGCGCCCTGGACAACATGGACCCTGTGACTGTCCATGCAATACTGAGCGTCGGCATGCTGGACCACTTCGTATTCGGAACCACAGTGGAAGGTATAGATGCAAAGAACAAGCAGGTATTCACGGACAATGGCGCATTCAGGTATGATGTCCTCATAGACGCCAGTGGGGCTAAGATGCTGACTTCCCCGAATTTCGTCCCGATAGAGTGGCACAACTGCTCGGAGTTCCTGCTGAAGGTGGAAACACCTTTCCCTGACTGGTTCCTCAAGAGAGGGGTCTTCAGGCTGGATACCGACCCGAACAGGGATACGGAGGATCCGACCAACACCTCCTGCGCCTGCTTCTATCCTGTGGATTTCCATCACGTGGTCTTTACCATGGATGATTTTGGGGGCCCGGGGCTTCTGCAGGCGCCGGGGATTACCGGAAACATGATACTGGATATCCACAGGAAACGCATGTGGAAGGAGATTGCCAACGACCCGCAGATGGAAGGACACTTCGGGGGGGCTCAGATTGTGGAGGAGACATTCAACACCATCCCCCAGTCAGGATACCTTAGGGAGAGCCTGCTCGGGCTGATTCCATATCCGCGGATGCTTGCCCAGTGCGAGAATGGCATAATCAGGATAGGGGACGCCGGCCTGGATGCAACCCCATTATCCGCAGAAGGGGTTCGGAGAGGAATTGAATCCGGACTGGCAGCTGCTGTTGCTATCGAGGAATCCAGTGATGATGCCGCCCTCAAGGAGAATTATGACAGGAGGAGGGCGGAGGCCAGGGTGCATGACCTGACATTCCATATCGCGCGGGCCCTGGTCTTCTGGGGGCAGAACTACAATGACCCTGTGTGGGACGCGCAGGTCGAGAACATGAAAAGAATGGATGATGAAGCATTGGTCAAGCTGCTCAAGAACGAATCAAGGATTATCGAAGTTGTCGGGGCGCTTCCAGTTACGGCGCTAATCAAGAGGAATGTGTTGAGGGTGCTAAGAGGGGAGAAGCCGAAGGAGAACTACTAGGTCTATATTTTGGCTAATAATTATCGAAGTATTTTCCTTTCCTTTTAATTTTTCCCTAGCATTGGCGTGATTTCAGGTTATTTCACGTCAATCATCACGTTTATTAACCTAATTACACATATATATCCAGTATGGTCGAGAGGCAGCTAAAGAGCGGGGAAGTCGGAAGCAAGAAAGGAGAGAAGCAGAAGAAAAGCAACTGGTTCAAGAGAGCAGTTGTCACTACTGCGCTACTTGTAGCTCCGCTCATAACAAGCTGCGGCGCAAAGACGGCCCTCGATGTGAGGCCGAACCCTCCAACAGACGCATCCGGCCCTGATGCTGCCCCTGATGCAAGGCCTGATTCTGGCCCTGATTCTGATATTGACAATCATGATGCTGATGCTCCGTTTGATGCAGAGCCTGATTCGGATGTAAGAAGGACAATTACGTTGACCGAGACTGAAACAGAGGAAATCTCATTCGCGATGGAAAGGGAATATCGCGGGGAAGGCTGTAGAACTACTGAACTTGAATACATGGGATTCGAAATAGAAGTTGAAAACGTTGAAGTTGGCCCAGACGCAGTTGGCCTGTGGACAGGCAACCTTGTCGATGTGGATGTCAGGGGGCCAGAAGGGTTCCGGGCAAGAGAGACACTCACGTCATCACTAGGGAGCATCTTATCCCCGCCTGATTCAATTGAACTGACCGGCAATATCAGGGTATCTGCAGGATATGCCCTTGATTCAGAAGGATATGTCCCCTGTGCTGAAATCAGGATATATGACAGCAATGATTTTGCCTATACAAAAACCACTACCCTGGAGAGGGTGGTCTACGAAGATGATCCTGAATTCATCCTTTATGAGACCATGATAGGCATGGAAATTGAATTCGCAGAAGGGATTTTCCTGGTCCAGGGAGATGAACTTGGCATGCACGATCTTTTCTACAGGAGTGAATTAGGGGTTCTTCCGTATATCGACCTGAGGCCATTCATGGATGATGCCACCTGGGCAGTGCATGTTACAAGCGAGGACCCGGAAGACGCGGAAATCCAGCTGACAAGGTGCATGGAAGGCGAGTTCTGCGGCGGGGAGGCCCTGCATGAGAGGAACAGGGTATTCGAGTCCCCAACTCCGGTAGAGATGGAGGAAGTATTCATCGACCCTGATTCCAACTCAATCCAGACCACAGTATCAGTTAATGGATTTCGCATGGAGGCATTCAACAACTTGCACGGATTCACGTGGGATGAGGAAGGCAATGAATACGTGATGTATGTCCTTCCGATGGTCCTAAATGAGCTTGATCTTGGCGTGTGGGTTGAGCAGCACCAGGTGCTCCACAGGTTCAGGGACGGGGACATCGTTGAGGCAGAAGGTGCTTCATGGGATGTTTCAGTCGGAACAACTGGAAGGGAGATTACTTCTGTCGGATTCTCAAGAAGGTAGCCCTTCTTCTACAAACATTTATATACATTAATTACCATATAATATTCAATGAAGAATCTAGCGGCCAGAAGGATTTCCAAAAGCGGCAGGCCAAAGCGCCACTCCAGGGAAAAGATGCGCGCTGTCATGCTCGAAGAGATGGCAAAGGTCAATGAAACCAGGAATACGCTTGGGGGCCAGTGCCTCAAAGACGAGCACAGGACGCTTGACCTGATGGAAATTGTTGAGAATGCAACTGAAGAAGGCGCAACTGCAATCGACCTCGGGGCAGGCTGCGGGCCGCTTTCCTTCGCGTTCCTGAATGCGGGAGGGGGAAAGGTTGTCGCAATAGAGCAATCAGAAGAGCTCTGCAGGGTTCTTGTCCGTAGCGCTGCGAGGCTCGGGTTCAATGACCGGCTGGAAATCATCGAGAGCAACATATTCGACTGGCTGATGAGCTATTATATCCCAAAAAAAGTGGATTTCGTTCTGGCAGAGCTGATTGGGACAGGGCTGCTATCTGAGCCGATGGTCAAGGCTATGAGATTCATACGCGCGCATGTTGGGGAAGATACGGTTTTCATCCCGGAGAAGGCAGTCTCCACCCTTACCCTCTGCAACGCATCCGGAGTGCCGATATCAGATCCTGAAATCTTCGATGTAGTCGACATGAGGACCATTGACCGGGACGGGGTGGATGCCATCATAAGCTTCAGGGCAAGAGCAGATGTGCCTGGAGAAATTACCTCTGGCTCGCTCCTCCTCAAAACAGAACTGCATTACCCGGGAGGGCAGACTACCGGCGAATACCGGATGCTCTGCAACGGGGTTCCGTTCGAAGTTACTGATGAGCATTTCTACGCGACGCCGTTCAAGGTAAGGGACGGGGACAATGTCATAATCAGCCTGAAGTACGAGTATGGCAGGGAAGCGCTGCTTGCGCAGCTTGTTAGTATCAACCCTGCAGTTGGCAAGGCGTCTTAGGAAGGGCAAGAGCCCCGAGAGTATTTTTTAATCTAGTGATTCTATTCTCCTTATATGAAAAAGAAAGAAGAGATGCCAATCATTTGGGTAATCGATTTCGGGTTATCCATAATCGAGAACTGGTTCGCCTTCCCGGCAGTTCTTTTCATCATATTCATGCTCTCGGTTGCGCTTGTCTCCACTTTCTTCTCCGAGTCCTTCCTCTCGATATTCCTCTCAATATTCGGGGATGAATCAGGGAACTTCTCATTCAGGACTAGCCTTGGGGCAAATGAGATATTCGCGATAATCCCTATATTCTCATTCCTGTATTCCATTATCGGGGCATTCGGCCAGACCCTGCTCCGCCTGGCAGGAATTAAGATAATCATCGGGAGGTACCGGGTAATCGCCCTCTACTGCGCGGCAATCCTCGGGCTCTCTTTCTACACCTTCCTGGCGATGGGCCAGATGGACCCCGAGATGGACGTCTTCGCAATCGGGTTCTTCCTGGGTGTAACAACCGCCCTTACAATGCTCTTTGGCTCGCTCTCGCTCTATGTCGGGAGCATAGTGGATGAGTTCAGAGAGAAGGTGCTTGTTGGCCAGGGATTCGGGAGAAATCCCTGAATCGGAAACGAAATCCTGGATGCTTCTTTTTTCATACCCCATTTTTAGACAATTCGACTTTTTTTAAGGAAAGGCTGCGAGATAAGTTGCCATAAAGCCAAAGGTGGCAAGAAACGTATATAAATGTAATTATGCATATTATTACTGGTATGGCAAGGAGCAGAGAGGAGAGGCTGGAACTCCTAAAGGCAGAATTCACACGATTTTTCCCTAGCCTACAGCACGCCAAAGCGAACATGTTCGAGCTAACTACAAAAAGGGCGCTTGCTGCGGCAAAAGGAAACGAACCGAACTGGTACTATCTGGCTCTCAGCCTGTATGCAGAGGCGGGGCAGAAGAGGGGGAACTGGTATGAAAACGCCCTTCCGGGCCTGCTCCATTCCCTTGGATATTTCGATGACATTGAAAAGGCGAAGGCTTTCTCAATGGAAGTTAAGGCCTGCGGCAAGCAAAAGGGGATAGAGAGGGTATCCAGGGCAAAGAGGGCAATGGATGATGATGAGCTGATGAGCGAATTCAGCAAGAGATTCCCGTCCCTTGAGGATGCGAGGGGGAAAATGGAATCCCTTGCATGCGCTGCGTTCGTCAATTCGGATGATAAGCCAACACGTGACTTCTACAATACCGCAATCATAGTCTTTAGCAAGGCGGATGGGAGAAATGGGAACTGGTATGATGAAGTGCTGCCAGGGCTTGTGATGAGGGCAAGTTGGTTCGATAATATGGATGAAGCCCGCAAATTCGCTGAAGAAGTGCGCAAATCCAGAAAACTGGAAGCAACAAAGCCACTGAAAGATATGCGAAGAAATTTCTCAAAAGAGGAAATTGTGGAAGCCTTCAGGCAGGCATTCCCCAGCATGGAGGAAACAGAGAAGGATCTTAGCCGCCTTAGCGCAGCGAAGGCAGCCAAGGAGGTTGCAGGAGGGGGTGCCTGGCTCAACTCAGCCAAAACGGCGTTCATGCAGCAGGATGGGAAAAATGGCAAGTGGTATAGGCAGGTGCTGCCAGGCCTGGCAATGGAGGCCGGATGGTTCACTACAATTGAGGAGGCCAGGGAGTTCGCATCAGAAGTTCGGGAGTTTAGCAGCAAGGAACGCAACAAGAAGATGGGCAAGGAGGAAATCATCCAGGCATTCAGCCAGGCTTTCCCATCTCTTGAAGAAGCCCGCAGAGACATCTCAGCCCTAAGCAGGTCCGCAGTAAGGCAGCTGGAAGATGCCAAGGGAAGGAGGTGGTTCCATTCAGCCGGCTCGATATTCAGGAAATCCAAGGGAAAATCCATCGGATCATGGTATGGAATGGTCCTGCCAAACCTGGCCCTTGAGGCAGGATGGTTCGGCTCTTTTGAGGAGGCAAGGGAATTCTCTGAAGAGGTCCGAAGGGCTTCCATAAAAAGCAGGGCGGAGGAGACAGCCAAGAAAATTTTGAAAATGGGCATGGATGAGATTGTGGAGGGATTCCAGAATGATTTCCCTTCTCTTAAGGAAGCAGAAAAAGACCTTGCGGCCCTTGGAAGGCCTGCGATAGTTGAGAGGCTGCACAAGGGCCATTGGTACTATTCGGCCCGCACAATATTTAGACGCGAGGGTGAAGAGAGGGCTGACTGGTACCGGGATTCGCTGCCCCAGCTGATATTGAAGGCAGGATGGTTCTCCAGTGAGGAAGAAGCCAGGGCGTTTGTTGAGAAGGTAGAGGCCGCCGCATCCGTCCGCAGGCATGAAAAACATCGGCGGGCAAGAGGGCTTATGAGCAAAGAGCAGGTAGTTGAGGCATTCATGAGGTGTTTCCCTTCTCTGGAGGCGGTTCGGGCAAATCCCGCCTCAATAGGCCCGAGCCAGATTCATAAGAAAGCAAAGGGAGGCGGGAAAGAGGCAAAGAGATGGAAATGGTTCCACCCCGCAGTCAGGATATTTGGCGGGGAGAGCAAGAAATGGTATGAGAGTGTCCTTCCCGCCCTTGCTTTCCGGTCCGGCTGGTTTGCGACAATGGAGGAAGCACTAGAATTCGGAATCAGCCTGCGCGACCGGGACAAGATGGATGAGCATGACATATACAAGGCTTTTTCAGAGGAATTCCCATCGAAGGCGGCGGTCGTTGAGAATCCGGCCCTGCTCTCACCCTCCAGGCTTGCCAAGAAGGCCAAGGAAAAGAGCGGGCACTGGTTTTTCAGGACAGGTGCTATGTTCAAGGAGGAAAATGGAAAACCCGGCAAATGGTACCCCACGGTGCTTCCGCACCTCATGCTTGGGGCGGGATGGTTTGATACGCTGGAAGAAGCCAGGGATTTTTCAAACAAAGTAAAGGAGGAAAACTACAAACAGAAAATGGAGGGTATTTGGGAGAGTAAGGGGAACTTCACAATCGAAGAGGCAAAGAAGGCATTTACTGATAGGTTCCCTTCGCTGGAGGAAGCGCGGAAGGAGAAATGGCGCCTGGCACAGGGAGCGCTCAAGAAGAGCGGCTTATCATCCTGGGTCAATTCCTCAAAGCGCATATTCTCGGGCTCAAACGGCGCTTCCTGGTATGATGATACGCTGCCTAAGATAATGGTTGCTGTCGGATGGTTCGATGATTTCGAGAGCGCCAGGGAATTCGCCCATGAAGTGAGGGATGAATACGCGGTCCGGGCCGGAAAGAAGATTTCCAGAGCCCTCTCTGGAAGGAAACTGAGCGAAGGCTGGAACAAAAGCGGAAAGAAATATGCGATAGTAGCAGAAAGGCTGAGCGGGGCAAAGAAAGGAACGAGCTTCAGCGGAATCTCGGATTGCCTGCAGCTTTGCGAAACTGAGGTTGCCGGGCCAAATGGGGAGGGCATGGGACAGCTCCACATCTCCCCTGGAAATGCCAGCTCCGGCCTGAGCACCGGAGAGCTTGTGCGCCTTAGCATGTCCACCGATAACTGGGGAGGAGAGCTGGCAAAGAAGTATTCCGAAGGATTTGCATACATTGCCCCATACCTTTCGACAAGGCTCCTGATGCTCCACGCAATTCGGCTTTCAATTGAGGGAGATATCCCCGCTCTTGGGATTGGTGCCAGTTTCCTTAGCGGGCCAGGAGAAGTGCATGGAGCGCTGGAGGATCTAAAAGCCGAGATAGAGTACTGGGACCAGAAGTTGCCGACAGTAATAGACATAGATGCCGAACCTGACATGCTCAGGGAATCCGGAAATGCGCTGCGGGCAAATGCCATGCTTCCAGATTCCCCAATCAAGGACGGCTCGCTCTCATTTGTCGAGTGCTCGAGCCTCTACCAGTTCCATTCAAGGAAGCATCCGAGCCTTGTTAAGGAAATCCTCTCCGAAGCCAGGAGAGTGCTAAAGGAAGGAAGTTCCCTTCTCCTGGCAAGCACCGGAAAGAGATTCTGCGGGGATTTCGAGGAAGGCCTCAGGAAGCTCGGATTCGATATCGTGATGGATGCAAACAGCAGGATTGAGCTTGATGATGCGGCACAGGAGAGGATTGGCTCTACGATGGGGCAGGATGTGCTTGATAAGGCGATTGGCGCCACCAGGAGCGCCTATTACCTGATTGCTGTAAAGAGCGGAAGGGACCCGGAGGACTCAGACCCGGAGATGTTCAGATTCGAGAGGCTGAAGGCAGAAGTGCCAAAAGAGGCAAAGGGGATTGCCGCAATATCCAGGAAGCTCGATAGCAGGATTGAGGATTCGACAGACTCTGCAATCAAGGGAGCCGAGGTGCTTGAGGAGATGCTTGACGGTCTGCCGGCAGAGGCGCACATATCCCATGCAAGGCTCATCCAGAGCGTCATTTCAAGATTCATGCTCGACCCAAAGATTGTCAAGCCTGATGAAAAACCGGAGAGATTGGAGGCCAATGCCAAGAGGCTTGTTGAGGAGCTTTCAGTGGATGTTCGGGATGCTGGAGACAAGTACTTCAAGGTCTTGAGAAGGGCTGCGCAGACGCACCGGAACAGATTGCTAGGGGGCGGGAGAGAACGCCCAAGGAAGACCAGGAAGGCATAATAATTAGCTTATGGAGGAGATAATTATGGATTATCCGGCAGCAGATGATGAGAATGGGGGATTTCGCCTTAATGCCATCCCGCGTTTTTTCGCGGCAGTGACACTCTTCCTGATAATTGCCTATCTGCTGCTTCCACATGGCATGCGGCCGGTTCTGGGGGTTGCCAGCCAAGAAGGGACGCTTACGATAATGCTGGGGGCATTCCTGCTCTTCATTTTCTTATCCGCTATATTTGACCTTGCCATTTTCATAACAACTCCGGAGAAGGAGAGGATTGATGGCTATATGAGGGACTACCGGAAATGGAAGGAAAGCCATCTTTTCAGGCTGGAGACAAATGAGAGCTTCGATTTGGCTGAGGGCGAGAACATAGTTATCGGGATGAGGCCCTGCCATATAAAATGGCCCCCAGTAAAGCGCGGGAGGCGGGGCATGGTCAGGGAAGTGGCCGTCACGAACAAACGCATTCTGGTTGGCTCCATATTCATAACAAGGCAGAGCTTTGGCTCGATAAATTTCTGGGGCATGGGATTGGACCCGAGTGGGGAGAAGGACCTGCTTAACAGCGGCCTTCGCAGGAACTTCACAATAACGGAAATCAGATATGGGGAAACGGACGGAATGCCGCATATTGACATCAGGACATCAAACTATCACTGGAAGACAAGGATATTCCATCCGAGAGCTAAAGAGATTGCAAAGCTGTTCGGGGCTCAGTAAATTACCGGCAAAGAAAAAAGCTAACAGAACCGGGAGCCAAGAGCATCCGGGACCTTTGTTCCGTTCCTCTCCCGAGCGTCGTTTACCATCTTCTGGCAGGAGCCGATTTCAGGTGATTCCGGGAACCTAGCTGCCAGGGTGCTCGCCGCTAATATCGCCCGCTGTTTCACAACGCCATTGTGGTCATCGAAATAGAGGTCCGAGATTACGACAAAATCGTTGACAGAGCCAAGGAGCCCGAGCATCTCTACCGCGAATGCCCTCTCAGCCCCGCTCTTATTTTCACAGAGGCGCCTGACAGATTCTATGCCCTCATCCCCAAGGACCGTGACTGCCTTCAGGGCTTTCTCCCGGTTACCGCCTGCATACGCGCCAAGGGCAGTAGCTGTGATTGTATCCGCGCCTACTTTCCTGATCAGGCGCTCTGGAATGGCGCCGTTTCCGGACCCTAGCCAACCGGTGAGTTTCCTGATTCTTCTCCTGAGAATGCCGCTCTGGATTCTTTCTATTACTCCTGGTCCCTTCGCTTTCTGTTGCATGGAAGTCACTCTAGCACCTCTGAAACTTATGTGTTTGGTAGTGCTTATAAATGTTCTACTCGATGTGTCCCTGCTCGTCGAACTCGAGGCGCGTCCCCGCACGCATGAACAGCTCGCCGATTCTCTGCCCTTCGGCCAGATAGCAGGATTTCAGCCTGCCGTTCTCGTGATATTCGACGGCGACGAAAACCTTGATGCCTTCAATCACCGCAGGCTCAGCGAGGTCTGCCCGCTTGATTTTCCCGCTCGGATAGAGCTCTATGAGGTCCTCATACTTGATTCCGTCAATTACCAGAAGCTTGAAATCCCGAGCGGACCTGAGCCTGCCGCTTTTACTGCAGAAGGACACTCCAGTCCCGACGGGGAAAGTTATCCCCTGGATAAGCGTTTCCTCAGCAAGGCTGCCAGAATGCGCAAGTCCAGTGTATGGGCCGCTTGTTATGAAGAAGACGCTTCGCCTTGAATTGAAGATTATCCCCCCGAACTCCGTGTCCGCCGAGAGCTTTGTCCTCTGGAGATTGCCATTGGGATGAATCCAGATTTTGCTGCCTTCAGGAATGATTGCGCCGTTGACTTCAGTATCCTCTGCGAGTATTCCCTGCACCATGCTGCTTGCGCCATCAAAGAGAATGCCTTGAGTGCCGTCATAGCGCCTGCCGCCAATCTCGACTACCGGGTCGCGCGGGATGCCCTTGACAGTTGAGAGCAACAGCTCCACGTCCGCGCCTTCCCCGAATACCACCCCATGGATATCGCTTGTTTTCGCCAGCGTCCCTGCGACTGCCCCGCGGGTGTCGCGGAAGTTCTTGGTCCCGCCCTTGAAGAGCACTCCCATAATCTCAGCATCCCTTGCCAGCGTCCCGTATGTCTTGTACCAGAAGTTGTGGAAGACTGTGCCCTTCGCATAGGCCACCCCCTCATGAACGTACTCTCTCTGCAGGATTCCAGTGGTCCGGAGGTCACACCCCACAGGTATCTTCAGCCTCTCCCACTCTTCCTCTCCAGGGCAGTACAGAATCCTGGTTTTTTGCATATAGCTTGCAGAGATGGCATCGATATCCGGCTCCAGTATAGTGACTAGAGGAGCGCAGGATGAAAGCAGCGTTCCAAGCCCGATTGCTGATGCTGCCTTCGCGAATGTTGGCAATCGAGGCTTCTCCTTGTCCTCAATCCTTCCGTTCTTTAGCGTGCGTTGCTTGTTCATTCATTCACCTTTTTCATCCTCTCCGGTTTTTTCCAAATCAGAAGCCAGGGGCGAAAGAGGGTCCCCAAGCACACTCTCCATTGCGCCATCAAGCTCCACAGGGGAGATAAAAGAATTGCCCCGCATCCGCTCCTTCATAACCCAGAGTCTTGCATTCCAGGTGAGCAGGCACGGCAATGACAGGTCGAATGAAGTGGCCAGCTCCCCCTCCCCTATTGAAGCCCAGTCGAGAAGCCGCGTCAGCAGTAAATTATAGCTCTCCTGGAATGACATTGCCAGCAGGTCTGATGGAATCCATCCGCGCGCTGCAGTAAAGCTTGCGCTGAACCTGAGCGCTGCCGTGAAGAATGACGCGAAATCCCCCATCTGCTCCTCATAACGCTTCGGGTCGGTGGCAAGGGAGATGAAAAGCTTCCTTGCATCTATGGAGTTTATCTCAAAGAATACTGTCTTCCCTCCATTAAGGTGATAATTTGCTTCAGGGTGTGATGGGAAAATCCCTAGCTCCTCCATCTGATTCCTAATAACTGCAATCTTGGGGTTTCCCACCAGCTCGGCTTCATCCAGTTCGGCCTTGATTCTCTCGGAAGCATCCATATTATTATCGCGCATTGCCGCATAGTAGCGCTCCTTGACCGCCTTGATTCTGGCGATTACTCCGGTATCATCAGGGACAAAATCCGAATATGTTGCAGCCTGTAGCCCATCATTGTTCTGGAAGAAGCGCAGCTCATGGGTGTTGACGAAATTTTCCGGGAACATTGAAAATGCGCACCTGCCGGCCAGTGCCTTTAGCACGTGGTAGGAAACCTTTGTAGAATAGAATACTGTATCCTCCTCCCCCATTACTGAAAAAGGGAAGCCCGGGACAATAAGTTCCTGCTCCTGCCCATCACAAAAAGCGAGATGCCTTTTCTGCATCGGGGAAAGCTCTGGCCTAAAGGGCTGCAGCCTCTCGACAAGCCCCTTGAACTTGCCAGTGGTGATTCTGCTGACCCTTGCCTCGTCCCCCTCGCAGATTGGCTCCCTCTTGCCTTTGGGGGGTTTCGCTACCCTGATACGCATGGGGAAATATCTCAGGCAAGGTATATAAACATTAATATATAGGTTCTACAACTGAATAATTCAATTGTGCAAAGAACTTTGCACTGCAAAGTATTAAAAGGAGATAATGCGAATAGGATTATTGAGAGGTGAAAACGCTCATGGAAGACATGAAAGAACTCGAGAAGAAGGTGTACCTGTCAATGTTCGACGACGGGCTCTGGGACATCTATTTCGGGATGATGCTGCTCGGCATGGGAATCGGCTCCTATGTCCGCAATATATTCGAATCCCTGGGGCTTCCGGAAATGATTGTCTCATTCCTGTTTCCCGGGCTTGCGATAGTTGTTCTGGTTGCAGGCAAAGCGTTAATTGTAAGGCCGAGAATCGGGCTTGTAAAATTCAGCCCTGAGAGGATGAGGAAGATGGCATTTGCGAAGCTTGCCTTATCGATACTCATAGTCGTCTCGATTGTGGCAACAGCCGGGCTCTGGTACCTCGGGAGCAGCGGGTTCCACCCTTCCCAAGGTAGCATTGAGGACCTGTTCCTCGGGCCGCTGATGATTTCCCTCATAGTCTTCATCCCGCTTGTCTTGATCGGATTCTTCCTGAAGTTCGAGCGGATGTATGTGATTGCGACTCTCTTTGGCCTTAGCATGTTCCTTGGGGAGAGTGCAAGGGCTTTTGGCGCAGGTGAATTGCCAGGGGATGTCGGCATGAGCATAGCGGGGCTCGCGGTGCTGCTATTTGGCGTGCAATACCTGCTGAAGTTCCTGGAGAAATATCCGATAATCCGGGGTGAAAAGCATGGACATGAATGAAGTTGAGAAGAAGGCGTATCTGTCATACCACCAGGACGGGCTGCTGGACATAGGCCTTGGAATCCTGGTGCTTAGCTGGGCAGGGGCGATAATGTTCGACATGGGCGTGCTGCCGGCCATCATGGCAGCAAGCGGAGTGTCAGTATACTTTGCGGCAAAGCAGATAGTGACTGTCCCGCGTATGGGGCTTGTAAAATTCGGGCAGGAGAGGCAGAAGAGGATACGGAAGGAAAAAAGATACTTCACCCTCTTCTTCACCGCAACGGCACTCCTTGGGATGCTATTCTTCCTTGCCTGGACGATGCTGCCAACTGAAGAGCTGATGAAAATCAAGGACCTGCCGCTGGTTGTGATCGGGCTTCTTGGCGCGCTATTAATGGCGGCCGTTGCGTACTGGAAGCAGCTCCGGAGGTTCTACATATACGCCGGAGTTATGGCAGTCTCCTTCATCGGAGGCCCGTTCTATGACATCGGCAGGGCAGAGTACTTTTTGATTCCGGGAGTGCTGATATTGGCAGGGGGAATCGCACAGCTAATAATGTTCCTGCGGAAATACCCGATTGCAAAGGAGAAACATAATGAGTAAGACGAAAGCAAAGAGAGGAGCGGGAAGGCCCCATGCGATAGATAGGCTCATACACGAGCCTGCCAGGTATTCCATAATGTCATACCTTTACGTTGTTGAGGAAGCTGATTTCATTTTCATCATGAACCAGACGGAACTGACATGGGGCAACCTCTCTTCTCATTTAAGCAAATTGGAAAAAGCTGGATACGTTGAAATCAGTAAGGAGTTCGTGGACAGGAAGCCGCATACCATGCTGAGGCTCACAAAGAAGGGAAGGCGGGCATTTGAGATATATAGGAAGAGCATGCAGCAGGCGCTAAGCGAGCTTCCGGGGCAGGATTAATACTCTTCCCAGCTGGCAAGGTCAGTCTGGGAATGCTCATCCCTAAGGCCAACTTCATGCTTCACAACCAGCCGGGCAATTGCGTATCCAGGATAGCGCCTCATGATGGAGCGGAGGAGATATCCCTTCACGTCACTCAGCCCAGGTTTCCGGATTTTTCCCATTTCCTCTGAAATTCCGATAAAGCCGCAGTTTTCAAGGAACCCGAGGTTGATTTCAGGCATCTCTTCATGGAGCTTGCGCCAGAGCGCGGATATCTCCAGCGAAAGCGAAAGGAGCGCTTCTCCTTCGGGTGGGCCGTTTAGTGCAAATTCCGAGACCGCCACAATTTCAGGGATGTAGCGCCTGATAAGAACCGGTGTATATGAATATGCATGGCCCTGGTAGAACGGGGCTTCCTGGAAGTCCTCGGTGAATGGCTCCATGAGGGCGGCCCGCTCCCGCATCCTCATCTTCCTCAAGGCCTTTGACTCAATCTGCCGCACTCTCTCGGGGGTTATGTGAAATTCATCTGCCAGCTCTTGCAGCGTAGCGCCACCGCCAAACCTGCCTTCAAGCACCATCTGCTCCCTGGAAGTTAGGGTCTCCAGGGCCCTGTGGACATTCATCGCCAGGCTCAGCAGCTCATAGTCCCTGTCGGGCCGCCTGGAGGTGGAGGCTTTGCCAACGAAACCGTTTTCCATCTCGCCCATGGTAAGGCTGCCATCGAATGCGATTCGCTCATCTTCATAGACATACCACAGGAACATGTATGCGTCTTCCTTATGGCTGAGGAGGCTCTCCGCAGTATGAGATATCCCGAAGACCTTGTGCATGAGGGTTAGCAGGGTGCCAGTGAACAATGGATGCTTCATATGCACCGACCTGATTTTGGAAAGGGGAAGAGAGTGTAAATCAGCATCGGCGGTTGCCAGAATTTCTTTGAGCAGTCCAGGGTCCCGAAGATTCGCCGGGGGATGGTTAGAATCAAGAATCGGCAGGAGGGGGGGTTTGGTATTTTTGCGGCCCTTGCGGCATCGGAGCGCCTCTCCGCCTTTGCAGCGGGCTACGGGCCTTTTGGCGGCAGCTCCGAGCCCATTGGGGCCGGGAACGCACTCTTTTGCCAAGCTTGCACTAATAGACATAAATTATTATTTTAATAGAAACATTTTTAACCCGCCAACAAACACAAAGAAGGACATCCGGGCAATTGGGGGAAAAACAGCTATTTCTGGGTAGATGGGAACCCGCCATTCGGGTCAGCATCCTTCGGAGCGGCAATGTCAAAGGCTTTCATCCACTCCCTTCCGACCGTGTCCATGGTGCCGGCCTTGTTGAGGGACCTAAGCCTTCTTGCGACATTCCTTCCGAAGGCTGATCCCGAATCCGCTTCCGCAAAGAGCGTGGGGGCGTTATTGAATCCCATGGAATTGGGTATCCTTGCCCACTCGAGGCTCATAAGCTCGAATGTCTCGGGATCGAAATCAGGGTCATAGGCAAAGTTGAGCACAACACCGTCAATCATGTGCACCAGATACCGCAGGGGAACTCCAGTATGCGGATCGAAAAGATACTCATTGCTAGAATCAAAATACCTCGCGTTGCCAGTCTGCTGTAGAGTCTGGCAGGCCCTCACATATGGCTCAACCCTCTTTCGCATGTACCTGAAGAACTCCAGCACCGCCCGGTGGTGCTCCTCTGGCGCAGCTTCAGGCATCTTGCCCATCTGATCCAATAGTATTAGAATGCCCATCAGGCCCCATCTCGGAGACCTTTCATGGCTCATGTGCCCTGCCAGGACATTCTGGACATTTGCCGGGCTAGGGTCTTTTTTGAGTACCGCAGGTGAGAGGCCGAACTCCCTTAGCAAAAGGAAATCCCCGGATTTAAGTCCTGGGAAAAGTTCCATCACATTCAGGGCGAACTTACGGCTTATGAAATATTCATGCGTGAACCAGAGATGCCTTTTCTCCTTGTCCAGCCGGTCAAACGGATTGGGCTCATTCAGGAAAGAAACGATTGGGTTGAAGTGGTCTTTGAATTTGGTAAGTAGAAGCGAGTGCTCTGGGATGGGCCTTGCCCGGCGTAGCACCGATATTCTCGCTTTGGAGACATTCCCTTTTTCACCAACAACTACCAATTAATTCCCTCGTATTTGAATAGGCTTGGAAACCTTTAAAAACATATAGTTGTTATAAGATGGTTACCCATGCTATAAATGTTCTAGAATCCCATGATTGGCTAGAAACCGCAACATTTAAATATAACTTATGTTGCGATATGTATAGAAACGTGATAACAAATGAACGCAGCAAAACCTTTGAAGATGAGGACTTTGGGAGAGCGGATGGAGGCGCCAGCTAAATCGCTGCCCAGCAGATATGTAGTCTGCAACTGGTGCGATTCCAGAGAATTCAAGGACGAGGGGAAATTCTCGCAAAACCGCTTAGTGTCTCCAACACCTAGGATCAGGTTCAGAGACACTGGAGCCCTTGTCCCAATCGAGACCATAATGAAAGAGGGCCTCCCGACCGACCCGGACGGAGTGACGAATTCCATGTGCGACAAGTGCGCTGCAGAGATGAGGGCGGAGATCTTGAAGCGGAAAACTGAGATTGAGGGCGGGCTCAGGAAGCCGATGGCAGAATCCCTCAGGAAATAGCTACCCGGGTCAAGCAGCTTTCATAATTTACGCCTTTTTGAAACCCTTGGTTTGTGAGTAGCTAACGTATTGTTTTTTTCTTGTTCTGTCCCATCACAGTCGTTTTCAGGCCTCCTTTGGAATACGTGGTAAAATAGAATATTTCCAGGGTCCGGCAAGTCTTTTTAAACCTGAACTTTGCTAATTTCGATGTATGTCTTCGTTTAGAGGCAGGGCTGGAAAAGCAGAGTTTTCTGAAAGGCCCGGAAGAGAGACACAGAAGTCTGAACGGCTAAAGCTCAGCCCCCGCCTCGATGGTGGATTTCCTAGGCATTACCATGAAAAAGTGAGGGTCCGGAGCTCGGCGACTTTTAGAAAACCCCCTCCAATACAGGATATTTTCAGGAAGCTTGCGGAAAGCAGCGACAAGAATCAGGTAATAAAGGATGAGGGCAATGGGCCTGGCAGGTACCATTTGTTCCAGGAACAGGAACGCGCTCAGCCCGAGGGTGCTGAAGGCAGGGCGCGGGTGCTCTTTGTCGGCTGCAACATTTCACATTCCCGCAACGAGTGGGAGCAGATTAAAGGAGGGCTCGGCCTCCTTGGCCTGAGAAGGGAATCCGCCAACACCGTGGAGTCCCTGATGGGCAGCTTCGCAAAGAACCCCCAGCCACCAAGAGTTGTCGTTGTCGGACTGGATATGAAGATGGATGGGAGGGGCGTGGAGCAGGCAAAGGTCCTAAAGCTCCTCTCCGGAATGAGATTCGACGAGAGGACAAGGACGATAGTTCTTTATAATCCTAAGGAACGCGGGCCAGGAACTTTTTTCCAGAGCGGGCTGACCGCGGAAGAAGTGCTTGAAAATGATTGCGCCAGCGCGGAGATACTTCTGCAAAGGATTCAGAGGAGCCTTAAGCAGCATCCCAGCACGCCCAGGGCAAGGACGTTCTTCGACCCGATGGTCTGCGCGGCCAGGACAAGGGATTCGTGGAATATGGATGCCGATGCTGCGGCTGAGGCCAGGAGGACAATGATTGAGTTCTCATACAGATACAACCAGCACATGCTGATGACCGGTCACTTCGCAGCCATGCTTGTGATGTATTACCGGCTGGGGGATTTCTTCGGCAATACAATCGCGGATGTTGCATGCGGGACGGGCTACCCGATGAGGCAGTTCCTTGAGCATGCGGTTGTCTCCAAATTCAGGCTGGGACTGCGAGAGGAACCGATGCTCATACTATCGATAGATTATCTTGAGGAGATGCTTTCCCAGGCCCATTCGGAGTTTAACGGTCTTCTTGCGGAAAACGAGGATTCGATAAGGGGAAGGCTCGGGATGTGTTTCAAGCAGGCTGATTTTCTGGAGCTTACCATGGAGGCCCTAAAGGAAATTGATTTTTCCGGTACATCCCTGCGTCCCGAATATCTGGGGGGATTCAACTTTCAGGATATTGACACAATGCTGATGTCCTACGTCATCTACTGGCTGGCAGACAAAGAAGCCGCAGTCCGGAAAGCTGCGGAGCTGATAAAGCCGGGTGGCAGGCTGATAATTGTTGAAGAGCCGCACCTTCGGGTGAGCCCTGGCGGGCTGGATAAGGACGACGCCCAATCAATCGCAAGCGCAGTATATCACATCCCGTTCGGCCAGTATGTAGAGATGATTCTATCCAGCGGATTCAAGCCGGAACTGGACGCCAAGGGCAAAGAAGTGCGGGAAGTCCTTGAAATCGACAAAATCAGCAGGAAGAGGGACAGGTCGGAATTCAAGGAGCCGCACACGATGGAAGGGCGCGTGTTCAGGAGGAGAGGCAGCATAGGAGGCTGGACGCTGGTTGACTTTGGCAAGGGCATCTGATTGCTTTCCGCGGAAATGCGCTGCCAGAAAAAGCAGATAAATGGATTTGCTGGTCTATTTCTTGGTGAAAAGCATGGCTACAATTGTGCATTTTGAGATACCTGCAGAAGACACGGACAGGGCAAGGAAGTTCTATGAATCCCTGTTTGGATGGAAGATGGAGAAGATGAAGCCCACCGGAGGGGCGTGCGGAGATTACTGGTACTTCACCACCAAGGATGACAAGGGAAAGGAGAGTGTCTGCGGTGGGATAATGAAGAAGCAGTGCGAAGGGCACGGGCCGACCAATTATATCAGCGTTCCTTCCGTAGATAAGGCAGTGAAGAAGGTGGAGGAGCTTGGCGGCAAGAGGATTTTCGGGAAGACCGCGGTCCCTGGCCACGGGTACTTCATCTGCTGCCAGGACACCGAGGGCAATCCCTTCGCGCTTTGGGAAACCGATGAGGACGCGAAGTGATTTTCTTTTTTCTTGCTGCGGCAATGCCTAACAAAAGGCAGCTTTTTAAATGTTAAGCATGCTTAACGTATAGTATGCTTTACATCGGTGTCCGGAATGAAACTTTCGAAAAACAGGCTGCGGGAATGCCGGGAGAAAGAGGGGATGACCCAGGAGGCGCTTGCGCAGAAGCTGGGAGTAACGCGCCAGACGATAATCTCCATAGAGAGCGGGAAGTATGTCCCCTCCCTGCAGCTCGCGCTTCTGATAGCCAAGGCATTCGGAACCAGTGTAGAAGGCATTTTCGGAGTATGAGGTGGAGAAATGGATGAGCCTGCTAGAAATATGCTGAAGCTTGGATTTGGCCTGATAGCCATCGTGCTGGGACTGGCGTTGAACATTCTTGGAGTCGGACGCACGGATTTCCTGTTCGACTCTGTTGGGAACTGGCTGATGTACATCGGATTCATGACCCTGGTAATAGTCCTTCTTCGGAAGATTGTTGCGAAGAAGAAGGTCGTTGACGAGAGGATGGAATATGTGAGCGCCAAGGCGATGAGGATAACGTTCCTTGCGCTCATCCTCATTTCATTCGTCCTGATGATAGTTGATGGGATCAGCCCGATAACCATGCCATACTACATGTTCCTGAGCTACCTGATATGCGCGCTGCTGATAGTCCTGCTGCTATCCTACAAAATCCTGCTTCGCTTCTTCTATTGATTTTTTCTGGATTGCGAAGGATTAATTACATTCTCTGGGATGAATACCCGATGCCAATCAAAGCCATTCTCTTCGACCTGGACAACACGCTCATTAACTTCCTGAGATTCAAGGTGGAGACCGCCAAGGCCGCGGCCTCTGCCATGGTGAAGAACGGCCTGCCGGTAACGGAGGTGCAGGCATACGGGAAGATTTTCTCTGTCTATGATGAGAAGGGGATAGAATACCAGAAGACATTCTTCGATGTGGTTTCCCCTTTCGGCCTGGAAGTCAACAAGGCTGAAAGGATACAGCAGGCCGCGATTCTTGCCTACCTCCAGAAGAAGTTCGAGGTCATAAAGCCCTACCCGATGGTGAAGCCGACTCTGGAGAAGCTCAGGGAAAGGTACAAGCTCGGGATAATCACCGACGCGCCCAGGAACAAGGCATGGCAGCGCCTGGTGCTGACCGGCCTCGCGGATGAATTCGACATGGTTGTCACCCTTGATGAGACCCTTGAGAGGAAGCCCAACCCGACGCCTTTCCAGATTGCGCTCCAGAGGCTTGGGCTGCTGGCCCCGGCCTGCCTTTTTGTCGGCGATGACCCGGACCGGGACATAAAGGGAGCCAAGGAAGTTGGCATGCACACGTGCCTTGCAAAATACGGATTGTGGAACAAGAGGGGAATTACAAAAGCTGATTTTGAGATTGAGAAATTCGAGGACCTAATTGGCCTTTTGAAGGGCCTTGTCTAATAGCGGTCCTTCATCCGCTCCTGCATGCTGAAGAATCCGGCATCTGTCAGGAAGCGGTCTGTGAATTCCCTCCCATCCTCCGTGAGCCTGAAGACGCCCCTTCCTGTGCTGGTCTTTCTGCCTTCCTCAGCGGTGTCGCATTCTATTAATGAGCCCAGGGCTTTTTCCGCGGCCCTTGGACTTAGTCCAGTAACCATGGCCAGCCCCTTTACGGTCAGTTCGTTGTGTACGAGTGCTGAGAGCACCAGCATCTCATTTTTGCTAAACCATGAATCGGAATGGTGCCTGACATCCTTGAGCGCGGTGCCGGCCATCCATACCAGGTCCCCGACATCATCTAGCCTGTGCTTGCGAACCCACTGCATCACTGAAAGGAAATCGCCCTCGGCCCTCGCCCTCCGGGGCCCATCCTCGAAAAGCACATCATAGCCAGCCTTTAGGAGTGGAAGACGCCTTGCCCGCACGATTATCCTTCCATTCTCCAGCTGCTGCTCCGCTATAGCCTCTTTCAGCAATCTTCCTGAAATAGTAAGTTTTCTCAAAAAATCCCTCTATCACGAAGATACATTGCCTATCAAACAATTTATAAAACATTTCCAACAGATTTTTGGAATATAGAGGCGACCAAAGTGAATCAGGAGAAGAAGATTTCCAGGCAGCCAGAGGCAATTGCGCCCAAGAATGACACTGTCATAGTGCCGGCCCACCTTCGGAAAGATATCACCCTCTGCGCATGGCATCCAGGCGGAAAGGCGCTGGTGGAAAAGAACACCGGCCGGAAGCTCACGGAAAAGGAGATTGATTCCCTGGGATTGAAAGGAGTGAATAGTGATGGCATATGGTCGCCGTGCGTTGAGAGCAAAAGATGGAAATCCGAGGAAGTGCTCGAGGAAAAGCCGAGAAAATGAGGTGGAAGAATATGGATAACGGAACAAGGCTGATGAAGAGACGGGCAGGAGTTCTCCGGGCTCAGCCAAGCGTCTGGACCAGCCGATTCGGCTCTGACAGGACAAAGCTCAGATTCCCGCTGACAACCAAGAGCAGTGCCTCGGAAATCAGGAGGGAGGAGTTTGCCAAAAAGAAGGAACATGCGCCCCTGCAGACAGATGAGGAACTGGGGAAGGTTTACCTGCTCTGCTGCTATCACCCGGGAGGGAACACGTTCGTCTACCGGCAGACCAGCAAGCAGGTCCCGCAGGCAATAGTCGAGGGGTTGGGCCTCAAGAAGAAAATCCGCACGCATGGGATGTGTAAGGAGTGCCAGCCGCGCGTGATTGCAGAATGGTTCGCAGATAAGGATGCCAAGAAGAAAGAGAGCGAACCTCCGGCGCAGAACTGATTGCATTGCTTTCTTAGAATCACTTTTTTTCATTTATAGTGCCTTTATATTCCTTATGGCACACATCAATTTCTGATGGGAGGGACACAGATAATTTCTAGTCCTCAGGCGGCAAAACCTGAAGGGCCAATAAAGAGGAGGGACAGGCCCAGCGTCATCGCCGGACCGAGGTCAGGAGTTGTCAGGATTTTCGCGATTGGCTGCGATCGGGAGCTGGATAAGAAGCTCAGGGGCGTTGATGATGAGCGGTACGTCTGCTCATCATACGACAGGGCAGAGAACGCTGCGGCGCAGATAGCCAATGCCGAAGAGGCAGTTGTAATCCTGGGGCCCGAAGCCTACGACATCTTCAATCCGGGAGAGATGATTGGCCGTGTGAAGGGCGGAAAGGACATCCCCGTGCATGTCGTTATCGGTGATGATGCGCCTTCGAAGCTTGCGGGGCGCGAGGTCAGTATAGACGAGGCACTCACCGAGGGATATCTTGGCCCCTTTGACACCATTGATGCCGCTGGCGGCATAGGAGTATTCCGCAGTGAGATAATGGATGCGAAGCCGGATGAGTTGTGCGCCAGGATGGAAAGCCGGAGCAAGCTGCCGAATCCCCCATCAGGGGAGCTTCTGAGCCGGGAGGAGCACCCGGACGGGCTTATCGTGAATTTCGTGGATGGCAAGCTGAAGGTAGTCTCGGAAGAGCAGCTCAACCAGATTGCCAACGCGATGGCGCTGTTCGCATACAGGTTCGACGAGCACCAGCGCATAACAGGGCATTACAAATCGATATTCAATGTGGCGCTGGAGCTGATGCTCAGGTATCCAGGCTCGGTGCGAAGGATAATGGATGTCGGCTGCGGAAGCTGCCCCGTACTCAAGCTATTCATGGAGGATGTCGGATTCCCGTCATTCCTGGCAGACATGAAGAAGAATGGGAAGTGCGAGCCCAATGAGCTTTTCGGGGTTGACATGACGCCGTTCCTGCTTGTCCGGGGGAGGAAAAGGCTTGGCACATACAAGGATGAGATGTCCAGAAAGCTCGCTGATATGGGAGCGGAATTCGCAGGCCGCACAATCAGCCCTGAAGAAGTAATGCTGCATACATTGTTCCAGGCGGACTTTCTGGCCCTTGAGATGGGCGATGCCTTGGGAGACCCTACAGGAAACGGGAGGGACGGACAGCTTGATATGGCGACGATGATCTATTTCCTCAACTGGGTGGCGGATCCTGAGGCTGCGATAAGGAAGGTTGCCAGCGCCCTTAAGGGGCCGGACCCCAAAGGCAACCATGGAGGGGTGCTGATTGTGCTTGATGAGACCCCCATGAAGGTGAGCCACAGCCCGTTCATGACCGCGGAAGTGGCGCAGGAAGTAAAGAGGGCGCTAAGACCCCTCGACTGGAAGGTGCGTGACGAGATGTGCGCTGACCACGGCCTTGTCCCAGAGGGGGAAGTGGTACTGAACCCTATAGACAAGTTCACAAGGAATGGCAATGGAAACATCATCCTGAATCCTGACTTCCATTCGGTGGGCGGGCAGGCATACAGGAAAAGAAGAAAGGATTAGAGGAACGGATTGTACTGCGCCGGCCTCTTGTACTCGTGCAGGATGATGGATGTGTTCGTCTGCACAACTATTTCATGCTCCCCTAGCCTGTGCACGACATCAAGCATGTGTGCGCGGTTTTTCACCCGGGTCAGAGCAATTACATCCCAGTTCCCGCTGGCGGCGTAGATTGCCTCGAACTCCTTTATCGCCAGCAGGTCTTTTAGCTGCTCCATGTCACCCGCCTTCCCGCTCCGGATTTTCATGCTGATTATCAGGTGCAGGTCGTAGCCGGCCTCCCCGAAATTTATATCCGTGATATAGCCCCTGATTATCCCGTTCTTCTCCAGTTTCCTCACCCTCTGGAGAAGGGTATTGGGATGCATCTTGAGCTCTTTTGCGATATCCTTAATCTGCGTCTTAGAATCCGCCCTCAGATGAGAGAGAATAGTCCTGTCAACAACGTCTAGTTCCATATGCACACCGCCTTCCAATAGTGTACCTATGAACAAAATTCATTTAAAATACTGTTGCCGGGAATAGCCGTGATTTGATATTTTGTACTGGCATTGCGCGGGCAGATGGTAAAGAGGTATTTTCGGCATTTATCGGCGTAATTCTGACCTGATAGCATAAAAAGCGGGTTTGTTTTGTTATTAGTAACATTTATATTCCCATATACATTTTTCTGAATTTTATTAAAAAAGAGTGTTTGAATACACTTATAATACTATTTAAGTGTTGTCAAGAACATTCTACGTTGAAAACGTGATTTTAGGGAATTTTTGTTGTCAGCAACATATCATTTATAAATAACTTAGAGCTGTAAACATTTTTTTTGAGAAAAAATATATATAGTCCCACTTCGATAAGAATTCGAGAGGTGGGGAAGATGAGAGAAAATCACAAAAATAGATGGAAAGTGGCGAATGCAAGAAAACGGGAAGATTATGTGGGAAGGGCGCTCGCGAAAAAGGGGCTGGTGCTCCTTATGCTCGCGGGCCTGTTCAATGTCGGAATGGCATCTTACCTCTGCGATGGAATCGAGCATCCCCGCACGGTGGACGCCGGTGACGTGAAGGTGATAAGGGGCGATGGTAAAGTGACCATAATCCTCGAGGGCAATTACGATGTAATTATGCCCTCGGGGAGCCTTCACTGGCAGTCAAGGAGCATGGGGTGGTCCATGGCGCCAGGATACATGTACATAGTGAACTATGATGAGCCGGAGCTCAATGACATCACGGCGTTCTCGAACGGCAAGTTCGGTGTGTCGCACCAGCTGAGCAACATGAACGGGACATTGGAGACAAAATCCATCTTCGGGACTACCGAGGAGGGCTGGACGGACGAGAACTACCTGTACAAATACGCCGGTGCGCTCTTCATAAAGTAATGCGGCATAACAAACCTGTCAGGGGAGGGACGCCCGGGTGAGATGCCTGGGCTCCCTCTTCATGTGTCAGAAGAAGGGAATAAATAAAAACTCTTTGCGACATTTTTTTCTTAATGACTTTTGGAAACGAGAGTGGCAAGGCCGGCAAGAAGACACCTACGCTCGAGCCAGGGCCAGGCGCGTATTCATCAAAGCCGGTAGTTCCTGCCAGGAAGCTCCAGCAGAGGCTAGGGCAGCAAGGCACTGCCCCGGCCGAAGAGTTCAATCCCAGGAGCACGTTCAGGAACACGCCTGCGATAGTGATTGAGAGTGAAAGGCCTCCCAGAGAAGATACCACGGAAGTGGACACAAAGCCCAGTTTCCCGGTGGAGACTGATGAGGCTGGCATATCGGTTGTGGATATCAGCAGCATGATAAGGCACACCGAATCAGGCGCGCCAAGGAAACTGGTTATTGAAGGCGAAGATGGCCGGGATGACATCACCCTGGTCGGGGGCCCGGTTGACCCTCAGAACGCGATGGCATCAAGATACTTCCCGGACTTCAGTGAGGGCAACGGCTCGCTGGCGGCACTCAAGTCCCAGCTGCAGAGTTGCTATTTCGGAGAGGATGGAGAGCTCAGATTCAAACGCTCGTCAACAAGCAAAGAAAGATTCATCAGGAGACTGGAGAGATACAGCGACTTCCCAATCCTCATTCCCCTCATAAGGAAGGTAGCATCAGATGATATCAAGAGGCTGAAGGAGAAGCTGCAGAAATGCGAGGGGCCCCTTGCGATTGGGGAGACGAAAGAGAAGATAAGCAGGATGCAGAAGATACTCGATGCATGCGGCGACGGGTGCGAGCCGCCCAAGCTGCAGTTCCGCCTGCTCAAGACCGAAAATCACATGTTCATCCTGTCCCCGTTCCCGCTTGATTTTGTGCAGGACGCATATCCTTCACTCACGGCCAAGGGAGGGCTTGACAACCAGGCATTGTTCTATTGGCCAAAGAAGACTGTTACGGGGCAGACTTCCGGATACATGCCGGCATACCTTGTGATAGTGGATGTGGCCACAGTCGAAGCGCTTGGCATGGCGGACAGCGAGTCCAGCAGCATATCCGCAGTTCTTCTGGAGTGCAATGGGGAAATTCCGGAAAAGAGCGATTCATTCGCCCCTCCTGCAAAAAAGGCGATTGTGGACCTTGAGGAATTCAAGGCGAAGCTTGTGGAGTGCACTGAGGACAAGAAAAGCGACTCTTATTTCGACCCGAAGGCGTTTGCTGAGGACATCGCCTCTGTGCTGGCATTCACTGATGAAGAAGGCAGGAGGCATTACGAAATCACAGTGGTATCTGTCGGATTCAAAAGGAATGAATACACCTGCAGGCTTTATGTCAATCCAGAAAGCCGCGATGACTTCCCGAGCAATTCCGAGACGTTCTATTTCGGAAAAGAATTGTGCGTGCTTGTCTACTCATGATTCTATTCCCTTAAGAATGAAGGCCGGAACATGTTCCTTAAGTCCTTATCCTCAATCCTGTTTATGGCGCCCCTCAGGAATCCGGTTACCATCGTAGTCTTTGCCTGCTGCCTTGGCAGGCCCCGGCTCATCAGGTAGAAGAGCTTGTCCTCTTCCAATTGCCTTACTGACGCGGCATGGGAGCATTCCACATCCTTGTTCTTGATTTCCATTACCGGATTTGCCTCTGCTTTTGCGCCTTTGTCAAGCAGCAGGACGTGCTGGGACAGTTCTGACTTCGAACCCCTCCCGTTCCCTTCAACGGTCACCCTGCCGTAATAGGCCGTGCTGGAAGTGTCCTGCGCGACACCTCTCATGATGACTTCGCTCTCCGCGTTGTTGGCAGAGTGCGTAAAATCAGAGCGCAATGAAAGATTCTCGGAATTTCCCCCTATGGAAAGCTCCACATCAAGCACTTTCGAGCCCTCTCCTCTGAGCATAACTGATGTGTCACCATGCCCGCTTCCGCTCCAGAACGAAGCTGAGCAGAGCGAACTCCGGGTTCCGAGAGTTGCTGAAAGGCCCCTGTACGCATAAGCGTTCTTCTGCTTCAGGAACGCGCAGTCTATCCTGGAGTTCTCGCCGGTTGTCATCTCGCATATGTCCAGGCAGTCAGAGACCGCCGAGCCGTATATCTTGAGCGAGGAATTGTTTCCCAAGAAAATGAAGTTTATGGAAAGCGAGCCTCCAAGGGACATCCCGAGTTCAGCCTTCTTGTTGTCATCTACGAATATGAAGCTGCAATCCCTGAAATATGCGTTGAGATACGCTGCCTGCGGGCTTGCTTCTGGAACAATCTTCCTTGACGCGAATGCATTCTTCGCGAACTTGGCGTCCTTTTGGAGCATCTCGGAAAGCGTGAATGCCCTTGTGTTCTTTGGGTTTGTTGCTTCCGGCTTTTTCAGAGCCGGGATTGCCGCGGGCTCTTTTGCCAGCTTGCGCGCGCCCTGCCTGATTGAAAGCAGCCACGCAGGCTCGTTGAGGTCCTTTGAGATTGATTCAACATCATTCATCCGACCGACCTCTCAAGCTGCAGCTGGATGAGCCGGTTCAGCTCAACAGCGTATTCCATCGGCAATTCCCTTGTGAAAGATTCCATGAAGCCCATAACAATCATTGACATGGCGTCCTTCTCTGAAATCCCCCTGCTCATCAGGTAAAACAATTTCTCCTTGGAAACACTTCCGACTTTCGCCTCATGGCTAACTTCAGCATTGTCCTGCTCGTCCTTTATTGTCGGGTAAGTATCTGAGCGGGATTTCCCATCAAGCAGATATGCGTTGCACTCAACAAAGCACTTGGAGTTTTTCGCCTTCGGGCCGATACTCACAAGGCCGCGGTAGCTTGCCCTGCCCCCATCCTGGCAGACGCTCTTGGAGACTATCCTGGATTGGGTATTCGGAGCTAAATGAATCATCTTCGCGCCAGTGTCCTGTGTCTGGCCCTTCCCGGCATAAGCCACGCTGAGGACCTCTGCCTTCGCGCCTTTGCCTTTGAGCAAAACGGTAGGGTACTTCTGTGTCACCCGGCTTCCCATGTTGCCGTCCAGCCATTCCACGAAGGAATTCTCATGGGCAATCGCGCGCTTTGTCACCAGATTGTAAACGTTGTTGGACCAGTTCTGGATTGTGGTGTAGCGGACTTTCGCTCCCTTCTTGGCGATAATCTCGACCACGGCCGCGTGCAATGACGCTGTGCTGAATACCGGCGCGGAGCAGCCTTCCACATAGGATACGCTTGAGCCTTCATCCGCGATGATGAGCGTCCTCTCGAACTGCCCGAGCTTCTCCGCGTTTATCCTGAAATAGGTCTGGAGCGGAATGTCAGCGTGGACACCCTTTGGGATATATACAAAAGCCCCCCCGCTCCATGCGGCAGTATTGAGTGCGGCGAACTTGTTGTCTGCCGCAGGCACAATGCTCCCAAAATGCTCCTCGACTATGTCCGGGTGCTCCTTCAAGCCAGTGTCCATGTCCGTGAATATAATTCCTTTCTTCTCCCACTGCTCCTTGAGATGATGATAGACGACTTCGCTCTCGAACTGCGCGGAACTGCCCGCAAGGAACTTCTTCTCGGCTTCCGGAATCCCGAGCTTCTCGAAGGTCTCCTTTATATCATCAGGAACGGATTCCCAGGCATCGGTCTTCTTCTCGGTCGGCTTCAGATAGTAATAGAGGTCATTGAATTCAAGGGATGATAAGTCAGGCCCCCACTTGGGGAGCGGCATTCCCTCAAAGAGACCAAGTGCCTGGAGCCTTCGCTCAAGCATCCAGGACGGCTCCCCCTTCATAGAGGATATGTCCCGGATTACTTTCTCGGAAAGCCCCTTCTTTGAGCGGTAGGCATAATGCTCCGGGGTGTGGAAATTATATTTGCCAGTCTCTTTTTTTCCCAAGAAAAGCACCTGAATAATGAGAAGGAATACATTGAACTAACTATAAAAACATATCATAATAGAAGGAAAACACCGATAATTATGTTTGAGATAAAGGACTTCTCAGTCTCGGTCGAGGGCAGGAAAATCATCAGCGGCATTGGCCTGAAGATTGAGGATGGAGAGACTCACGTGATAATGGGCCCTAACGGCGCAGGAAAAAGCACCTTCGCAAAAGCACTGCTGGGCTACCCCGCGCTCCATACCAGCGGGAAGATTATCCTGGATGGAGAAGACATCTCCAAGATGGATACTGATGAGAGGGCAAGGAAGGGATTGTTCCTGGCGTTCCAGAACCCTGAGGAAATCGAAGGGGTGAAAGTAAGCCGCTTCATCAGGAAGGCGAAGGCCGCCAGGACCGATGGAAAGCAGGACCTCGATAAGATGGTGAGGGAAAGCGAGGAGCTTGAAAGGAACGCCGCAATCCTCGGGATGGGAAAAGACCTGGTGAAGAGGGAGCTCAATGTCGGCTTTTCCGGTGGGGAGAAGAAAAGGCTGGAGATGCTCCAGGCAATCTCCCTAGAGCCTAAGGTGCTCGTGATGGACGAAGTCGATTCCGGGCTGGATGTCGACGGCGTGCGGATTATAGCAGAGCAGCTTGAGAAGATGAAGGATGGCAAGCGCTGCTTCCTCCTGATTACGCACTATCCACGGATGCTCCGGCACATGAAGGCTGATTACGTCCACATAATGGTCAACGGGAAGATGGTGAAGAGCGATGGCGGAGAGCTGGCCCACAGGATTGAGGAAAATGGCTACTCCGAATGGGTGAAATGACTATGGATGTAGATGAAATCAGGGCTGATTTCCCGATTCTTTCAACAACAAGGAACGGAAAGCCCATTGCATACCTTGACTCTGCCGCGACCTCACAGAAGCCAAGGCAGGTAATTGACGCGCTCAGCGAGTTCTATTCCCTCAGGAATGCCAATGTCGGGCGGAGCCTGTATCACCTGGCTGAGGAGGCCACCATCGCATATGCGGAAGCGCGGCAGAAGGCCGCAAAATTCATCAACGCCGCGGACGAGAATGAAATCGTATTCACAAGCAACACCACGAACGGAGTGAACACAATCTTCCGGGGGTGGGGCGAGGGCAACATCAAGAAGGGCGAGCGGATTGTGACGACAATCCTTGAGCACCACAGCAACTTCGTCCCCTGGCTTCAATTGGCCAGGATGAAGGGAGCGCAGCTGGACATAATCGACATTGATGAGAAAGGTAAGCTCAGGGAAGAGGACCTGGGGAAGCTGGAGGGGGCCAAGCTTTTTGCGTTTTCAGCAGCATCCAATGTCGCGGGCACTCTCACTGATGTCCCGAAACTCTGCAGGCTCGCCCGGAAAGCCGGCGCAGTCACGATTGTTGACGCCGCTCAGTATGTCCCGGGAAATGTGACGGATGTCCGGAAGATGGGATGTGATTTCCTGTTATTCTCCGGCCACAAGATGCTCGCGCCTTTTGGCAGCGGGGTGCTTTATGGCAGGAAGGAGCTGCTTGAAGAGATGGAGCCGTTCCTTTATGGAAGCGAGATGATTCGCGAGGTCCACACATATGGGGCGACCTGGAACGGCCTTCCGCACAAGTTCGAGGCAGGAACGCCCAATGTAGCTGAATGCGTCTGCCTCGGAGTCGCCATGGACTACCTTAACAGGGTTGGCCTTGGGAACATCCGGAAGCATGAGGAGAAGCTGGTTTCGCACATGCTCAGGAGGATGGAGGAGATTGAGGGCCTCAGGATAATCGGCCCGGGGGAAGCCAAGGAAAGGGCCGGATTGGTCGCCTTCGAGCTGGAAGGGGTGCACCCGCATGACATCGCGGCGTTGCTTGACGAGGACGGCATATGCGTCCGGAGCGGGCACCACTGCGCGATGCCCCTGCATGAGAAGCTCGGGATACCTGCAAGCACAAGGGCTAGCGTCTACCTCTACAACACCGAAGAGGAGATTGACAGGCTGGCGGAGTCTCTGGTGAAAATCAGGGACCTGTTCAAGGGGAAGTAGCATGCATTTCCTCCCTCATCACACACTTGTCCGATTCTCCGGAGTATTCACAGTGATTGTAGCAATCGCACTTCTGATTCTGAGTGGCTTTTTCCCGATTCCTGGCTTCGAGCCGCCCCTTGGATTCCTTCTTGAGAAGGAGTTCACGCTATGGATAGGGGTTGCCTTTGCCGCGCTTTCGGGAGTGGCGTACTTTATCGCCAAGTGGAATATCCCGGCTGCCGCATTTATGGCAATCGCAATCATTTTCTTTGGCCTGTCGATAGTAGGGGAGAACTTTCTCCTGGTCGTATACAGCCTGATGATTATCGCCTCACTGGGATTTTTAATGAAGTTTTTCTCATTCAAAAGTTGATACCATGGACAAGGACATCTACCAGGAGCTCATAATAGAGCTATACCAGAACCCGCTCAACTTCGGCGAGTTGGAGGATGCGGATGCCAAGGCGGAGGTCTATAACGCCACCTGCGGGGACAGGATAGTGATCTATATCAAGATAAAGGATGGGAAGATCGCGGATGTCAAGTTCACTGGAAAGGGCTGCGCGATAAGCCAGGCCAGCGCCTCATTATTCACGGATGTCATCAAGGGCATGGAAGTGGACGAGGTCATGGGCATGGGCAAGGATGACATACTCAAGCTCCTGAGGGTGGATCTTTCCAGGAACCCCACAAGGATAAGGTGCGCCCTGCTTGTCCTTGACGCGTTCAAGAAAGCAATCAAGCTCAGGCAGTGAAATCATGAAATACCATAATTTCCTGGCTCCTCTTTTTGATTATTCCGACCTGCCATTCAGAATCCTATGCCAGAGATACGGAGCGGATGCCTGCTGCGCCCCGATGGCCAACAGCATGGCTATTGAGAGGGACCCTAAAAAGCTCTCGGAAGTGGACGCGCACCCTGATGAGAAGAATATAGGGGTGCAGGTGATCGGCGGGGATCCGAAAAAGGTAGGTAAGGCATGCATGCTCATAGCGGACTCCATGAGCCATGTGAAATGGCTGAACCTGAATGCCGGCTGCCCATCCCCGAGGACGATGAGGTGCGGGGGCGGGAGCGACATGCTGCTCCACCCGAAGAAGATATTCGAATCCGTGAAACTGATGAGGAAGGCGGATCTGCCAGTGTCAGTTAAGATAAGGGTGAGCAACGGGGTTGACGGCACGCTTGATTTGTGCAGGAAGATTGAGGCCGAGGGCGCAGATTCAGTAATAATACACGGAAGGACCGTGAAACAGGGGTATTCAGGGAAATCCGACTGGGAACTCATAAGGCATGTGAAGGAAGGGCTGGACATACCGGTTGTCGGCAACGGTGACATCCAGAGCGCCTCGGAAGGCAGGAGGCTCGTCCGGGAAGGCTACTGCGATTCCTTCATGGTCGGAAGGGCGGCGATGTCCAATCCGCTCCTGTTCAAAGACCAGAAGCCACAGACCATAGGGGGCATGTTCTGTCTGCTTGAGGAATACATCTGCCTGTGCTCGAAATATTATGAAAAGATGCCAATCGTGCCGATAAGGCTAAAGGCAATGAATTTCATCAGGGGCGCCAGGAGCGCGGCAAGGCTGAGGAACAGCATATCCAATGCAAAATCAGTGGAAGAGATACTTGAAATCAAGAAAAAGGAAAGCGCAAAAAATTAAGAAACGTTGATTCTTAAGAATTGTAAAATTCAGTCAAATCTTCTTTTCGGCCTGTAGCAGTTCCTGCAGTAAACGGGCCTGCCTTCAGCGGGCTTGAACGGGACTTTGCACGGCTGTCCGCATTTAGAGCAAACCGCGTCGTACATAGGCCGATCATCATGACTGCCTTCGTCTTCATCCATTGTATGTTCACCTATTTTTTATGCCCCTCCCCATTCCATAACTGGGTTGGGACCTCTTTGTGGCAACAGATTTATGCTGCCCGCAAATATTTCTGCGCGCCAGTTAATAAAACTGTCTACTCGCCTGCTTTTTTAGAAAAATCCGGCCAGATCTATGATAGAAAGCAGGGCGATAAGGTACATGGCCGCGCTGACGTCCCGGGCTTTCCCTGAAACCAATTTGAGGAAGACATAGAAGACCGAGCCTATTGCGATTCCATGGGCTATCGAGAAGGTGAATGGGATTATCACCAGGGTGAGCAGGGCGGGAAGGGAATCCGTGATGTCCTTGTAGTTTATCCGCTCTATCGCAGAGAGCATGAGCACCCCAGTGATTACTATCGCCGGAGCCGCAGCCTCTATGGGTATCGACTGGATTAGGGGCAGGAAGAAGAGTGAGAGCAGGAACATGCCTGAGACAACGAAGGCGACGATGCCTGTGCGCCCCCCGGCCTCGATGCCCGTCGCGCTCTCAAGGAAGGCGACTATGGTCGGCACCCCCAGGGCGGAGCCTACAATTATCCCGAAGGAGTTTGCCCTAAGGGCCTTTTTCATACCCAGTATGCGGCCTTTCTTATCCACGAAGCCCGCCTTGATGGACAGCGCATCAAGCGTTCCGATTACGTCAAAGAGGGTGATGATGAAGAAGCCCCAGATCACGCTTAGCATCCCGATGGAGAATATGTCCGAGAAGTCCAGCTGCATAGCGAGGGGAAATCCTGCCGGCGGCATGCTGAATATCTCTGCTGGCCAGGGGGTTAACCCCAGGAGCATGCCCACAAGGGCGGTGATGAATATGCCAAGGAGAAGGTGCGCCTTTACGCCTCGGGCTATCAGGAACCCGGTCACGAAGAAGCCGAGAATCGCAATCAGCGTGTTCGGGCTTGTGAAATCCCCAAGGGAGATTATGGTCGCCGGGTCCGGAACAACAAGATGCGCATTCTGCAGCCCGATGAACACGAGGAATAGCCCTAGTCCTGCTATAAGGGCGAACTTGAAGCTAGGCGGAATCCCGCGCCCAAGGTCAATCCGAGTCAATGTCAGGAGGAATATCAGCAGCCCGGAGATGGATACCGCCGCGAGGGCGGCCTGCCAGCTGATTCCCATGCCCAGAATTACCGCATAGGCGAAATAGGCATTCAGGCCCATTCCTGCTGCGAGCGCAAAGGGCCGGTTCGCGTAAAGGCCCATTATGAGTGAGGCGATAGCAGCGCTAAGGGCTGTTGCCACAAAGACCTCCCCCTCGGGCAGCCCGGCCACTCCAAGGATTCTAGGGTTGATAAGGAGGATGTACGATACTGTGAAGAAGGTTGTGAGGCCAGCCAGAAGCTCGGTCCTCAGTTCAGGCATTTTCTTTCCAGCTCTTTTTCTGGCCTCCATCAGGCGCTACTAGCCAGTCGCCTCTTTTAAATGTTATTCCCGCTCAGGCAGCGACCGTGATGCTCCCCATATTCTTAGCCCTGAGGATAAGGGCTGATTCACCACCATCAAGCTCAAGGCTCCCAGGGCCGATTCCGAGGCTTTCAGCCGCGCTGCCCATATTCACAGCGACCTCTATTAGCCCCTTGGAGCCCGCGTAGAATACCGCTTCGCCCTCCGGAACGTCATCGAACTTCTCCCCCTTCCTTGCTAGGAGCGACCCATGCGGGCCGGACAGGCTGAGGATTTCGCCAAGCCCACCAAGGCTGCCATTGTCTATGCCAGTCACCAGATTCCCGATTTCATCCACAGTCACAACGGGCACTTCGGCAATCGTGCCATCCATGGAAGCGCGGAAGGAGATTTCAGGGAACGCGCCAAGATCAATCCCGGGCCCGAACTCAGAGGGACTTATTCCGTACGATGAGAAAACTGCTGCCGGGCCGAACTTGGCCCTTCCGTCCCAGGTCTTGCAGCCAAGCTCATCGACCTGGAACTCAGGATTTGCAAGCTCATGGCACTGGCAGTCGCGGAGCCTCCTCGAGAGGGCGCGTATGATGCCGTTGTTGAGCGGGCCGATAAGATTGACCTGGATTGTGAATTCCCCATCAAGAAGAGGCATGTAACCTTTCACTATCCCGGCTACCCTCCCGCTTCCGACCTTCCGGTCAAACACATTAACAAGCGTCAGCAGGCTCAGCCTTTTCCTGATTTCCCCATCCGGGAGCCCCTCATTTCTAAGTGTCCGGACAAGGAGCTCGGATGTGATCCTGTGCGTGGTGATAATCCGGTCAAGCTCGACCGCGCATGGAAGCGGGCTGGAGAGCGGGGCGAAGCCGGGTATCCGTTTTATCGAGACATCCATGCCAAGGCCGGATGACAAGGCCTCGATCTGGCTCTCGATATTGGTCTCTGCGCCGTCAGCCCCCCAGTCCGTCGCGAGCACTATCGTCGCTTTCTTCGTTTCGGTTTGCTGCTCTAAAAGAGAGGGTTTCCTGAAAGCGATGGCAGCGGCCCGCATCCTCTGCCTTCCGGCTGACGCGGCGGCTTTTGCCTGCTCAATCCCCTTCCTTACAAAACCGTATATCCGCAAACTTCCCCTTGTCATGGACATGAATGAAAAAATTCCATATTTATTTACTTCTGAAAATATTATTCCTATAAGAATATAGGAAACGCCCCTGGAAACCGCGCCCGCCAAAAACCTTAATAAAGATATTTACGTATGGCTAAGTACTGATTATTCATTCGAGAGGTGTAAAAATGCATAATATCATTTCCAGAAAAGGACTTCTGTTCCTGGCGCTATTCACGGCGCTTGCGCTTGTTGGGATGCAGATTAACTTCTCTTCGATAATAGGCCAGGAGAACCAATTCTTCACATTGTACCAGTTCTTCGGACCGATTGCCGGAGGGTTCCTCGGGATTTTCGGCGGCGTCGCAGTTCTCGGCGCCCAGATAGTGGATTATGTGCTTGTCGGCAAGGAAATCACAGCCATCAACCTTCTTCGGCTCCTGCCAATGGTCTTTGCAGCCCTTTATTTCGGGCGCAACTGGCTGAGGGGAATAAAGGACATCCTTGGGGTGGCGGTGCCGGTTCTTGCCATGCTCGCGTTCTGGCTCCACCCGACCGGGCAGGCCGCTTGGATATACGCGCTATGGTGGATTATCCCAGTTGCGGCGAAGTTCCTTCCTGACAACCTGGTGCTAAGAAGCCTTGGCGCGACATTCACCGCCCACTGCATCGGCAGCGTGGTTTGGCTGTACACCATACCCATGCCCGCGGAGGCCTGGCTTGCGCTTATTCCGGTCGTAGCCTTCGAGCGCGGACTGTTCGCGCTTGGAATAGCAGGAAGCTATGTGGCATTCACCAATGTGCTGAACACGGTGGACAAGGCATTCCATATAGGAAAGTATGTCAATGTGGAGAAGAGATACCTTCTCCACCTCTGATTTTCTTTTTTTCTCCTTTTTCTGATACCATTATAAAACGTATTTTGCTACAGAATATCGTGAAATCCGAGTGTATTCCACGGAAACTGAAAAGCTGTGAGGCCCATCCCCCCAAAGTGCCATTGCCCAGAAGGATTGCCGCCTGGACGGGCAGGATGCTCGCCCCGGTGACGATTACAGGACTGCTCTGCTGCGGGAACGGGCAGGAGCCGCAGGAGCGTATTACAGAGCCCCTGGATGTTTCCAAGGCATTCCAGAAGAACAACTCATTCCCGGAGGAAACCTGGGACTTGTGTTTCGACCGACTCAATGAGGCTTACTTCGGCCCCCCATTCGATTCAGGAAGGGGGCTTAGCAGCGACAAGATGCTGGTGGAGATGATTGAGGGCTCGATTGCGCTGTACAAGATTCGCCCGAAGGGCTCGGACAGGGAAACGCCGGAGGGGTATATCGAGCATTTCACGAAAGCCAAGTATTCGAACGGGTCGCTTATGTACCCGAACGTAGCGGAAGTCCTGGAGACCAGCAGGAATTTCGCAGACCGAAATGAGAAGCTGCTTGCAGGCAGGAGGGTCGCCATATCTTTGCGGCCAAAGAGGTTCCCGGCCACATACAGGCTTCTTCACACCATGCCGCACACGGCAGTCACCCTTGTCGGCATGGTCAACAGGCCAGGGGGCAGGATGGACATCGGGCACGCGGAGGACATCGCGTCACTTTTCGATACCCTGCTCGGCTTCCAGAACAGGATGGACGCCAGCATGAAGCTCTGTGATTTTAGGCCCAATATGAGCCATGAGCAGCTCAAATCCCTGGATGTATATTATTCCGAACTCATCTGGGACTGGAGAGGGAACTGCAATGAAGAGGAGCGTAGGGCCTGGGAAAGGAGGGATGTTCCGGGCATGCACAGGATGGAATGGGTGTGCAGGCATTTGAAGCACAATGTGGAAAACGGCAGCTTCAAGCGGCTAGGGCTAACACGCCTTCCTGAAGGATTCGAGAGGAGCTACTGCGTGAAAAGGGAGCTGGAAAAGCAGGACGAGACCGAAAATTACGGCAGGTATGGAAGGTTCGGAGTGGACGGAAGGGCTGCCCAGGAAGAAAATGCCGAATGATTAGCCTCATGGCGATGTTGGTAGTATTCATAGACAATGCCGCAATGAATTTCTGATCTGGCCTCTTGTCCTTGATTTTGCCTCCAGTGTCACTGTTTCTAGCATCATTATTGCTCTTTTTTCAGGTTGCCAGGATGCATGTTGAAAACCCTTCCTCAGGGCAGATGCCCTGCCATAATCATCCTTTATTGGCATCGCCAGGCCTTCAGATTCATCAAAAAGCGTCTCTGCCTAATTCATGAATTCCGCCCTGCCATATTACCCGGCAATTCCGCCATTTCTTGACCCGTAAGGACAGTTCAATGGAAGGCGCAAATGTTAAAGTATCTTGTTGCAGATAAGAAGTGGATGTCGCTAGAAATGCCGCAGGAGATTTCGCTGGAGGAGCTGGTTTCGCATTCGACCTACATCCTAGTAGTTGAAAGGCTGAGGCCCTTCGAGAAAGTCGAGATGGTTGAGCTGCATGAAGATAAGAAGAAATGCCCACCCTTCAGAAAGGTCACATATAGATATAGGGTGCTAGAAGAACTCGTGAACAGAGGTGGGTTGCGGCTGAAGAAGGAGATTGAAATAGTCGCCCCGTTTACATCGATGGATATGGAGGCTCACAGGAAAATATATATCGAGGGGGTATCAAAATCGACAATCCGCCCGGAATACAATGGAGGGGCGGACTTTGGCTCTGGGAAGTTGATTGTGTTCCTCCAATCGAATTTCGAGTTTGTTGCCGGCGGAGCATATGAGTCGCTGGTGAACAAGGACAAAATCATGAAGGTCATATAAATGCCAAATGCGGTGTTATCAAATAAGCAATCAAAGCTGGTCGGGTTCATGCTGCTTTGCCTAATGATGCTGGCCATGCTGACAGCAGCGGTCAGCCACCGCGCAATCTTAGGGCTTGTTTCTCCGGACCTGGCATTCATGCTGGTTTTCGCAGTCTGCATCATCGCCGGGATAAAGCTGTTCCTGTTCTCCAGGATGAATATCGCGTTCGCCAACGAGCTTGTCATCATCGGAGTCCCGCTAGCGATGCCTGTTTTCATTTTCGTGCTGATGCTGGCGATGTCGCCCAGCCTGGCAGCCATAATCCCAGTGGTCTTGGAAAAAGGCATGATGCCCCTGCTAGCCCTGCTCTCCATCCTCCCCACCTCGGCCATCGTAATCGCCTTCCTGGTAAACCGCATCGTGTATTATAGGAAAGATAATGTTCCGGAGGGCAGGCGCTCTGCGGCCTTGGTTATCACCTACACCGCGCTTGCCGTTTTCGCCCTCTCATTGCTTGGGGAGGCGTTCATCGTCGGAGCAAACAGCATGGATATGCTTGAAGCTGCCATAGGAGCATCTTTGCTCTTCCTGATTTTCCCGTTCGCGCTGAACCTCTTCATTATCGGGGATTTGCTCATCTCCTTCAATCCTTCATATTCGGGGATGGTCATCCTGTTCCTGCCTGTCGGGTACCTGCTCTTTGCCCTCTTGGGGGCAATCTTGGGGGCAGTAAGCTTCCTGCTCTTTGGATAGGGAGATATGGCGAACGCTAAGTCTTTTCCAGGATAAAAATAAAGTGCAGGGGAAGTGATTCGAACACTTGCACGGACTAACCGACTAGGCCCTCAACCTAGCACATTTGACCAGGCTCTGTCACCCCTGCGTGTAAAACTTAAAAATGCCCTAAAAGATAAGGGCACCTATTCTTCTTTTTCTTTTGTTTCCTCTTTCTTCTTCGTGGACTTCTTTGTCCCCTTCTTGGCGGCCGTTTTCTTTGTTGCCGCCTTCTTGGGCTTCTTCGATACGCCATTGATGACTGTATCGATGTCCCTCTCAATCACTTCGCAGCCCCTCTTGACAACCTCTTTCGGAGTCATCTGGTAGAAGCTCTCAACGAAGAACTTGAATTTGCCGTCTTTTTCCCCGTAAGCCATGAGGCCGGACTGGAACCTGGCATGCGTCTGCGCTGTGCCGACGACTGCCTTCCCCTCGAACCTGAGGGTCTGGTTCTCGCCCAAAGTGGCTATGACTATCTTCTCCTGTCCCATCTTGATGGAGTCATCCGAGCTCTTCATGTCTCCCGAATAAACAACCTTGGGGCCGGCCGCGTCAAGCGAGAATAGCACCTCTGTGCCCTCCGCAGTCTTCGCAGGGGTTATTATCGGCATGAGGCCCAGCCTGTGGGCGATGTACTCGTCCCAGAACGGGCTTGAATTGTCGTAGAAGACGACGGTGTCGATTGCAAGCACTGGTATCCTGGATATCGAATATCTGCGTATCATGTTGGCAAACCCGGAAGTTATGCCATCCACCAAAAACTCTATCCGGTTTTCGTGTTTTTTCTCCAGTACTAAGTTCATCAAAAAACCTCGGGACTATACTCTCCTTCCTCTTCTTCCGCCTTTCCTCTTCATCGAGTCTGTCGGAAGCGGAGTGACATCCTCAATCCTTCCAATGCGGACACCGGTTCTTGCGATGGTCCTGACGACCGCCTGGGCGCCTCCGCCCGGAGTCTTTGAGCCTACTCCTCCAGGAGCCCTTATTCTCACATGAACTAGATATACGCCCTTGTCCTTCAGGCTGTTGATTACCCTTGTCGCGGCCTGCATGGCAGCGTAGGGCCTTCCCTCTTCCCTGTGGGACTTGACGACCATTCCACCGCTCGCCCACGCAAGGGTCTCGGCGCCGCTGATGTCTGTTGCGGTGATGATTGTATCGTTCTTGGAGGAGAACACATGGACGACTGCCACCTTGGTTCTCCTCTTCTTAGTGGCTTCGGCAGGCTTCTCTTCGGCATTCGCCTCTTCCTTGGCCTCTTCATTCGGAGCATCCTCTGCTTCCTCTGCCGGCGCCTCATTTTCCTCAGCCTTCTTGGCCTTCTCTTCGGTTTTCTCTTCTTTCTTTTCAGCCATAAATATCACCTTAAGCCCCCTTGGGCGCCTCTTCTGGCATTGCCGCCTCTGCAGGCTTTGCAGCAGCCTCTTCAGGGGCGTCTTCCTCCGGCGCCTCCGCGGGCTTTGCCGCAGCAGGTGCGCCTTCGGCCTTGGGAGCGGATTCAGCCGCAACATCCTCTTCAGTGGGCACGCTGATGTCGATAGGCTTCGAATACATGATTGATGCATCCTCATCAGCAGTCACCATATATCCGGGGGTGTTGTTCTTCCTGCCGTCGATTGAAATAAAGCCGTGCGTGATAAGCTGCCTCGCCTGCCTTGTGGTCCTTGCAAGGCCTTTCCTATGGACGATGGTCTGCAGCCTCCTCTCAAGGAATACGCGGACATCAAGGGCAAGGATATCCTCTATCCTGGAGCCGGGCTTCATCACACCCATCCTGGCGAGTTTGGCAAGAATCTTCTGCTCGTCCTTCCCCCTCGCTTCATGGGTAAGAGCAAGCATACGCCTGGCCTCACGCCTGTATTTCTTGAGGTGCTCAGTGACCGCGAAGAGCTCGTTCATGCTCTTGAGGCCATACTCGGCCTTAAGGCCCTTGTCGTGCTTGATTCTGTCCTTTTCCCAAAGCTTCTTGGGGCGGTCGAACTTATTTCTCAGTCTTCTTGGATCTCCCATATGAACACCTACTTCTTGCCGCCTTTTTCATCCTTCTTGGCGGCGCCTTTCTGCTGGGCAATAATCGCCTTCCTGAGGACACCGACTGCCATACCCTTTCTGCCAGTGTTCCGCGTCTTCTGACCGCGGACCTTCTGGCCGTATGCGTGCCTGTACCCTTTCCAGGTGTACTCCTTCTTCATCCTCTCTACGTCCTGGCTCTCTGTGAATACCAGGTCGTTCATGATGACGTGGCGGGGCTTTCCGCTGTCAAAATCAGACCTACGGTTGAGTATGAACACGGGTATATTGTGATTCTCCAGATTGAAGAGAATCTTATCGATTTTCTCAATCTGCTCGTCTGTGAGCTCACCGACCTTCATGTCCGGGGAGATTCCCAACTCCGAGCGGACTACGGACGCGGCGGAGTTTGCCAATCCATGGCTGATTCCCCGCACCCTGAGAAATGAGCGCTTGAGTGGAACGTGTCCCTTGATATCCTTTCCAGCGATACGGACGATTCCCCTGAAGCCCTCACTCTCATCTCCTTTCAAAGGGACCCTCTTCTCCGGCTTCTTTGCCGGCTTCGATTCTTTTTCTCTTTCCTCTTTTTCTCTTTCTTTCTCTTTCTTTTTAATATCTTTTTTAGCGTTCTTCTTTTCCTTCTTGTCCTTCTTCTTTGCCATCAAATCCACCTATATCCTGCCGACTTCCTCGACTTCCATCTGGCTTACACCGTCGATTTCCTTAATCTGGGATTCGAGTTTGTCCATTCCCCCTTCGTCATCAGCCATGAGGACGTATGCCTTCAGGGCCTTGATTCCGAAGCCGACGTCCATTTCATCGAATTTCTGAACCTTGACAACCTGCTCAATGGCGGCCTTGACGGCGTCCATCTTCGCTGGATTGTCCACAAAAATCTTGAGCGTTGCCGATACGTTTAGTTCTGCCATCGAATCCACCTATGGGCCGACGAAGCCGCAGGAACACTCATATGCGTTCCGATTCTCCCTGCAGTAGCAGCATCTGCAAACCTTCTCCCCGCAGCTAGGGCACGGGAATTCCGCGAAATCCTTGGTATTCTTTCCGCATGTAATGCATCGTTTCAACAAACCACCTAATAATAGCGTTAGTTCTGACGAAAAATAGCACTCGAAAAGTGCAGACAAATATATAATGGGGATACATTTAAATACCTGTGCAGTTGCCCGATTTGTCCATTTCCTGCAAACAATAGAGCGGTCACATGAGCATCCTTAGTATCTCCGGGCGCCGGCTTTGGGCGCATCTGTCGCAGAAGGCGAACGTGTGGCCGGTGAGACCGACCCTGAAATTCGCGCTCTGGGGGGTAAATTCCTTCCTGCACAGGGAGCAGCTTTCAATTCCTTCGAACATGTCAATCACCATCGGGAGGTTTGTATTGGGGACCAAAAAAGGAAAAATGAGGGGTGAATATGCAGCAGCCTTTATGAGCAGGCTATTCATCGTCCTTTGGTTTCGGTTTCGGTTTCTTTGCCATGATGTCCCCCTCCGGCACCATATGCGCCTTGTTGCCAGGATCCCGGCAACCGAACGGAGCCGTGGATATCACGCTCATGTAGAATAAATATCTGATTTTCTACGCCTGAGAAAAAAATACGGGATGGATCAGGCGAGAGAAATGCCTGGCAAAGGTTTAAAAACCATGAAAAACACCGACGGAGAGTGGCCGCATCAGGTAATCATTAAAAGAGGATGCGCTAACTATCTAAACCACTGCCCCGATAGTCTAACCTGGATAGGACGCAACCCTGCGGAGGTTGAATTCGGTGTTCAAATCGCCGTCGGGGCGCTTTTTTTCTCCCCATGAAAAACAAGGAGCTGATTGGGGCGAGCACGCCAAAAAAATGAATGTTTTAATGGTTTCACAGTTTAGCATTGGTTATGGGCAAGCTCAACAAATCCGGAAGGACATACCTTATCAAGTCGCTTATCAGCCCTTTCTTCATGGGGACGATGTTCTTTCTGGCAGCGGGCACGCTGGACCTTCCGCGCGGCTGGCTGTTCATGATTCTAACTGCTGTTTATGTGTGGGCATCCGCAGTCATCCCTGCAATCTATAACCCGAGCGTCATAAACGAGAGGCAGGAGTGGCTCAAGAACAAGGGGACGAAAATCTGGGACTGGTTCTTTGTCATCGGCTATGGAATCATGCAATTCTACATCCAGACAATCGTGATGGGCCTTGATGTGGGCAGGTACTTCTGGAGCGACCTTGGACCTGAGTTCGTTTTTCCCGGAATCCTGCTTTTCCTTGGCTCCATGGTTTTCCTAATCTGGTCCATGACCGAGAATCCGCACTTTGAGATGACAGTGCGGATACAGAAGGAGAGAAAGCACACGGTGATTTCAACCGGGCCTTATGCTATTGTCAGGCACCCGGGGTATGTCGGGACAATCCTTTGGGCTTTCTCCGGGCCTTTTATCGTCGGCTCCGCGATTGGTTTCATTCCCGGGGCGTTAGCCGCAATTTTCATCTTGGGAAGGACTTACATGGAGGATGGCACCCTGCAGAAGGAGCTCTCCGGCTACAAGGAGTATATTAAGAAAGTGAGATACAGGCTTGTTCCGGGCATTTGGTGACTCATTCCGTCCTTGCTTCTTCGCCAATTTCAGTCAGGCCGAAGTGCCTCCTTACACATGAGCATCCATGTGTGAGTGTGGAAAGGGAATCGCCCTTGGTTATCTGCAGCCCTTCCCCATTGAATGAAATGAAATAGCCGTTGCTCCAGGCAGTCCCTTTCAGGTTCCTTGCTATGAACGTGATTCCGTCATCCAGGCTGTGGCCGACAAAAAGCGGGTCGGTGAGACCACCGTGGGATTCTGCCATCTTGCCCAGGGAATAGCCCCCCTCGCGCGCCCAGCCCTTGGATGTGCGCAGATAGACATCGATTCTTGGCGGCTGAGCCTTCATCCCGAAATCCACATGAATGGCGTTGTCCAGCGGGTCCCGATAAAGGACTAAGAGCGCCAGCCTTCCTTTAGTCTCTGCGAGCCTGATGCCAAACCCGTATGGGGGAACTCCCTTTGTGCGAAGGGTTATGCTGCCCTCATAACTCATGTTCTTGAAAACGTGAATCTGCTCCTGGTAATCCGCAGCAAGGATGTCGAAGAGGTTTTTTCCCGGAGCTGCGTATGATTCCAGCACTATCCCGGTCATCTTCCTCTTTTCCATCATCGCCTTTGCCTGTTCTACAGAGGTCTTTCCCCTTTTGAACCCGAGCTGCTTTGCTCTGACGGTGTCCATGCTGGCGATATCCAGCCTCATCGGCTCACTCGCGAACAGTCCGCACCCGCAGAATCCGGTCAGGGCTGCCGTAATGGCCACCGCGGCAGCGGCCCTCCTGGCGAATCTTCTCGTGCGAATTAGTCCTCTCATGAAAATACATTATATAGGACAGTTTAAAACACCTGTCCGATAGGTTTAAATACATCATTTTGCATATGCTATAACAGATAAATATGTATAGTTTTGAAGGAATCCCACAGCCAGAGTGGGTCGATAGGCTGCAGCGGGAATACATGATGACCGGCTCCAATACGGAAAGGGGAGAGGCACTCATCCGCCAGAGGATGGAAGAGGCCGTCGAAAAGCCGGGATTCTCAGGGAATGAGGAGGTGCGCCGCATCCTTCGCATGCCGGTCCTCAGCGACCCTGCGCTGATTATCGCGCTTGAGATTGCATCAAGGAAATTCATCGGGGAAGTGGACCAGTTCCTCTATGGCAGGGACTGTCATCCAAGCGATGACGTTAAGCTGCGCGGGATTGAGATTCTGGCCGAGTACGGGCTTGTATTCGCGGTCGTAACGCACGCGCATGAATTTGTCAGGAGAGACCCTGATGAGGTTGCAAGACTGGAGACTATGAATCCTGAGAACCTTCCTGAGAACTACATTGAGAATAGGCGGGCGAAGCTGCTTGATAGGCGACGGAAGATAGAGAACGCAATCCTTGATGGCATCCGCGTTCTTGTTGGCGAGAAGCCAAAGCCGAACGGGATTGCGATTAGGGATTCGGCCCAGATAATAGATTTCATCTTCACAAACACCAGGTTCATGAGTGATGAGCTGAAGCTTGACATAATTGAAGTCCTTGACAGGAACGGATGCCATGGGCCCTTTGGCAACCTTGCAACATATGACCTTGAGAGCCTGCTGATCAGGGAGACCGCAAAGAAAGTGCTCGAGGCAAGAGGCATTCCTCTGGATAGCCTGCCGCGCGGATTAGGCTCGCTTGGGATGATACGCGTAGTGGATGATGAGCCGAAGGGAAAGGGAGTGCAGCCAAAAGAGAAAGGCAAGAGCCGCCTCAACTGAAAAATGATATAATTTTTATATGTTTGCACTTATGTAAATAAGTGAAGGCGTAGTGATTATCATGAGAAAACTTTTTCATCAGCCAAGAGATGGTGCTCCAGGCAAGGTCGGAAGCCACGAAATCCATCTCCCTATCAGGCGCGGCATTTGGTATCGTTTCCAGGGCAGTGATAAGGCGTGCGGCATTCATGCGAAGCCCGGGGATAATGAGTGCAAGGGCGCTGGAAGCACAGTGTTGAGGCTTGGGATCAGGCAGGACATAATGCGCAGCGCACCCATAAAGGCGGGGCAGAAGGAAGATGAGGGGCAGATGGCCCAGTTCGATGATGCCCTTAAATACCTGACGTCTGCGCTCGCCTCGTTTACCGAAGCGCTCAGGGGAATGAATGAAGCAATGCAGCATGATGACCTGAAACAGCAGACGAACAGGAGCGAGATTTATGGCACCCTTGCCGGAGGCGTTGTCGCCGCAGGGGCCAGCCTCATTGTGGCTTTGTGCGTTGGGCTGCCAATGTCCTACGTGGCGCCCCTGGCGGCCCTGATTCCGCTGGTTGCATATGGGGCACATAAAATCATCAACTATCAAGAAGGGCGGAAAGCGACCAAACAAAATTCGCAGCAATGTGTGGGAGAGCGGGGCAACCCTTCCTCTTAAAAACCAGAAACGGGCCCGCGGAGCAGGGCAGTTTCCGGTTCAGGGTTTTCAGTCGTGGGTTTTACGTCTTGAGTTCTGCGGTTCCCACATGTCATTCAGACATGGGGCGCAGAGAACTTTGTTCTCTGCCGTTCTGTTCCGGGTCCAGCAGT
>JBDRLQ010000022.1:0-17367 GCA_043812915.1 Microcaldota archaeon | reverse complement strand
AGATCCCGGGATAGCGGCAGGATTGTCAATAGTAAGTATGTTTATTTTCGCAACCCCGGCCTTAGGGTATTTTTACATTGGAAAGACCAGGAAAGGAATTGTTTACTTAATTGCTTCTTGGGGGGTTGTATTTGTAGTATTGATTACCACTTTTTTCTTGGGAATGTTGCTGTCTTTGATAAGTGTTTTTGGTGGCATTTGCGCCTTTTCTTTGCTAATCATCCCAATAATATTTGACCTATTAATAGTTTATGATGTTTATCTGGAGGCAAAGGGCCAGTCCAAATTGCCCAGTCTATAAGTGGGAGCAATAAGAAGAAAAAGGAAAAATCAGAATAAACTGGTGAATTATGGGGATATTTTTCGGCATGTTGCTTGTTTTGTATTGCTACCAGGATGCACAACCACCGAACCACAGGGCGATGGAGGATGGGGGCCGGAGATAAGGTATATCTATTGCCCTAAAGAGAATCCAAGAGGATGGCAGCACAGAAGTCGTAGAGGAGCAATACCTGGAAACTGTTTTGCCACCGCTGGATTTTATCTACCAGGACTCTTGAGCATCAGACCTTGCTGGAAATGTGCGATAGCAGCCCTTCCACTCCGTATTTGTGGACGAAATCGTACAGCACCGGCAGGGCGAAGGCGTCTATTATGATCATCACCAGCCGGGTTAGGAACCCGAAGGTTATCCCGACCTCAAGAGGCACCCCGAAGAAATACAGGATTGCCGCAAAGCCCGCCTCGCTGGCGCCTGCCCCGGCAAGGGTGGGGAGAGGGACGAACTGGATTATGGTGATTGCGGCCTGGAAAATCATTATGAAGCCAAGGTCGAAGAGCGGATTATCGGAGATATGAAGGTTTATCGCCCTTGATAGAATGAACCATTCCACCCCCTTCAGGAGCCAGTTCATGAGCGTGATGCCAAGAATCTTCCATTTAATGGAAAGCAGCTTGTCCGAGTGCTCATGCATCCTGGTCAGGAAGGCGAATGCCCTGGATGCCAGCGGGATGTGCTCCAAAAAGCGCAGGCGCCCGAGGAAGGGGGGGTAGAAGACCAGCAGCCCCGCGACCGCGATTGCGCTGAAGACGAACAGCAGGAGTACCATGTTGAGGAGCATCCCGTCTGAGCCGGAGTAGTTTATTATGACCGCGAGCATAATCGCGGCTGAAACAGACTTTATGGTAAAATCAAGGAGCTGCGGGCCGAATATCGCGAGTATGGTCTTCTCGATTTTGATGTTGAATTTAGAACTGAGCGAGAAGGCGGTAAAGAAGTATCCCGCCCTTGAGGGAGTGAAATCCGATGCCAGCATGCCGGCGAGGCTGGATGGGAATATCTGCCTGATTCCAAGTTTCTCCCCTATGCTTGAGAGCACCAGCCTGATTCTGAGCGACATCAGCAGATTCACGAATACGTATAAGAGCAAGGCGAGGGCGAAGAGCCCCAGGTCCATGCTGAAGAGCACTTCTGCAATCTTCTCAAATCCGACAAGATAGAAGACGGCCACAAAAAGCAGCAGCGAGAAAATGAACTTTATGAATAAGTCTGCTCTCTTGTCCACGTTGGTTACCTCCCGATTATGATGGCAGGCAAGGATTATAAAAGCGGACTGGGGCAGTTCGGTTTTTAATGCCGGGCAGGCAATAGTTTTCCAAGGTGGAAAGATGGAGAGCAGGGTTGAGGAGAAGTACAGCGGCGGAAAGATAACCATCGACGAGAATGTCCGCAAGAGATACCTGTCCGCGGCCTATGGCATAGCCGGAAACCACTCAGGCGTGCAGATTTGCGGCTGGACCAAGAAGGTGCTGCGCGGGGGCGGAGTATGCTACAAGCAGAAGTTCTACGGGGTTGAGTGCCACCGCTGCTGCCAGATGTCCCCCGCCCTTGCCTGGTGCCAGGAGAACTGCGTATTCTGCTGGCGCCCGATGGAATGGATGAGGAAAACCGAGATGGGCGAGGAAGAGGTCGATTCACCTGAAGAGATTATTGAAAAGACGGTCTCCGCGAGGAAGAAAGTCCTCAGCGGGATAGGCGGCGCGGAAGACTGCAAGAGGGAGCTCTTTGAAGAGAGCTTCTCTAAGTTCCCGTCCCACTGGGCCATTTCACTTTCCGGCGAGCCGACAATCTACCCGAGGATTGGCGAACTCGTCAAGGCCCTCCGCGGGCGCAGAGAAGTGAAAAGCATCTTCATTGTCACCAACGGGCAGGAGCCGGACGTGATTGAGAAGATGTCAAAGGAGAATAGTCTGCCAACGCAGCTCTATGTTTCCCTGAGCGCGCCGAACGAGGAACTGTTCACGAAGATAAACCGGCCGGTCTATGCAGATGGGTGGGGCAGGCTGAAGAGGACCCTTGGGATGCTTGGTTCGCTCAGGTGCAGGAGCGTGATAAGGCTGACACTCATCCGCGGGCTGAATGATGACAAGAAGCACTTTTCCAGCTGGGCGGCGCTGATCGAGATGGCAAGGCCGGATTTCATCGAGGTGAAATCCTACATGTTCCTTGGCATGTCCAGGCAGAGGCTGGAGGAGGGAAATACCGCTCCGCATGAATTTGTGAAGGAATGGACGCTTTTGCTCGAGGAGCGCCTGCCCTCGTATTCCATGATATCGGAGGACCCTGTTTCCAAGGTTGTTCTCCTTAAGCGCAGGGACAGCACGGTGAACAACATCATTGGGCGGGCATGAGCTTTTTGTGAGTATTTGTCCGCGCCCGGGCCAATCGCATTCTATTTTATAGATTTATTAGGTAGAACTGAGCATGCACGATGCGATAACGCGATTGGTCACCTCCATTCATATCGATGCGCTCACGCAGATAGACATCGTGCTGGACAATCCGTTTTTCTATTTGATTATCCTTCTGGGGCTTCTGATATTCTTCGAGAGGAGGGATGAGAAGAGGCTGAAGATATTGTTTGCCATGGTTCTGGCGTTCATGATGGGGATAATCGTCAATATCGGCATGGCCGTTGAGAGGCCATGCGCCGAGATGGACGGGGCGATATGCCCGATGCTATATTCGTTCCCGAGCATCCACTGCACGATGGCGTTCATCCTCATGATTTCGTTCCTTAACAAGAAGCCGTTCCCCTACCTGATGCTGTTCGCTCTTTTCATAGCCTTCAGCCGCCTGCACCTGGGCGTGCATGTTTTCAGGGACGTTGCAGGCGGGCTGATAGTCGGGCTTCTTGCGTACAACATTGCAGATATAGTCTGGAGGAGGTGGAAGAATGGATAGGGAGCTAAAAAGGCAGATATTCCACCTCATTCTGGGATTCGTGGGCATAGCGATTCTCTACCTGCTGGGGCGGAACTGGCTTATGGCAGGGACGTTCTTCATGCTTCTTGGCGGGCTGCTGATAATCAACCGGCTCGTTCTTGGATGGCAGAACAGGCTCGTGAGGCTGTTCCTCAATACCTTCGAGAGGAAGGAGGTGTTATTCCCCGGATGGGGGGTGTCCGCATTCGCTGTCGGGGTGCTCATCATCGTGGCATCCCTCGAATCAGTCCCTGAAATTGCCGCCGGCCTGTTCGTGCTCGGGGTGGGGGACAGCTTCTCCACCATCATAGGGAGAAATGGAAGGATCAGGCTTCCGTACAATAAAAGAAAAACAGCGGAAGGCATGGTGGCTTTCTTCATCACCAGCCTCCCGGCATACTACTTCGTCGGCCCGGCGATAGTCCCGGTGGCCCTGGCCGCCGCCATAATCGAAAGTCTGAAAATCCCGATAGACGACAACCTGACCATACCGGTCGTATGCACCCTCGTGTTCCTTCTGATTGCCTGATTTTATATCGGGGTAATGGATGCTCCGACGGGCATCAAGAAGAGCATCAAGACCACGGCTAGCAGGACCACAATGATTATCGGGATTACCAACAAGGCGAGTATCGCCCTTAGCAGGGATATCTTGTGGATTTTAGCCGAACCTATCACCACGTTCGCAAGCATGACAAGCGCTGTCACTATGCCTATGAAGGGCAGGGGGCCCAGGATCAGGTTTATGGTTGCCCCATAAATGAAGACCTGAACCGATTCCCTGAAAGTGGCCTTGCCGCCAAGCAGCTTGAGGAGAACGTGCTGAATGCCATAAAATATATAGGCAAGAACCAGCATCGCAACGAGCAGGAGCGGAATGCCCAGAATGCTGTCAATCGGCGGAATGCCCTCGATGACATCTGCGGCCACCATGAATGGAATCGAAAGCACAAGGCAGACAATAAGATATAACGCCGAGGTCGTATAGTCCTTGTCCTTGACCAGGTCCGGGAACCTCTTTTCCGGAATCAGCCAGAGATTATCCCTAATCCGTGCAATATTTTCCTGAAAGTCCATGCCTTGAGATGGCAGACAACTGTTTAAAACATTCCTGGAAAATGAGTTTCCCTAAAAAACATGGGATGATTGAATGCCGGTATTGCTTTTTACTTCGAAGAACACCGCCAGCAGTGGGATAGCAAGGGCCCTTATCGCAGAGCACGGCTTCGAGAAGAAGTCCGGAAAAGAGTGGGAGCGCGAGGGCGTCAGGCTGATAGAAACAGGGGCGCCTTCGGTCCTTGATGTCCCGACCGGCTTTGACACCGATTATATCCTGGTGCTAAGCTCGCACAAGAGCAGGGCAGGGGGGAAGATGCTGACCGCGCATTTTCCGGGGAACTGGAATGACGCTGCTTTCGGGGGCGAGCCACGGACCCTGAATATCGCCTGCGCCAGCCGCCTGAAGATTCTTATGCAGGAGATGCAGAAGGCGAATAAGGAGCTGCAGTGGCCGCTCTTCATGGAGGCCGACCACCACGGGCCGACGATCGATGTTCCAATCATGTTCGTCGAGGTCGGAAGCACAGAAGCGGAATGGGCTGATGAAAAGGCCCTTTCAGTGGTTGCAAGGGCAGTCTCAGAATCCCTGAAAAGAGACAGGAGCTTTGAGACTGCATTGGGAGTTGGCGGGGGCCACTATTCGCGCGAATTCACAAGGCTGGTCCTTGATACCGGGCTTGCCGTAGGGCATATCGCGCCCAAGTACGCCCTTGACGCCCTTGATGAGGGCATCTTCAGGCAGGCGGTTGAAAGGAACGTGGAAAAGGTCACGAAAGTGGTGGTGCTCAAGGACGGGGCAAGCGCGAAGCAGAAGGAGAGGATAAAGGACCTGGCAGGCTCATCAGGCATCCGGTACGAGCAGATAGATATGTGAATTACCCATGGCTAAAGCCATGGGCTTCTTGTTTCAGTGAAGATACTTGCCCATTATGTTTGTAATGAGTAGCGGTCTCTTCTCCACAAGCTTGATGTCCCCCAATTCCTGAGGTAGCTCCAGAGAGCTTCGCTCCCTGCCTGTCGGAAAGCTTTGCTTTCCAACATCTTGCGAGTATATTTCTTGCTGCATTGAAATCCCTATGCATGGATGCCCCACATGAGCATTCATGCCATCTCTCTGCAAGTGTTTTCTTCCGTATCAGGCCACAGCTGCTGCACTCCTGAGTGGTATGGGCAGGATTTACCAGGATTACTTCAGAACCAGCTTCTTCCGCTTTGTATCTGAGCATACTAGAGAATTCTGCCCAACTGCAGTCCAATACATGTTTTGCTAAGAGGCCTTTTGACATATTGCCAACCCTGAGGTCTTCCATAGCAATAAGAGAATAATTACCAGCAAGCACCCTGCTAGCCTTGTGAAGGAAATCCCTTCTTCTGTTTGTGAGCTTTTCATAGGCTATCGCAACATTTAGCTTTGCTTTTCTTCTGTTCCTGCTGCCTTTCTTCTTCCTGGACAATTGTCTGTGACTTTCTGCCAGCTTCTGCTCTGCCTGTTTCAGGTGTCTTGGATTCTCAACAGTCTTCCCATCACTGAGATATGCAAAAGTCTCTATTCCAAGGTCTATGCCAACTGCTGGCTTCCTGCTTTTCCCTGGTTTTGTTTTCTCAAGTTCAGAAGTGAAAACTGCAAACCATTTCCCTGAATGTGTTTTCTTCACTGTTAATGTCTTGATTTTTCCCTGAATATGCCTATGCTTCTTGATGGCAAGGCTCCCAATCTTGGATAATTGCAGCTTCTTGTCAAGTTTGAAGCCAAACTGAGGATAAGTGAATGAGGTCACTCTTTCAATTGATTTGAACCTTGGGAAGCCAGCTTTCTTGCCTGCCTTCCTTCTGGAGATCATTCCCTTGAGGGATTTGACTAGCCTGTCTGCCACGTTTTGGGAAACCTGAGAGAATAAACTTGTCTCTTTTGTCAAAAGATATAGTTGCTTTCTTGTAGGGAACCTGCCAGTTTCTTTGTAGCATGTCTTTGTGTGATCAAGGAGAGAGTTCCAAAGATTCTTACATTGCTCTAGACTATCAAATAGTTCTCTTTCTTGGATTTTTGAAGGATAAATACGGTATTTCCAAGCTCTTATCACCTTCATAAAGAAAGTGCTGTAGAACTTCTTTATAAAGAAGAACGGAGATACCTTATTTCCGCGGAAATTGGAGAAAAATGTTGTGATTGATGGTTTTGTGGCACTCTCATCCCATACTTGAAAGCATGGGATTTCCCGTGCCATTGTATTTTAAAGAAAAGAAGAGAGTGTTTTTCATGAGCGAAATGGAAGGAACTGCCCTGTTTGAGAAGACGAGGACCCCCGAAATACTTGGCACTTTCATAGGGCGGGGATGCATAGACGTGCTTGAGGGCGAAAAATAGCAGAACCCAATGGTTTTAAGCTAGACTGCGCTCAATAATTCTTGATGAACGGCAGGGATTCAGCTGCTATTAAGACACGAATTCTCCAGGTTACCAGCCAGGTCCAGAATCAAAGGGTGGAAGAGAGGGGCCGGGCATTCCTGAAAGCCCGCGATACCCATTCCGCGCTCTCCAGGAGGAGCGGGGACTTTTCCCTAGGAAGGAACGCCCGGGGGGAGCTTAAGGATGCCAGGGAACCGGTCGGGCTCCGGATGTTCGTCCGAAGGTGGTATGTCAGGATAGGCTTCATGAGGGAGGACAAGGAGAGGCTTGCAGACCATACAAGGCAGGGATTGGAGAGCCTGATTAAGCATGGGATGGTCCCGAGGAAGCAGCATTTTTTTCACACCCACATCCTGATTGCGACAAGGGTTCTTATGGGAATCAGAAGCGCTTATGAGAAGGAGATTGAGAATACCGAGATAGCGCTGCGAATCCTGGATGAGCTTAACGTAACGCTGGCGACGAAAAAGACCGGAATCACCAATGATGATATTGATGATGCTGTCCGAAAGCTGTCATCCTTCGACTGGAACGGATTGTCCAGGAAGCAGGTAGCGGTCAAAAGGATAATCGCCAGGGAGAAGCTCTGGGAGACCGTCCGGATGCTCAAAGAATGCAGGGAGCTTGACGGAGGGGAGAGGGTATTCAAGCTGATGGCCGCCTGCGCAAAGTTCACCGCCCTAAGATCAAGGCTCGGGCAGTGGAGGGACAGCGATATCGCAGGAATCGTGGAATACAACCATGAGAGGGAATGCTCGCTGAGGATGAAGCGGGACATCTGGCTTTTTTCACAGCTGAGCCGCTTTGCGCATATGCCTGAGAGGGTGCACGAGTTCTGCGAACTGGACCTTCCGAAAATGCAGGCCCTCAGGATTGCAGAGGGAATGGTCCGGAGGGGGGAAAGGGCATCCGACATCCTATCATTCCTCCAGGAAAAAAGGAGCCTTTTCAGGATGGAGAAAGGTGCCCGGAATGACGAGAATGTTGATGACGAGGGGAAGGCGTTCGACCCGCTAAAGGGCCACTACTCCGCGCTTGAGGAAGCCATCCGGGAGAGGGACAGGAAGAAGGCGGTTGAGAAAGTCGGCCACCTGCGCATTTTCATAAACGCCAACAAGCCGGGCTTCATCCTCGACGAACTGAAGAGAGAGCCTGACCCGTACCTGGCAGATGTGGTGGGGCACATGGAGAGGGCTGTCGGCGCATTCTCTAAGGAGGACTTCCGGGGGGCAAGGGAGGGCTTCAGAAAAGCTTTAGCTGCAATGAGCCTGATTCTGTACCCTGTGTGATTCCGGGATTCTTCTCAGGATATCTCCAGCCATTCTCACGCAGCCACTTCCTCTTTGCCTTATGGTCAGGGATGACCTTTCCAACGGTGCCCCAGAAGCGCACCCCATGGCTCTTGTATTTGGTGTGCGAGAGCTCGTGCACGATTACATAATCAAGTATCTCCCGGGGCATGAACAGAAGCCGGAAGCTCAGGGCGATGGTGTTGTCAGGCGCGAGGCTGCCCCAGCGGGAGACATTGTCCCTGACGGTTATCCTCGGGATTTTCTCATTGAAGAAGCAGTTGTTGAAGAATTCCACGCGCTCGCGCAGGGATGGGGTTACGGCCTTTATCAGTTCCTTCCGCACAAGGGTGGACGCCCGCTCAGTCTTTTTTTGGACATCAGGCACCGTTATCTCGATAATCCGGTCGTTGAGGCGGCTTCTGAACTTCTTGCCCGGAAAGAAGAGCACCAGGAATTCCTTTCCCATCGCGCTGAGGCGCTGGCCGTGCCTGAACTCGACCTTCCGGTCATCCTCCCCATGCCATTTGCCCTTTTCTATGGCGCGGATTGCCTTCTTCTCAAGGTCGCCGCCAATCTTCTCCTTGTCTGCCCTGGACCACCTGGAGGGGATGCTGACTGTTAGCGTATCCCCCTTAAGCCTTGCAATCGCGTTCTTGTTCTGGCTGAGGATGCGGTTGATGCGGAAGGTCCTTCCGTTGATTTCCAGGGTCTGCGTGGAATAGGGCTCAGGCATATGCTCCGGTAATGGAAAGAAGAATTTAAATTCAAAATGGCAGGATAACTATCGATGGACGCGCTAATTATCGGAGGCTCCCGCTTTGTCGGGCCGCTGCTTGTGGAAAGGCTCCTTGGCAAGGGCCATGGGGTCACACTGTTCAACAGGGGAAGAATAAAGTCGGATTACAGGAAAGAGATAGATTTCATCCGGGGGGACAGGGACAGGGGCTTTGGCATTGATAGGAGATTCGATGTCGTGATAGATACCTGTGCGTTTGCCGGCGCCCAGACAAAGATGGCGCTGGAGGGACTTGATTTCGATTTATTTCTGCATTTCGGGACCGCTGCGGCATACGAGAAAACCGGCAGGTTCCCGCTTACCGAGGAATCGCCCCTTGGCCCATGGCCATTGTGGGGGGAATATAATGAGGGCAAGGTGGAGTGCGAGCGGGTTCTGGAAGAGAGCGGTGTGAAATACGCCAGCCTCAGGCCGGTATATATCCTCGGCCCGGGGGACTACTGCGGAAGGGAGGAATTCATCTACTCCAGGCTCAAAGGCAGGATTCCGATAATCCTGCCCGGGGACGGAATGGCGAGGGTGCAGTTCGTGTTCGCAAAGGATGTTGCCGAATCGTTCGTCCTGCTTGCGGAGAAGCGGCTGGAGGGGGGCTTCAACTGCGCGGGGGATGAGGCGATAACGCTCCAGGGCCTGGTCTGGGAGATGGGCAGGATTGCTGGCATGGAGCCCATAATCGGATTCAACCCTGCAGCGGACGGGGATAGGTTCGACATCATGCAGTTCCCGTTCGCCAACGAGGAATTCGTCTGCAGCAACAAGAAGCTCAAGTCCCATGGCATGAGATTCACGCCGTTGAAAAAAGGGCTGGAAGAGGGCTGGGAAGGGCACTATTCCGGGATGTTCTGAGAAGTGAGCAATCCGTTTATAAACGCTATGCGGCAGAAAAGGGTTACGGCTAATTCTTGATTGACATCGAATAAAACCGAGATAGCCATAAAGTAATGAAGGTGAGTAATGTGGAAGAAGAAAGAAGGTTCAAGAGATTTGATGCACCCAAGCCCGTCGTGGCTGGCGATGAGATTGACGTTACTATTGAAAGCGTCGGCGGACAGGGAGATGGCATCGCCAAGGTAAGCGGATTTGTCATTTTCGTCAAAGGCGCCAGGAAGGGCGAGACCTGCAAGGTCAAAATCGGCGAGGTCAAGAGGACCTACGCAACAGCAGAGAGGATAGGCGAGGCAACTTCCGAGCCGGCCTCCTCAGAGGAGGAAGAGGCTCCTGAAGAAGAGGAATCCGAAGAGGCGTCCGAGGAAGATGACGCCGTGGAGGAATCCGAGGAAGAGAATGATGAAAGAGAGGAGTGAATCCCTCTTTTCATTTTTATTTTTTCATTAGCCATCTTTTTGCGACCGCAAGAATCAGGAGTGCCCCGAGCATTCCGGCGCTTATTTTGACCATCTGAAGGTTGTCGGTCTTGAAAGCCGCGCTCTGCCTTGTCACTTCCGACTGGATTGGGGCGCCAAGCTCATTCTTGTTGCCCCCGTATGAAAGCATACGGCTTGTTATCATCTCGCTGTAGTAGGCGTCCCTGCCATAGAGGTCAACCACCTCCAGTGAAAGGTTGTTCCTGCCAAGGCCCTCGTACGGGCAGTCGAATTCGTAGTAATAGCCATAGGAGTGGTTGTATTCTGATAGCGGGGCCCCGTTGAAATCGGCCTTCCCGAAATCGACCTCATCCTCGGGCTGCATGGTGATTGTCCAAAGGCCGTAGGAATCGGATACGGTGTCGAAATAATGCGTCCTGAAGCTGCAGTTCTCCTGCCCATTGAGCTCTGTATCGGCCAGATACAGCCTGCTCTGGGAAAGGACGATGACATCGAAATGGTTATTCATGTGCCATTGCTCCCTGAGAACCGGCGCCTTCAAAAAGAAAATCTTGTTCCTGCCCTCTACCGTGAAGTTCCGCTCTTCCGAGAACCGGAAGGTCACATTCAGGGTGAAGAAATCGTCCACGCATGAGACATTGTCTATAGATTTACGGTCATTGATTTCGTATATGAGCTTGATTGTCGCGTTCAGCTTGGCAGTAAGGTTCTCTGTTCCAGATGCGTTTTCCATCTCGGCAAGCATGCCACCGGGAACAGGAACTATGTTAGGGCCCTCGATGGGCTCTGTAGCCGTGGTATTCCGGAATATGAAAAGCACCTCGCCCCCATACTCGACATTGGTGCCATGAATATATTCCATGCATTTGTCATTGTCAAGGTCGCATCTTTTTGCATACACATGTGATGATTTGAATTCCTCCCAATAATCATGGTCACAATTGCATGACGGATCTAGCGTCCCTTCGTCAGTAAGGCATGCCAGGCCGCCTTCCTCATAGCCCCTTGCGATTATGACCTCCAGATCATCATTCGCGCTTGTGCTGTTGTCGATTGTCAATGTGAGGCCGGCAACCTCCATGCTCGCGCTGCTGTCCAATGATGAATTCGGAGGGAAAATCCAGGTTGAGCTGTGCTTTGCGATTGCAGGGTTATACGCGTCGTCAAGCTCGTCAGCCATATTCGCGTTGTGCTCTATCACAGCATCAACTGGAGGGCTTGAGTAATACGAAAAAGCTGGAAGAACCAAAAGGAGGAGGAACATGGCGGCCTTCATAGGTATTCGCCCAGTTTATTGATAGGCACGAAGACCATCATGTCATTGGACTGCTTTATCCTGAGCATGCTGCGCTCCCTTTCGCCCAGGGAATTGACGATTGAGCGCGCTTCCTGGGCATCATCGACAATTAGAAGGGCCTTCTTCTGGAAGTCCCCCCCGAAGAAGCCGATTTCGTAGTCCTTTGTCACGAACTTGTTCTTCTTGGCAGTGAAAGGAACGCCATTCTCGATCAGCTTCTCCCTGGCCATGCGGAGGAGGGTATTCTTCCGGACATCATTCTCGCCGCTAGGCTGGTAGTACCCGCGGTGGCCCTGCAGCTTGCCGGACTGGCACATCCTGTTGAGGAGCTCCTCAACGTTTCCTGTTGTGACCTCCGCACCGTTTGTAACAAAGCGCTTGAGCGCGATTCCGAATTCCTCTGCTGTTATCGGGGACCTGCCCAGGTGCATCTCCTGCCTGATGTCCCCGAACGCCGCCAACGCCTCGGCGGGAGTCAGGCGCACCTCTTTCCGGATTTCGCTGGCAAGGTCGCTGAATCTCACCCTGTAGGTCGGCCTCCTGGACATGCGCGCGATGAAGAATATCACCAGCACGAGGAAAAGCCCGGGAATCCCGTAAGTGAGGTAGAACTGGAGTATCGAGCTTCCAGAGGCGGTCACCTCGACCGGGACGGTCGTGCCAAGAAGCCTCATGTTCAGGGTGTTGGGCCCTTCCTCTAGCTGCGCCTGCAGAACGAGCCGTCCGTCAGATATGAAGAACTCCTTTTCCATTTCAGAGCCTTCTTTCGAAACGACCACCTCGGCGCTCTTGAGGGGCTTTCCGTCAACCATGACGTCGAAGACATAGGTAATCCCGGCTGATTCCGCAAGGCTTATCTCAAGCTCGTTGATATGCAGGATTCCGCTGGCGATGGTCCCCATGTTGTCGGTAACCTCGATTATGTATTCCCCAGGCTCCTCAAACTCCAGCCGCTTGAGGAAGTAGTTGTCATCCGTAACCCGCCGAAGATCCTCCTTCTTGAGCCCTTCCCCGTCCTTGTAGACGGAAAGGAAGGCGGTTCCGTTGGTCTTGTTCAGCTCGAACGAGAGCGTCGCCTTGTCCCATGGATAGACCGCGGGCGGCTCTGGCACTAACACCTTGCCCTCCCTTGGCAGCTGCGCGGAATCGATAATCCCCATGCCGCCCGGGAACGTATAGACCATCCTGAGATATTCCGAGCTGTCCATCAGGGTGGTGATTGTCTTGAGGCCACTGCCCTCGAAGAGGCGGTTGGTCTTCGAGTTGCGAAGCCACGAGCTTTCCAGGATGTCCTGGAAGACGACCGTATCATTGCCAGCGTCCATAAGCTCATCGAGCGTGAGCTCATAGAGCACCACGCGCTCCTTCTGGGCAGGAGACAGGGATGAATACCACGCCTCCTTCTTAACCCCCCTCCGGATTACAAGGTCGGTTTCGCCGATGAAGATGACCGTTCCATTGGTCGCGTTGTACCAAAGGTCATCATAAACATAATTGGGGATTGCCCCGGTCGGGACCACGAATATTCCGCGCCCCAAAACCTTATCGTCAGTGACATCCACTATGAAGCCGTAGTCCTCAAGGCCCTTCATGGTCTCCACGAACTGGGCCAGCTGCCCCATCTCCATCCCTTCGGTGTCATTGATGATTGTCAGTTTCCTGCTTGGCATCTCATCAAGGCTGATAAGGGTGATGTTGGCAGGCCCCCGGTGATTGAAGACCGCATAGCCGGAATCCCCGGCCCGCTCCATCTTGATTGCGGTGAACGTCCCGGCCACCTCCTCCTGGCCGCCCGCCGCTTCCGGAGAAAGGAGGAAATAATAGGCACCGCCCGCAACCAGCGCAATCACAACTATCAGCAGCACAAGCATTATTCTCATGGTCAGTCCACCCTCACTGATTTCAGGAAATCAAGGTCATTCTTGTAGAACGACCGGATATCATCAAGGTCAAGCAGCATCATCAGGGGCCGCTCTAGGCTTAGCCCCCAGGCGAGGACAGGGTAGATTCCAGCAAGGGGCTCGCTGACCTCTGGCCTGAACATCCCGGCGCCGCCGAGCTCCAGCCATTGCTTCTTGGGCTCGAAATAGACCTCGATCTCAAGGCTCGGCTCCGTGTACGGGAAGAAGCTGGGCCTGAACCTGATTTTCTCGAATCCGAGCTTCCTGTAGAATTCCTTGAGCGTTCCAAGAAGGTCCCTGAAGGTGGCATTCTCCCAGGCTATTATCCCCTCGACCTGGTAGAACTCAGCCAGGTGGGAATAGTCCGTGGCCTCATTCCTGAAGACCTTTCCTATCGCGAAGAACTTCTTTGGCTTCCTGTCTTTGAGCGCGGCAAGGTGCCTCGCGCTGAGGCAGGTTGTGTGGGTCCGCAGGACCGGTTTCTCCGCGTCCTCGGTATTCCACCTGTATTTCCAGCCATCCTCATGCGATTTCTTCACCCGCTCGACGAGCTTCTTGTCCTTTGGAAGGGGCTCTTTCCCTTCCAGGTAGAAGGTGTCCGCAAGCTCCCTTGCCGGGTGGTCCTGGGGCTGGAAAAGCGCGTCGAAGTTCCAGAAGGAGGATTCCACAATGCTCCCTTCCATCTCCTCGAAGCCAAGCTCGGCCATGATTGAGCGTATCTTGTCGGACATCACGCTTGTCGGGTGCTTCTTGCCGAAAGGCGCGTCAGGGCCCCTGGCGCTGACGTCGAATCCCTTCTTCAGCGCCTTGAGCGGCTTGTTGGTGTAGGCCACCTCAAGGCGCCTGACAATCTTTTTCTGGACCAAATGCCTCTGGAAGAACTCGTCAAGAAGGACCGGAGCATCAGTGTTTCCCATCTCGACCAGCTGCGAGACCGAGTCCTTCATCTTCTGCTCAAGGGAGATGACCTCGCCCTCCTCCTTTGCCGGGACAATCTTTCCAGCCTCAATCATGATGAGGCCCTTGAGCTTGGCCCACCGGAGGCCAATCTGCTTCTCAACGGGGCTCAGATCACCGATATTGGCCCCTTTCCTTGCCTTTGCATATACTGAGAACTCTGGGAAAGTGGCTTTTGCGTATGAAATCAATTCGGGGGTGGGGCTGTTGATGGAAGACTCGCTCTTTGTGATTTTGACAAAGCCCCCGCCCCGGAGCGACTCCACGATCCTCCTGATGCTGTCCACATTCATTCCGCTGAGCCTGGAGATGTCTGAAACGTAAAGCTTCTTTTTTTTCGCAACGAGCTCAAGTACCTTGTCTTCTCCCTTGTACATATGTCTAGTCCTCCATCTTTCTCTTGGAGATATTGATGTAGATGTAAGCGCCGACCAGTATCGCCAGCATCAGCACAAGCGCGTACCCGTGCGGGCTGTTGATGCTGCTGACCACCCACCAGAGCAGGTCGGAGAAGAATTCGCCGACCTCCTTATCCAGGCTATTCTCAACCTCGAATTCCAGGGTGAACCTGACCAGGATCATGTCGCTCCATTCGAACTCATCCACCCTTGCTGGCAGGTCCACTTCCATGCCAATAGGAAGCGGGTTTACATCAAGCGTGAGGCTTTCCTGCGGGAGCTCCACGATCAGGTAGACGTTATCGTCAATGATTATGTTTCCCTGCTCTGTCTTGGTAAATGCCAGGGCCTCGGGGTTAATGGTGAGCCTCGCGGTCCTCGGCTTGTACCTTTCCACGTCGAAGAGGCCGCTGTCGGAAAGCGGGGTCCTGGTCCTTCCATCCTCGGATATGTTGTATGACGGATACACCCAGTAGTCAAGGATGAGCTCCCCATGGCATGTGCCCTGTATCGGGTTGCAGCTGGTCCTTGGCTGCGGCCTTAAGCGGAATTCCTTCACTTCGCCTTTTTCCGGATTGACGTGCTTTTTGACGTCTTTCAGGTCGGTCGCGGTGGACCAGAAGGCAAGGTCATTGTTCGAGAATCCGCTGTCATAGAGGGCCTGGGCATAGTCCCCGATCATGATGAACCGGATGCTTTCGTGCACCTTCGCGCTGCCGTCATCCTGGATGTCGCTGACCCTGACGTCCACCCTCTCAAGAAGGAAGTCAGCGTGAGCAACCGACAGCAGAAGCAGTAGAGCCAACGCCCATCTCATAAGGAGATATTCATTCGTAAAGTTATATAAATGGCGGGGAAGCCCTTCTGAGGAGCGGGGCTCATTTTCCGGATAGCTTCTCCCTTGGTTTTTCCGACCTCCCCAGCTCTTTTGGCCTCCAGAAAGCAAGCCTTGAGAGGATGCCGTCTCCTGCAATCCTGTTCCCAGGCCTTCCGGCAGCCCTAAGGACGCTCTTCCTGGCTTCCCTGCCAAGGCCAAGCCCGTCCAGATGCCGCATTAGATGGCCGATTTCTTTTTTGTCGCCTTTTGCCAGGCGGACTGCGGCAGCCTCGGCAAGGGCTTTTTCCGCCCTGGAAAGGACCTCCGCATCTTCAGGGAACCGGCCCCGGAAAATGCCCATAAGCGGATTGAGTGAGCCTTCCTTACCGCAGGCATCGATTGCCTCCAGGATTATCGCCCGAGATTCATCCGCCAGGTCATTCTCCCCCAGCTTTGCAAGCCTTCCAAAGAGCGCGGCAAGATAGGTAAGATTGCGCTGCTTCCTGTTCGCCACCAGGTGGCTCCGGGTCAGTTCAGAGAAGCACTGCATGATTTCCTTATCCTGCCCCCGGTGCCCTTCCAGAACTTTCATGAATGTTGAATGGACATGGCTTACGGTGATATTGTCCAGGTTCTCAATTCCGTGCCCGCTCACTTTGGCAGCCAAAGGCGCAAGGTCTGAGGTGCCCTCGCTCTCCCTGCAGATTTCCCTGAATTCCTGGAAAACGGCGAGCTTCGCATCGCTCTCCGCTTTTTCGCGCTCCCTCTTAGCCGGAGCATTCCGCATTCCATCAACTAGCCTAAGGGCACTTGCGCTTTCACTGGCCATAACTTTCCACCCGATTTCTCCTGCACTAACCCGCTACAAAACTCTTTAAAAAATCTGACTCCGAAATATAATGATTATATTTTCAAAAGGTGCTCATTATGGAACACACAATCGCAACGCTTGGAAGCCACTCGGCATTAGATGTCTGCGAGGGCGCGAAGAAGGAGGGATTCCGAAATGTTGTCGTCGCCCAGAAAGGCCGCGAGAAGACCTACCTTCAGTATTACCGGACCAGGAAAAGAGGGAAGCAGGAGGTCGGGGTTGTCGATGAATTGCTGCTCCTCAACAAATTCAATGAGATTGCGGACAGGAAGAGCGTTGATTTCCTTAATGAGAGGAAGTCGGTTTTTGTCCCGAACCGCTCTTTTGCTGTTTATGTCGGCTATGACAGGATTGAGAATGACTTCTCTGTTCCCATATTCGGGAACAAGTATCTCCTTCGCGCGGAAGAGCGGGGGGAGGAAAAAGACCAGTACTACCTGATGGAAAAGGCGGGGGTGCGCTTCCCGCGAAGGATTGCATCTCCGGACAAGATTGACAGGCTCGCGATTGTAAAAGTGAGCGAGGCCAAGAGGAGCTATGAGCGCGCATTCTTCCTAGCCAGGAGCCAGGAGGAGTATGTCGATAAGAGCGAAGCCCTTTTGAAAGAAGGGAAGATTACAAAGAAAGGGCTGGAGAAAGCGGTGATTGAGGAATATATAGTTGGCGCGCATTTCAATTTCAACTTCTTCTATTCCCCGCTGAATGGTGAGGTTGAGCTTCTTGGTATCGACACCAGGAGGCAGACCAACCTTGACGGGTTCCTTAGGCTTCCGGCCGACCAGCAGATGGAGCTGCTCAAGGCCATGCAGCCAAGCACAATAGAGTGCGGGCACATCGCGTGCACTCTCAGGGAATCCCTGCTTGAGCAGGCCCTTGAGATGGGACAGAGGTTCGCCGACCAGACCGCAAAGGAATACAAGGACGGGCTGATTGGGCCTTTCGCATTGCAGGGCGCAATACAGGAGGAAGGAAAGGAAGAGTT
>JBDRLQ010000021.1:0-5024 GCA_043812915.1 Microcaldota archaeon | reverse complement strand
GCCTTCTTCATCATTTTGAAGACTTCAGTTACCTGTTCCATATACCAATCCACATCCGCTTTCTGGTGGGCAAAGGATACATAGACGCTGTTTGATGCCAGATATCCGCGCTTTAGCATCTCCTGCGTGAAAAGGGTGCGCATGGCCTGGCTCTTTTCCCCATAGTCAAGGCTGAAGGCAATCAGGGGCTCCATGTCGAACATCACGTTCAGCTTGATTCCGGTCTCTTGCGCAGTCTTTTTCCAGCCTTGGCCGATGTACTTGCCTATTGAGACCAGGTGCCCGGGAACATTCTGGTCCTCCATCTTCTTTATGGTGGCAAGGGCAGCTGTCGGGCCAATCCTGTCAGTCCAGTAGGTGCTGCTGATGAAGCTTGTCTGCACAGCATCCATCACCTTGTTCGTTCCGATGATGGCCGCCATCGGGAATCCATTGCTCATGGCCTTTCCCAAAACCGCGATGTCGGGGTTCACCCCGAAGAGCTTGTGTACCCCTCCGACATTCTTCCTCCAGGCAGCAGTCACCTCGTCATAGATGAGCACTGCGCCGATTTCATCGGCAATCTCCCTTGCCCTCTTGAGGAAGCCTTCCGCAGGTGTGTCATGCCTCATCGGCTCGATTATGATTGCTGCGAGGTTCTTGTCCTTGGCGACTATCGCCTCAAGCTCATCAATCTTATTGAACGCAAACGGGATTGCGGTCCCGCTAAGGCCCCTCGGAACTCCGGCAGGGTCAAGGCCCGGAAGAAGGTGCCCGTCAAGGTTTGCCTCGTCCGCGAGGTTTGCCGCCAGGTACCAGTCGTGCCAGCCGTGATAACCACAAAATGCAACTTTTTCCCTCTTGGTATGCGCCCTTGCGATTCTCACTGCAATAGCCATGGCCTCGCCGCCGGTCCTTGAATAGCGCACCTGTGATGCCCATGGATGGAGCGCAATCAGCTTCTCTGCCAGCTCCACATCCTCGGGGCAGTTGAGGGTGCACATCGAGCCGTTGGAAACAGCTTTCGTAACTGCGTCGTCGACATCATCATCCGCGTAGCCCAGAATGCATGCCCCGATTCCCATAATCGTCATGTCAGTGTACTTCTGCCCGTCCAGGTCCCAGATGTCGATGCCTTTTGCCTTGCTGTAGAATGAGGGCCAGTGATCCGGCAGGTACATCTCGGAGCGCTTGGAGAGCAGCTGCGTGCCCCCGGGAATGATCTTCTTCGCCTTTTTCCAAAGTTCAAGTCCTGAATCCATGCATATCACCTTATTGCTCATCCCTCAGCTTCCCGAGCAGGATGTCATCCACATACTCGCCGTCTGACAGGAACTTCTTCCTGTATACTCCCTCATGCTTGTAGCCCGCCTTCAGGAAGGCTTTTTCAGAGCCCTTGTTCTGTGAGTAGCAGCCGGCATCCAGCCTGTGCAGGCCGAGCTTACTGAAAGCGAAGTCAGTAATGAGTGAGATTGCCTCGCTAGCGAACCCCTTGCCCCACTGCGACTTATCGCCAATTACGATGCCGACCTCCGCGAAATTGTGCTTTGTGTTTATCGGGCCGGCCTTGATGTTGCCGATGTGCACATCCCCGTCCTTCAGCATCATCGCGAAGAAATGGCAGTTGGGATTCTCATACTGCTCCTTCACGAAACCCTTCACGCTCTCAAGGGTGTAGGGGCAGCCGAACCGGGCCTCGAGGTACTGGTTAATCTCCTTGTCGTTCATCCAATCGACATATTTCTCTGTGACCATGTCTGGCTTGAGGTACTGCAGGTACAGCCTTTCGCCTTCAACTATCTTTCCTTCCGGTTTCATGATATCACCTAAGTTCCATCGACCGAACGTCTATTCCAGCCTGCTTCATGAATGTGCGCGCCTTGATTATGCTCTGGTCAGTGAAATGGAAAATGCTTGCCGCGCTAACTGCCGATGCATGCCCCTTGTTTATCCCGTCCGCGAAATCCCGCAGCGAGCCGACCCCGCCGGAGGCAATCACCGGGACATCCACGGCATCCGCGACAGAACGTATCAGGTCCAGATCATAGCCTTTCCTGGTGCCTTCCCTGTCAATAGAAGTCACAAGCAGCTCTCCGGCACCTTTTGCGACCGCTTCTTTCGCCCATTCAACCGGCTCGTGCCTGGTGGGCTTTGTCCCGCAGTGGCTGAAGACCTCATAGCGGCCATCATGCTTCCTTGCATCAATCGAGACCACTATGCACTGGTTGCCGAAGATTTCCGCAGCTTCATTTATGAAATCAGGATTCTCGAGGGCGATTGTATTTATCGAGACCTTGTCAGCGCCGGCAAGAAGGAGCTTCCGTATGTCCTCAATTGAGCGGATTCCGCCGCCAACACAGAGAGGCATGAAGCATTCCGCAGCTGTCCTGGAGATGACATCGAAGAGCACCGAGCGCTTCTCCAGCGATGCCGTAATGTCAAGGAAAAGGAGCTCGTCCGCCCCCTGAGCGTCATATATCTTGGCGGCGGTGACAGGATTGCCTGTGTCTCGGAAATCGCAGAACTGTACGCCTTTTACGCAGCGCCCTTCTTTCAGGAGCAGCGATGGTATTATCCTTGCCTTCAGCATCCCAATCACCTACATGTCAATGAAATTCTCAAGCACTTTTAAGCCCACATCCTGGCTCTTCTCAGGATGGAACTGCGTGCCGAAGATGTTGCCCTTGCGGACAGATGCAGTGAACGTGTATCCGTATTCGCATGTCGCAGCCACATCCTGCCCATCAGCGCAGACCATATGGTAGCTGTGCACGAAATAGAAGCAGTTGCCGCTGGATATTCTGCTGAAAATCGGATTCTCCTTTGTAAAAGTGACTTCGTTCCATCCGACATGTGGCACTTTCAGTCCTTTGTCTGAGAGCTCGAACTTGCGCACGGATGCATCAATCCAGCCGAGGCCCTCATGCCTTCCGCGCTCGAAGCCCTCTTTGGCAAGGAGCTGCATGCCGAGGCAGATGCCAAGTATCGGCTTCTGGCTTTCGATTACTTCCTGCTGCATGAAAGAGGCGAGGCCGCTCTTGCGCAGGTTCGAAATCCCGTCACCGAACGCGCCAACACCTGGCAGGACGAGCTTGTCCGCCTTCTTCAGCTCGTCAGGGCTGGAACTTATCATTACCTCCGAGCCAAGCAGGTCAAGCGCGTTGTAGACCGAGCGAAGGTTACCCATCCCGTAATCTATTATGCCTATCATTTGGTCCTGTCCCACTGCTCCATGTCAGGTAGCGGCTCTCCCCGCTTTATCCTGGCAGGGTCATGCTTGTGCGGAGCGACTACATGCTGCAAAGCTATCTGCATGAACTCCTCCTCAGTCAAATCTAGGTATGAAAGGAAAAGGTCCAAGCTTGTAGGGCGCTTCCCGTCATTCCGGGCAATCAGCTCGCGCGCTTTCTCAGGAGTAATCCTGCCATTGCGCAAATCAAGGCTCATAAGATGTGCGGTCCTGCCAAAGCCGCGCTTTATGTACTTTAGGTAATCGCGAACCCCCTGGAACATGCACTCCACCTTCTCGTAGCTGTATTCCTCGGGAATCCCCTCGACCTGGTTGCCCTCCCAGCCTAGCTCCTTGGCAATCAGCTTCGAGTTCTCCTTCGGGTCCCAGGGGATGTAGCTCCCAAGGCACACCGAGCGGTACTTTATCCTCCGCAGCTCTTTCAGCGGCGGGTATGTGAACGGCTTGAGGTCCCTTGCGGTGACGCCCTCCACCATGCCGACCATGTCCTCGGCGGTTATCCCGAGGTTCACGAAGCGGTTGAATCTCTTCTCGTCAACCTCCTCATTCTCGTCATATCCGTAGTAGCTGGTGTATTCAGCGCTCGGTTCCCCCCAGAAAATCAGGGGCACGTTGTAGTTGATTGCGACGTGCATCGGATATGCGAATACGCCCGTGTGGCAGTGCCAGCAGAAGTCCCCCTTGCGCTTTAGCGCTTCCATCATCACCTTCTTGACTACCTTCCAGTTGGGCGTGAACATGTGGAAGTCGGCGCCCAGCTTCTTCATGGTGCGCTTGGTGTTTCGCAGGGTACCGGGCCTGAAGAACCCATGGTCATAGCAGACGACCAAGGGCTTGACATCGTAGTCCCTTATCAGCTTGTAGACAGTGTATGTGCTGTCCTTTCCCCCACTGTATGGAATCAGGCAGTCGTAATCATACTTGCCCCGATATTCATCAATGAGCTTGACAAGCTCCTTCTCCCGCGCCTCCCAGTCTATCCTCTCTTTCTTGAACTCAATCTGGCGGCAGACATTGCACACCCCGTTCTCGTCATATGTGATTGTTTCCTGGGTCTCAGGAAGAAGGCATTTGCTGCATATTCTTTTCCCTGGATACAGCTGCTCATCTACGCATCCAGTGCATCCACTGCAAGATTCACATCCCATAAGAATTACCCTGAAAAGCTTAACAGAAAGATAAGGCGAAAAAGCCTTTAAGCGGTTTTCGGCTTGGTAAATTCGATGAGCCCCTTGTCCCTGAACCGGCTAAGGTAATCATACATCTCATCATATGGCAAATCGTGCAGCTCGGCGATGTCAAGGACACTTTTTCCCTGGTCGAAGTACATCGGGAGCCTGTCCATCATCTTGTTCCACTTGTGCTGGACGTCTGTGACAACCCGGTCTATCGATGGGTCGACCGTATGCTTGTAAAGGTCATACTTCGGGTTGCCGAGCGCAATCAGGCCCTTGAACTTCCTCTTCATCGTCGTGTCTGTCTCAAGAATATCCAGGATTCCCATAACCGTGTCCACAGCCTCATTAAGCATTTTCCCAGATATAAGCTTGTCATCGTCCCAGTTGGTGTGATACTCCTTGTAGGGGGCCCTTGAGAGCGAAACCGTGTGGATTTCGTAGCCTGGAGCTTCCCAGACCGATTCGTCGTTGCCGACTATGTTCCTGAACTCATCGGAATGGAAATCCGGATGCCTGTGGCGCAGGTAATGCAACGCCGCCCGGTCCATCAGCGTATTCCCTGGGAAGCTCTTCTGCAGTGCAAAGCGGTTCTTATTGCCCAGCATCTCCAGGAACAT
>JBDRLQ010000020.1:0-87108 GCA_043812915.1 Microcaldota archaeon | reverse complement strand
ATTGATGTTTCTGCCAATAATTGCACCCAACTTGTACACTAGGAGAAGTTCAGCTGTGGGAATGTAAAATCTTGCATTTCCAAGCTTTTGGAGAGTATTGTGTTTGATTGCCCATTTCCAGGGGAGCCTGGCCTTCCTACTATCGAAGATTATCGTACGCTTTGAGGAGACTGCGTCGATTATGATTTCGATCTCCCTTTCGCTAGTGTTTATCACCTTGACGAATTCCTTGTCAAAAAAGCTTCGAGACCTTTCAGCATAACCGTGAGAAAGAAAATACGCACCGAGAGTCACATGCTTTGCAGCATCGCCCAGGAAAACAACGTCTATATCCTTTGAGCCAAGCCCTTTTGTGTAGCAGTAAACTGCCCAGCCGCCGACTATGACCGGATAATTCCCTATCTTCTCATTGTACCATGCAGCAAATTCTTCCAGTTCCTTGAGGCTAGGGCCAGTTATGCCATCATCATAAATCTCTTTCATTCACGACCACTCCTTTTTTATCAGCCTTTCAGCTGCATATGCTTTGTTGCTGCAGAAAAGGTCCATGACTGTCCTAGCCTTGTTTGTTATCCACTGCCCCCTCGCCTTTTCAAAATCATCTTTGTTCAGATCCTCATGATAAAGCTCGATATGAGTATAGCCTTTCGGCAGATTTTTCAGGCTGTCAATCGTTTTTTTGTCTTCCAGGTAAGCATGAACAACAGGATCCCTATAATAGTCGTCATGGTAAGAAAGGGCGGTAGTAAGACATAACTTTCCTTTGTCCTTCATCATCTTCAGGGCATCTTCAGCCGAGATGTTCACATCGAAAGTCACGTATGGTTTCATCTTTCGGTATACGGGGAAAAGGCTGAATATAGCAGCTGGCGCTACCAATTCGTAATGTCCTGTCCTCTTAGCAACATATCCTCTTGAAACAAGCCAGTTGACAACTCTATTCACCAGGCTGAACGTGACCTTTTCTTTTTTGCTTACCTCGTACTGGGTGAACTTCTTGAGTTTCAGGATTGCTCGAATCACCTTGTAGGTTTGTCTGCTGGTTACCTTCATACATATCACATGAACTTCGTTCATATCTATCCAAGAACTGACGTTCTTGTATATCACTTTTTTATGTTATTATCTATAAATAGTGATATATTTAAAACTATGGTTCTTGAAGTCCGTTTTGACCCGGCAATAACATCAACAATAATTTCATGGTTAACCATCTCTGGTTAGATGTCTAGTCTGAATCCGGGCATCTGAACTCCCCAAAACCAATAAAAATTTTGCATGTATTTTACTGCTTAGTTATGCTGGATTCTGCATGTTTGAGGTATTGTCCGAACGTCTGAAAAGGCCACCGGCCGAGGTGCTTTCTTTTTGCTTTCCTAGCCCCGGCATTCCACAAAAGCATTAAGAATGCCCATTCCGAATCAATCCTCCAGGTGATAGTAATGGCAATGCATCAGAAAGAAGCCGAATCTTCTAAGGGAAGGATACATACAGGCCTCTACACCGAATCATATAGGAGAGTGGATAGAGCCCTGATCCATCTTCTGAGGGATGTGGGATATACAAGGGAGGAGGCTACCAACCTCGTCTTCCAGGCGCATTGGGGGGAGAGTGGGATTCAAGGCGTAGCGCCAAACTCTGCCGACCCACAGACTTTCATTCATAACGCACACGAAGTCCAGGAGTTTATCAACAAACACCTCCTTCCAAGAAGAGTGCTTGAGTACCGTCCTGAATTGTTGCAGAACCTGGAGACGGAGATTGAAAGGCTCCGAAGATCGCTTCTCCCCCCTAGCGATTCTAGGTCGTCTATCGGTAGAGCGGTTCCGAGGCGCACATAGATTCTTGCTCATTTATAATACCTAAACCACAATATATAATAGGGGGAATAATGAGCGACCTCATCGAAAAACTGAAGAAGAACCAGGATTCGAGCGGAGTGAAGTCCTACTACATCGGCCTAGAGAGGGGAAGGATATGGGCAGAGGACATAGCCGATTATTTCGACCTTCGGACCTGGAGCGAATACGGTGAGAAGGATATGGAAGTGCTTGATTTGCCCCATGACGAAGGGCCTTATTATCTGATGCTAAAGAATGAGACCCCCCTTGAGTGGGAAGAATACCTCCGCGGCTTCCTTGAAGGAGTGAAGGAAGTTAAGGAGAAGCGCTGAGCCATACTATTTAAATATTAACTGAGATAGCTCGCCCGAGAGGTGAATTCATGAAAACAGCAGTTCTGTTGTTTCTATCAATGATTCTATTGTTTGGATGTGTAGGAGAGCCGGCGTCCCAGACGCCAGCACCAGGCGGGGAAGTTACGCCGCCTGCAGAGGAGATGCCTGGCCCTGGCGGGGAAACGCAGCCACCGGCGGCGGACTGTGAGGACTCATTCGCATTCTCCCAGCTGCAGTCCGTGAAGCTGTCCGAAGTGGCGAAATTTACCATAACCGCCACATGCGCGCAGGGAAACGAGATTGCACTTTACCTGAATGACAAGCTGGCCGGAAAAATGAATGTCCCGTCGAACGACCCTACGGTGCTGAATTTCGACATCGCAGCCAACGTTGACGGCACCAGCGAAGTCGTCGTCAAGAGCGATGGCAGCACCATTTACGCCGAGGAGTTGAATATCGCTCCGCTCGGCAGCACGGATATCTCGGGCTCTGACTATGACCAGATATCGAACAAGAAGTGGATTGCGGTCGCATTTGACCTGGATAACCGCGTGAAAATCGGAAGCATCGGAGCATACATGAAAAGGCTGGCGACGCAGACCCTGCAGGACTCCACGATTAAGGCGGAGATACGCAATGATAAGGCCGGCAACCCGGGAGATACCATCGTCGCAACCTCCGAGGTTCCGATCGCCCAGACAACGCTCACAGACAACTGGCTGTATATGAACTATGATGTCACGCTGCAGCCTGGCAAGTACTGGATTGTGTTCATGGTGGCCAAGAACGAGCCTACCATCGTCGGCGATGCGGTCACTCTGCATTACGTCACTCCGGACAGGCTTTCCCAGCCCAATGACATGACCAGGATGATGACCCTGGAATGGAGCGAGAGCGGGAGAGTTTGGGAGCAGACCGACTGGGTCGAGCTTTCTTTCGACAAGGAATACGCAGTAGTGGTCAGTGCCAATGCGCACTGATTCTTTTTTTTCTCTTTCTCAGGTGCATAGTATGGAGAAGGCATACCGGATTTTGTACCCCATGCGGGCAGTGCTTGTGAGTTCCTCCGCAGAAGGGAAGGATAACATAATGACCGCGTGCCGGTGCTTTCCGGTTTCAGGCAACCCTCCGCTTTTCGCAGTTTCAATGAGCAAAAAAGGCCTGAGCCAGGAGCTTGTACAGAAAGGGAATGGTTACGTAATTAATATCCCGGGCCCAGACATTATTGAAGCCGTGGAGATATGCGGAAGTGAGAGGGGGAGAACAACCAACAAATGGGAGGCCGCCAAGCTCACAAAGGAGAAATCCGAGAAGGTTGCAGCGCACTCGATAGCCGAATGCCAGGCCAGCATTGAGTGCGTGCTTGAGCAGGTGGTGGATGTTGGGGATCATTTCCTGCTAATCGGAAAGGCAGCAAACATCAGAAAAAGGAAAGGCGGAAAGGGGGTTTACCAGAGCGAAAAGGGGCTTGTCAGCCTGTGATTGGTGAGACCATGCATGTGGAGATTGACGATATTGATAGAAGGATAATCGCGGAACTGATGGATAACGCCCGCAGGCCTGCAAAGGAACTTGCACAGATAGTCGGGATACACCCGAATACCCTCCTCCAGAGGATAAAGCGCCTTGAAAGGGAGGAACTGATAAGAAAGTATACGATAATACCTGATTATGACAAGCTTGGCTATGAGATGTTCGCCATCATCGGCATAAAAACCGAAACGGTGCCAGGGTGGGAGGGAAAATTGAAGAGGCAGGTGGGAAGACACCCCGAAATAGTCTCATTCCTCCTTGTGAGCGGCGACTACGATGCGATAGCCATCGTCCGCTGCAGGAACAAAAAACATATGGCAGACCTCCTAAGGGAGCTACAGAATAACGAAGCAGTCGGCAAGAGCATCACATTTATCGTCCTGGATTCAATAAAGGCATCCGAGGAATACAACCCATTCAGGGTGAAATGACCACTTTCCGCATAAAGCGCAATTTATTTAAACGGCAGGAGTTAGAAGGTATCCACGGACCCTGCTTTAAGGGCGCCCGGAGGGTTTAAATGCGCTTCAAAATAGACCAGACCGATATCGAGATTCTGTCAGAATTGGTTGACAACGCGAAGACTCCGACAAAGGAGCTAGCAAGAAAGCTTGGGATACACCCGAATACCCTCCTCCAGAGGATAAAAAGGCTGGAGAAAGAGGAAGTGATAAAGAAGTACATGGCCAAGATTGATTACTCGAAGGTCGGATACGACCTGCATGTCATCCTGATGATGAGAGTAAGAAAAGGCCGTGCCGGGGATCTGGAGCAGCTAAAGGACCTTCTCAAAATCAAGGAAATCGAGACCCTTTATGCGACAACCGGCATGTGGGACCTGATTGGCTCTGTTAGGGTCAAGAACCGGCAGCACCTGCTTGATGTAATACAGAGGATAGGGAAGAACAAGATAGTGACAAAGACATCGAGCTACCTCACGCTTTTCGCATACAAGGGAGCCCAGGACTTCAACCCGTTCTAGATTAGCCGGGCCAGACGAAGACCTTGGCCCGCAAATCGTGCGGTGGCTTGCCTTCCGCTTCCCTTTTTCTCTGGTCCTCGACAGGGCCGATTGAGTAGGGTTCATCTGCCCCTTCGACAGGCTCCCAGCCTGCGTCCGTCAGCAGTTGGTAGTAGAGACTAAGGCTCTTAACAGGCACGATATTATCCTCAATCAGCTGCTTCATCCTAGGCTTCATGTGCGGGCTCGGGGTAATGGACTGGTCCACTTCCTCGATTGTGATTAGATACGTCCCCTCTTTTGCGAACTCGGCAAGCTTCCTTGCGGCAGCCGCCTTGTCTTTTGAGACCCAGCTGATGAAATATGATGCCAGTATTGTATCGGGAATGTCGAATCCAGGCCCGGCTTCAACAATGTTTTGCAGGGTCAGAGACATGAAATCCCGCTGCAAGAAAGTCGTATTGGCAAGAGGCTTTAGAGTCCTGTCACGGCCAGGGCACTCGGGATCCTCGGAAAGAAGCGTATAATCAAGATACCTGGCGTAGCGCGCAACGGCCTGCTTAATCATACGCTCGCTCACATCAACTGAAAGTATGTTCGTGTGGCTCCTCTTTCCTTCATCGAAATCAAGCGCCATCACATCACGCATGAAGTGGCCAAGGACGGTTCCCGGGCCGCAGCCGGCATCAAGGATATTGTCCCCGACAAAGCCCTCCAGCCGCGAAAGGGCATAATCGATTGTTTTGGTGTGGAGAGTCCGCTTCATATGCATTGCATAGCCGATTGCGAACTCGTCCATCGTCTCAACCATCCCATCGAAAGTGACCCGCTCTATCTTGTCCCCTTCGAAACGGCATATGACAATTTCCGAGGGCTCTGAGAGGAGGGATTCATGGACCTCGCTAAGTGAATGGAGCTTCTGGAGAATGAAATCCGGCCCGGCAAGGCTTTGCATCATGATTTGCACATTCTCATAGTTCTGGGTGATTTTCTTCTTCTCGGCAGCTGAAAGAGCGTCCGGGCAGACATAGATTACCTTTATGGGATGGCCGCTGGAGATTATTGACTGCAGCGCCTTTTCCTGGTCACAGTTGCCATTATCATAAATGTCCGGACCCAGGATGACGATATCCGGTCGGTATTCTACGGACGTTACGTTTCTGGCGAGCCCACTGACTGTATTTACCTTTTGGATGTTGGCGTCAATCCCTATAACGAGTCTAAGATTCTCTCTCATTGCACCCTTGATCTCTGACCACTGGCGAAGGCTCAGTCCATCTGTGATTCCCCGCAGGCCGGCAAACAAAATATTCTTGGACGCCCGGCCGTTCTTTCCACCGTTTGATATGCCGCCATTCCCGTTTAGTTCCTGTCCCCCCCCGTTTGAGCATGAGACAAGGCTCGCCAGCCTGCGGGAAGTACCGTTGGAATTGCATAGCGCTTCGTGCCTGCGCCTGAGGACGTCTGATGGAGCCGCCACTCCAATCCGTGGGGGAACAGACAATCTGGGCACTCCAAAGCCTTCACTCTTTGAAAGGCTGGGCGTTTGCAAACTCATCAATAAGTATATCTACAGAAATGTTTTAAAAGATATATAGTGATGTTGATAGATTCTTATTCTGCAAGGGAAAAAGAGTTTTAGAAACGCTCCTCGATAATCCTGGCAATCTTTCTCAGCCGGGCCATCCGCCTTATCATGTCCTGTTCCATCTCCTCAAGGGTTCCCTCGAGGGTGGATGAGCGCAGGTAATACCTTCTGCCCTGCTTAATGATAAGGCCCGAACCCTGAAAGATGTTGAGATGGTAGACGACTGCCGCCTGGGTAACGCTCTGCTTTTCCTTGATTTCACGGGTTGAGACCCCTGAGCGGTCCCTGCTGGCAATGATTAAGTCCCGGAAAATCTCCCTGGCCAGTTCGTTCCGCTGCCCGGAGAGGCCTAGGCATTCGCAAATCCAGTCCAGCTGCTCCTCTACATCCTCATCCTTGGGCCGGTCGACCTCGCGTAAAGCAATCTGGCGCAGATACCTCTTCCTGGGCATGTTATAATAAAGAACCGAAAATATTTAAAAATGTTTCGAAATATATAACAGTTTGTTAAAATTTCAAAAAGGTGTGAATATGGGATTGCCAGCAAAAAGGTATTGGGACCCCTTCGCGGACATGCGGAGGCTGATGAAGGAGATGGATGAGGCCTTTGAGAGCGGAAGCAGCCTTCCGGCAGAATGGGGGCCAAGGATGCCACTCTCAGACATCGAAGACAAAGGGGATGAGCTTGTGCTCACCGCGGAGCTTCCTGGCATGCAGAAGGAGGATATAAAGATAGATATTGACAGGAACTCGGTAACAGTATCTGCGGAAAGGAAGCACGTGGACGAGAAAAAGAAGAAGGACTATTATTACTGCGAAAGGAGCTATTCTGGTTATAAGAGGACCTTTGGCCTCCCGGAGGAAATCGATCCCGAGGGGTCTGAAGCGGAGTACAGGGAAGGGCTCCTCAAGGTGACCATGAAAAAGGTTAAGAAAGCCGCGCAGAAAAAGGAACTTACAGTCAAATAATTTCTTTTATTATTTTTCTTAAAAAAGCCCTAAAATAGAGAAGGTGATGAAAACGACAAAAGACAATAAGGAGGAGAAACCGAAGCTCCTTGAAGAGCAGCGCACAGACGAGCTTCCGCCCCAAAAGGAGGTCGGGCAGATTGAGGGGAAGGAGCGGAAGCTGCTTGCGGACGAGGAAAAGAGATTCAAGGAGCTCGAGGAGCGCCTTGTGAGATTCCAGGCCGAGTTCGACAACTTCAGGAAGAGGACTGCCAAAGAGCACGAGCTGCTCCGGCAGACCGCGGGCGCTGCAGTGGTGCTGAACCTGCTGGAAGTGGTCGACGAGTTTGGGATGGCGATGGAGCACGCCAAGAACACCGAGAAAGGGGAGTTCTACGAGGGCATGAAGATAATATATTCCAAGCTCCTGGACACCCTCAAGCGCGAGGGGCTTGAAGAGATGGATGCTGATGGGCATAAGCTTGACCCATACACGCACGACGCGATAGGGTTCGAGGAGGGAGAGGAAGGAAAGATACTGAAGGTAGTGAAGAAGGGATACTTGTACAGGGGGAAGATACTCCGGCACGCGAAAGTGATTGTCGGAAGGAAAAACTAGAGGTGGAAAAATATGGCGAAAATAATCGGTATAGATTTGGGAACCAGCAACTCGGCAGCGGCATTCCTTGAGAGCGGAAGGCCCAAGATAATCCCGAGTTCGGAAGGGATGACGCAGTACGGAAAGGCTTTTCCTAGCTATGTTGCAATCACAAGGGACGGCCAGAGGATGGTCGGCGAGCCGGCGAGGAGGCAGGCAGTCTCCAACCCTGAAGGTACCGTGAGCGCGTTCAAGAGGAAGATGGGCAAGGAGTACAAGTACAAGATTTTCGATAAGGAATACCGGCCGCAGGAACTGTCCGCGATGATTCTCCAGAAAATAAAGAAGGACGCAGAGGAGTTCCTTGGTGAAAAGGTCAGCAAGGCGGTCATCACCGTGCCCGCATACTTCAATGACAACCAGAGGCAGGCCACCAAAGATGCGGGCGAGATTGCCGGCATGGAAGTTGTCAGGCTTGTGAACGAGCCGACAGCCGCCTGCCTTGCATACGGAATCGACAAGTCCGACAAGGAGCAGAAGATTCTTGTCTTCGACTTCGGGGGTGGGACGCTTGACTGCACAGTGATGGACTTCGGAGGCGGGGTTTTCGAAGTGAAGTCGACAAGCGGCGACACCGAGCTCGGAGGAACCGACATGACCAAGATTGTCGCCGAATATCTGGTGGACCAGTTCAGAGCCGAGAGCGGGGTGGACATATCCAAGGACAGCCAGGCGCAGGAGAGGATGCTGGAGGCTGCCGAGAAGGCGAAGATTGAGCTTTCCACAACTCTTGAGAGCGAAATCAACCTGCCGTTCCTGGCTTCTGTGGATAACACGCCCAAACACTTCAGGCACAAGCTGACCAGGGCGAAGCTTGAGGACCTTGTCAGGCCGCTGATAGACAAATGCAGGGGGCCGATTGAGCAGGCGCTAAAAGACGCGAAGCTCACCCCGACAAGCATTGACAAGATAATCCTTGTCGGAGGCCCGACCAGGATGCCCATGGTGCAGAAGTTCGTCGAAGGGGCAGTTGGCGGGAAGGTCGAACGAGGCATAGACCCGATGGAATGTGTCGCGATGGGAGCGGCAATCCAGGGTGGTGTGCTCTCGGGCGAGGTGAAGGACATCCTCCTGCTTGATGTGACGCCGCTTTCGCTGGGGCTGGAAACGCTAGGCGGGGTGTTCACAAAGCTGATTGACAGGAACACGACAATCCCGACGAAGAAGAGCCAGACGTTCTCAACCGCGGCAGACATGCAGACCGCAGTAGACATAAATATCCTGCAGGGCGAGAGGCCGATGGCCAAGGACAACGTCGCGCTTGGCAAGTTCACTCTGACCGGGATTCCTCCGGCGCCAAGAGGGACCCCCCAGGTAGAAGTCACCTTCGACATCGACGCGAACGGCATATTGCATGTCAGCGCGGCCGACAAGGCCACTGGCAAGAAGCAGGATATGCGGGTCACCGCGCCGCTCAAAATGAGCGATGAGGAGATAAAGCGGAAGATGGCTGACGCCGAGCAGTACTCCGAAGAGGACCGCAGGGCGCTGGAGCTTGCGCAGGCCAAGAACGAGGCTGAGACGCTGATTTATACCACTGAAAAAACCGTGGAGCAGCTAAAGGACAAGCTCTCGAAGGAGCAGTTCGACAGCCTGGAGGCTGCCAAGAAGAAGGTGCAGGACACGCTGACCGGCACGGATTCGTCCGCCATGAAGGGCGCCTGTGAGGAGCTCAAAAAGGTGCTCCAGGAGATAGGAGGCTCGATGTACCAGCAGGCAGGATCTGGAGAAGGCTCTGCGCAGCCGCCTCCAGGCGGAGAATCCCGGAAAAGCGAAGGCAATAAAGATGATGGGGTAGTAGAAGGTGACTACGAAAAAGTCGATGACGACAAAAAGTAGTGAGCCACCATGCCTGCCAAGAAAAATTACTACCGGGTACTTGGTCTGGACCGGGGCGCCAGCAAAAGCGATATAAAGAAGGCTTACCGCAAGCTGGCGCTCAGATACCATCCAGACAAGTGCAGGGAGCCGGATGCAGCAGATAAATTCAAGGAGATAAGCGAGGCGTACGCAGTCCTCACCGGAAAGGAGAAGCCGAGGGAGAGCATGGCTCCGGCAAGGGGGATGGACTGGACCTCGGATGTAATGCACCGCTGGCAGGAGATGGAAGAAACGAACAGGAACATGTACAGGTAGTGCGAAAATGGCCGCCAAAAGGGATTACTACGAGATTCTGGAGGTTGACAAGAACGCCAGCTCCAGCGATATCAAGAAGGCTTATCGCAAGCTGGCGATGAAGTACCACCCGGACCGCAGCAGTGATAAGGACGCCGAGGCCAGGTTCAAGGAAATCAGCGAAGCTTATGCTGTTCTTAGCGATGAGACCAAGCGCAAGCAGTACGACCAGTATGGCCATGCCGGCTTCGACCAGATGTATTCGAGAGAGGATATTTTCAGGAACGCGAACTTCAGCGGGTTCGAGGACATCTTCGGCGGGAACAGCCCGTTCGGGGACATGTTCTCCGCCATGTTCGGGGGCGGCTTCGGGCGCAGGCAGATGGAGGTCGGAGCAGACCTTGAGGCGCAGGTTGAGATTACGCTCGAGGAGGCCGCCAAGGGGGTGAAGAAGGACCTGCACTACCACCACAGCAAGACATGCCCGAAATGCAGGGGCAGCAGGAGCGAGCCGGGCTCTTCCAGGAAAGGCTGCAGCGCCTGCCATGGCAAGGGCCAGGTGAGGCAGGTGAGGAGAATGGGCCCCATGGCTTTCCAGACAATCGCCCCGTGCAGGGCGTGCCATGGCGAGGGCTCGGTAGTTGAGAAGCCCTGCAAGGAATGCGGAGGCACGGGCAGCAGGGGCGCGGAGGAGCACATAAAGGTGAATATCCCAGCCGGCATAGACAGCGGCATGAGAATCCACCTGGAAGGCATGGGCGAATACGGAAAGGACGGGGCAGGGGACCTGTATGTGCGCGTTTTTGTCAAAGAGCACAGGCTGTTCGAAAGGCAGGGGGAAGACCTCTGGCTGAGCGTTCCGGTGACATACACCCAGGCCGCGCTCGGTGATGAGGTGGAGGTGCCGGCGCTCTTTGGCAAGCTGAAACTGAAAATCCCGGCTGGCACGCAGTCGCATACCGTATTCAAGCTCAGCGGGCAGGGGATGCCATCATTGAACGGGCATGGAAAAGGGGACGAGATGGTGCGGATAATAATAGACGTTCCAAAAAAAATAACCAAAAAGGAGAAAGAGCTCTTAAGGGAGCTCGACAGGGAATACGGAAAAAAGAAAAAAGGATTTCTGGGCAGTGTGTTTTAGCAGATTACTTCTGGAGCCAGTCAGCTATCAGCTCTGTGAGCGGCTCCATCGTATTCGCGGTCGCAGCGAACAATTCCGTTCCATGCGCATTGCCAGCCTCATAGTAAATCTTGAGCTCCTTTTCATCTGAGGGCGACTCATCATAGATATCATCGGCAGAGTTCCTGGAGTACTCGTCACCATAGGCTGCCGTGAGATAGAGCTGGCGGATGTAATCTCCGGTGTAGCGCTCAATCCGCACGCCCCGATATTCAAGCCCTGGAGAAATCATCACCACCTTCTTTATCCGGTTGTCATTGACCGCGTATTTTATCGCCGCTGAGGAGCCTATGCTCGCTCCCACCAGGTAGAATGCCTCCAGGTCAGGGCGGATTGTCTGCAGGTACGGAATCGCGCCTGCGATGTCCTTGTCCATGGCTATCAGTTCTCCTGAAGAGAGCTTGTCATACGGATTGATATTGTCGCTCTCGCCGTGCCCGCGCATGTCCAGCACGACCAGGTCCATGTCAGAGAGCCTTTCCCTCAGAACAGGAACCAGCGGGTCCCAGCTGCTCCTATCCTGCCCATAGCCATGGAGCAGGATTATCGCTGTCTCAGGCCTTTCCAGGTCGGCATAATAAAGGGTCCCGTGGATTTCCCACGCATCCTGTGTCTTGTAGGAAATCTCCCTTGAACGATAGCCCTCCGTCTCAGCAGGTGGCGCCTCAGGCTCCGGCTCAGGAGTGGATTCAGGCGCTTCCGGCTGCGCCACGGGCGTTTCCTGCTCCGGCTCTGCCGGGGTGGCGTCTGTCGGAACGTTTATCTCCTGCGGCTGCTGCGGCTGCGCTGGCGGTGGCTGGCCAGCCTCAGCCGGGCCCAGGCATCCGAAAAGAAGCAGTCCGCTAACCAGAATCATCAGAAAGTGTCTCATGGCAGGATTTGGCCAATCAAATTTTATAAATCTGCACTACCCTTAACTGCTCATGGATGCAAGGCCGCTTGTGAAGAAGATTGATGGGAATGTGCTCGCATGCCAGGCGTGCAGCAGGTACTGCAAAATCCCGGAAGGCCAGGTCGGCTACTGCGGCGTGCGCGCGAACGACGCTGGCAGGTTCAGCTTACTGGTATATGGCCGGCCATGCGCTGTGTGGGGCGACCCTATTGAGAAGAAGCCGCTTTTCCATTTCCTTCCGGGGAGCCTGAGCTATTCACTTGGGACCTTCGGATGCAATTTTTCCTGTGACTTTTGCCAGAATTGGGACATATCCCAGGCGCCGCACGAGGCAAGAGAGAAGGACCCGAAGGGCTGGAGGGCATATTTCACGAGGATAATCCAGGAGTGCAGGGAGCTTCCCCCCAAGCTAGCTGTTGAGGAGGCGGCACGGGCAGGCTGCAAGTCAATCTCATTCACATACAACGAGCCAACGATATTCACTGAATACGCGCTGGACATCATGAAGCTCGGGAATGAGAAGGGGCTCAAAAGCGTGTACGTCACCAACGGATATGAGAGCCCGGAGTGCTGGAAGAGGCTTAAAGGGAAGCTGCACGCGGCCAACATCGACCTTAAGGGATTCACTGACAGGTTCTACAACACCCTTTGCAAGGCAGAGCTGGAGCCCGTGCTCCAATCCATAAGGACCGCGAAGGAGTATGGCATTCATGTTGAGATTACTACGCTGATTATACCCGGCTGGAATGACAAGCCTGATGAGCTAAAAGGAATTGCGGATTTCCTGAGCGGGGTTGACCCCGAGATGCCCTGGCATGTGACATCATTCAGCCCGCACTACAAGATGAAGAGCACCCCCCAGACCCAGCCAGAGGCGCTGCTGAAGGCGAAGGCAATCGGGAAAGAGGCAGGACTGAAATATGTGTATGTCGGGAATGTTCCCGCCGGTTATGAGGAGCACGAGTGCACATCCTGCCCCGGATGCGGAAAGCGGCTGATTGAGAGGTCAGGGTTCTCAATTACCAAAAATGGGCTGGCTGATGGGAAGTGCAGATACTGCAAGACAAAAATAAAGGGGGTATGGAAGTGATTACTTCCTTCTCCCGGACTTCTTTGACTTGAACCCCTTCTTGGCAGCCTTCTTTGCGACGTTCTTTGCTGGCTTACTCGCCTTCGGCGCCTTCCATGAAGAGCTGACATTCTTCGGCTTTGCGGATTTGGCTGACCTTGTGCGGACAGTGCTCGCGAGAGGCTCTGCGGTTGCAAGCTCACCAATCTCAACAGCCATCATGTCGAGCGTCGGGCCCACCTTCTCCATGGAGATCACAAGCCTGTCAAGCCAGCTGGCCACCAGCTTGGTGTCCGCCTTCTCCCCGTGGAGGTACATTTCCTTCCTGAGCATCCTCATCTCGTCCACAAACTCCTTAATCGTCTGAACCATACTTTCACCCTGATTCCTTGTGCGACATACCCCGGCGAGATTTTTAAAACTTCACCTGCGATTGGAGATTATCAGGCAAATGGTGGGATGATGGAAAAAAACACAAGGCCCGCGGCCGTTGCCGGGACTTTCTACCCGGAAGAACCAGGCAAGCTCAGGGCGATGATTGATGGGTTCCTCGCCAATGTGGAGGAGATTGCTCCGGGAAAGCCAAGGGGGATGGTGGTTCCGCACGCAGGATATATCTATTCCGGGCAGGTTGCCGCCTTCGGCTACAAGCAGCTGCAGGAACATGGCAGGGGAATTGAGAAGATAATCCTCATCGGGCCTTCCCATTACGCGCCTTTCTTCGGAGCGGCGGAATACGGCCCCGGATTCTGGCAGACCCCGCTGGGGGTTGTGAGGGTCGGGGCGCTAGGAGACAGGGTTGAGAATAGGGAGCTGATTATCACCGCCCCGAAGATTCATATGCCGGAGCATTCACTGGAGGTGCAGGTCCCGTTCCTGCAGGTGGTTATGGGAGAATTCACGCTTTTCCCGATGCTAACAGGCGACATAGTGCCGACAGTGCTTGCAGACGAGATGCTCAACCTGGTGGATGACAGGACGTTCATCATCGCAAGCTCTGACCTTAGCCACTACCACCCTTATGAAAAGGCGGTGAGGCTGGATTCCATCGCGAATGAGGCAGTGCCAAACTTCGGCTTCGAGAAGCTTAAGGGGGCAGAGGCGTGCGGGATGACCGCGGTCAGGACGCTTATGCACATCGCCAAGAGCAGCAAGTGGAAGGGGAAGATGCTGGAATACAAGAATTCCGGGGATACGGCGGGCGACAAATCGCAGGTCGTTGGATATGGATGCTACATGTTCTATGAATAAGGGGATTATATGGGAGAAGAATTAAGTGAGAAGGACAAGGGGTTCCTGCTGAAGCTTGCCAGGCAGGCTATTGAGCACTTTTTCAAGACAGGGAAGGTTCTGGAGGTTCCGCCGGACGAGATTGACTCCCCGGCCCTGATTGAGGATGGCGCCTGCTTCGTCACCCTTCACAGCGATGGAGATGAACTGAGGGGATGCATCGGAAGCCTGGAGGCCCACAGGCCCCTGTTCACGGATATCATCGGCAACGCTCTGGCTTCCGCGTTTGAGGATTTGCGGTTCACCCCTCTGACGCAGCCGGAGCTAAAGGACGTAAAAATCAGCATTTCCATTCTTACAAAGCCAGTCAGATTCGATGGGGGTGGGGAGGGGCTGTTCAGGGCGCTTGAACCCGGAAAGCACGGGCTCATCATCCAGAAGGGTGTTGCCAGGGCGACATTCCTTCCTGCAGTCTGGAAGCAGCTTCCGGAGAAGGAGCAGTTCCTTAACCAGCTCTGCCTGAAAGCCGGGATGGGGCCGGGGGCCTGGAAGGATGAGGGTGTGGAATTCTTCCTGTATGAGGCGGTGGAGTTCTCAGAGTGACTGCAGCAGTCTCGCTATTTCAAGGCACTCGTCTTTCGAGAGTGTCCTCGCCCTTCTTTTTTTGAATTCTCCGAGAATTTCAAGCTGCTCTTTCTTGAATTGTTTTGAATCGATAAGCGCGTTCCTTGTGGTCTTGTTCCGATGCTGGAATAGCCACCTGATTATGTTCTCCTGGAATTCGGTCAGCCTGATTCCGCTTGGCTGGAGAAGGATTATCGCCGAGTCCACTTTCGGGATTGGCTTGAACAGCTGCTTGGGGACTATCCTTGCGAGCTTTATGTTGAAGGCAAGCTGCGAGGTGACGCTGAGCCTTCCATAGTTCTTCTCCCCTGGCTTTGCGACCATCTTGAGGGCGAACTCCTTCTGGACCATCAGAACGCCATTCTCGAACTTATGCCCGGCAAGCATGAAGATTATGTCTGAAGAAATGTAGTAGGGGATGTTTCCGGCAACCACTTCGAAATCAGGAAGCTCGGTTTCGAGGATATCCCCGTGGATAACAACCACTTTCTCCCCGCAGCAGCAGAACTTGTCCTGAAGTGTTTCAATCAGGCGCCAGTCCTTCTCTATCGCATAGATGCGCGTTGGATTCTGCTCCAGGAGCGCCTTTGTGAGCCTCCCATCCCCAGGGCCGATCTCAAGCACTCTCTTGCCTTCTGCTTTTGCCCATTCGGCTTCCTTGCGCAGGAGATTCTCGTCCTGCAGGAAATTCTGGCCTAGTGATTTCTTCGGTTTCACAAGAAGATAATGAATAAAAAGAAATTAAAGCTGCTGGCAGAGTGAGCGCCAATGCCTTGATGAAATTTAGCGCATTCAAAGAATAATATCGTCCTTCTTCCCTTCCAGGAGAAGAACGCAGTCGATATATCCATAGGCGTAGTTTGCCGCTCCGAAGGCGCTAAAATAATCCCCATTCTCGAAGAAGTGCCTGGCATCCATCCAGTAGTTCCTGGCATATTCATAGGCCTGGGGATACTTGCTCTCCAGGCCGAGCTTCCGGAACTGGCCCATAATCCGCTCGAGCTTCGCGATATCCTTTGCCGCCCTCTCTTTGGCTTCCATGCTCAGACCTCCTTCACCAAATCCCCCAGATTCTTCCGGTCTGAGGGCCCGGATTCCTCTGCTGGATAGCCGATAGGAAGAACAGCAACAGGCACTTCATAGGATTCCGCATCGATAAGCCTGGCGACCTCAAGCGGGTCGAATGCCCCCACCCATACCGAGCCGAGCCCTTCTGCCGCTGCCGCCAGCTGGGCATATGCAGCTGCGATGGTAGCGTCCTGGATGGAATAAAGCTGCGCTCCGCGCTCCCCGTATTTTGCGGCGGATTCCTGCTGACTGGCGACGAATATAAGCAAAACCGGAGCCTGCAAAACGCATTCCTGCCCCATGCAGGCCATCATCAGCTCTTCCCGTTTCTCCCCGCCGGAAACGGCATATATCCTGTAAGCCTGAAGATTGCCTGCTGAGGGGGCGCAATTGGCGGCTTTGAGAATCCTGCCAAGCTTTTCGTTCTCCACTTCCTTTCCCTGGAAAGAGCGGACAGAATGGCGCCTATCCAGTGTCTCGTAGAATTCCATAAGTCTAATAACTAGGAAAATAGTTAAAATTGCACTCCATCAGCTACGCAGAGAATACGGGCAGAGCGATGTTATCTTTCTTTTGATTTCTTCCAAATATTCAGTATCAAATATTGCAATTACAACCGGCAATCCCCTTGCGTTGGCACAGGCAGCAACCTTGAAGACAAAAAGGACAGATTGTTCTCCGGCCTCTTTGAATTCAACTTTAATCTCATTTCCACCATGGGGTCGCCCTGCTTTGTTATTGCACTCGGATGTAAAGGGAATTTTCATGGAAGAGGTAATGGCCATCACAACTCCATCCCGGTGCCTATCATAGAAATCCTGGTCAAAATCCGCCTTTTTCGTTCTGCTAAAAATGCCATTCCAGCTGGCTTCGAGCAGTTTCTTGATATAGCCTGCAAGGCTGCTAAGCAACAGGCCCCGCGCCTCATCAACATTGTCTGTAATTATCAGATTCTCTGCAACAATAGGATGCTTATGAAATAGCGTTCTGGCTGATTTCCAGAGCCAACTGGCAAGACCGAAAATGAATAGTATGGCAATGCAAAAAAACGCAATTTCAACTGTTCCGAAGAAAAGCGAGCCAAGGAAATCAGTAAGGCTATCTGAAAGGCCTCCGCCGAAAAGCCTCAGAAAAAAACTCCGGAGCTGTACATCAAAATCTTCTTTGATTATTGGCAGGCCATAAAGGAAGATTACGGATACAGGAATAAAAAATAAAATTGCGAAGAAAAGGAGGTTTACAAGTTCGATAATTATAGAACGGAATCGGTACTGGCCCTCGTATTTCCTGATTTCCGAGAGCAATCCCGCATCATTTATGGCATCCACAGGCTTGCAGGGAATTTCTTTCATAACATTTCATACACGATAACGATTATTAAGAATATCTGCATTGAAAAGAGGAATTAAAAGAATGAGTATGAATGCCAGCAGCAGTGCGCTTTCCCGCTCGTAGAGCAGTACACACAACACCGTGAAAGGGCTTAACTTCTGAGTTCGGGATGGGATCAGGTGTGACCCCTTTCCTATGACCGCTGACAGAATTAGGTATGTTTGAATACGTTTATAAAGCTATTTGGGGTTATCCGAATACAGTTTTATCTCGGTGATTTCGATGGCAGCCCAAAAAAAGCCAAAAGAGAAAAAGCAGGGCGATGCCCCCCTGGACCTGAAGTGTTCAGTGAAAAAAGGGACCAGGACCGTCGATATCCCCTTCGACATAATCTGCCCCACATTCCATTTCGTGAGGGGGAACTTCATAAGGCTTTTCGAGAGGATGTTCCGCCTGGGGGTTATGATTTATCTGGTGCCCCTTGCCATTTTCATTTTGCTCATGATACCACCTGCAGTAGCCATACTGGCGGCGGGATACAAGCTGCTGGACCTTGGGAACATCAGCAATACCCTCAACTCAATTGGCAATGATTATACGCTGCTCTTCGGATTGGCAGTGTGGCTTTTCCTCTCAATATTCATCTGCGCCTGGATATCGAAGACCCTCTCACTGGTCGCGATGTTGATTGTAGATGAAAGATTCAAGAAAAAGAGGACCAGCACCCGGGAGCTCTGTTGCAGCATAAAATTCCCAGTGCTGAAAATCATTCTAGCTAGCGCGGCAATCTGGATAGTGGCATTGATTATCCCAGCCGTGGTGATGCTTGCCTCCATGAATGCGGAGAGCCATATAATGGCACTTGGGATACTCTTCTCCATATTCTTCACGGGCGCTGCAGTCCTCATCTACACCTTCCTCACCCAGTTCTGGTGCTGGGAAGTTGTTGTCGGGAAAGCAGGAGTTATAGAGGGGCTCGGGAGCTCCTATGCCCTTGCCCGGAAATGCCCGGTATCCGTGCTGCTCTTTGATATCGTGATGATTGTGGCTTCCGTTGTTATTGCCATGCCATTCATCGGCCTGATGTTCGTGACGGATATGTTCCTGAGGTTCGGGAGCATAATAACTGCATTTGCAGGGGCGGGCAGCGCGAATGCCGTGGGGGTTATCGCAAGCATGATTATCTTCGGGGTAGTGAGCGTCCTTGTCCGCGCGGTTATCCAGCTACTTATGACAGCCGCTTTAAACAGTACGGTCCTTGTTTATGGGTATACTTACTGGAAAGAGCTGAAGAAGATATAGAGAGGACGGATTAGATGCATCAACACTGGTCAGAATGGTTAGCGGAGCGTGTGATAAAGGAGAAGAAGGAGCCCTATGTCATTTCCGGAGGAATGACCACCTCGGGCCCTGTGCATTACGGCACATTGTGCGAATTCCTTTTTCCCTCAGCGATAAAGAAGGCGATTGAGGATAGGGGCAAGGAATGCAAATACTATTTTGTCGCGGACATACTCGATGCGTTCGATGCCGTCCCGCTTTCAATGGAGCAGTACAAGGAGCAGCTTGAGCCCCACCTGGGTGAGCCGCTCTGCAATGTCCCGGACCCGACAGGAAAGAGCAGGAGCTTCGGTGACCACTACCTTGACGAGGCCAAGGAGCTGATGGAGCGCTTCGGGGTTGATGCGAAGGTAATCAGAATCAATGAGTATTACGAGGCCGGCAAATTCGATGAGTGGGCCAGGTTCTTCCTGAAGCACGAGGATGAGGCCAGGAAGATAGTTGAGGAGACCAGCGGGAAGCAGGAGAAGAAGGGCTGGTCGCCCATCATGCCAATCTGCCAGAAGTGCGGCAAGATTGCGACAACGCGCGTGCTCTCCCAGGATGGAGAGGAATACGAGTACGTCTGCGACAAGGACGTGAAATACGTCAAGGGCTGCGGATTCAGCGGGAAGAACAGGATAGCCGACCACAAGTACAAGATTGTGTGGAGGCTGCACTGGCCGGCCTGGAAGCAGATATTCGGAAGCAGCATTGAGGGGGCCGGGATAGACCACCACACCAAGGGCGGCTCTGAGGATACCTGCAAGGCGATAACGCTAAAGCTCATGAAGAAGGATTACCACATCCCCTACCGATACGGGTTCATCCTTTTCCAGGGGAAGAAATACTCCAAGTCAAAGGGCAAGGGGATGGGAATCAGCGACGTGATAAAGCTTATACCCCCTGAGATAATCAAGTACATGCTGCTCAAGCCGGACCTTGAGGAGAATGTTGACATCAATCCAACCGCCGAAAAGCTCCTCCGCACCATTGAGGACTTCGAAGGGGCTTCCAGGATTGACCCGAAAGAGGAGGGCATCACACGCTCTGACCGGAAAAGGGCGATAGCATATTCGCTAAGCACTGGCAGGATTGGCTGGAGCGCCCCGTTCCTTGATATCCTGCTCTATTACGAGCTCTACCATGACTGGGCAAAGGTCGGGGAGCTTTTGGGCGATGCCAAGGGGACGGAATACCTGAAGCCATATATCAGTCACTGGCTGGAGAGCGGCTTCGTGCCCGAGAACTACAGGTGCGATTACAAGCCATCCAAGGATGCTGGCGCACTGGTAAAGGAATTCGTATCCGGCCTGAAACCGGACATGGATGCCCTCACAATCCACAACGCGGTATTCGATTTTGCCAAATCGCATGGAGTGGAGCCCAAGGAGATGTTCGCAGGTATTTATACCGCCCTGATTGGGAAGGAAAAGGGACCGAGGCTCGGAAAGCTTATATTCGCCCTAGGGGTGGACAGGGTTAAGAAGGACCTGGGATGATGGAATGACTGAGATAATCAGGCTGACAAACGACAATTTCAGCGATACCATACAGCAGGCCAAGGAAGTTGTCGAAGCTGGCGGGATTCTCATCTATCCGACCGACACCCTCTATGGGATAGGCGGGAATGCGATGTCGATGGACGTTGTCAGGAAAATAAACGACATCAAGAAGGTGAAGGAATTCAAGCCCATGTCGGTCATAATGTCGGATATTCCCATGATTAAGGAATATTGCGAGATGGAATCCTGGCAGGAGGCAATCCTGAAGGAATACCTCCCAGGGCCATATACATTCCTGCTTAAGCTTCACAGGCCGATGGCAGTGACCAATAATCTCAAGCTCGGGGTGAGGATTCCGAATACCACTTTCTGCCATGAGCTGAGCGGGGCGTGCAGGAAGCCGATTGTGACAACCAGCGCGAATATTACAACAGAGGAGCCCCCATATACTTTTGATGACATCAGCCGCAAGGTCATGGAAAAGGCGGATATCGCGATTGATGAGGGGGTGACAAGGCACAAGTACCACTCATCAGTCGTTGACCTGGTTGACAAGAAGATAATTAGGAAGGGCGGGCAGGAAACCGTGGACCTTTCTAAAATCCTGGATATCTAGAACCAGTCGCCGAGCTTGCTCTGGGCAGATGACTCCTTCATTGTCTTCACCATGCCGTCTATCGTTCTCCCAACCCTTTCCTCAGAGAAATCATGCTCCTCCACGAGGAGCTTCATAACATCGTCTTTTTTTGTGTCCCCCCACTTGAGCTTCTTCCGGACAGGGGCATAATGCGGTTTTAGGAAAAGATTCATCACATCTTCTGGGTCGACATCGAACTCATAATCGTATTTCTCCTTCACATATGAGGCCATCCCTTTGAGGCTTTTTACCTCCCGCACAATCTTGATTGCGGTTTTGGGCCCTACCCTCCGCACGCCATCATTGAAATCGGTCCCAAGGAGGATTCCTAGCATTATGAGTTTCTTCCGGTCTATCCCAAGTTCCAGGAGTGTTTCCTGCAGCCTGATTTCCTCAGGCTCAACCATGATGTACCGATCCTGCCTCGGGACTTTTCTCCTTCCTGTAATCGAGATGTTGCGCAGCAGAATCGGAGAGCCAAAGAGCATCGCGTCATAATCCTGCGAGGCAGTGGCATACGCAATGCCCTTCTCAACCATGACGGCGGCCTGGGCCTCCCCTTCACCAGGTGCCTGCACATATGGGATTCCCATCCCATCCAGAAGCACCTTGCACTCCTCCACCATCTCCGGCGTGAGCCTTGAGGTTCCGGCAGCGTATTTCCTTGCATCTTCCAGCCTCTCGTCCTCCAACGCCTTCTTCCATTTTTCTTCGGCGATTTTCTTGATTTCAGAGCGCTCGGCCCTTGTCTTCTCCTTCATAAGGCTGGGCTTCCCGTCAAAAACATAAATCGGCTTCATCCCATTCTCAACAAACCTGGAGGTCCGGTAGAACAGGCCTGAGAGGTGGGCTGTTACCCTTCCCTTGAAATCCATCAGCGGGGTGCCATCCTCCTGCCTGATGGAGGCCAGGAACTGGTATAATACATTGAAAGCGTCGATTGCCACGGCCTTGCCTGAAAGCGACTGAAGAGAGACTGTGTGCTTAACGGCAAGATCGCCAATGTCAACGCCCATCTCAGCTCTCCTTTTTCTTCCTTTTCTGGTTCAGCAGGGCGTCCGCCAGAGTTGGCTCCGAAAATCTCTGTGTTGCAGCAGGGGTGCTTGTCCCGACCGAGCGGTCAGCTTCCTCAATAAGCTTCACCTTAAGTTCCTTCTCGAGCTTCCTTGCGACCTGGAATGTCGGCATAATCCGCCCGTTCTCAATCGCATCCAGGTAGCTCTCCTTCTCGCTGATTCTTTCTGCGACTACCGCAACCGGTATCCTCGCCTTGTCCCTTGCGTTCTTGATTATTCTGCCATAGCCTTCAACGATATCGCGGCTCTCGCCCATGGGCGCCTTCTCCTTGATCTGGATTGCAGGCATCCCCTCATCCTCCTCGGTGAGCCTGTGGAGCACCTTACCGCCGCGCATGCATCCGCCGCAGGCTAGCATCTTGGCCCCTTCAATGAGCACAACCGCCCTGACATCATCCCTTCCGCAGATGTCGCAACTGAGTTTTCCCATGATTCATTTTTAAGTTCAAATAGCTATAAAAAGCCCATCTGTCATACACCCACCATGATTGTACTCCTACTCATAGTAATGGCTGCAGCGGCATTGTTTTACGTCATACTGCAACTGGAGGTTCCGGGGCTCTGGAAGTTCTTCCTCGGAGTAATAGAGATGATAATCGTAGGGCAGATTTTCATAAGGAAATACAAGATGCCGAATGAGATGGGGCTCATCATGCTCCGCAGCAAGATGGGGCTGGAGGCAATCAATAGGCTTGCCAGGAAGCAGAAATTCTGGGAGTTCTTCACAGATGCCGGAAACGGCATGGCATACGGGCTATCCAGCATATTCCTGATGAGGAAGAACATGAACTGGGATAGCATGGTGGCAGGCCTGCTGACACTTGCATTCTTATGGACATTCGTAATGCCCACCGCCATGGTTTTCCTGTCCCAGCTTTTTGGAACCGGGATGGTTGATAAGGTTGGCGAGACTGGAGTGGATCTCACATCGGCCCAGATCATCCTTACCGCGATACTTCTTTTCGGTGGGCTTTTCCTGATGCTTGTTCTTAGCATAATAAGCTACGGGGGTTACGTCCTGAGCGCGGTTGTTCTGAGCTTCCTTGATGGAGCCGGCATTCCACCTGACGTTGAGCCTGGGGGAACCTTGCTCCTTCCGGGAGTGAACCTGCCGTTTGTGGAGGGGGTTCTTGCCCTGCTGATAATCCTCATCGTTCATGAGGGCGCGCACGCCATCCTCTCGAGGATTGGGAAGATTCCGGTGCTCTCCTCGGGCATAGTGCTCTTCGGGATTATCCCGATCGGGGCATTCGTGGAGCCGGATGAGAAAAAGCTTGCCAAGCTGGAGAAGGTCAAGCAGACGCGGGTCCTCATAGCAGGCTCCACATCGAACCTGGCGACAAGCTGCATATTCTTCTTCCTGTTCATGGGCGTATTGTTCGCGACAGACGCGCTGGGCCTGCTGGACATTGCAATATTGGGGGATTTGTCAAGGTTCCTCGTGATAACATTCGGCCTGGCATTCTCGCTGAATTTCATCATCGGGACGGTCAACCTTTTGCCCCTCCCGTTCTTTGACGGATACAGGGTGCTTGAGCTGAACATGAGGAATAAGAAGCTGGTAAAGGCGATTATGATAATAACGCTGATATCGTTCATCCTGAACTTCTTGCCCTGGTTCTTCGCCCCTTAGTTTTTTTCTTCTTTGGGTGAAGGCCGAGCATCCCATTCATATAATAAGGATTCATCTTTTTCTTCCCTTTTTTCCGCTCAGTCTTTGTCCTGCGGGCCGCAGCCGCCTTCTTTTTCTTCCCTGTCGCTTTGGCAGCTTCTGCAGCTGTACCCCTGCGGGCTGTTTCCTTCCTGCGCACCTTCGCATTTGGCCCCGCTTCCAGCTTGGAGACTCCAACAATGGAAGGGGGGGCAGTTGCCTTTCTCCTGGGCTTCCCCTTCTTTCTTGGAAGGTCCGCCTGCGGCCCCATCATTCGCTTCGGAGCGGCTTTCTTCTCAGCTTTCAGCTTGGGCAGCGCCTTGCGCTTTGAGGCGCTCTTCTTCTTTTTTACAGAAGGCTCAGGCTTGAGCGAAGCAGGAGGCTTTTCTCCTTGCTTGGCAGCCTTAACCGGTTCTGCCCTCTGCATGATGCGCGGCTGCTTGGCTAAGATGAAGAATAATCTGGGCGCCTTCATTGCAAGGGGCTTCTGGGGCGCGGGCAGCTCCTGGACCTCTGGGATTGTGGCAGGGGCGCCCATGGGCCGCAGCTTCGCCGAAAAGAAAGGCTCGGAAGTTCTGCTGGAAGCGGATTTTGCCGCAGGAACTTTCATTGCAAAGCAGGTTGTCCCGCCAGTTCTCATTTCAGGGAGGCGGGCAGTGCCCTGGATTACCGAACCTGCAGCCTGCCCCTTGAGGCTGGAGTCTCCCGCCTCCGCTTCTTCAGGAAGGCCGTACAGCTTCCCCCAGAGCCTCCTCTCAGACGGATTCATCAGCAGGCTGATTATCGGATTTTCCCGGATAGCCTCCGAGACTGTTTTCAGAACAGGGCTGCCGCAGGTTTGAAGAGGGGCGCTTTCAGGTTTTCCGTCCATGCAGGAAGAAAGCAGATTTTGCCTGGGCTTAACCAGAGTTATCTTGACATACAGATTAGCCGAATGGTCATCCATCGTATGAATCCTGCCGTTCTGCCAGTGCGCATCGGCCACCTGCATGCAGTTGTCCATTGCCTGGCGCTCTGCCTGAGAGCCAGGGTTGCGGTGTTGCTGGAGAGGCTGGAAGAAACTGGGAGAATCGAAACAGTCGAACGAGAATGATTCTGGTGGCGGAATTCCCGCCATCAGGTTTAGCCTGATAGGATCGTCATCCTCGCCGCAGTAGAGCTTCACTTCGGCCATCTCGACTATGATGTCCTTGCCCATAGCGCCGCCGCAGCCTACCGCCGGCTTCTGGTCCAGAAGGCTGAAATCCAGGACATCGTTTGCCGGCTGGTGGACCGATGAGAGCGAATAGACCAGGGAATTGCCCTGTATCTGGATGTCCTTTGTCATATCGCGGTCCAGGCGCCAGATGAGGGCAATCTCCACGCCTGCGGGCAAGGAATCTATCATTGCGGCCAAATCCCCGATGGTGATATTCTCAAGGGGGAGGAAATGCTCGTCCCCGCCCCTTGTGACGTGGGGGAGGCCCATCTCCATAACTTTGCCGTCCTTGATGTAGGCGATATATCCCTGCCAGCCTGCGGAATCATCCTTTGAAACTCCGTCAATTGCGGTTATCTCGGACTTCCCCAGGGACTGGTAGAATTTCTGCTCAACCTGCGGGAGGCTCTCCACGGTGAGCTGGTGAAGATTCTTGCCCCGCATCCCCCGCAGCTCCCGCGCATCGATAGTTTTGTCCGTGCGTAGGTTCTTGCCGTCGTGGGCAAGTATACGCAGGCCGGGCTTCTGGGGACCTTCAGGCATGTATATTCCTCAACTAATCAGAAGATTGGCCTCTTTGAGAGCTCCTGGGGCAGCGACAGTTTCCCGAATGGCTGGCCCTTTCCCTGCTCCTCTATCATGCCCGCAAGCTCTTCAAGCTCCAAGTCCTTCTTCTCGTCAGATTCCCTTATGGTCACTGAAAGGCGCCCGGATTTCATCTCCTTGTCACCGACAACTGCGATAAATGGCACCCATTCCTTCTGGGCCTCGCGAATCTTCTTTCCAAGGGTCTCGTCCCGGTCGTCAATGTCAGCGCGGATATTCCTGCCAAAGAGCTTCTTCATCAGGCCCTTGGCGTATTCCTTCTGCTCAGCGCTAACCGGGATGAAACGGAGCTGCGTCGGTGAAAGGAAAACAGGGAACATCGCCTTGCCCCCTTTTTCCATCTTCATAGCCTCCTTCTCAAGCAGCGCGTAGATGACACGCTCGATGCTTCCGCTGATTGATGCATGGAGTATGAACGGCTTCTTTTTCTCACCGTCAGCGTCGACGTAGTTGATGTCATATGTCTCCGCGTTCTCCACATCTATCTGCACCGTGGTGAGCGCGCTCGCCTTGTCCATTGAATCAACGAAGTTGAACTCGAATTTTGTGATGAAGTAGGCATACCTCTCCTTGAACATCTCGATAAGAATCGGCTTGCCAGCCGAGTTGACCATCTTCAGGTACCAGTCCTTGTTCTCATTGAAGAAGTCCTCCTGCACCCTGAATCCGACTTCGGTCTCAAGGCCCAGTGGCGCCAGCCAGTCAAGGCCCATGTAGAACTGCTTCTCGAATTCAGCCTTGGCCTGGTCGATGTTCGCTGCAAACGTGTGCATATCGGGCATCGTAAAAGCCCTGAGCCTCTTGAGGCCGGCCAGCTCGCCGCTCTGCTCCCTCCTGAAGCTGTACCGGGTCAGTTCATACATCTTGAGCGGCAGCTGCTTGTAGGACATCACCATGTCATGAGCCATCAGGAACTGCCCGAAGCATGCTGCGAACCTTAGGAAGAGTTTCTTGTCCTCGCTGAGGACGACATACTGCCTTGCCGGGAACCTGTTCAGGTATTTCTTGAGCGTCGGATGCTCAAAATCATACATGATTGGGGTCTCCACTTCCAGGGCCCCAGCGCCGACACACACATCTGTGATTGATGTCTCCAGGATGTCCTTTATCAGCTTGCCCTTTGGCATGAACCTGAAATTCCCAGGGTCTGAGCCCTCCTCGTAGTCGATGAGGTCATGGCCTTTCATCAGCTTGATGTGCGGCGGCTCCTTCTCATAGGCGCGCACCTTCCGGGTCTCATAAATCGCGAATTTCTTCAGGTCCGGATAATCCTTGAAATTGAACTTGTCGATTTCATGGAGCTTGCCGTCCAAATCAAGGATGTAGAATTTGCTGTTTAGGGCGTTCTCCTGCCTCAGGCTCTTTGATACCTCCTCGATATCCGAGGGCTTCACATCCACGCTTCCAAGGGCATGAATCTCCCTTGAGAGCTCGGATAGCGGATGGCCCTTGCATTTTAGCGTGTATCCCTTGTACCAGCCAAAAGGGGAGTGCGATACTTCCAGGCCGTCCTTCTTGAGGAGCTCCTCGGCTTTCTGGATTACCTTCTGCGCCACTCTGGGGGCAGATGGCTTGGAAGTCAGGTGCACAAGCGGATAAAGAAGAATCGTCTTTGTCTTCACCTGCCCGGCGATTGCTGCGGATTCTTTTCGCAGGCTCTCGGCAACTGCCGCGACATCCTCATCCCCCTCCTCAACAGCAGTGAAGACGACAAGCACTTCCTCATAGCGCTCTTTGGGCTTGCTGACTTCCTCAGCGTCCTTGATAGCCTTCTTCATCTGCTCTACTTCGATGTAATCCGAATGGACTGCAAGAATTCTCATAAAAGTACCTCCCAAAAACTTGGCTTTTAGGAGTATAACTAATATTGATTATAAAGTTATCCCGCTAGCTCCCGCGCTTTCTACTTTTCCGTCCAGGAACCAGCACACTTCTGCCGCATGAATTATCGCGGGCGGTACGACCCATCCGCATAATGCCCCCAAGAGTCTGCTCCTAGCCCGGGCAACTGGCCGCACACAAAGCGGGTTTGTCGCGCCTCGTCGCAGCCTTATATAGCGCCTCTCTTGCCGCTGGCTTTAGCCTGCCCTTCTTAATGGCCTTCAAGTGTTCTACGGAGCGAATATCACACAAAGACCCAAGGCTCCCTGACTGCTGCCAGTGCGACTTCGCTTGTCGCCAATATGAGATATCAGGCTATGGAAGATGTCAAGTCCGGATTTCCTCCTCATGCCCAGCGCCGCGGCGGCAGCCCTGAGTTGGATGTATTCAGATTCGAGAGCACCTGCGAGAGGGAAAGGGACCTTCGGGTCCCCCTGGCCTGCCCATTGGGGTGACTATGGCAATTGCCCCCTTTTGCCCTGCACCTTGGCAAGGGGTTGCATGAGCTCCTCCGCAGAGCAGTTGGGAAGAGGCTTCGGAGAACTATCCTGGCGAACTGGCTCATGCCCCTTATCTTGAAGGTCCTTGAGCAAAAGGAACAATGGATCATATGCGCAGAAACACACGATGCTTGAGGCCCATTTGAAATGACCTGGCATCTCAGAAGATATTCAAGCGCCTTGTGAAGCCCCGCTCAACAATAGCACGGCCAACCCCAGAACCGAGAGACTCCTCCGCCCGAAACCTGGCCTGCTCGGAATTAGGATTAGGGCTGCAAAAATCCTTATGATGCGCGCGCCGAACAGGGAGGTTAGCTCACTGGGATAGTTCTCAATTCCCATGCAAATAATCGGGGGGAAGCTTAACGCCCTATCGGGCATATGGATGGGAAATAGTTTTAAAAAATGGCAAAAAGAGGAATTATCTGTCTAGGTACCCAAAAGCCTTGTTGTCCTTCTTCAATTTCACGAAATTCTTTATGAACGCGAGGAACACAATCGGCCTCTCCACGATAAGCAGCTCGCCCCTCCTCTTTGAATGGAAGCCAAGGCGGAGCAGCAGCATCTCATCATTGCGGTTCATCCGCTTCATTGAAACGATGCCTTTCTCATCAATGTCGCCGGCCCCATCGAAAATGCCGGCAAGATAGTTCGCCGCGTATTCATTAAGGTACTTGAACCGCTGCAACTGGTCTTTTTCGATGTCCTGGAAGAACTTGCGGTATGCAGTGTGATAGAAAAAAACAGTTTCCCCGGCTTCATCGGTCAGCAGCTTGTCAGAAGTGGTGAGCTCCCGGTCAAGGGCTTCCTTGGAGAAGATTTCCAGAAGGTCCTTCCCGCCTTTGACCCCGAGGCCGTCAGGGATCCGGCATTTGCGCCACAATCCGATAATATAGGATAATTCAGGAGTGAGCTTGATTTTCATTTTGCTTCCCTATGCCGTTCTTCTTTTTTTTCCGGTTGTTTTGGCCTGGGTCTCGACGTCAAAGCTGACCGTCTTCTTCCTTGGGACCCCGCCGATATCCACCCTGCGCTTTCCTGAAATGTACTCTTTGATTTCCTCGGCGACCAGCTCGTCCATCTGGCTGCTGAACCACCTGGCAGTCTTCTGCGAAACATAGGCGCGCCTGAAGATTTGTGTTATCTCATCCCTCTCCTTGGAGGTGAACGGCTCCTTGTCGTCCATTATCCTCTGGTTGGCGCGGCCGAGCATAGAGCCGAACCTGCGGATATCATCATCGCTGGCGCCGCCGGCGCTGAGGGCGCTGAGGATTCCTTTTGCAAGGATGGTGTTCCGCCTTCCGGTGCGGCTTAGCAGGTTGTCGAGCTTCAGGAGGTCCCTTCTTGCCAGTCCGCCCTTCTTTGCAGCAGAAAGAACACGCCTTGCAAACTCGACGAAAGCACCGATAAGCCTCATTGAATCACTGATGGATAAATCCCCCAACATTCTTAAATATTTATTTAGGCAATAGAGAATACTTGAATTCTAAAAACCAGGGTGGGGAGAGGGAATGCCCGACAAAGAGGTTCACTATGAAATATGACATTGATGTTGGACACGTACGCAAGATGCAGGGGAGCATCTGGGACAACATAAAGAAGACTTTCGAGTATAGGAAAGGCTTTGGCGAGGCTCTTCCAGTCTTTGGCCATTACGGGGGCCTCTTCAAATGCGGGGATGAGAAACTGGTCATCCACACCGATGGGGTGGGCACCAAGCTCATCGTAGCCCAGCAGATGGGGAAATACGATACCGTCGGAATCGATGCGATTGCCATGAGCGTCAATGATATCCTCTGTGTGGGCGCCGAGCCCCTCGTCGGGGTTGATTATATCGGGCTGGCCAGGGAGGATGATGAGCTTGTTAGCCAGATAATGAAAGGGCTTGTCAAGGGCGCGGAGGAGAGCAGCTGTGCTATTGTAGGCGGAGAGACGGCGATTATCCCGGACATCATCAAAGGGGGTGCAAAGCCCTTTGACCTAACGTTCACTGTTGTCGGGAGGGTGAAGAAGCTCATCCTGGGAGATGATATCGAGAAGGGAGATGTGATTGTCGGCCTCGAGAGCTCTGGAATCCACTCCAACGGATACACGCTTGCGAGGAAAGCGCTCGACGTGAAGGAATGGGGGAAGGAATTGCTCGAGCCAACGAAAATCTACGTCAACGCGGTTCTGGAGATGATTGACGCCTGTGACCTCCATGGCATAGCGCACATAACAGGAGGCTCATTCTCTAAGATAAACCGGCTCAACAAGGAAGTTGGATACAAGCTCACGGACCTGCCTGAGCCTGCGCCGGTTTTCAAGGAGCTTGCCAGGAAGGTGGATAGCTTCGTGGATATGCACAGGACCTTCAACATGGGGGTCGGCATGGTGATTATTCTTCCTGAGGACCGGGCCGGGACCGTGATGAACATTGCCAAGAAGCATGATGTCGAGGCATCCATAATCGGAGAGGTCACCGACAAGAAGGGCGTCTGGCTCAAAAATGGGAAAAAGGAAGTAGACCTTAGCGTATAGGTGATATTTATGAAGCAACTATTGGTTCTATTATTGTTCGGAATGCTGCTCTTTGCCGGATGCACCGGGCAGCCGGAAGAGACGCCCCAGGCACAGCCTCCGCAGGTCCATGTGCAGCCTGAAGCGCAGCCAGAGGAGCCCGAAGGAATAACGCCGCCGGCACCAGAGCCGGAAGTGACTCCCGAGCCTGGGGATCCTGGGTACTCATCAACAGCGCACTCGCAGGAGGACTGCTCAATGCTCGCCCCGAACTGCGAGAGCTGCCTGGCAAAGAAGAACTGTGGATGGTGCAAGGAGAGCAACTCATGCCATTTCGGCGATGAGAGCGGACCTGATACCGGCTCATGCAAAACTGATGAATGGACAGTCACAGTCCCAGGCTGCAGCGTAGTGGATGCCGGTGAGAGCTGCTCTGATCTGACCAACTGTGTCGCCTGCCTCAGCGGAAGCGGATGCACATGGTGCATTGAGGGCTCGGTTTGCGCCCCCGAAGGAACTTCGGAAAAATGCCTGAATAATGGCTGGCTGACCGAGTCATACCAGTGCAACTACGCCTCAAGGTAGGCGTTTTTCATTTCTTTTTATCGAGCCCAAGGGCATGGCACAGCACAGAAAAAGTATCCCCAAAGAGCTGGACGGTGGTCCCTGCCCGCTGGTTCAGGGCCATGCCGAGCGATGTCCGAATCTGATGCTTTAGTGCCTCTTCCCCGCCTGCAGCCGATGCCAGCTCGGCCGGGTGCCTGAAGGCCTCGTGGAGCCTGCTGCCCGTGATAATCTGCAGGGTTCCCTCCGAGCCAAGAGTTGAACTTGCAGGGGGGCAAACCAGGGAAACGGCAGCCCTCACCACCTTGCGGACATCATTTTGGGAAAATTCAGGCCCATGCTCAGGCTCAATTTCCTTGGGAGCAGGAGTTTCGGGCTTGGGCGGCTCGAAGGCGGCCATCAGTTCCCTCTCTGCTTCGATTGCCTTCAGGTATTGGAGAACGCCCTTGGCAAAATCCCCCCCTGATTCGGTCGCATCCGGAAGCTCCACGACTACATCCAGCTCTTCATTTGGGGGAACGTCAACATACACGATGTCCGGGGGCTCGCGCAAATCCCTGACAATCGGGGATATGCCTGCTCCGCGATTGTTCCTGTAGAGGTCGATGACTGAGCCTTTCTCCCCAAAGGGGCTATTATCATCCTTTATATGGAAAAGCCCGCTGGTCTGGGGGAAATCCTCAATCACTTCTATTGACTGGAAATTTGGTATGATAAGGTGCAGGAACGAGCTACCCATATCATATTCCCGGCGCACATAGTCCTTGATGAGCAGGGCTATCCCGCTCTTTCCTAAGAATCCCTGCGTATCAACAGAATAGCGATTCATTCCGTTCTGATCCCCCCAGGCGAGCATCTGCGGAAGCTCGCGCCCTGGCCTTGGGTACACTACAAGGGATTCGCCGGCCCACACGGCTCCTATTGTGGAAAATGAATCCCTCAGCCTGGGAGGGAGGAGTGTCCGGTCCCTTGCAAGGAGTGATGCCATCCGCAGCGAAACAAGGCTGATACCAACCCTGTCTATAGGCTCCATATCATAGAACCAGTGCCTGGTCGATGCCGGAACCCCGATTGCAGCGTAAAATTCCTCGTCTGATTCATCCGGCTCCCCCATCCTGCGGATTTCAGAAATGAGCTTATTTGCTTCCCAGAAAGTCGCGCGCTCACGCCCGTGCTGTAGCACCCGCGCACCCTCGATTCTGCCGTGGGGCTTGCGGCATGATGTCAGGCCAGGAGAATATATCTTCCTGCCAGAATTCGGGCTGGAGCTTCCGTTCTGCATAGCGCTGGCTGGGCTGAGAATTCTTTTCTGGGATGATGTCATTGACGCTCCTCAATTACAACATATAAGTGGTGGACTTTTTAAAACTTATTCTACCACAATCTCCGCTACCCCGCGGACCCCATCCCAGCTCTTTTTCCATTCCTTTATCTTTATCCGGGATTTGAAGAACGGCGCATTGGCGACAAATGTCTCCCCTTCCCCGCCCTCGAGGAAGGGATGGATGTTCTTCGGCGGATTTTTTGCAAGCTCCTTCAATTGCCTCCCGAGCCATTTTTCATCAAGGCCATCTGCAGAAACAGCTGAGATGTAAATCTCAAGGTAAGTAAGCATCTCATCAAAAAGCTCATCCTCCTTGTGCCAGAGCGGCCCGTATGTTGGAATGCCCAAATCCTCCGCAAGCCCCTCAATCCTCCATCTCTGGTATTCGCTTGCGATTGCGCCTGTCACTATGCCCTCCGCACCAACCTTCTGAAGCTCTGCCTTGAGCTTCTTATGCCAGTTGCCCTCACCCACTTCAACGAATGAATGCTTGAGGCCCATCACCTTCGCCTGCTTCTTTGCAAGCTGGACGTTAGGATGATGAAACATCATGGAGTATTCCTCAGGGACGGCAGTAACAAGCACGGGCTCGAAGCCCTGCTGCATCGCCCAGAAAGCGGCGAACACGCTGTCTTTTCCTCCCGAGAAGAGCACTGCCAATCGCATGATTGAAATAATGTACGAGGCCAATATAAATCCATGTTCAAAGCAGTTCTCCTTGACCTCGACGGGACGGTCTACAAAGGGAAATCAGCAATCGCTGGCGCAAAAGAAACCATCGAGAAACTGAGGGCAGGGGGGGTGAGGGTATTCTTCCTGACCAACGCGTCAACCAACTCAAGGGGGGAGAGGGCGGAAACCATAAGGAAGTTCAATATTGAGGCATCCAGGGAGGAAGTGTACAGCTCGTCCTACGCATCGGCAAAATACGTGGCCGACAATTATCCTGGAAAAACCGTATTCGCGGTATGCGAGGGCGGAATCCAGGCTGAGATGGAAGAGATGGGGGTGGAGGTTGTCGAGGATGCCTCTGCAGACGTGGTTGTTGTCGGGCTTGACCGCGGGCTGACATATGAAAAGCTCGCGACCGCATTCAAGGCGATCCACTCCGGAGCGGCATTCATCGCCACAAATGAGGATGCGACTTTCCCGGTGGAAGAGGGATTCCTGCCTGGGGCCGGCGCAGTGGTCGCATTCATCAGAAAATCTACAGGAAAGGAGCCTCTTGTCATGGGAAAGCCGAATACGTTCCTGATTGATATGATTATGGAGGAGCATGGCCTCAGGAAAGAAGACGTGCTGATTGTGGGGGACATGCTGGAAACGGATATCCTGGCAGGGAAAAAGGCCGGGATTAAGAGCGCGCTGGTGCTAACCGGGGTTGCCACTAGGAAGGATGTGGATAAACTGGAAAAAGAGAAAAGGCCTGATTATATCCTTGATTCCATAAGGGGAATACTTACTCTCCCATAAGGTCCTTTATTGTGTCGCTTGGGATATCAGGTGTGAAAAGGCTTTCGTCCAGGCTGACTGTCGGCTCATCCTCTCCGGAAGAATCTGAGGATGATGCTTCCGCGGAGCCTTTCTCAACGATGTTGAATGTCATCTGGAGGCTGTTGCCGCACCTGGCGCACTTGCCAGCCAGCAGGAGCTCACTCATCTCCAGTTCGCTGTTCAGGTAGATAGTGGTCTCGTTGCCGCAGTTCGAGCATTTTATCGATCTTTTGAAGTCCATGGGTATCGCCCAGTCCGCTTACTAGTCTAACATTATAAAACCTTGACCTTCCAGGCCTAATAGATTCTCTTTAAAACTATACTTACCACATAATATCCTTATGTCAAATCAGCATAGTTCTAAGAAAATTCTTGTTGGCGCCTCCATGAACGGTGGGGCGGAAGCGGTATCTCCAGTCGTGAAAAGGCTGAGGGAGGGGGGAGCGCAGGTGCGTGTTCTTTCATACAGGGCCGCAACGGACTCCTTCAGGGCGATGGGCATTGAGCCGGACAGGATTCTTGAGAATGCCTCATCAAGAAACTGCAGGGCGGAGATAGGGCAGTTTGGTCCTGACACCCTCCTCACAGGCACGCAATTGCAGGACGAGGAGCATGAGAGGACACTGGAGCAGGCGCTTTGGGCCACCTCGGGGATAGCACGGATAAAGAGCGTCGCTTTGGTAGACAGCTGGGACTGCCTTGCCGAAAGATTCCGCGACCTTGACCCTGATGAAGCAGGAAAGATGGTCATCGTAAGGGGCGGCCCCGCCCGCATTCCTTCGGTGATTGCCCTTCCAGGGGAAATGGCGAGGGAGGAACTTATCGCAGCCGGGTTGCCAACGGAAAGACTGGTCGTTACTGGCAATCCATATTTCGAGCATGTGCTTAATGAAGCGGCAAATCTTCCTCCTGAGACAAGAAAGACGCTGCTTGAGAAACCGGTTTTCTCGACATTCAAATATGGTGGGAAGCTCATCGTATTCATGAGCGACCAAATGGACGCTTACCCGGACCTCGGATTCACGGAGAAGGGCGTTCTGGGGCAGTTCCTGCAGGCCATTGATGAGCTTGCGGAATCAGAAGGAATGAAAATCAACGTGATAGTCAGGCCGCACCCATTCAGGAAGGAAGGCGCGCAGGAAGCGTTCGCAGTGGATACCCGGAATATCGCAAAGGTGCTCCACAACCCCATCAGCGCAAGGGGGAATGACCCTGAAAACGAATACACGATGGAAGAGCTCCTAAAAGCTGCAGACATTGTCGCCGGGACGTTCAACAACCCGCTGATTACAGCCGCCATCATGGGGGTTCCGGTGATACAGTTCCTGCCGGGCATGGACAGAAAATACCGGTTCCAGGAGTTCCTGGCAAAGGAGGGCTGTGCTGCAAGGCTTGATGATTCGGTGCAAGTGAAGGACCTAGTAAAGGCCCTTTTCTCAAAGCGGTTCAGCCTTAGGCCATTAGGAGCAGCAGAAGGAGCAACAGACAGGGTAATCGAGCAGCTCTGACATTCAGAGCTTTATCACTCTTTTTTCTGTTATTATCATGTCCATGCGCTGGTCGTTCTCGTGCGTGGGCAGTTTTTCCTCGACCTGGAAATCGTAGCATATCCCGATTCTGTATGCCGGCGAATGCGCCAGGAACCGGTCGTAATAGCCGAGGCCGTAGCCCAGCCTGTGCATGCAAAGCCCGAATGCCACTCCCGGGACAACCACGACATCGGAAAATGACTTTGGAGGAATCTTCTCCCTCGGCTCCAGGACACCGAATTTCCCAGGGCCCAGATTGTCGAAGGACTTTAACTGCACCATCTCAATCTCTTCGGTTGTAACTGGGACAAGAATCTCACGGTCATCCTTGAGGGCCTCCATCATGAACCTCGTTTCGACCTCGCTCCCTTTTGGGATATAGAATGCGATTGTGTTTGCGTTCTTGAAGTGCTCCTCATCGAACAGCTTCTCGGCAATGGATTTGCTGGATTCCGCAATCACTTCCGCCGGCAACGAGTTGCGCTGGGCGAGCAGTCTTTTTCGCAGCTCTAGCTTTGCCTCTATGACCATGGAAATGAAAATGGATACAAATATTAAAAAATGCAATCCAAATCACTTATGCAGGCCGCTGATTTCAAAGAAGGCCGCGATGGATTCTTGGTTTGCTGATGTTTCCGCATTGGAGGCAGATTGTCTGGGAGATTCCCTTGATGGGGCAGCCGTAATAAATGAACGAATATTTCGTATTGGCAAGGAATCGCAAGGTTGCAGAAAAAGCCGATAGAAGAGCCCAGGAAGCTAAATCTGGAAAGTGGGATTGAATGGCAAGGATAGCGGGAATTGACGCCCTGAGGGGGACGGCGATAGTGATGATGATTGCTTATCATCTCTTTATCGACCTTGACTTCTTCAGGGTGCTTTCAGTTGATTTATCCGGCCTGGGCTGGATTCTGTTCCAGCGCACAATAGCGTTCATGTTCCTTTTTGTTGCAGGCATCTCCCTGGCCCTGATGGAGGGCAGGAAAAAAGGCAGATGGGAATACCTGAAAAGGGCGGCGATGCTCGGCACGGTTGCGCTTCTTATTACCGCGGTAACCTGGATATATCCGCATGAGAGGTTCATCATGTTCGGCATCATCCACCTGATTGCGGCTTCCACCCTGATTGCGCCCATGTTCCTTAGGCTTGGGCTCTGGAATGTCTTCTTCGGGTTTCTGCTTATAGCCGCAGGGTTCTTCCTGGGAACCGCGCCTGCCCACGGCACAGACTACTTATTCTTCCTTGGAATCAACTCCCCAGGCTACTGGCCCCTTGATTACTACCCGCTGATACCCTGGTTCGGGATAATACTGCTGGGGATATACGCCGGGCAGAGATTCATAGCCAGGAATGCGGAAAAGATTGCCAATGCCCGCGGCGACAGGCTGATTGACAGGCTTGCTTTTTTAGGAAGGCATTCGCTGCTCATCTATCTCATCCACCAGCCCATACTGGCAGCGCTAATACTTGCCTGGGAGTTCGCAGCAAGGATATAACATTAAATAGTGGCGCCAATCAAAAGTGATTGAGATGGGAATCCAGGAGAAGATAAAGGATATCGAAGAAGAAATGGCCCGCACCCAGGTGAACAAGGCTACCGAGTACCATCTGGGCGTCCTGAAGGCAAAAATAGCGAAGCTGCGCAGGCAGCTCATTGCCCCAAGCGGAACCAGTGGCGGGGGGGGCTTTGATGTCAGGAAATCAGGAGACGCAACAGCAGTCCTCATCGGCCTTCCAAGCGTCGGAAAGAGCACCCTCCTTGGAAAGCTCACAAGGAAGGAATCGAAAGTGGCGGCCTACGCGTTCACCACGCTCAAGTGCATCCCGGGCGTCATGGAGCATAAAGGCGCAAGAATCCAGATTCTCGACCTTCCTGGAATAATCGAAGGGGCAAAGGACGGAAAGGGAAGGGGCAGGGAAATCATAGCCGTTGCCCGCAACGCGGACCTAATACTCGCCCTTGTCGAGGCCACGCACCCGAAGCAAAGGAGGGTCATTGAGAGCGAGCTGTACGGTTTCGGGATAAGAATCAACAAGAAGGCTCCTCATGTCATCATCAAGAAACTTGCAAGGGGAGGCGTTACAATTAACTCCACAGTGAAGCTCACTAAAATCAGCAACAATGAGATTATGGCAGCCCTGAATGAATACAGGATATTCAACGCCAATGTGATATTGCGCGAGAACATAAGTGTGGACGAGTTCATAGATGTCCTTGAAGGGAACCGCGCGTATGTTCCGGTGCTGTACGTGCTCACGAAAGCAGACCTTGTCAGCAACGAGATGAAGAAGTCGGATACGGAATATGATATCTCGGTTGCCGCGGAAAAAGGCGAGGGGATTGCGGAGCTGCGGGAAATGATTTACAGGAAGCTCGACCTTATCAGCATTTTCACCAAAAAAAGGAAGGAAGACGCCGACCTCGAGGAGCCGATGGTCGTCCGCAACGGGATAACAGTCGGGGAAATGTGCGCAAAGTTGCACCGTGACCTGAAAAAGGAATTTCGGTTCGCATTGGTATGGGGGGAAAGCGTGAAGCACCAGCCCCAAAGGGTCGGCCTCGGGCATGTCCTGAAAAACGGGGATGTCATCCAGATAGTGAAGATATAATGTGGTAACTTCAGGAAAAAGACTAGTTTAAAATGTTTACTCACGCGATGAGGGCGTAGCCGCCGTGGAGAGCGCGCTTCTAGGGACTGAGATGACTGACAAGGAACTCCAGGGCGTCAAAGGATTTGGACATGCCGCGCTAGGTGAGATAAAGAAGGAGCTATCCAGGCTCGGGCTTAAGACCGGAATGGAGCTCGACCAGTCCTTTGCAAGCATCCTTCAGGCAGTATCCGTAATGGGAATAGACAATTTCTGAGACATGAGTTTTTTCCAAAGAAAAGATATAGAAGAAAGGCTGATTTTCAGCCCTCTTTTTTCTTTACGAGGAAGTAGTAGATAACAGAGCCTATGATTCCGGCAAATAGTATTACCAGGACCCATAGCAGCTTGTCATTCTCTCCCTTGAATTTCCGGCCGAGGCAATCCACAAGGGCCCATAGCCACACGACAAAGGAGCCGAGCCCGATAATGAGGGCAAGGCAGTATATCAGGCCAATAATACTGAAGTATCCTGAAATAAGGGTTGCCGCGGCGGCATCGCCGACATCCGCCATCAGCTTAGGGACAAAACCTGAAAATTCTAACATAGCCATCATGTATTGCATTAAATGAAAACTTATTTAAACCGGGATTCAGACAACGTACCCATGGTTAGCCAGGAAGAGATTGAGAAAGTGAGCGCCTGGTGTGAAAAGGTAAAGAAAGAACGCAACCGCATCCAAGTCATAGAAAGGAACCCGTTCAGGGATGAGATTGACTGGATGAGGAGGTTTCCGCTGATTGAGATAGACCGCTCAATGGACGCGGCATCAAAGCACGACCTGGTCTATGATTCCACAACAAAGCAGCTCTGGCAGTATATCAACGGAAGCTGGAGAAGAGTGGAGCCGGATATCAGGGTTCACAGACTATAATTTTATAAACCGTAAGAGGGATTTCCCTGCATGCGGACAGCCCAGAAGTCGATGACAGAGCAGAAGGTCCGGGCCTACATAAAGCTCGCCCAGAAAAGCGAATCAGTGTGGAATGCCCTGACCGTTTTCCTAGGCGCGCTGTTCCTGCTTGGCGCGGTCCCGTTTTATCCGATTTATATTGTCCCGGCATTAGCCGTTGCCTGCGGGGCGGTCGCATTCAAGCACCCGCACTTCGGCGTGCTGCTCGGGATACTGCTCGCATTCCCCGCAGTGGTCTACCAGTCCCCGATGTTCGGGCTGGTCTTCGTGATGGTGATTGCAGCGACGCTGTTCCAGATGTTCGACTCCTGGAAGGTCATCGCAACGCTGGAGATACTTGTCATGGCGCCCTTCAGCTTCGGCCAGCTCCCTTTCTTCGGATGGATTACTATACTGGGGATGGCGGTTGCAGCCCTGTACTTCGGCTCGAAGAAGAGCGTTCTCATATCCGTCCCTTCGGTGCTGCTGATACTTCTGCTCTCATCCCTCTGGCTTGTGCAGAATAGCGCGTACCTGCCCCTGAACATGGTGTTGTATGAGCCGGGCGTGCCTGAGCTGATGTTCTCCAAAGGGCCTGTCGGGCTGATGGAGATTTTCCCTTCGATGGGAACAGCTTTTGCCGCCATATTCTCCTATGGGACAATCTCCAAGATATGGAGCTCGATGGGGTGGGTGGTGGATAACGTGCTGGTCATCCTTTTCATGGACTCGGGGATACCCCAGCTCATTGCCTGGGGCGCTGCACTTTTCCTGATAAGCTATCTTTCCGGAAGGGTGAAGGGCAGATTCTCCCAGCTGTTGTCCAGCCTTGCGCTGCTTATTGTGCCACTCATATATTACGGGATGGGCATGCTCTTTGGCACTCCGTTCCGTGTTGAATTATTATTCGCTATCGGCACATCGATTGCCGCTCTCGGGATTTCGGAGCAGATGGGCCTCCGGATAAGCCAGGAAGCCATTCTGGACCGGCAGGAGAAGATGAAGGCCTACGGCAAATTCGGGATGTCTGACATAGGCATTGGCGGCGATGAGAAATCGATGTCGGATGTCGGCGGCTACGATGACGTGAAGGGCGAGCTGCGCGACGCGATTATAATGCCGCTTGAGAAGAAGGAGATTGCCTACACATATGGGATAAAGCCTCCAAGCGGCATACTTCTCTTCGGCCCTCCGGGAACCGGTAAGACCATGCTGATGCGCGCTCTTGCCAAAGAGCTGAAATACAACTTCATTGAGGTGCGCTGCTCGCAAATCATCTCGAAATGGCTCGGCGAGAGCGAGAAGAATATTGCCGAGGTGTTCTCCAACGCCAGGAAGACAGCGCCCACAGTATTGTTCTTTGATGAGGTTGACAGCCTGGGCAAGAAGAGGAGGATGGACTCGCTGGATGAAGCCGGCCAGAGAGTGCTCAGCACCCTCCTACAGGAGATGGACGGCGCCAGCAAATCAAAGGCCAATGTGATTGTTATCGGCTCAACGAACGTTCCGAACGAGCTTGACCCCGCGCTTCTGAGGCCAGGCAGGTTCGACAAGATAATCTATATGCACCTGCCGGACACGGCTGCCAGGAAGGCCATTCTGAGAGTTCACCTAAGGGACCTGCCGCTTGCAGAGGACGTTGACCTTGATGTCCTTGCCAAGAAGACCGGCAGGTTCTCAGGGGCAGACCTGAAGAATATCATTGTCGAGGCCAAGAGCCTTGCCGCAAAGGAGGCTGCCGGCAAAGGAGCGGTTGTTCCGCTTACTATGAAGCACCTGCTTGATATAGTAGGTTACGTACGGCCGAGCACATCGCTTGCCCAGCTTGATGAGTACGAGACATTCAGGATGGACTTCGAGCGCAGGGTGGGGGCCAAGGAAGAAGAGAAGCCGCGCGAGGCCATCGTGACCTGGAATGATGTCGCCGGCCTGGATGAAGTCAAGAATGCCCTGCTTGAGGCGATAAAGCTTCCGCTGCTCCATGAGGAGATGATGAAGGAGTTCAAGGTGAAGCCGAGCAAGGGCGTGCTCCTATTCGGCCCCCCAGGAACAGGCAAGACGCTGATAGTTAAAGCAGCCTCTAATGAGCTGGACGCCTCATTCCAGTCCCTTAGCGGCGCAGAAATCATGAAGCAGGGGTACACCCAGGCGGTCACGGTTGTAAGGGAGACATTCAACCGCGCGAGGGAGAACACCCCCGCAATCCTTTTTGTTGATGAGATTGAGACCTTCGCGCCCGCAAGGGGCGGGGGGCCTTCTGAAATCATCGGCCAGTTCCTGACAGAGATGGACGGGCTCAGGGGCATGAAGGGAGTTGTCGTGATTGCGGCGACCAACAAGCCGGCTCTCCTTGACCCGGCAATCCTGAGGCCAGGGCGATTCGACAAGATTTTCTACATTCCGCCGCCTGACAAGAAAGGGAGGGCGATGATATTCAAGATTCATCTTGGGGAGAAATTCGCAGGCGGAATTGACCTTAAGAAGGCATCCGAGCTCACTCCTGGATTCAGCGGCGCTGACATCGCTTCCGTCTGCCAGGAGGCCAAGATGAACGCGCTACGTGCGAAGCTGGCCGGAAAGCCTGCCAACATCACTGACTCGATGGTAGCCGGGATAATCAGCAGGAGAAGGCCTTCGGTCACGGTGAAGATGCTCAAGGAATACGAGCATTTCCTCGAGGACTATGGGGAGAGAAGATAATTCAGAAGAAGAGGTCCCGCTCCCCTTTTTCTATTCTTTTAAGCCTTCTTTTAGTTTCCTCTTTTCTTTCCTCATCCCCTATTTTTTCCAGTTCCCGCACGATTGCCTTTTCGCCGGATTCCCGGAGTTCCCTGGAAGCGTAATCCATCAGGAATTCCTTGAATGTGAGGATTGCATTAGGATGGCAGAGATAGTGGATGTTCCCCTCCTTTGCCAGTTTCATGAAAGCCTCGCCAGTCCTTTTGCTCCTGTAGCAGGCGGTGCAGAAGCTTGGGAGCATACCCTGCTCGCAAATTGAACCAATAACTTCGCTTACCGGCCTGTGATCCGACAATTCGAACTGGCAGTTCACTTTTGTGGAGTATCCGCCTGGAGAAGTCTTCGAAGCGGCGGATGTTTGGGAAATCCCAAGCTTATATGCCATTGCCCGGATTTGAGGGGATTCCCTTGTCGAGATAATCATGCCGGTGTACGGCACTGAAAGCCTCAGCACGGCAATCAGCTTCAGGAAATCTGAGTCAGAAACAAGATAATCCGGATTGAAGTCGACTGATGGGGCCGGCTTGAATCTTGGGACCGAGATCGTGTGAGGCCCGACCCCGTGTTTCTTTTCCATATATCTCGCATGCGCAAGCAGGGCGAGAACCTCGAACCGGTAATCATACAGGCCGAAAAGCACCCCGATGCCATAGTCGTCCAGCCCGGCTTTGAAAGCGCGCTCATGCGCGGTGATCTGGCGCTCATAGTCTGCTTTCGGGCCCTTGTGGATGCGCTCGTATGTCTGCCTATGGTAGGTCTCCTGGAAGAGCTGATATGTGCCGATTCCGACTTCCTTGAGCTTCCGGTAGTCATCAACGCTTGTTGCGGCGATGTTGACATTGACGCGCCTGATTTCGCCATTCCCTACCTTTGTATCATATATTGCCCGAATCGCGTTGCAAACATAATCTATCGGGCACTCCGGATGCTCCCCAGATTCCACCAGTATCCGCTTGTGCCCCATGCCCATAATCAGGGCAGTCTGCTCTTTGATTTCCTCCATTGAGAGCTTCTTCCTTTGCAGAGCCTTGTTCCTGCAGTGGAAGCCGCAGTAGTCGCAGTCATTGACGCAGTAATCAGAAAGGTAAAGAGGTGCGAAAAGCACGAGGCGGTTGCCGTATATCTCCTGCTTCAGTTTCCCAGCGGCCTTGAAAAGCTTTCCAAGCTGCCCTTCTTTCTTTACCGAAAGGAGCGTTGCCGCCTCCTTCAAAGTCAGGCCCTTTTTCCGCATCGCCTTCTCAAGTATCGCATCCAGAATCTCGTCTGCCGGCTCCGGAGTGGAGGCAAGAATCCCGTTAATCTCCTTTTCGCTGAATATCTCCATGTTCACAACCCGAGGTCTGTTGGAGCCCTGCCAAGAGAATGCAGGAGCCGCACTGTTTCTTCAATGGTCTTTTCCACCGCGCCGCCCTCCCCAGTTTTTCCAGGATAAAGGTCATAGCATAGCCTATATTTCTCAGGAGTGGTATTTATCATTAATGAATTGCCCCCGGCCATCAGCCCAGCCTTCTTCGCGCCTTCGCCCAATGTCTCAAGCGCAGTTGTCACAAGGATTTTGGAGTGGGGATCCACAAGCCGGCTTAGCGCGATTACCTTGAGCGCATCATCCAGTGCAGGTTTTTTCGATGAAGCAAGAGGGGTCTGGGGGTGCGGTATGAACGGGCCGAAGGAGAACATGTCAGGCTGCAGGGATTTGGTGAGCAGCACGTCATTTATCAGGTCGTCATCAGTCTGCCCTGGAAGCCCGATTAGGAACCCGGTCGCGAGCACAAAGCCCATTTTCTTCAGCTCCCGGATAAGGCCGAGCCGGTTTTCCAGCTTCTTTCCTGGGCGCACCTGCTCATAGATGCGCTTGCTGGATGTCTCGAACCTTATAAGTGCACCGTATGCTCCGGCCTTATAGAGGCGCCAGTAGCACTCGGCGCTCCTTTCACCGACACTCATGAAAATCAGGATTCCGTGCTTTCCTTTGATTTCCCTTACCAGCTCAACCAGCAGGTCATCTGAATAGTATGCGTCTTCGCCAGACTGGAGGACGAGAGCCTTGAATCCGAGCTTTTCCACCGCATGGTCAACCGCTTCCATAATTTCCCCCTTGCCCATGCGATAGCGAATGAGCGCATCATTGCCCCGGCTTATCCCACAGTAGAGGCAGTTGTTCATGCAGTTGTTGGAGAACTCTATTATGCCATGCACGCAGCATGCATTGTCGAGGCAGGATTTCCTAATGTGGTTGGCCGCCCGGTAAAGCTGAGGGAGCGCATCCCCTCCTGTTGAAAGGATTTGGCGCATTTCACCCCTTGTAAGGATTCTGCCGGATTCTGCCTTGTCAATGATGACAGATAATGCCCCTGATGAAGGCTGAACTGAAGAGATCCTCTCGTCCACTTCCTTGAGCTCGAAGAACTGCTTCTTCCAGTGCTCAAGGATTTCAATGGCCTCTGCTTCAGGAACCTTTCCCACCACCACTCCGCCCTGAGCATAGACATAGTCCCCGGAGGAGGCGGAATCGAAAACCAGCTGCGCCTTCCTGTGCTCGCCAAAGTACTCTATAGTGGCGATTTTGCCCTCTACGGCAATCACTTTGCCAGGAATAGCATAGCACATGGAGATATTCGGCAGGAGAGAAATAAAACGCTATCTCTCATAGCGGAAATTGAATGAAACCAGCGCGGTCCTTCCGGTCAGCGCGGACCATTGCCCTTCCACACCTAAAACGAACCTGTTGATGCGCGCATCCAACGAAGCGCCAGCCAGCACATCCACCCAGTCAAGCTCTGGATCCGTCTCGGTCTCGATGAAATTCGCATCCACTGAAGCCATAAGGGCAGGAATCACGCTCCAGGCCCTTCTTCCGGGCTCGGCTTCATGGCCTGGCCCGAACCGGTATTGGACTGCAACAGTCCCACGAAGGAAGAAGTTGTTCCTTCCAATCTCGAATCCGCCTGCAACACTCTCGAGTTCGGCAAGCGACTGAAGGAACATGAAGTCTGCCGCAACATCCATCGAAGCGCGGCTCCTCCCGAAGGGTATATTGACTTCAAGGTTAGCGTTAAGTGGATTTATCGGGTTGCTGCTCCCCATAACGCTGATTATTACGCGAGGATCATACATGTATCTTGCCAGACCTCCCGCCTCCCAGGTGTCGCCCCGGGCATCACCGCTCCTATGGTCCTGGATGGAGAACGAATCGAGCCTCATCCCGCGCCATCCTGCAAAGCCGACAAGGTCAAGCCTGTGCCTGCCGCTAAGAATCTCGATCCCGACTGCGGGATTCACCGAGTAGCTGCGTATTGCACCGGCAGAGCTCCCAGTTCCGATCGGAAGGCCATATGCCGTGAAAAGCGCGCCGGCAACAAGTGCAAGAGTGCCGTTAATCCTATAGGGGTTTCCGAAGACATCCGCATAATACATGTCTGCAGAAGGCGTCAGCTCTCCGAGCCTGTGGAACTGGCGCCTCTCTCCGGTAAGAGAGACAACGCGGGACATGAGTGCTGGAGGCTCTGGTTCAGGGATTTGCACTTGCGGCTGCACTGGCGCCGGCCCTAATCCTGACGCCTCATCAGTTTGGGTTGGCGGGGGCGCATCCGGCCTGAAAGTTATCACAACCTGCAGGAAGCCGTTAATCGGCTCCTCTTCCCCGTCAACCAGTATTGTGCGCTCTATTGCGACATGGTGGTTTCCTGCGCCCACATCAAAAGTCCCTCCGACATGGTCCGAGATTGCCATCATGCGAACGCCTTCGGCATCCACCATAGGGTCGGCATCCTCGAAATCCCTGGCTTCCATATCGGTTCTTCTGGAAATTCCCCCGAATGTGAATGTCTCGGGCGCGTCCCCGTTCCTTTGCACTGCGACCCTTGCGCCGATTTCAACTTCTCCGGCGTCATCGAACCTCTCCAGGAGGAATGAGGGGTAAAAACGGAGTTCGACCGTCGCCGGACCGGTTATCTCCACTTCGGGCATCGGAAGGTGCTCGTTAACTATGAATGTTGAGGTTCTCTCCTCGCCATCAATTAGCGTGAATGTCGATAGCTGGCAGGCATGGATTGTGCATGCCCTCCTGGGCACGCTCTCATCAGGGGCTGGACACGCATGGTCGTCCATAGGGGCCACTTCCGGGCATGTCGGTTCCCCAGGTGGCTCGGTCACCGCCGGCAGGGGCTCCATAAATGCAGACGGGGGCTCGGGCGGAAGTTCGGGGGTTGCCTCCTCTGCCCCCGCTCTTCCTCCGAAGATTGTCGCGACAGAGAGGGCTGCTGTGAATGCACAGGTGCGCACTGCCCTTCCGAAGGCTGAACTCTTGCCTGGCTTGATTGCATCTGATTTCAATGTGCGTTCCTTAATCTGGGGCTCCACTGGTTGTGACTGAGAAACTTGCATGGGTTTACATTATCTAAAACACTTTATAAATGTGTTGGGGAAAGCCGGATTTATAGATTCGGAAGGAAAACCGAAACGTATATTAATACTTTCAAACACTAAATATAACATGGGAAATTCCCAAAAAAAAGCTATTCCCCCAAAAGAACCTAAGGCCGAGACAAACCAGTCACATATCCGGCGCTCCCAGCCCGGCCAAGGCGCTTTCCCTGCGGATAAGACCATCATCGACAGGATAACCCAGAGCGGGCAGCGAAAAGCGAAAACCACGGATTCCCAAAGGAAGAAGGTGGAGAAACTAATCGGCGAGGTTTTTCCGGTCACAGATGCCAGCTGGTACAAGATTACCGGGGTTCTTGGCAGCGGTGCCATGGGAACCGTCCTTGATGCAATTCATGTAATAATCAATGATGTCGGTGACAGCAGCAGCAGGCCGGTTGCAATCAAGGTAATCCAGTTCGAAGACGAGGAGATGGAAAAGAAGTTCATGCAGGAGATGGCTGCCCTATTCCAGATACAACACCATAATATTGTAAGCGTCAACCATTTCGGGCGCAAGGACGCTTGGCTCTATTACGTAATGGAATTCCTGGATGGAGAAACGCTGGCCAATGAAGTTCTGATGAGGCATGGGGGCATCATGACATGGGGAGAAGCCCAGGACATCGCAGTCCAGCTTTGCGACGGCATCGGCTATGCCCATGACACAAAGATAATCCACAGGGACATAAAGCCAGACAACATTTTCATCCTGCATCCGGCAAAGGGGAAGAGGACAGTCAAGCTAATTGATTTCGGGCTGGTGCTCAATCTTGATGAAGAGCAAGTACTGGACAGAATAATGAGAGGCACACCCTCATACATGTCTCCCGAGCAATGCAAGGGCGACGCGCTCGACCACCGCTCGGACATCTATTCGGTCGGGGTTGTGCTGTATGAGATGCTCACGGGCAATACGCCACACAATGCCGATAATGTGGTCCAGCTGGCGGGAAAAATCATCGTGGAGACGCCGGAGCCTGCAATCAGCATAAACCCGCATATCCCGCAGGAGGTATCGGACGCAATCGACAAGTGCCTTGCAAAGAAGCCCGAGGACAGGTTCCAGACAATCTGGGAGCTGAGGGACATCCTTGAGGGCGCAAAGCCCAATCCGGAGGAAGCTAGATTGGATCCAAATTCCACCATGAGGACAAAGGCGGTTAGGCAGAAACGCAGGCCTGTGAAGCTATTTGCTGCGATGGGGGCAGCAGTCGTTATCTGCGGGGCCGCCCTGGGCGCTGGCCTGATGATGCGAGAACAGAATGTGGCACAGGTGCCTGAAATTCCGGCCCGGATTGGACAGCCGTCAAATCCAAGCCCCGCTCCGGCAAAGCTCCTCCAGAACGACATCATGCCTCCTGAGCCTATAAGGGCAGATGCAGCTGCCGGGCATGCACCGCCAGAGAAACTCATGCACGAGATAATAATCAGCACGAATGTCTCCGGGGCGCAGGTCAGCGTCAATGGGGAGGATAAGGGCAGGACTTCGGCAAAGGGCGCAATCACGCTGATGCTTGAGCACGGCGAGGACGCGCTTGCAGTAACAGTCCAGAAGACGGGCTACAGGACCCTGCACATGGACATTGTTCCTGATGGGGACAGAACCGCCACCGCAAAGCTCAGGGAACAGTCCAGCAAGAGGGCGCCTTCCAAGAGTGGCGATAGCGGGCCATCAAAGAGAAAGCAGAGCATATTCTCATTCGACCCAACCAAAAGGTAGCAAGTCGCTTGTTTTAGGAAAATAATAAAAGGAAAAAAAAGGGATTTTAGAGCAGGTTCAGGCTATGCTCAACAATCACCGCGGCGAACACCAGGCTGATTGTGTTAATCACCTTGATGAGCGCGTTCAGTGAGGGACCTGCCGTGTCTTTTAGCGGGTCGCCCACAGTGTCACCGACAACCGCGGCTTTATGCGCGTCCGAGCCCTTCCCTCCGAAGTTGCCCTCTTCGATAAGCTTCTTCGCGTTGTCCCAGCTCGCACCTGCAGTGCACATGAACAGCGCCAGAAGGAATCCCGCGGCGATGGTGCCTGCAAGCATTCCTGCGACCGCGGCCGCCCCGAGCAGATAGCCGACAAGGAGAGGCGTCATGACAGCCAGCACACCAGGAACCGCAAGCTCACGCAGAGCTGTCGCGGTGCTGATGTCAACGCATTTTGCGTAGTCAGCCTTGGCTGTTCCTGCCATCAGTCCCTTGATTTCCCTGAACTGCCTGCGCACTTCCTGCACGATCTCGAAGGCGGCCCTGCCAACAGCCGTCATAAGAAGGCTGGAGAACAGGAATGGGAGGAGCGCACCGATGAACAGCCCGATGACGACTGCCGGATTGAGGAGGTTTATTTCCTCAAGGTGCGCATCTTCCGCGAACGCCACGAATAGCGCGAGGGCTCCAAGAGCGGCTCCCGCAATCGCGAATCCCTTGGTGGTTGCCTTAGTGGTGTTGCCAACAGCGTCAAGCGCGTCGGTAATCTTCCGAACCGAACCAGGCAGCCCTGACATCTCGGCGATTCCGCCCGCGTTGTCAGTAATCGGGCCGTATGAGTCAACCGCAATTACTATTGCGCTTAAGGAGAGCATCGACGCCGCCGCAAGAGCGATTCCATAGAGGCCGCCGAACTGGTATGACATCGCGATTGCGATGACAATCAGGATAGCCGGAATCGCAGTTGACTGCATGCCGACAGCAAGGCCGGTAATCAGGTTGGTGCCAGCTCCTGTCTTGGAAGCCTCGGCAACGTCCCTGACTGGCTTGAACGAGGTGGACGTATAGTACTCGGTGATGACGAACATCGCCAGAGTGACAATCACACCAATCACTACGGTCAGGAAGAGCGCCATTGGCGCAAGAACAGCCATCTGAAGCCCGCTGAAGTATATGTATGATACAATCAGCATCACGATTGCCGCTGCGATTATCCCCTTGTAGAACGCCTTCATGATATGCCCGTCCTTTCCGACTCCGACAAAAAGCGAGCCGACAATGCTTGAGAGCACACCAATGGACGCAATCACCAGGGGAATCTGGATAAGCGCGTCAGAGCCGACAGCGAATCCGAGGAGCATGGCTGCAATCACAGTGACCACGAATGACTCGAAGACGTCTGCCGCCATACCGGCGCAGTCGCCCACATTGTCGCCCACATTGTCAGCTATGACGGCTGGGTTCCTGGGGTCATCCTCAGGTATCCCTGCCTCCACTTTTCCGACAAGGTCTGCCCCGACATCGGCCGCCTTGGTGTAGATGCCTCCGCCAACACGCGCGAATAGCGAGATGAGCGAGGCTCCGAAACCATAGCCAATCATCGGGACGAGGCTCCCTCCGAAGACCGCGAACAGTATGCTAAGGCCGATAAGGCCAAGCCCCGCAAGGGCCATACCAGTTACCGCGCCGCCTTTGAATGCCACTGAAAGCGCCCCTTTGAGCCCTTTCTTTGCCGCCTCTGCGACACGGACGTTGCCGCGGACAGATACCTGCATGCCGATGTACCCTGCCAGCGCGGATGAGACCACACCGACGACAAAGGCGATTGCCGTATTCGCTCCGACAAGAACCGCGATAATCGCGAAAAGAACAACGACTATCGGAAGCAGTGTCTTATACTGCCTCATGAGGAAAGCGTTTGCGCCTTCTTCAATTGCTTTTGATATTTCCTGCATCTTCTCGGTTCCGCGCGGGGCCTTCACAACCATGAAAGCCAGATACGCGGCGTAAAGAAGAGTCAATACACCAGCCAAGAAGGCGAGTGTTACCGCATCAATCATATGTTCACCTATTGGGATTTTTCCAGCACAAAAGAAGAGGTAAATGTTTATAAATGAACTGGTGGATAAAAAGCGGTTTATGAAGTCGGGCTCCCCTGAAGCCACATTCTCCGAGGGGGATTTCGCTTCCGATGGTTATTTAAGCCGGAACAGAACGTCGAGGGGTGTTAGATATTTAAATGCAATTGTAGTAATCAGTACAGCCTCGGGAAAAACGAGACAGATATTTCAAGGAAGGTGTTTAGATGGGACTTTTTGACAAGGTTTTCGGCGGCAAGAGCGAAGAAGTAGAGGTTCCGGACCTCGAAGAGGTCATGGAAGCAGAAGGAGACATGATTAATCCTCCAGCTGATTTTTATGTAAAGAGAGTTGATCTCAGAAATGAAGGCGATGGAGACCTTTGCCTTAAGGAACTGAGCACAAAGAACATCATAATACTCAATGTGCTGCCTCTTTCAAAGCAGCCGAACAGGCTGAAGGGAATCATCGCCAGGCTAAAATCGAATTCCTCGAAGATTAATGGGGATATCGCACTTCTTTCGAGCGACATGATTCTCCTGACGCCCTCGAACGTGAAGATTGTGAAATCCAAGCCGAAGCCGAAGGGCGGAAGGGCAGTAATCTCATAATTTTCTTTTTTTTCTTTGTCTTTATTCTTCTTCAAAATCCCTTTTTCCAGCAACATATGAAAGAATCAGCATTTCTCAAGCAATTTGATGAATATCTCACCGAACATCTTGTCCTGCCTGATGTCTATCTTCTTCTCCTGGACCAGATGGAGCACCGAGAGCAGGGTGTAGACCATCTCGCGCTTCTCATCTCCGCCAACTACGCGCGAGAACAGGGACCAGCCCTCATTGTCAGCACTCTGCTTTATCTTCTCGAAGACCTGCCCCATCTTCTGCTCAATGTCCTTTTCCTCCAGCTCGAAATCCACGGTGTCCACGATGGCGCCCCGAGGTGTCCTGACAGCGCGCTCCTCAGAATCATAGCGGATAATCCGCTCCATCTCAGTTACCAGCTCGTCGAGGCTAATCTGCCTTTTGGGAGGAATCCTTGAGGATAGGGTTAGCTCTGGCAAATCATCCACAGGCCCCATATCCAGCGGGAGCTCCTCCGGGATGTATTCTGTGAGCTCCGCCTGCTGCAGGGCGCTAAGGTAATTGCTCTTGTAGCGCAGGAGTATGGCCGCTGCAAGGATTACGTTTGCCTGGACTCCAAGGTCCATGCGCTCCATCTCCCGGACCTTCCCAAGGAAAGCGTTGGAAATCTCAACAAGGTCAATATTCCACGGGTCAATCCTGTTGGAATCTATCAAATCAAGAAGTATTTCCTTCCAGGTCGGCTTGGCCACCATCTCCTCAATATAATTGAAGCCCTGATTCTCTATCATCCTGATTTTTCGTGGACCTGATGGAGCCGGTGCCTGGTTCGCCATATCGTTGATTTATATAGCTATTCGTTTAAATATCTTCTATCCCCTTGGGAGGAAGAAACCTCGGGCGGAGGATGTTTTTATGGAGATAAAATCAACCCTTGTGCTGGATTCAAAAGAACCTCTTTCAAAGGCCATTAGCGAATTGACTGACAGCGGAACCGCAGTGATTGTCACCAAAAAAGGCAAGTATTTCGGGACAATAGATGACCGGAGCCTTGGCCACGGATTCATGAACAACGAAAAAACCCCATGCGAGACGGTCATCACCAAGCCGCCCACACTCCTGCCCAAGGCAGACCTGCTTGAGAGGGTGGACGCTTTCCTTCTCGGGCATTATAAGGCACTGCCCATTGTAGATGCGGATGGGTACGCGCTCGGGATAACTACGCGGGTCGAGCTGCTACAGGACATGATGAAAGAGAGGCTGATGCCGAAATCAAAGGTCTCTGAAATGATGAGCGCGCCGGTTTATACTATTGAAGAGATTGACAATCTGGCAGCGGCCAAGAGCCTGATGAAGAGGAACAGGTGCAGCAGGCTGGTAGTTGTCAGGAGGTCCAAGCCAATCGGGATTATCTCCACGCTCGACCTTGCCGCAGAAAGGGCCTTCCACAGGCAGGTCAGCCAGAAGAAGCCTTATGGCGTCAGCGAAGTAAAGAGCCTGGACAGTCTGAAGATAAAGGAATTCTTCAGGCCTGACATCGCGGTCGTAGGGGAGGCGGACACCGCAGAGGACGCGGCAAAGAGGATGATTAAGAACAAGGTTTCGTCGGTGATAGTAATCGCCAAGCACAAGCCGGTCGGAGTGCTCTCGGCAGTGGACCTTTTCAGAAGCATCCAGAACATGGCCCGCGGAGAGGGGGAATCAGACCTCATGATTGGCGGCCTCGGGGATGAGAACATAATGATGTACCCCCACATAAAGAACAAGATTGGTGCTGCCCTTGACAAGTTCTCAGGCTCATTCAACATCAGGAACGCGAAGGTGCATGTGAGGGAAAAGAAGTCAGTCTTCAACGTGAATCTGTATTTCGACACAGATGATGGCTATATCAGCCTCTCCAGCGAAAGGAGCACCCTCAGGGAGACCGTTGACGAGATTGCAATGGAACTTGATGGCATACTCTCAAAGAGGAAGGACATGAGAAAGGCAAAAAGAAGGAAGGTCCACAAGACAAAGCGCGGGAGAGTGAGGAAGAAATGAGAGGGCAAGTAAGCACAGAACTTATGGTGATTGTCTCGCTGATACTGCTGGTATTCATACCGCTGCTGGCGCTGGTCTATTTCAAGGCGAATGACGCGAACCAGCAGATTGCCTCATATGAGGCGGAGCTCGCGATATTCAGGCTCGCCTACCTTACCAATGCCGTAGGAAGCCTCGGGACGAATACCACGGTCTATACCGACACGTATATCCCCAGGAACATGGTTCAGATTTCCACCGCCAGCGTCGGGCGTGGCGGCGAGATTGTGATGCTGCTCGATACCCCCGAAGGCGACATGGAGATTGTCGAGATTGTCCAGCACCGCATCACGGATGATATCCTGATGGAGCAGCCCACATATGGCTGGACCAGATTCAGGATTACCAGCATTTACGAGGGCGGCGAGGCCCACGTAGAGGTAGTGAAGGATTAGAACCGCTCCGTATTGGTCAAATTTGACATTCTGCATCTTCAGGGAAAGGAGTTCTCCAATACGGCAGCCGGATTCATACAAAACAAGGACAATGGCCTTATCCCTGGGATGCTCAGCAGCCTCGACCAGCTGCATGACCTCATCTTCTGTAATCAGGTCCTCAGGCAGCTTATGCCTTCCGTTTTTCAGCTTTGGCTTGAGCCATTTCACCTCATTGGGTACGGTCTCATCGTTCCCTTTGAGCCATTTGTAGAATAATTTGAGGACTATCTTGTAATCGTATTTGGTATGCTCCGAGTAATCATGGGTTTCAAGGTCGCCAATAAGGGCTACCAAATCATCCTTTGTGGCTTCCCTGAACGGCTTCTTTATCCAGATGGCCAGATTCCTCAGGCAGTAGAGCACCTTTGCCACCCGGCCATAACCCGAGCCCTTAGCGAGCCTCATCTTGGCAAAGGACGTAATATCCTTCTTATTCTCCTTACAAATTAGCTTATCCCCTTCTATTACTTCAAGGTTCCGGCGATACCTTCGCCCATAGTTGTACAGATCCACTTCCGACATAGTCTCAGACTCCGACGGAACTACTATTTTAGCATCTGTGTGAAAAAAAGCACCAGAGTGCCTAATTTTTCGGGTAGGAACTGTACTAAGTACTAAATGCAAGAGGAAGGTCCAGAGAACTGGTCTCTGAACCTACTGCTTGGGGATTAGAGCCCACACTTCGAATCCTACCCTGTGCTTTCCAGGCTCGTCTCAGGTCAGCAGAACCCCCTGCTAAACCTCGTTTCCAAGCTCTGTTCTGAGGGCCAGAGCCTTTAAACTCTGCTACTCAGATAGAACCTCGGTAGGATGGCTTGATCTGGGCAAAGTACTGATATTTTCCCAAGATTTGTATAGGCACTCCCCAAAGTATAAATACTACTTCTATTTATTATCAGTACTGATGCTTATCAGAAGTTATGCATCATAGAAGCTTAAGAGGTTGATAAAATGAGCGTAGAACATCTTACCAAAGAGGACTACAAGGATGTGATTGAGTCTGAAACACCGGCAATAATAGATTTCTGGGCGGCCTGGTGCGGCCCATGCCAGATGATGGAGCCGGTCTTTGAGGAGGCGAGCAAGGAATGCCAGGAAAAACTAAGATTCGCAAAAGTAGATGTCGAAAAAGAACGGGAACTATCGGCCGCTTTCGGAATCTCGAGCATCCCGACCATGGTGATTGTCCACAGGGGAAAAGAGGTGGCCAGATTCTCCGGATTCATGCCTAAAGACGCCCTGATGGAGAAAATCAATTCCACCCTCTCCGGGCTGGAGGGATAGTTATGAATTCGAAGAAGTTCAACCCCCTGATTTTCCTCATGCCCCTCGGAGCGGGTGGGATAGCCATAATACCATTCGCTTTCTTCCAATACACATATGAGCATGGGCCTGGCCTTGTGCAGTTATCACAGATTGACCATGGAGCCCTTTCTCTTGTCAATGAAGCGCTCTTCATGTCCCTGGAAGGAATCATGCTGCTCTTTGCAGCAATTCACATAATCCTGACATTAGTCCTGATAAAGGACCTGCTTGGGTGGAAGAGAGAGGACTACAAGGCACTGCTAAACGATCCTCTCAGGAATGCAACGATTGTAGCGCCTTTCATTTCTATAATCATGACCATGAACGTATTCATCGGACCGGTCCGATTCTTCATCCCGCTATTTGCGGAGAACCTGCAGGCGCTGATGGCTCCGGCTCTCCTTGCATGGGGGCTGATATGGCTGCTGCTCATAAAGACCGATATCAGGCTGCTCAAGATAGCTTTCGAGAAGAGCTTTGATGTGAGCAAGGTAAGCTTCGGCTGGCTCCTGCATCCGTTTGCCCTTGGAATGCTTACAGTGACAGGAACTGGAATTGCGGCAATGGCCAAGGACCCTGCCATTGCGCACACGGCTGCCTTCATGTCGCTGGTCTCGGGAACCATGGGGCTGTTCCTCTTGGCAGTCAAGCTCATTGCGATATTCAAGAGCCACTTCGCATCTAAAGGAATGCCCGCAAAGCAGTTCCTGCCAAGCTTCCTCATAGTGGTGCCCAACATCACGCTTTATGCGATAAGCGCATTCAGGCTAGGACACTATGTGGAGAACCAGTTCGGCGAGCACCTTGGCATCTATTTCATGGCAGTGATGACGGTTGCATTCGCCTTCGAGAGCTGGTACTTGCTCTTTGGCATGAGCCTGCTGAAAGATTACTTCCGGAACTATTTCTTCAGGAAGGAATTCTATGTGACGCAGTGGGGGCTGGTCTGCCCGGTTGTCGCTTTCGCAGTGCTTGGAAGCTTTGTCTTCAGCGTATTCGTACCGAGCCCGATAATATATGCTGCCATTCTGACGGCCCTTGTGGTTGCGATTGTGCTCTTCTTCATCCTGCTTGGCCGGCAGCTCCAGTGCAATGGCATCGTCCGGGAGACGATAGACTGCAGCTGACCTGCATTCTTCTTCCTTTTCTTTTTCAAAACCGAAACGTATTTATTGGGCGGAGGGAAACAGAGAGCAATGATAGATTTTGCATGCAAGCAGTTCAACCTTGATGATATAATCAAGTGCAGCCTTGGGCTGACACGAGCAGAATTCAGGATACTGCAGTTCTTCGTCCAAAACCACGGGCAGGAGTTCGCAGCCAACATGATTTCCCGCAGGACCAAGCTCAATCTAACCACAATCCAGAAGGCAGTCAAGAAGCTTGCCGAGAAAAAAGTCATTTTGCGCAGCCAGAGAAACCTGGATTCAGGCGGCTACATATTCTTATATCGATGCAACAGCAAGGAGAATATCCGGGGGATACTCAAGGCAATCATCAGGAGATGGTCCCGGATCATTGAGGATAAGATTGACGGGTGGTGAAACTTGCTTTGGGGCCTGTCAAGGAACCTGATTCAAGTCTCCGAAAGTAGAAACTGAGATTAGAATTTCCCGTCTTCAATGACAAGCCTGCCTTTGTAGAGCACTGAATGCACTTTTCCTTTCAGTTTTTTTCCGTCATAGGGGCTCCACTTGCATTTTGTCTGGAGCTCCTCCCCCTTGACAGTCCACTCTTTTTTCAAATCGACCAGCGTGAGATTTGCAAAATTGCCCTCCCTGATTTCGCCCACTTTTTCAAGCCCGAATATCTGCGCTGGCCGGTGGCTCATCATAGGGATTATTTCCTCCAGCCTGAAAAGCTTCCTGTGGCAGGCGTCAAGCATGAGCGGAAGGGTGGTTTCAAGGCCAGGGAAGCCGTGCGCGCCTTCCTCCTTGTCTTCCAATGTGTGCGGCGCGTGGTCAGAGCCGATGCAGTCTATTTTGTCAAACTCCTTCCACAGGGATTTCCTGCGCTTCTCGGAGCGGAGAGGGGGATAGACCGTGCCGTTCACCCCGAGCTTCTTAGCGTCTTTTGAATTGAGGAAGAGATGATGCGGAGCCACCTCCACCGTGCCCTTTTCGAATTCCCTTGTCCTTGCAACTTCAGCCCCGCAGGAGGCGTGTGCTATGTGGAACTTCCTGAGATACCGCCCGGAAAGTTCCCCCACCCTCCCTATATTATCAAGGGTATCTGCAATGGACTGCTCTTCAGGGCCGTTTGCGCTCGCATGGAAGAAGAGCACGCTCTTGGGGTAGATGTTCTCGAAGTGCCTCTCAAGCGAATGCGGCTGCCTGAGATATAATTCACCAGTGGTGAGGCCCAGGTAAATCTTCATGGACTCGGGATTGACCTTGCGCACTTCCTCGAAATTGTCATCGGTCCCCCCGAAGTGGAATCTCACATCGCAGACAGCCTTCTTTGCCAGCAGCTTCTTCTCCTCCAGCCTGGCGAAGGTGGTTGTGGGGGGATTGTTGTTCGGCATGTCCATGATGGTGGTGAACCCGCCGGCAACAGCCGCCCTGGAGCCTGAATTGAAGTCCTCCTTGTATTCCGCGCCAGGCTGCCTCAGATGGACATGAGGGTCGATTAGCCCGGGAAGGAGAACCAATCCCCTGGCATCCATACTCTTCTCGCCCTTGAGGTTTTTCCCAATGCCGGCAATCACACTGCCATTAATCAGAACGTCGCAATCCGTGAATCTGCCCTCAATGAATGCTTTGGCTCCCTTGATGACGGTTGTGCTCATACCAACCGGCGCTCGAAAATGAGTGTGAACAGCCTGAGCAGGAGTATGGACAGGAAACGGATTGCGCCCAGGTAGATTTTCATATGCCAGGAGTTCCTCCCGTTGATTGTCCCCAGGAGGTCCTTGAATGCATCCTTCTCTCCAGGCCCCATCTTGCTCTCAGTGACTTTCTTGTGCTCCTTTCCGTCGATGATTGTGACCTCTTCCTGCTTTCCAATCTGCTTCTTGGCCTGCTCGTACCAGGGAGGAAGCGATGACCTCTTCTTGACCATCGCCTTAACGAAGTCCCCAGAAGTGATTGAGCGCTGCCTGACCTGCTTCTTGGCAAGCTCTTTGGCCTTTTCGGCCTCCATCCCCTGCTTCATGAACTCCTCGGTCTTCTTCTGGATTCCGAAGAATGCCTCTTTCCAGGGGAATGTTGCAGCCTCATCAACGATGGCCTTCAGGTCCGCAGACGCATATCCAATCGTGGACATGCCAAGTAGCTTGAATGGGATAAGCCTGGAAATTGGCCTCTTGGTGGAGTGGAGCTTTAGAATCGCGACCCTTGATGTGTAATCCGGCTCTGCGATGTAGAGCGTCTTGCTGAAACGGCCGGACCTCCTCAGGGCAGGATCGACATCCCAGGGCGCGTTGGTTGCCGCTATGACCAGCACGTTCTGGTTGTTGGCTTCCACACCGTCCATCTCGTAAAGCATCTGGTTGACGGCCATCTTCATGTACTGGGCACCCTCGCCCTGGTCACGCCTCCCTCCGATAGCATCAACTTCATCGAAGAACAGCATGCATGGGGTGTTGGTGCGCGCAAGCTCGAATACCTTGTGAATGTTCTTTTCCGTGTTGCCGACATACATGTCGAGCAGGTCAGAAAGCTTCGCGTTGATGAATCCCGAATGGCATTCACCAGCCGCGGCTTTCACGATGAACGTCTTTCCGCACCCTGGAGGCCCATACATCAGGATACCCCCGCCCCCGAGCTTGCCGTATTTCCTTGCAAGGTCGGGATTCATCATCGGATAGACGATGGACTCCTTTATCTGGTCCTTCATCTTCTTCATTCCGGCAACATCATCGAAGGTCATGTCCGGCTTCTGCAGCATCTTTATGTCCGTGGTGCCCTTGCCGTCTCCCCCCCCATCACCTTTCCCATCCTGGTCCTTCTTGGACTTGGCGCTCTCAAGATGGGTCTTGGCCTCTGCAAGGCCGGGGTTCAGCTCCAGCGCCTTCTCATAATCCGCGATGGCCGAGGCCATGGTGCCGGCATACTCATACGCCAGGCCCCGAAGGTGGTAGGCCTCGGCGAAATCGGCCTTGATTTCTATGACCTTGGAGAAGTCCTCTATCGCCTTCTCGTATTCCTCAATGGAAGCGTAAGAGAGGCCCCGGTTGTAGAAGGCCTTGAGGTAATTTGGATTGAGGGAGATTGCCTTGTCGTAGTCCTTGACCGCGCTCTGGAAGTCCTGCTTCCTATAGAACGCATCTCCCCTGTTATTGTAGATAATCGGATTCTGGGGGTCGAACTCCATCGACTTTGTATAATCAGCAACGGACTTGTCGAAGTTCTTGAGCTGGTAGTAGCTAAGGGCCCTGTTGAAGTAGGCTTCTGAGAAGACCGGGTTGAGGAGAATCGCCATGTTGTAGTTCTCGATGGCTTTCTCGTAGTCCGCTTTCTCATAATAATCATTGCCGGTCTGGTAGTAGGTTTTCGCATCCATAGGATTTGGTTTCCGTCCAGCCATGTCGCCCACTCGGTATTCGATTAAGTAGATTTAATTGTTATCATATTTTTGAATTACCTTTTAGAAGGTTATGTTTTTTGGCTCATCAGCAAAAGCTTCTCCTCAATCCGGAGAAGCTGGTTGTATTTCGCTGTCCTTTCCCCCCTGGCTGGCGCGCCGGTCTTTATCTGCCCGGCGTTCAGGCCCACCGCCAGGTCTGCTATGAACGAATCGCAGGTTTCCCCCGAGCGGTGGCTTACGACGACGTTCATCCCATTCTCCCGGCAGAGCTGCGCAGCCTGCAGGGACTCGGTCACAGTCCCTATCTGATTCACTTTCAGGAGAAGCGCAGTTACCGACCTGTGCTCGATTGCGGTCTTTATCCTCTCCACATTGGTAACTAGCAAATCATCCCCCACAATCTGTATTTTCGGGGCCAGCTTCTTGGTGAGCTGGGCGAATGCCCCGAAGCTATCCTCATAGAACGGATCCTCGATGGACACTATCCGGTATTTCTTTGTAAGTTCAACATAGTATTCCAGCAGCTCGCCCTCATCCAGCTTCTTGCCATCGACATTGTACTCCTTGGCCTTCTCGTCATAGAATGAGTCTGCCGCCGAATCCAGCGCAAGACCGCAATAGTCCTTGTAGCCGACTTCCTCCACCGCGGCGCTGATAGCCTCGAGAGCGTCATGCGCGCTGGCTATCTGAGGCGCGAATCCGCCCTCATCCCCGACATTCTTTGCGCCCTGGCCATACTTCCTGACCAGCCCTTTTCCAAGCGCATGGTATATTTCGCTGGCCATCGCGAGCCTGTCCGTGAACAGGTCCGCGTTCGGGATTACCATGAATTCCTGTATTGAGAGATTGCCGCCCGCGTGCTTTCCGCCGTTGAGGATGTTGAACATCGCGTACGGCAGGATATTCCCGCCAAGCCGCTCATATACCGCCTTGCCTTCCCCGGCCGCTGCCGCGCGGTAGGCGGCCATGCTGGCAGCCACCATCGCATTTGCGCCAAGCTTCGCCTTGTTCGGGGTGCCGTCGAGCTCCTTCATCTTCTCGTCTATTCCGGCCTGGTCAGTGACATCCATGCCGATGATTCCGGGCGCGATGATGCTTCTGACATTCTCCACCGCGCGCCGCACCCCCTTTCCGCCATAGCGCTTCTCGCCATCTCGGAGCTCAACAGCCTCGTGCTTTCCAGTGGATGCGCCGCTGGGGGCAGCTGCCGAGCCAAAGGACTGTTCTGTGACGACATCGACCTCCACTGTGGGGTTTCCCCTTGAATCCAAAATCTCCCTTGCCCATACCGCTGTAATCTCCATCAGGAATTCACCTTGTCGCTTTTTCTCGCAGGGAATTCTTAAAAGATGGAGCCCGGTAAAAGATTTTTAAACATTTCCAAGTACACATTCACACATGCGTTTACCACACGGAATTTATGGCATTAGTGATACTCATATTGAACGGCAAATGGCTTCGCTGCGTGACCCCAATCCAAGGGAGAACGTGATAGGCAGGTTTATGCTCGTGCAGGAAGGTGAAAGGGCAGTTCCAGCACTCATGAAGGAGATTAAAGAGGGGAATGGCTCCAGATCTATGGCTGCACAGGCCCTTGGGGAAATCAAAAGCCTCACTCCAGTGCCCGAGCTTCTTGAGATGCTTAATAATGAATCAAATAGCAGCATTGCATTGAAGGTGCTTTTGGAACTTGTGAAACACTTGCCAGTAGAGAAGCTTGGTGAGCTAGAGCAGATGCTCCCGAAAAAGGAGCCTGCAAAGGCGCAAAGCGTCGATGAGGGCGTGGCCATGCTTGCATTCGACAGACTGGCAGAGGCAATTGGAAAGAGAAGGAATGAAAAGACTGAGAGGCTTTCGCTGAAGGCTCCTAGAGGGACAACCGAGAGCAAAAAGCCGGTGAAGGGTTTCCTAAGCTAGTTTTATATTCTATTCTTCGGAGATAGTACATAATGAACCTTGTTTTTGACAACATGAAGAAATCCATGCAGTTCAAAGGGACTGTTTCCGAGCTCCTGAAGGAGTTGGGGGCGAGCAGGGAAGAAGTAGTAATCAAAGTGAATGGAAGGCTCGCACCCGAAACCATAAATGTCGGGCCAGAGGACAGCGTAGAGATAATCAAGGTAGTTTTCGGCGGTTGAAACATGAGATGCTCACACTGTCCTGAATATGCCGTAATTTTCCTTCCCTATGCGGACAGGCATCTGTGTGAAAAGCATTTCCTGCGGATGTTCGACAAGCGAGTGAGAACCACGGTCCGCCAGCATTCCATGATTAAGAAGGGCGAGAGGGTCGCGGTTGGATTGTCCGGGGGCAAGGACAGCTGCGTGCTGCTGCACTGCCTGCATGATTTGCAGAAGGATTTGCCGTTTGAGCTTGTCGCAGTGACAATCGATGAGGGCATAAGGGGATACCGGGCCGACACGCTGAAAGTAGCCAAGAGCGAGTGCAAGAAGCTTGGAATACGGCTGGAAGTGCTCTCGTTCAGGAAGGAGGCGGGCAAGACGCTTGATTCCATTGTGAAATCCAAAAATGGCGAGCTCCCCTGCTCATACTGCGGAGTTGTCAGGAGGTACCTGCTGAACCGGGGGGCAAAGAAGGTTGGCGCGGACAAACTGGCCACCGGGCACAACCTTGATGACGTCGCCCAGACAGTGATGATGAATATCATGCGCAATGAGCCATCAAGGCTGGCAAGATACCTCAATCATCCTGGCGATGAGGGCGGGATGGTCCCGCGGATAAGGCCGCTCATGAAAAGCCCTGAGATAGAAATCGCTGTGTACTCCATGCTCAAGGGGATTGACATCAGGCACATAGAATGCCCGTACGCCCATGCAGCTTTCAGGAGCCAAATCCGGAAAATACTCAATGAAACCGAAGAGAGGCACCCGGGCACCAAGTTCAAGGTAGTCGGGAGTTTTATTGAGATTGAGGACGCGCTTAGGCAGAAGTATTCCGGGGCCAGATTTTCAATCTGCGAAAAGTGCGGGGAGCCTTCTTCAGGGAAGGAATGCAAGTTCTGCAGCATGGTCGGCTGAACCCGAAGGGATTTAGAGCTTGCCGTTTATTCCTATTACCGGTGTGCTCAATTGGTCGAAATAGTTTTCCTTGGGACCGGAGGCGGCCGGATAAACCTGATAAAGCAGGTCCGGCTGACAGGCGGATTCAGGATAAATTCTTCTTCTGGAAACATACATGTGGACCCGGGCCCTGGCGCGCTCATTAGCAGCAACAAGTTCAGGCAGGACCCGTTGAAGCTGGACGCAGTCATCATTACCCATGACCATGTGGATCATTCCAACGACGGCATGGTTATGTGCGAGGCGATGAGCGGGTATGCCCTCAGGAAGAAGGGGATACTCATAGGCAGCGGCCATGTGATTGATGGGGACAGCAATGGCGACCGGGCGGTGGACAGGTTCCACCAGGGCCACATGGAAGAGGTGTACACCGCGAAATACGGGGAGAGGAAGAAATTCGCAACAAAGTTCGGGGAATTCGAGATAGAGATAATCAGGATCGACCATGACGAGCCGACCGCGTTCGGCTTCAAGCTGTTCGTTGGCGGGAAGGTAATCGGATATACCAGCGACACCAATTATTTCGACGGGCTAGGTGAGAGCCTAAGGGGATGCGATTTCCTGGTCGTGAACTGCCTGAAGCCAGCTTCAGACGGGATACCGGACCATCTTGAGACCTCGAATGTCATGGAGCTGCTGAAAATCGCAAAGCCGAAGATTTGCGTATTGTCGCACTTCGGGCTGAAGATGCTCCGCGCAGGCCCCGGAGCCGAGGCCAGGAGGATTGAGAATGCCACGGGCGTAAAGACCGTTGCCGCCAGGGACGGGCAGAAGATGATGATCGACTGAGCCGCGCTTTGGATAGAAAATTCCGAAAAATTTGTAATTGCCGGGCTCTGATATTCGCCAAGGTCTTCGGGATTACCGCAGTCTCGGATAGTATGCTCAGCATGGGTACTTTCAGCGTGCAGGATGGAGTATCGGTGGACGCTATCCGCCCAAGGCAGCGTGAAATCGTTTTATAGCTATTTGCAACAATAGCAATACCTGTTTTCAGAGGTATTCATTATGCTCCAGCAAAGATATGACAGGACCATAGAGGATAAATGGCAGGCCTACTGGGCGGAGAACGGCACCTACAACTTCAATGAGGATGACACTGACAGGCCAATCTATTCCATTGATACCCCACCCCCATTTACCAGCGGGGAGCTGCATATGGGTCACGTGCTCTCGTACTGCTACTTCGATTTTGCAGCGAGGTACAAGCGGATGAAAGGATTCAACGTATACTACCCGCAGGGATGGGACACCCAAGGGTTCCCGACCGAGGTGAAGGTCGAGAAGAAGCATGGGAGGCTTCCGCCCGAGCAGTTCAGGCAGAAGTGCGTGGAGTTCAGCACAGAAATGATTGCCAGGATGAAATCCCAGATGAACCAGATGGGATTCTCACCGGACTGGAAGTATGAGTACCGCACTATGGATCCGGAATATCATAGGAAAGTGCAGTACTCGCTAATCAGGATGTATGGGGACAGGCTCATCTACAGGGACAAATATCCAGTTTTCTGGTGCCCCAAGTGCGTCTCGGCTGTCGCGAAGGCCGAGCTTGAGGATGTAGGAAAAAGCGGGCAGCTCAACCACGTGAAATTCGAGGGCCCGGATGGGGAGGAGCTTGTGATTGCGACGACAAGGCCAGAGCTCATGCCCGCCTGCGTAGCGGTCCTTTTCGACCCTACCGATGAGAGATACAAGGGCCTTGAGGGAAAGAAGGTGCGAACCGCGCTTGGGAAAGAGGTTCCTGTTTTAGCTGACAAGGATGTTGACAAGGAATTCGGCTCCGGGCTTGTGATGGTCTGCACGTTCGGTGACAGCCAGGACGTGGTGTGGATGCACAGGCACAAGCTCCCGCTGGTTGAGCTTATAGACAGGCATGGAAAGATTCAGAACTCCGGCGAGTTCGACGGGCTGAAGGTTGAGGATGCCAAGAAGAAAGTGCTTGAGAAGCTTGAGGCCGAGGGGAAGATAATCAGGAAGGAGCCGCTTGAGCAGACCGTGAAGGTGCATGACCGGTGCAAGCGCACGGTGGAGCTGCTCCCTTCGCTGCAGTGGTTCGCAGACATCAAGAGCACCGCCGGCAAAATCAAGGAGCTGGCGAACAGGGTGAAATGGGTCCCTGAATTCGGGATAAGCTACCTGATTGACTGGGTGGAGAATGTCGAATGGGACTGGGTGATTTCAAGGCAGAGGGTCTTTGGGACCCCACTGCCCTTCTACTACTGCGAAAAATGCGGGAAGACCGCCTCCGCGGATGAATCTGAGCTGCCATTCTACCCTGAGAAGGCCAGGGGAAGGAAGTGCGGTTGCGGGGGAAGCATGGTCCCTGAGACCAGCACGTGCGACTGCTGGGTGGATTCTAGCATAACCCCGCTGATAATCGCAGGGTGGCCTGATGAGCCCAGGAGAATGGAAAGGCTTTACCCTTCATCACTCAGGCCGCAGGGAGTGGAGATTGTCAGGACCTGGGCCTTTTACACAATCTTCCGTAGCGGGGTGGCGCTAAGCAAAATCGCCCCCTGGGATACCATCCTCCTTAACGGTAACGTGCTCGCAACCGACGGAAAGAAGATGAGCAAGTCCCTCGGGAACATAATATCGCCCGCAGAGCTGCAGCGGGATTACCCGGTTGATTCAATCAGGCAGTGGGCCGCCATGAGCGGCGCGATGGCAAAGGACCGGCCGTTCAGCTATGAGGACATAAAGTACTCCAAGAGCTTCCTGACAAAGCTGTGGAACGCCTCCAGGTTCGTGGAAAAGGGCCTTGAGGGATATCAGCCCAAAGACGGGGATTCCAAAGCACTCGGCACAACCGACCGGTGGATAATGGGCCGGCTCAGCCAGCTGGTTACCGAGTTCACACGGGCGATGGAAAACTATGAGTACCACTCCGCCATAAGGATGATGCACAACTTCTTCTGGCATGATTTCTGCGATAATTACCTGGAGTATGTAAAGCACAGGGTCTACTCGGAGCAGGAAGGAGAGGACAAGCGCGCGGCGCAGCACTGCCTGCACAATGTCCTGAAGACAAGCATAAGGCTGCTTGCGCCAATAACGCCACACATAAGCGAGGAGCTCAATCAGGGCCTGTTCCACAGGGACGAACAGGGCGCTTACCGGAGCATACACACCAGCGAGTGGCCATCAGCCGGGGAAGTGGATGAAACGAGCATCGCCAGGATGGAGGTGTTCAACAACATCGTCAAGGAAATAAGGCAGCACAAGGCAAGGAACCAGCTGCCGCAGAATGCTGAGCTTGGGAAAGTGAGGCTCGCGCTCCCTGAAGAGATGGACGAAAAACTGGTTGCGGAACTGCAGACGGTCAGCAGCATAAGGGAAGTGGAGATAATTAAGGGGGAATTCAGCGTCTCTGTGCTCTGATTACCCGGAAGGAAGGACCTTGCCCGACAACCTTCCGCTTATAACATGGAAGGAGTCGCTGCAGTCCGAACCATCAAGGAGCTCGGATGCGCAGGAAGCGTATTCTATGCTGATGAAGAATCTCTCGTAGCCACTCTCTTGAAGTTCCCCCCCATCGAACGCTCCCCGTACCGCAATCGATTCGCCTGATTCAACATCAACCGGGAAGGGAGTGCGGATAGTGAATGTCTCGCCAGTCTCAGGCATAGTGAGGTTGATGCTCCTCACCCGGATTTCGTAGGGGAAGCCGTTGTGGAGCTCCATGCTAAGCTGGGTCGCCCCATCCTCATTCCACATCGCGAAAGCGCAGGGAAGGTTGGTTCCAGCATTGCACTCATCAGAAATAAGGTAGGTCGGGGAAAGAACGCCGGAAGAAAGGAGCACCCCCAGCACTATTACAAGCGCGAGGATTGCCCATCCGTAAGTGACAACATATTCAATTGCAGACTGTCCCCTCATAAATAGCAATTCGCATGATATCAATTAAATAGCTTTCGATGAGAAGTATGGGTCGAAGGTGAAGCAATGGCTTACGGCGGATATTCCTATCTGGACAGGAAATATGAGCCTGGAAAAGATGATTTTATTGCTCTTTTCTGGGTGGAGGGCGATGACCCTATAGAGAAACTGGCCGAGGCGCTTGCCGCAGAATCCAGCATCGGGACCTGGACAAAGCTCGGGACCATGAATAAGAGAGTATGGGACCTGCGGGCAAGAGTCTTCAAGATAGCCAAAGTGACGAAGAAATCAGGGCTTGTATGGATTGCGTATCCGTTCGAGCATTTTGACGCAAGGAACATGCTGCAGTTCCAGGCATCGGTCCTTGGAAACGTATTCGGTTTGAAGGAGCTCAAATCCCTGATTGCTCTTGATATCACATTCCCAAAAAGGTTCCAGCAGCAGTATCTCGGTCCGGGCCACGGCCTTGAAGGCGTAAGGAAATATGTCGGCACAGGGAAATCCAGGCGCCCGCACATCGGGACTATAGTCAAGCCCAAGGTCGGGCTCTCGCCACGGGAATTCGCGAAAGTTGCGTATGAGGCTTATATGGGAGGCTGCGACTTCGTCAAGGACGATGAGAACCTCGTCAACCAGAGGTTCTGTCCGTTCGAGGACCGGGTCATGGAGATGTTTGAAGTAATCGACAAGGTCGAGGATGAGACAGGAAGGAAGGTGCTGTATTCCCCCAATATTACAGACAGCTACAACAACATGCTAATGAGAAGGGATTTCCTGATATCCCAGGATGCCAGGATGGCAATGATTGACGTCTTCATCATGGGATACTCGGCGATGCAGGACATCGTGGACCAGTTGAGGAGGGATGGCTTCATGATGCACGCGCACAGGGCAGGATTCGCGGCCGAGTCGCGCGGGGAATTCGGCGTCAGCTATACGATACATCAGAAATTCTACAGGCTAATAGGAGTGGACCAGCTCCACATCGGAACCGGCGTGGGGAAGATGGAGGGCAGCCCGCTCTACATCAAGGCGCTCCATGATTTGGCGGTAAAGGACAGGATGGAGGACAAGCTTTATGTCGGCATCATGAAGACCGAATGGGACAGCGGGATAGCCCCGATGATGCCGGTCGCCTCTGGGGGGGTCGGGGTTGGGATAATTGAGCCCCTTCTGGCGCTGCACGGCAATGATGTCAATGTGCAGGCAGGCGGGGGGATCCACGGCCATCCGAAGGGGACCAGGGCAGGCGCGACTGCGATGCTGCAGGCAGTACAGGCAGCAATGGAGGGCATTCCGCTGCCGAAATACGCAAAAACGCACAAGGAATTGGCCGAGGCGCTCAAAAAATGGAAATACGTGTCTCCGAATAGCGTTAAAAAGCTTTTGGAGCAAGAGAAGAAAAAAGCAGCAGCGCTCAGAAGGCGGGCTCTTTCTAAGGGAATAAAATACATCGAAAGGTAGTTGGCATGATAAAAAGCTGTGGAAGATGCGGCGAACAAACCGCGAAACTAGAGACCTGCGGATACTGCAACAAGGACATATGCGAGTCCTGCATAAAAAGCTCCAAAAGGAAGAAAGTCGGCAGGCGCTTCATTTGCAAGGACTGTTGGGGAGACATAAGTAAGAGGAAGAAATACAAGTCCTCCGACATCACTTTCGTCCCCAACCAGTACAGGGAGTACGACTGAAAATGATAAGCCGGTTCCGGCCGGCATCATTTCGTTTTCTTTTTCAGGCAGAGTTTTACCAGTCTGCCGTCAATCTCGAAATCCTTCATCTCCTTGTCAACCTTGAATTCCAGCAAGGAGGCGTTAACGCCCTCCTTGAGAGCATCGGCGTGCTTTTCCAGGATTGCCCTTGTCTCATCCTCGGTGTCGATATGGAGCGTGACCGCGTCCTTTTCAAGGAGGTTGAGCTCCTTCCTCATGCTCTGCACCCGCCTCTTCACTTCGTTCAGCAGGCCTTCCTCATAGAGCTCCTCGTCTATCTTCTTCCCTATGTGGACGATGCCGCTTGAGAACTCCTGGGATGCGATATCGCCTTCGGGCATCTCTTCCACAGTCTTCACTTCCTTGGTATTCAGGAGGCTAGAGAGTATCGGAACGAAAGCGTTCACGGCATCAATGAGCTCATGCGACTTCGTCTCAACAAAGAGCGTCCTTATTGGCCAGCGGACCTTGATTCCCGCGGTCTGCCTGGCAAGAAGCGCGGTTGAGGAGACTTCCATCACCGCTTCCATCTGCTTCTCAAGCAGCGCGTTGATATTGCCGTCATTCTCGCCTTCGAGCGGAAGCAGGAATATCGATTCCTCCTTCTCGAATTTCATGAAGAACCTCCTATAGAGGTATTCGCTGAGGAATGGCGAGATGGGCGCGAGCATCTTGAGGGTTGAGAGCATAGCCGTATAGATTGTCTGGAGCGCAGCATCCGCGCCCTCCCCTTTCTGTATCCTGCCTTTTGCCATCTTCATGTAGAACTTGCTAAGGTCATCGACAAGGAAGAACCTGAGCGCCTTGACGGCCTTGTGGACCTGGTAGCCCTCCATCGCTTCCCTGTATTCCTTCAATGTTGAATTGAGCCTGCTTATAATCCACTGGTCCTCCACGCGAAGCTCCTTGGCCTCCACCTTATCCTTCGGGTAGAACCTCTCGAGGAATACCGTCAGGTTAAGCGCTATGTTCAGGTCAGAGCTGCATTTCTTCATCTCCACCCAGCTGAACCGCAGCTCATCCCACACCGTGGTGCTCATGCCCCAGAGCCTGAAGCTGTCCGCCCCGTACTTGGCAAGCACTTCCTCGATAGGAACGAAATTGCCGACCGACTTGCTCATCTTCACCCCGTGCTCGTCAACGAAGTGGCCGTGCATCACAATGCGCTTGTAGGGGCATGCGCCATAGCGCACCACACCAGAGCCCAGAAGCGAGTAGAACCATCCCCTAATCTGGTCCTGGCCCTCTATGATAAGGTCTGTCCGGTCGCTGTACCTCCCAAGGTCCTCCTTGCTCATGGAAGCCCACACGGCATTCCCCGAGTCGAACCAGACGTCAAGGACATCCGGGACCCGCTTCATCTTCTTTCCGCATTCGCAGTCAAGCTCTATTTCGTCCAGGTACGGCCTGTGGAGCTCCTTTACTTTGGGCAACTCCTCCCTTGAATCGAGCACCTTCGTCTTATCGCACTCCTTGCACTTCCAGATTGGAAGCGGGATTCCCCAGTATCTCTGCCTGGAAATGCACCAGTCTGGGGCGCCTGTCACGAACTCCTTGAACCTGTCCTTGGCGAAATCAGGGTGCCATTCTGTGCGGTCAATCTCCTCGAGCATCTGCTCCTTGAGCTTTGAAATTGAAATGAACCACTGGTTGGTCGTCAGGAAGATGAGCGGCGTCTTGCACCTCCAGCAATGGGGGTACCTGTGCTTGATCCGCTCCTCAGCCACAAGAGAGCCGTTGTTCTTCAGAATCTCGATTATTTCGGGGTTTGCAGCGCGCACATTCTTCCCTTTCAGTTCTCCTGCTTCCCCCGTATAGCATCCCTTTGTATCAACCGGGCAGAAGGGCTCAAGTTCATAGCGCTTTCCGATTATGAAGTCCTCAGGGCCGGTTCCAGGCGCCGTGTGCACAAGGCCGGTTCCTTCCTCCACCGTTACGTATTCATCGCTCAGGACGACCCTCCTTTCCGCCTGCTTTGGGAATATGTTCTGGAACGGGTGCTCGTACTTCAGGTCTTTGAGCTTGCGCCCAGGAACTTCCCCGAGCACCGCCGCGCTCTTGTCCACCAGCTGCATAAGGTAATCGAGACGCGCCTTGGCGATTATCCACACCTCATCATCCACTTTCGCCTTCACATAGCTCTCGGTCGGATGAACCATCACGCCCATGTTTGCAACAAGCGTCCACGGGGTGGTCGTCCAGATTATGAGATACTCGTTTTCGCTCTCTTTGAGCTTGAACTTGACATAGACTGACGGGTCGGTCTCCTCACCGTATTCCAGCTCATAGTTCGCCATGGTGGTCTCGCAGCGGTAGCAGTACGGGAGGACATACTCGCCCTGATGCATAAGGCCTTTGTCCCATGCCATCTTGAGGGTCTTCCAGCTCGACTCAATGTAATCATCTTTATAGGTGATGTATGGATTGTCGAAATCAAGCCATACCCCGACGCTCTGGAACTGGTTTCCCATAACGTCTATATACTTGGTCGCGAACGCCTTGCACTTGTCGATGAACTTGCCGATTCCGTATTTCTCGATGTCGTTCTTGTTCTTGAATTTCAGCTCCTGCTCCACCTTCACCTCTATAGGAAGGCCGTGGGTGTCGTATCCGGCCTGGCCGCGGACATCCTTGCCCTTCATCCGCCAGTACCTGCAGAAAGAGTCCTTGATTGTCTTGTTCCAGGCGGTTCCAGGATGAATCTGGCCCGTCGCGTATGGCGGCCCGTCGCAGAAGTAGAATGGCTCGCCATCCTTGTTCTTCTCCTTCACCTTCTGGTACACGTTCTCTTTCTTCCAGAAGTCCAGTATCTCGGACTCCACTTCCTTAGGGTCATACATGAACATTACCTCTACTCTCAGAATAAAGCAGGAGTTAATTGGAGCAAGAAAGAATAAAAAACCCTTCTCATATGCCGATTATAAAACAGTAATAAACATTTAAAAACACTTTCTATGCTTAATTTGTTTATGAGCAGCCAGATTACCACTTCACGAAGAGATTTTCTTAAGGCGGCAGCAGTTGTTGCAGGGGCAGCAGGGCTAAGCAAGTTTGCAAGGCCGGGCCTTGCCCTCGCAGAGCAGGCAGCAGGAAGCTACAGCATAGCAACAAATCCTTTTGCTGCAGGCGCCAGGGTTCAGGCCATCGTCGCCGAGGTCCGCAGTGGGAGCGGGGACCAGAGAGCGCAGACGCAGAGGCTTTTCGAGCGGCTGAGGGCTGGCGCGGCAACAGGAATCGAAAGGGAGACCGCGGGGCTTTCATCGGATACCAGGGCTCCGAGGACCGCGGAAGGGACCCTTGGCGCAGGAACCGGAGGGCACGCAGGCTCAGGAGACTGCACCGAAATGGCGACTGTCGCCATTTCCTGCTTGCAGTCGCTCGGAATCGGCGGCGGGGCAAGGATTGTTCATTTCCAGAGCGCTCCTGCGACCACCGAGCATATGGTGGCTTTTGCCACTATTGGCGGGAGTGAGGTTACCATCGACCTTCAGGCAGCAACGCTCGGCCAGTATGTGGGCACTGTAGACCGGACAATCCAGACCATGACATTCGACCAGGCGACTGGGATGTATCACAGGGAATATGGAAACTATCTCCGGAACACCGGAAACACTGATGGGGCGATTTCTGCTTTTGAAGAGGCAATCAGGAGAAACGATGGTGACGCTTATTCGCACCACAAGCTGGCAGTGTGCCTTGAGCACAGGAACCAGGGGAACGACAGGGCCAGGGCAGCGGGGGAGCATTTGCGTGCATTGGAGCTTGACCCGTCCAACCAGCTATATCTGCGGAACGCTGCGCCCGCAGCTTACAATTCCGGCTTCGATGCCCATGAAGCAGGGAGGGCCGATGAGTCGGGGCAGCGGTTCCAGCAATGTGTTGACATATCCACAAGGCTGATTGCCGGAGAAGGCGGGCCTAGCGGCGTTGAAATCGGAAGGAGATTCCAGGCAGAATGCAGGGCTCTTAGCGAGTAGCCCCTGAAAAAGAAAAGAAAAAAGGCGCTTAAAATGCGCCTAGAATACTTTTTCTCCAACGTAAATCTTCATTCCGGTAGGCGTCACCTTGTAGGGCACGAGGTCTCTTGAATGGTCAGTTCCCCTCATCTTGAACACTTCCAGCGAGCGGACCGATTTTTCCTCCATTGAAACCGAATAGAGGTTGATGATGCCGTCCATAATGAAGTGCTCCAGGCCGTATCTCATCTGCTCTTTCTTTGAAGTTGGGGACTCGACAATCATCATGCTTGTCAAATCCAGCTTTCTTAGGAATGTCAGGAAGTCGAAGAGGGACCGCCGGTATTCCAAGTCGCTCTTGAAGGACATCTCGATCATGGTTGCAGAATCAATGACAAGCCTCTTGACATTGTTTGATTTCACCTTCTTCTTGAGGAGCTCGACCAGGTCCTCCAGTTCCAGCTTCGCGGGCTTGAGGACCTCCATCTTGCCAGCTTTCACAAGGGAGTCAATGTCATCCATCTTGGGAAACGTGCTCTTCATATTCCCCACAATGTCCTCAGGAGATTCCTCGAAGGAGATATATACCCCATTCTCGCCCATCTTGGCTCCCTGGTAGATGAACTCGAATCCGAATGATGTTTTTCCGGTACCCGGGCCTCCATACAGGGCGACGTGCTTCCTTGTAGGCACACCGCCCATCAAAAGCTCGTCAAGGCCGTTTATGCCTGTCTTTACCCTTTCCATCGTTTTTGTTTTCTTTTCAGCTTTAGCGCTAGGTTTGGCACTAGGCTTAGCCTCTTCTGTTGGCTTTTCCATATGGTCACCTGTTTTGCATGGGAATGCATAGGTGAGCCTAACAGGGAAGTTCAGATTTATAATAATGCCCTAAAAATGGGGAAAAAAAGATGATTCAGAACACTGTTATCCTCGCCCTCTTCTCGGTCTCCTCACGGATTATGATGAAGGTTATCACGAAGACCAGCAGCATGAACATGTACGCGCTAACAGTCCAGAGGAACAGCGCGAAAAGGTAGAATATGTCACGCATGGCATTCGAGAAGAGCATATATGAGCTGCTAAAGAGCCTTGTGAGGTATTCGTGCTTCGCGATTCCCTGATGCTCCTTGATTAGCTTGGAATCCGTCCCAAAGACAACCGGGATATACATCATCGTCCGAATCTGCGCAAGGAGCGAGAGCAGCGCGTGCCCGAGCAAAATCAGCATCGCGACCGAGCGAGCAAGGTCGATTCCGCTCTCAAAGGAGACAATCTGGTCAAAGAGAAGGCCGGACATGATGATGACTCCTGTGAGTGTCGCGTTGGTGATTGCGATGTTGTTCTGCAGAAGCTGCTGCAGCGGCTGCATGTTCCCCTTCTCAAGCAGCAGCCCCTCGACAAACGAGGAGCGGTAGAGCTCCCGGATGTTCTTGCTTGTCTTACCCCTCTTGACGATGTTTGTTCGCCCGATGATGTATACGAGGCCGTAGCAGATTATGAAGATGACGAAGGCCACGAAATGCTCATCAAAGGCGAAATTCAGCGGGAGGGTTGTTGCCATCAGAACACCTTCTCGCCGACGTATACCTTTATCCCGGAAGGCGTCACTTTGAATGGCGTAAGGTCCCTTGAATGGTCTGTTCCCCTCATCTTGAATACTTCGAGCGCCCTGATCCTGCGGTCTTCCCTGTCTATGTTGTACAGGTTGATGATGCCGTCCATCACGAAGTGCTCTATGTTGTAGCGCAGGTCCTCCCTCTTGGAGGTCTCGGCCTCGACGGTCGTCATTGTGGTGACATCAAGGTTCCGCAGCAGTGAAAGGAACTCGAACAGGGTCTGCCTGTATTCCAATTCCCCCGCAAAAGCCATCTTAATCATGGTCGCAGAGTCGATGACTGCCCTTTTGAGGTTGTTGGATGTAATGCGGTCCTCGAGGACATTCGCGACTTCCTCCATCTCAAGCCTGTCCGGCTTCAGGATTTCCAGTTTCTTTTCGTCAATCAGCTTTCCGACATCGGTCATCATGGGGAATGTGCCCCTCATGTTTTCCTCGATGTCATCCACAGTCTCCTCAAGTGTGATGTACAGTCCATTCTCCCCTGCCAGCGCTCCCCGATAAAGAAACTCGAAGCCGACCGAGGTCTTACCTGAACCAGGCCCTCCGTAGACAGCCACATGCCTCCTTGCTGGAATCCCACCGTTAAGCATCTCATCTAGCCCAGCTATTCCTGTTTTTACACGTTCCATTAGCCCAACCTCTTTTCCGCCCTCTCAAAGGCAGGACAACACCTCTCAGATAATCTTTATAAAGATGCTTCGGCTCAAGCATATACAACTACTTATTAACGGTGAACAGATGGACAAAGAGAGCATTCTTCCGTGGACAGAGAAATACAGGCCGGCAAACCTGGATGACGTTGCGGGCCAGCAGGAAGCGGTCACCAGCCTGCAGGCGTTCGTGAAGGCGGGAAACATGCCGAACCTGCTTTTCGCAGGGCCTCCCGGGATAGGGAAGACCACATGCGCGCTTGCGCTTGCCAGGGAGCTTTTCGGAGATGATTACAGGGGCAACTTCCTCGAGTTGAATGCCTCGGATGAGCGCGGAATAGATATCGTCCGGGGCAGGATAAAGGATTTCGCCAGGACGATTGCGATGGGCGATGTTCCTTTCAAGCTGATATTCCTGGATGAGGGGGATGCGCTCACCTCCGACGCGCAGCACGCGTTGCGCAGGACCATGGAATCAACTTCAAGAGTGACCAGGTTCATCATATCATGCAACTACTCATCAAAAGTGATAGAGCCCATACAGAGCAGGTGCGCGATATTCAGGTTCCTCCCGCTGCAGGAGGCGGATGTAAAGAAGATGCTATCCTACATCAGCCAGAAGGAAGGGCTGAAAATAGCGGATGACGCCCACGAGGCGCTGCATTATGTTTCCGAAGGGGACCTGCGGAAGGCAATCAACCTGCTCCAGGGGTGCGCGCTGCACTCAAAGAGCATAACTGCGGACCTTGTGCACAGGACTGGAAGCCGGGCAAGGCCTGCCGAGATTGCCGAGATGGTCAAGCTCGCCCTAGCATGTGACTTCAAGGGCTCGCGTGAGAGGCTTGACAAGCTGATAATTTCATATGGCCTTAGCGGGGAGGATATCCTGCTGCAGATTTACCGGGAAATCCCTAAGCTGGATATTCCTGAGCAGGAGAAGATTGTCCTTATTGACAAGGTCGGCGAGTATGATTTCAGGCTGGTGCAGGGGGCGAATGAGAGGATACAGCTCGAGGCTCTCCTGGCCCAGTTCATGCTAAAGGGGGAAAAGAGATGAAGACCAGGATTTTGTTAATTTTGATGCTCGCGCTGAGTTTGGCTTTCGCCAGGTCCGAAATCCCGTATGTGTATGAAGAGGAGGATTTCGGAAATGAGGCTCTTCCCAGATTCCTTTATTCGCTTTCGGTTGACTGCGAGACCGGGGATATTAGGCAGGAGGTTTTCAACGAGCAGGTCGAGCCGATTCAGGGCGTGAACAGCTACCTGAAATACCATGATTACGCCACTCCCCTGATTTCTTCCGGCAGCACCGATTCGGACGGGGTTGTGACGCATACTATCCCGGGCAACATCAACCTTATGACGGGCCTGTTCATCCTGGTTATTGAGAAGACCGGATACATGAGCAAGGAGATTCATTTCAACAATGACCCGTGCTTCGTCGAGAAGCCTGAGCCTGCACCGCCCGCTCCTGAACCCGAGCCTGAAGCTCCGCCAGTCGAGCCTCCGCAAACGCCTCCTGCGGAGCAGCCGGAGCCAGCGCCCGTGGAGCCGGCAGATAACATTACTCCGCCTGAAGATGATGGGAGCGGGGCGGGGCCCGCAGCCCCAGTTGAAGGCGGGACACAGGGATGCGCCGCTCCTGCGGCACTGGTCCTGATATCGAGCGTTCTCGCATTCAGGGCTAGGAATTAGGTGAAGAGATGAGAAGGGAGAAGGACTTCATTGGGGAAGTTGAAGTAGAGGAAGATGCATACTACGGCGCATTCACCAGCCGGGCGAAAAAGAACTTCTCGCTCAGCAGAATCAGGGTGCATGATGAGATGATCAGGGCAATCGCCACAATCAAGAGGTCCGCAGCCCTTGCGAACAAGGAGCTTGGAAGGCTTGAAGGCGATGCCGCGGACGCAATCGTGAAGGCCGCGGACGAAGTGCTCTCAGGAAAGCACGGAAAGCAGTTCGTTCTTGACGCCTTCCAGGCCGGGGCAGGAACGCCCGTGCACATGAACGTCAATGAGGTCCTTGCCAACCGCGCCGAGGAGATTCTGGGCGGGAAGAAGGGCGAGTACAAATCAGTCCATCCCAACAACCATGTCAACATGTCGCAGAGCTCGAACAATGTCATTCCAACCGCAGTGAGGCTCTCCTGCCTTTTCCTGCTTCCAGGGCTGCTCGATGAGGCGAAGAAGCTTTCTGCCTCGTTCAGGAAGCTGGCCAAGAGGAACAAGGATGTGCTAAAGTGCGGCAGGACCCACCTGATGGACGCCGTTCCGATAAGCTACGGCCAGGTATTCTCCGCATGGGCGCACGCCATTGACAAGGACATTTCATCAATTGGCAGGGCATCTATGGGCCTTCTGGAAATTGGGATTGGCGGCACCGCGACAGGAACGGGAATAACCGCGCACCCGGATTTTCGGAAAAAGGTGGTGAAGCAGATTGCCGCCCACACAAAGCTGAAGCTGAGGGTGGCGGATGACCCGATTGAGCTTACCGAGAACATGAATGATTTCATGCTCTTCTCCGCTGCCTTAAGGCAGTATGGAGTGACGCTGGTCCGGATAGCGAATGACCTACGGCTGCTCTCGTCCGGGCCAAAAACAGGCATCGCGGAGATCATTCTTCCGGCTGTGGAGCCAGGCTCGTCAATCATGCCTGGAAAAGTGAACCCTTCCATTCCAGAGGCCGTGAACATGCTGGGCTACCAGGTCATCGCCAATGACCATGCGGTGATGCTCGCCGCCCAGTCCGGGCAGCTTGAGCTCAACTTCTGCACCCCGCTGATTGCCCATAACCTGCTGCAGTCAATGGACCTTCTGACGAATGGCTCTCTGATGTTCAGGGTGGAATGTGTTGACGGGCTGAATGTGGACGAGAAGCGCGTAAAAGAGCTTTTCGAGCGCTCGTTCGCCTATGGAACCGCGCTCAACCCGTACCTTGGCTATTCGCTTGTTTCAAAGCTCGTGACAGAGGCTTACGGGAAAGGCCTGCCGCTCAAAGACCTTATTCTGGAAAAGAAGATTCTGGACAAAGATGAGCTGGAGACAATCCTCTCTGCTGAAAACACGACCGGGCCGGCGCATGTAGATGCCAAACTGGCAAAGAAAATAAAGGAAAGGCTTTAGGCTACACGCCCAGGGCCATCTTCGCAATCAGGCTCAGCGCGCTCAGGATGTACGTCGCTATCACATATACCACCAGCACAGCGATGGCAGTCCACCTTGTGAGCGTGTGCACGGCCTTTATCATCTGGTAGAGCACATAGAAACTGTAGAGCGAGAGCAGCAATAGCGGGATGTACAGTATGCATACAAGCTCAACCGGAAGGAAGAACACAAAGCTCATAACCGGGAACGATATTACCGAGAAAACGAATGCGGTTACCGCAAGCAGGTATGTCTGGCCCTTGAAACTCCCATTCCCCCCAAGGAACCGCGCGGCCCCGAACAGGAATGCTGATAGCAGGAAGAACTCGGCCATGCCGCTGACATACTGGAACGTGATTCCGAGCGGGCTGAAATCAGGCACCGCCGCCTGCAGCCCCCCAGAAGAGCCAAAAACCTGGCTGAAGGTGGCCGAGCCCATCGCCTGCAAATAAAGGAAACTGGTGATAAGGGCAAGGGTCGCGATGATCACATACAGGAAAACCGCCTCAACAAGCCCGCCTTTCGCCTTCTCCTTACCTAAAAATCCAGGAAGGTCCTTGTAATTGAAATACCCCCTGAACCAGCCGGGAATCCTTTCCAGGAACATAGTGTTATCTGCCAATTGCATCACCCACTTTTTTCATTATCTCTTCTGGTACTTTCTTATTGAAGGCATCAGGCACAATCTTTCCTTTCTTCAGTTCCATTTCCGTCACGGTCCCGGCTATCCCCTTGGCGGCGGCAATCTTCATCTCATTCGTGATTCTTGTCACCCTCAGGTCAAGCAGTGCCCTCAGGAACCCAGGGAAGCAGAGCGAGTTGTTTATCTGGTTTGGATAATCGCTCCTCCCAGTCCCGAATATGTCTATCTGAAGCTCCTTTGCCTGCTCAAGCGAAATCTCCGAAATCGGATTGGCCAGGGCGAAAACTATGGATGGCTTGCTCATCGCCTTCACTGCTTCCAGTGGGAGCGAACCCGGGGAAGCCGCGGAGATTATTACGTCTGCGCCAGTGAATTCTGCAAGCTTCCCGGAATAGTTTTCCTTGTTGAAGCCTGCCAGCTCCAGCTTCTGCCCGGAAAGGTTTTCCCTGCCCTTGTGGAGGGCGCCCTTGCTATCGAAAGATATTATGTCCCTGAATCCTGCCGCATGGAGGAGCTTGGCGATTCCATAGCCCGCGCTTCCGGCGCCAACCAGGGCGATTTTGACATCAGTCCCCTTTCCTGCAATCTTAAGGGCATTGTAGAGCCCGGCAAGGACCACTATCGCGGTCCCATGCTGGTCGTCATGGAAAACCGGGATGTCAAGCTCTTCAGTGAGCCTTCTTTCAATCTCGAATACCTTGGGGGTCTCTATATCCTCAAGGTTTATTGCCCCGAATACGGGAGCAATTGCCTTCACGATTTCCACAATCTTGCCCGTGTCCTTTTCGGCAAGGCAGATGGGGAAGGCATCTATCCCGGCGAACTGTTGCATGATTAGCGCCTTGCCTTCCATCACCGGAAGGGCAGCCTCAGGGCCGATATCCCCAAGGCCAAGAACACGGGTGCCGTCAGTGACTATCGCGACCGTATTCCCCTTCATTGTCAAATCATAGGCAAGCTTCCTGTCCTTGGCAATTTGCCGGCAAGGCTCGGCAACTCCCGGGGTGTAAAGGGTGGACAGGTCTTCGGTGTTCCTTATCGGCGCCTTTGCGGCAATCGATATCTTTCCCTTGAGTTTCCGATGCAGCTCAATTACGTCTAACATGCAGTTCACTCTTCCATAAGTTCGCTGGCCACTTTCCTGTACGCTTCCCGAAAAGGCATCCCCTTCCCAACGAGTTTGTACGCCTTTTCGGTTGCAAAAAGCTCCGGGGCCATCGAAGCCTCCAGTCTTTTCCTATCAGGCTTTAGCGCAGAAAGCACCTTCCCCATCACTCTAACCGAATCAACAGTAATCCGGAGGGATTTCAAGGCAGGCCCTTTGGTTAGCTGGTAGTCCCGGTTGTACCCGCTAGGGACATCCATGATTATCCCGTTTATCGTGACAAGGCTGCCATGCACCACGTGCGCATTGGCGCGGACAAGCTCAAGGACATCGGGATTCCTCTTCTGGGGCATGATTGAGCTCCCTGTACACAATGAGTCAGGAAGCTTGAAGAACCCGAATTCAGGTGCCGTAAACAGGATGAGGTCAGATGCCATCCGGTTCAGGCTCTGCATTACGGATAGCAACGCCGCAACCACGAGAGATTCATATTTCCCCCGGGAATTCGCGCAGTGGATTGGGTTTTCCTGGACGCACTTGAATCCAAGCTCCCTGGCAGTCATATCCCGATCTATTTTCAGCGGAACCCCGAATCCCGCGGCGCTTCCCAGAGGGCTCTTGTCAATCACTGCCAATGCGAATTGCGCCATCGCCAGATCATCAGCGAGCATTCCCTCGTACGCCAGCAGGAATTCTCCTACGGTAGTCGGCATGGCCCTGCGCGTGTGCGTGTAGCCGGGCATGGGGAGGCCCTTCGCCTTCTTCGCCGCACTGCCAAGTGTTTTCCTGAGTGCCCCTAGCTCATTGATGATCCCCTTCATCCGCTCCTTGTAAAGGAGCCTGAGCGCGGTCATGCTCTGGTCATTCCTCGACCTTGCGGTGTGAATCTTCTTGCCGGCTTCCCCCAGCTTTTTCACAAGATAATTCTCTATAGCCGTGTGGCAGTCCTCATCCCGGGACAGTATTTCGAACTTGCCCTTTGAATGCAGATTCAGGATGTCATCAAGCGCGGAAACGATTCTGGAAAGCTCGGCCTTTGAAAGGTATCCCTTTGAGCAGAGCATTCTGGCATGGGCTTTCGATGCCCTAACATCAAAGGGGACCAGTTCCAGGTCCAGCAAATAGTCATCGCCGATCGTATATCTCTCGACATCCAGGTCAAGCTTCTTCCCAGTCTTCTGCCAGAGCTTCATTCTTCCACCTGGTATTTTCCAAGGCCGCCCTTGTCGATTATCGCTTTGTGCGCCTTGAGCCGCAGCCCGTTGATGTTGATGAAGCCGGCCGAGTCCCTCTGGTCGAATCCGCCTTCTATGTCCATGCTGGCCAAATCCTTGTTGTATAATGAAGCAGGAGAGCTCCTTGCAACGGGCATCGCATTCCCCTTGTAGATTTCGAGATCCACCCAGCCATCAATCAATTCCTGGCTGCGGTTTATCGCGGACATCAGGAAATCCATTTCAGGGCTGAACCAGTATCCATTGTAGATGAGCTCTGCGAACTTCGGCACGAGCATGTCTCGCAGGTGCATGACCTCCTTGTCCATCGCGATGCCTTCCAGGTCCCTGTGGGCCTCCCAGAGGATTTTCGCCCCTGGCGATTCATAAACTCCTCTGGACTTAATCCCGACATACCGGTTCTCCACCATGTCAAGGCGGCCGATGCCATTCTCGGAGCCCACCTTGTTTAGGTATTCGTACAGCTCAAGGGGATTCTTCTTCCTGATTTTTTCCTCCTTGTTCTCAACCATCACAGGGAGCCCGTCCTTGAAGGTTATCCTGATTGTTGTGAGCTTGTCCGGAGCTTCCAACGGGCTCTTCGTCTTTGAGTAGACATCCGCTGGGCACGCTGATACTGGATCCTCAAGTATGCCAGCTTCATGGCTGATGTGCATCAGGTTGTCATCCTCGCTGTATGATTTTGTGGCCGTTGCCTTGACCGGGATTCCGTTCTCCTTGGCGTATGCGAGCAGGTCCTGCCTTCCCTTGAACTTCCCCAGGAACTCTGAATCCTTCCAGGGGGCATAAACCTTTATCGCCGGATCAAGTGCGAAATAGGCGAACTCGAATCTCACCTGGTCATTCCCCTTGCCGGTAGCACCATGAGAAACAAGCGTTGCACCTTCCTTCCTGGCGATTTCTATCTGCTCTTTCGCAATCAGTGGCCTTGCGAGCGCGGTTCCAAGGAGATATCTCCCTTCATAAACCGCATTGGCTTTTAGCGCCTGGAAAATGTAGCTGGTTACAAACTCCTCACGAAGGTCTGCTAGGTAGACCTTGGAGGCGCCAATCCTCTTGGCCTTCTCCCTGACGGCGTCGAAATCCTCCTCCTGCCCCACGTTGGCGACAAACGCGATGACGTCATACCCTTTGTCAAGAAGGTATCTCAGGATAACTGATGTGTCGAGGCCTCCGGAGTAGGCAAGTATCACTTTCTCTGACATAATCCCCAATATGCCTGCATACAGATTTAAAGGATGGCTCGGGCGGATTCAGCCGAGGAATTTCCTCATCCAGGCAGCCGACTTAATATCCTCCGAAAGGGTGGCGCTCCGGCCTTTGAGATAATTCGCGTAGATGCGGGAGGTGGTCTCACAGTATTCCGAATCCGGCTCATATTCCATCCAGCCAAGCACTTTTTCTATCCCATGGCGGACGGATTGCGGCATCTTATCAAGGTTGCTCTTGTTCAGGAAGCGCACCGAATCCGCCAAATCATAATCCATCTTGGTGTAGATGCTATGGACATCATCGAACTCTTTCTCAGTGAGGCCGCTGAGCCCTAGAAGTTCTGGGGGTATCCCGATTGAATAGAACGAGGCGCAGAAATTGATTGCCCTTGGCAAGGAGATGCCCTTGAGCGAACGGGCATACCCGAAGAGGCCGACGTGCAGCTTCCTTGCGCGCTTTGATGGGATGTATTGGGCAATCCCATTTATTGTGTCTGCCATGGAGGCAATCTGCTTCTGGTACTCCCTTTTGATCTTCTCCATGTACCTGAGCGCCTTTTTCTCATCTATTGGGAGGGGGGGCATTCTCCGCATGTGCTCCAGAATATCTACCGCATTGGAAACGTCCCTGAACGGATGGTCGTATTTGAATGATGACTGCAGGGTGTAGGTCTGCACGCTGGGATACTCCTCACCGCAGTTGCTGACCTTGTCAGGGGCGAAGTTGCCGCGGAAAGGCGCGGAGCCTACACCTATTATAGGAAGAATGTCGATTGACAGCTTCTCCTGCAGGTCGTGCAGTTTCATGAGGGTGACTTTCGCAAGCAGAACCGCGCTCACAGAGCCATAATTCAGCGCAGGGTCGCTTCTTGCAAGGAAGACGCGCTGATATTCCTGCCTCTTTCCATTGAGATACTTATCCAGTATTACATGCGCGTTGGTAAAGGCTCCATAATCCTCGAAAAGGGGGATGACATTGATGCTCTCCGGCTGGAAATCGCCCACCCACTCCTTTACCGAAAGGTCCTTTGGGCCAAGCTTCGAATTCTTCTGCCCGATGATTATCTTCTCGTAGTAGTTCTTCACCCTCTCAATCTCGTTGGCCGAAGTGGTCATAGGAAGGATTACCTCGAAGACCGGGGCTATGCTCGGATTGAGCATGGTGGCAACATCATATGCCCTCGGAATGCTGTGCAGCGTCTCGAGGAGGATTTTTCCCTGCCCTTTCTCCACCGAAGGGTTCGGGACCCTGTATGTCAGGAAGAAGTCCTTTCCAAGAGGATGCCTTCTGAAGAAAGAGGTGTACCTCGAGAGGAGCTTCTCAACCACCTGGTTGTCAACCTCCTTCCCTTCGCTGTCCCACATCTGCTCGGTTATGCCAAGCTGTGAGAAAACGTAGAACGCCTCCTTCACTTCCCCCTCGCCCGCGATAATCTCACTGTCGGAGAAAAAGGGCGATGTAACGTTATCCGGATGCTGTGTGCTCATGCAGCGTGGTACTTTTATCATATCACTCAGACGGGAATTGATGGGCGTGGTTTAAATATTTTCCTTTTGTAGCTCTAATGTCAGGTGATATTGTTGCTAAAGAGCTTGAATAAGTCATTTAACGCTTACAAAAAACATCCGTTCATCTTCATATGGGGCTCACTGATATACATACTGATGCTGGTAGTGTTCCTGCTGGCAGCAATAGGATTCTTCCTGATTTATTTCATGGGCGCTTCACTGGCAAATGTCCCGGTGGACATCGATGAGATTCCGACGATGATTGTGCTGGGCCTAATCATATTTGTGTTCCTGTATTTCATCAGCGGATTGAGCGCAGGCCTGGCGATGACCTACCGCAAGGCGCTGACCACCAACAGGACCAGCCTTGCCGAGTTCTACGCATACGCAATCCGCAAGGCCCCGGTGATGTTCGGGATTCTCATACTCCGGGACGTGCTGACCCTGCTCGTTGTCGGGCCGGCCGCCGCGGTGTATTTCTTCTTCCTTGAGAACGTGGAGTTCATGGACGCGGTTCTCGCAATCTACGCGCTGTTCTGGATTTTCGTCTTCCATTGCATATTCACGCCCGCATTCGTTGCGGCAGGAGCCTTTGACGAGAGCTTGTTCCAGTCGATGCACAGGGCATTCAGGACGCTCAAGACAAAGCATATCAGCTATATCGGGCTGTTCATAGTATTCGCCCTGATGTGGCTGCTCAATTTCATTCCGCTCATCCAATTGGCAACGCTTTTCTTCTTATACCCCGTAATATACACTGCCATCATCGTGATGATGGGAGGAGCACAGGTAATGCAGGAGGAATGAACATGGATAGGGTATACGAATGCGACGCATCAAAGAAGGCAGAGCTGATTAGGATTCTCGAGGCAGACCCGTATAGCGAAGACAGCTTCGCCCGGGCCGGCTACAAGGTGAAGGATGGCCTGATGATAGAAGAGGACAAGGAGAAGATTTTTGTCTACATCTCGGCTTCTGATGAGTTCCTCAAAAAGGCTGATGAGAGGCTAAAGGACCTGGCAAAGCCCGCATCCGAAGAAGTCCAGAAGAGGGTGAAGAAGAAGATAGAGGATGAAGAGGCCACCGTCGCAGCTGGAGTCAGCATGTTCGGGGATTAGTCCGGCCGAAACAAGCATTATATTCCTTCTCTGGTTATTAGGTCCATGGAAGAGCAGGAAAGCCGGAAGATTGCATCGCGAGGGGTGCCTTCCTCAGAATCCATCTATCTCCCTCCGCACAACTCGGATGAGCTGCGGACATTCCAGGACAAGAACGAGAACTTGACAAGGAACACCTGGAGGCTTGAGGAGGTGGTGAACTTCATTTTCTCTAAGAAATACCAGCCCAAGTACTTCGAGACCGCATTCTCCTTCATGAAATTGCTAACAGCCAAAGTGCAGCTTTCTGGGGATGAGACGTCCGCGTTCGTCAGGGAGAACGGGATCTCCAAGGCCACATTCTACAATAGGGTGCTCCCGAGGCTAAGAAGGGTCGGCATGATAAAGGTTGAAAGGGAGACGCTTGTCCCTGTGGAGAGCAAGAGGAAATTCAGGCCCATGAGAATCAGCCTGAGCAAGACCTTCGGCAACTATTTCATGAAAATCGGCGATTCCTGGCTCGCGATAGTGGATGATTCTAGGACAAGCAGCAAGAGCCAGCTAACACTTTAGGGGAAACTGCTTGTCCCTTGCCGTATATACTTCCCCCTCGGGTGCTGGCAGAGCCTTTTCTTCCTTGGATTCATGCTGGAGCAGGGCTTTTTCAGCCTCTGCCTTTTTCAGGAGCTTGAGCGCATCGATTTCCGCAGGGGCTTTCAATGACCTGGCCGCAATCCGTTCCCTCCTGATTCTCGCGTGCTTGAATCCATAATATAATCTGGAGGCCATCCCGCCGACGGCCGCCCCACCCAAGGTAAAGAGCAGGGATGAGACTGAAGCATTCGTTGCGATTACCTCTATGACAAAGCCGAGAGCGCCACCCCCGATGGCAGTCAGAGCCGATTTCATTGTATAAGGAGGCACGATTGTAATATTCGTATTTTGGCCAAAGCACTGCATCAGCGCGTCAGTGCAGCTGTTGGAAAGCGAGCTTAGTGCCAGCATCTGGAATGCCCGGCTTCTGGAACCCGAATCGAAAATCTCATCGTCAAGCGTGATTGCCGCAAGAAGCAGCGCGGTCTCGGTCCTGACAAGAGGATGGTCATTATCAAGGGTTCTCTTTATTCTTGAGAGTAGCCCATCCATCGGCAATTCCTGAAGGGCTTCTCTAAGGAGCCCGGGGTTCTCAGGGAGTAGCTCCCTGTAAGCGCCACCACCCCCGTTCTTTTCCATTGCGACAAGCTCGATTGCCGCCTTGCGGCCCGAAAGTATTATTCCCTCGATGTCCTGATGGGTCAAAGCAGTCGGGAGCAGTGCCATTTCCCCTTTGTTGGCCTTTTCCATGAGCGACTTGGCAGGAGCCTCCATCTTCTCGATTGCAGGCTTCATCCGGCCGAATTCTGGCCGCTCTGCAAGCGAATTCTCACGGATTTCCTTTCTATCGCTTGCCCGGATACGCTCCGCCTGGCTCGGCCCGCGGATTGTAAGCTTCTTCATTGAAAAACCTAAAAAAAGAGGGCTATTTCTTTTTCTTCCTGCCCTTCTTCGCACGCCTCTTGCCGACGTCTTCCACCAGCCTCTTCCTCTCGCCGGACTTCTCGGAAACTGTCTTCCTGACCCTGGAGGTCTTAGCCTTCACACGGCTCTTGACAGTCTCGAAGTCGGGGGAATCGTCATCCCCATGAAGCTTCCTGATGGCAGCCTGGCTTTCCTTGACCAGGCGCGTTAGCCTCACCCTCGCACCGGAGATTTTCTCCTCGATGTCGGACTCGTCCCTGAGGGTAGCCGAAAGTTCGGAATTGTATGCGTCGGTCATGCTCTCGAGCTCCTTGAGGTACTTTTTCATGTACGCCGCCTCGGCAGCTTCCCTCACGGTTGCAAGCTCGTCCTCGCTCTTAGCAACATACTGCTCAAGCTCCCCGATTTTCTGCTCATAGTCGCCCAGATATTCCATGGCCCAGTGCTCAATCTTGGCAATCTCCTCCAGGTCGGCCTCAAGCGAATCAATATCCACTTCACGCTCCTCAAGCTGCTCCTTGAGCTGCTCCGCCATCTCTGCAACCTCGACCTTCATCTCGGTGGCTTCCTCGAGGTCTGAGAGCATGCTCTTCATCCCTTCGGAGAGCTCGTCAATCTGCGCTTTTGTTGCCTCGACAGAGGCCCGGATCTTCTCGGTCTTGGCCTCTGCTGAATTGGTGAGCCTCTCGAGCTCCCCCAGCTTGTCCTTCTCCTTCTGGATTATTGCGCGGCCCTCGTCCATTTTCGCCTTCACAGCGTCCCTGGAAGCCGTTAGCGTGGAAAGGTACCCGCCGACCACCTCCGAGGTCCTCGCAATGGCCTCGCGGCCCTCCTGGCCAAGCGCGTTCATCTGCTGCTGCAGGCGATCGACCTCATCGACCTTGTCCGGCAGGCTGAGGACATTGCCCTTTATCTCCGCAATCCTCGCCTGCCTCTCAAGAACGTGGTGGGTAAGCGACGCAAGGTCAGTCTCCATCCTGGCCTCAAGGCCGGACAGCTTCTCCCGATAGAGCCTATCCTTATCCCTGGAGAGCCTTGCAATCTCCGCCTTCTCCTTGTTGATTTCATCAAGGTAAGCGTTAATCAGCTCCCTGGAACTGGTCTCCGAATACATGCTGCGCGGCTTCACCCTCACCTGCGCCTGCATGGCTCCTTCGGGCTCATCAATCATGTCATGAATTTCATGGACAGTGCCCATAATCTCGGGCTCCTCCTTCACTTCAGGAAGTTCATCCCGGATTGGGTGGCCGCCATCCGAATCATCCGAAACAGCGGTATCATTGGCCAGCTGATTGGTGCTCTCAATCTCATCATCGAGATTCCCCAGGATGTTCGATTTCAGGTTGGAGTTGCCACTGATGGCCTGCCTCCTCTTCCTTGATAGATAATCATCAAGCGCGCTCTCGGGCTCCTTCTCATCCGCTTCCTGCTCGTCAAGCGCAAGCTCAAGCTCAGGGTCTCCGGAAGCCTCCAGTGGAGCCTCATCCTCATGGCTCATGTCCTCTGGAATCGGATCCTCGTGAAGTTCCTCTGTGGAAACATCCACATCATCATAACTGGGGAACTCCAGCGAGTCCTCATACTCATCAGTTTGCTCCTCTTCCTGAGGCGCCTCTTCCTCCGGTGCAGATTCCATTTCCGGAATCTCGGTCAGCTTGGGCTCCTCCTCAACAGGAGCCACGATTTCCTCGGGCCTGTATAGCTCAGCCTGCCCTTCCACGATTTCAGAAATCAGCTCATCGTTTTCCTGGAGGTCTTCCAGCTCCTCATCTGCATGCGGAGTGCCGGTCCAAACTATGTAGGTGCCGGTCATTCCATACTCGATGCTAATGTAACCCTCATCCTCAAGAACACGTACCCATTTCTCAACGTTCTTCCTGTCGATATCCACAAGACCCTGGAGCTCATTGAGCCTCAGCTTCTTCTTCTGGGAGATGATCTTAATCATCTGGTCAACGTCAGTGCTAATCATAGGTTCATCTACAGTTATTTTGCCATTAGACAAATACCTCACCCCTCTCTCATATGAATATGTGGAGATAGGTTTAAAAAGCTAGACCACATCGCTCAACAAAGTTACACAAATACATGAAAATAGCACAAATATTGGAAAAAGTAATTGCCGGCAGCACAAAGAAGGAAAAGAAAGGTAGAAAAAAATCAAAAAAGAAGAA
>JBDRLQ010000019.1:0-10375 GCA_043812915.1 Microcaldota archaeon | reverse complement strand
GAAATTTCAACCTCGCTTGTAACGAAGCTCTTAATCATGCTAAAAGGGCTGAGCCTGATTCTTTCCTTGGGCTTTTCCTCTTTCTTCTCCTTTACTGGTTCTTCAACCGGCTCAGGCTCCTCAACTTCCTTGGGAATTTCCTGGGGCTCGGGAACTGGCCCTTCTTCAGGTTCTGGAACAGGCTCTTCCTTGGACCTCTGGGCGGGCTCAACCTTCTTCTCAATCGGCGCCGGTTTTTCAGCAACTGGGGCAGGTTCCTCTGCCGGTTTTTCAGCTGGTGTCTCAACCTTTTTTTCAGGAACAGGGGCGTTTTTCCAAGCCGGTTTCTCTTCCACGACCGGCTTTTTCCCAACTGGCTTTTCAACAGGTTTAGGCCTAGCCTCTTTCTCTTTTTTGGGGGCTCCTTTCTTTTCAGGAGCTTTCGGCGTCTCAACTTTCTTTGGAGGCGCCTTCACTTCCTTTCTCTGGTCTGGCTCAGCCTTTTTTTCCGGAGGTTTCTCAGGCGTTTTCTCAAACTTTGGCTCCTTCTTTTCAACAACTGGCGCTTCCTTTACTTCTGGAATCTCCTTTGGCTCGGGCTTCTTCTCTGGTTCACCTTTCTCCTCCTCCTTTTTGGTGAACTTGTCTATAAAACCAGTAATCTTCTTTTTGAGAAGCCCGAACATTTTCAGCTAGCCTCAGATGTAGTCTTCGCCGATGTTCTCATCAACCCTTTGGCTTATCTTGGCCCTTGCCTCAAGGTCCTTGAGCTGGCCGGAAACCTGCTGGAACTTGCCGGCGATCTTCTTGAATTCGACCTCAAGCCTTTCGATTGCTTTCTTGGTGGCTTCCCTCCTTCTTGCAAGCTCAGCCAAAGCCTCATCCCGGCCCATTTCGCGCAGATACTGCGCCCCTATGGGGACGACTAGCTTGACATCCTTAACGCTGGCTTTCATGAAGGTTCCACCGCCGACCGGGACCATCACGTCTTTTGCGTCAATGTTCTCGACGGTCTTGAGCGCGTTGTTCAGGTCCACCGCAGTGAGGCTGACCCTTTCCATCTCCTTTTGCAGCATGCCGAGCTGCTCCCTGTAGAGCGCGACCTCGTACATCATCCTGGTCTGCGCTTCATTGGCCATGGGGTTTTCGTTCATAAGAATGACCTCAGGAGCTCTTCTCCACCTTATCGATTATAATCTTATTCCTCTTCACTCCGTTCTGTGAGCCGAAGAGCGCATAGGTCTTCTCCTTTGCCGCATTCTCTGTTACAGCCTCTATGTCCTTCCTGAATGTCCTCTCCTCTTTTCCTAACCTGATTTTTCCATAAACTGAGAAATTCATCGAAACCACCACATTCATTTTATAAGGTCAAGAGCTTCCTCAAGCCTACCAAGCTCATGAGCAGTTGTCTTCTCACCTGCGATATACCCATTCTTGTTCACAACAGCGCCCAGGGAAACGAATCCGGTTCCGCAGTTCACCGTCCCCCTGCTTCCCTTGACATGCAGCGCGGAGCCGATGTCTTTCAGTTCATCCTCCTTCGCCGCATAGTGGGCAAGGAACCCATTGTTTGTCGCTAGGCACGCGCTTCCTAATGTCGTGAAATCGGCGATTGTCATCGGAACCAACTCGATTCCAAGCGCATCACCGATTTTCTTCCTCTCCTCGGGTGAAATGTTCGGGTTGATTATCCCGCCCTTGTCGTTCACCGCCATGTTATTGCCGTGAGCGTTCTGTTTTTCTTCCGAGACATAAACGTTCAGCCCATGCCCCCTGAACTTCGCTACTTCCTCGTCCCTTGCAAGGTTCGGAAGCACGATTCCACTGGAATTCATGACTGTGTATAGCCCGAGAAGGTTCGTTTCCGCGACGGATATCTTCACGATTTCCGTCTTCAGGTGCTCCTCTGCCTTCAGCAACAGTTTGTCCGTGCTGTCAACGGGCAGCACGCTCAGTCTGTCATTCGTTTTAATGAACATCCCTATCCAGGGATTGCCGAAATATGTGCAGAAGGCAGTCATGATGTTTTTCACTTCTTGCCAGCCGCAGGCTCTTCCTTTTTCGGCTCGGCCTTCTTACCCTCAGGGGGCAATGCCTTTTCCTTCTTCTCGGATTCAGGCTTCTTTTCAACCGCATTTTCTGCCGGCTTCTCCGCGGGCTTTGCCTCCTTCTTGGGCTCCTCCTTTTTCTTTTCCTCTATCTTTTCGTCATGGAGGTATGCCTTGACCGTGCTGTTTTCCTTGATTGCGCGCACCTTCACTCTTCTGGGGGGCTTCTGAATGCCGCTCTTCCAGATGTATGCGTTGAGCGCGTTGCTGACGGAAACTTCCGCGCCGTCCGCCTTCATGTGCTGCTCTAGGAAACTCTTGAGCAGCTTGACTGCCCTCCTCGCGCGCCTGTTGCGGACAACGTCGTAGGCGCCACCAAGTGGAACTGTATATATCCTCTCTAGCTTATCTGCCATAAATGTCACTACTCCTTCTCCTTAGCGCTGAGCTTGTCGGTTCTCCAGTCTCTCTTGTACTTGTTCCTGGAGACTTCCCTGTTCGTCCTAATCATGACAAAAGCCGGGATTCTGCTGTTCTTATTTCCAGCCGTTGCCAGCCTTTTCTTCCTGTGACAATCTTTCTTACCCATCTGACATCACCGTGGTGGAATCATTTTTTGTGAAATGTAATGCTCGTTTCCGTGCTTGTCTGCTCCTGTATCGCCCGCAGCAGTGTGACAAGCTCCTCTTCAGTGAGCTTTCTGCCCGCTCGCTTGACAATCATGAGCACCTGTTTTGCCGCAACAAGGTAAAGTTCCTTGTTGGCAACCGCGATATTCATGATGCGGTTGTACGCGCTTTCCTCAAGAGCATTCCGGAGCGCGCCCTTGAGCTGCTCCTGGGCCTTCTTTGCCTCGGCCATCTGCTCATACTCGGCCTGCCTCCTCTTTCTCAGCCCGGCCTCTTCATCATCCATTTTCCATCAGCCGGAAACTTCCTTTGCGACCGAATCAAGGAACTGTCTTCCCTTTGCGGATAAGCGCCTGCCAGCCTTCTCCTTGACCATCAAACCTGCCTTCTCGAGCTCCTGCATCGCTTTCCTGATTGTGGAGCCGCCTGCAGGGACGTGCCTTTCGGGCCGAACGCCCCTCGACTTCCTGCCGCCATAGTGCCTTCTTAGCTTCTGGGTCCCGACAATGTTGTTCACATACGCCTGTCTCAGAATCGAGGCGCACCGGACATACCAGAAATCCTCGTGTTCCGGGGGTCTCTGGTTGTGAGCTCCGCTCTTGACATTCCCGACAAATTCGGGCTTCTGCAGCTTCATGCCGCGCAATTTCTCAGCAGCCTTCCCTATGAGCTTGTTCGCATCTACATCAAACGCTGTAACCATAACTTCACCTTTTCGATAAAAATCGGTGTGCGCACCTGCGCAAAGTGTAGGCATAAATTTAAGGACAATACTATATAAAGGTATCTTTCCGTGGTCAGTAGTGCATTCCAAGGGTAATTATTATGGAGAAGATATTTGGCGGGGTATATAAAATAGGGAAGGCATTCGCGACAGTCAATGCGGTTCCCGGCAGGAAGGTTTATGGCGAGAAGCTCATCAGGGTGGATGGCCAGGAATTCCGGGTATGGGATTCCTATCGCAGCAAGCTCTCAGGCGCCATGCGGAAAGGCCTCAAGACATTTCCGTTCAAGAAAGGCTCCAAGATTCTTTACCTCGGGGCGTCCACCGGGACAACCCCTTCCCACCTTTCCGATATTATTGGGGCTGAAGGCGAGCTTTACGCTGTGGAGTTCGCGCACCAGTGCATGAAATCCCTGCTTCCTCTTTGCGAACTGCGGGACAATCTGATTCCGATTCACGCGGATGCCAGGCAGCCCCAGGAGTATAAGGATGTCGGTATTGTGGATATTATCTATATGGATGTTGCCCAGCCCGACCAGGATGATATACTAATCATTAACGCGGAGATGTTCCTGAAGAAGGGCGGAATCGCCATGATTTGCATCAAGAGCCAGAGCATAGACGTCACCAGAAGGCCCGAGGACGTGTACAAAGAGGTAATCAAAAAGCTGGAGACGAAGTTCAAGGTCCTGGAGAAAATGACCCTCGACCCCTACGACAAGGACCACATGTTCGTCGTTCTGGAGTATGTTGGCTGAGTTTCCTTTAATCTGACCAATGCGAAGGTGCAGAGTGCTGCAGCTCCTTTTGAGAAACTGCAAGCTCTGCAAAGAGTGAACTTCGCAGGTAGCAGTCGCTCGGCCTTGCCATGTACCCTTGTTGCGAGCAAAGGAGAACTAGAACCTCTGGAGGTTCAGCCCGGTCTTGCTCTCGTTTTCCCTTCTTACTTTCGTTCCAAGCTCCCTGATTACAATCTCGCAGGTCGGATTGACAATGCCCTGCACCAGGTGCCCCCCAAAGCAGTTGCACTGCGTGTCAGCGATAATCATGTGCAGGTGCGCAGTAGGCTTTTCATCAAGCATGCAGATGTTCCCGAGCAATGATACGATCTCAAACATCCCCTCGAACATCTTGGATTTGTACTTCATTTTCAAAGTATCAAAATGAGCAAGCTCAGCAGCTTCCAACGCTCCGATGCCGACAACGCTCGCGCTCTCAATCCCATTCTTCTCACAAATCTGGGCAAGGGACTGGAGAATCTCATCGCCCTCATCCAGGCGGACGATGAGTTCCTTCCCCTTCTTCTTGTAATGCATCAGACCAGTTCCTCAGCCTTGAAGAGGCGCTCGCAGTAGTGGCACCTGTAGGTGTCTTCTCCTTCTTTTGCGAACATCTGCATGCACTCCTCGACAGAGGTCATGCAGTTGGGATTCGGACATCTCCCGACCCCGTTGAGCTCTTCCGGAAGCTGCACCTCGAACTTCTTTGAGACCTTTTGGCCCTCAATGATGTTGATTGTTGCGCCCGGGGAAATGAGGGCGATTGTGTTGGCGGCCTTATCATCAACCTGCTTCTCGGCAATCTTGACAATGTCCTTCTTCCCGCTCTTCTTGCTGACCGCGTTCATAACAAGCGCCACAATCTCCGGGTAGTTCTCGTCAACCCCAAGAATCCTGAGCACCCTGGGCCCCTTTCCCGCTTTGATATGGTCCACTACGGTTCCTTTTTCTATTACGTCGATTTGCATCAATATCACCTCTTCAAAACATGGTCCAGGACGGCCATCCTCAAAGGCACCCCATAATGAGCCTGCTCGAAATACTTTGCCTGCGGCATCGAATCTATCGAGCTCTCAATCTCGTTTATCTTGGGCAGCGGGTGCAGAATCACCAGGTCTTCCCTGGCGCCTTTCAGGTCCTCCTTCTTCACCCTGAACTTCTGCTGCACGCTCTTTGCCTCATAAGGATCCGCGAACCTCTCGGCCTGTATCCTGCATACATATAATACATCGGAGTCAGAGTAGTCGGGCTGGTTCCGCATCTTCACATTCAAGCCGAACTTCTTCTCGACATCCTCCAGGTATGCCGGGTCCATCTCAAGCCCTTTTGGTGAAACTAGGGTGACATTAGCGTTGAACATGGCAAGCCCGTACACCAGCGAGCGCATGGTCCTTGCGTGCTTCAGGTCGCCCATCAGCGTGACATTTAGCCCCTTAATCTTCCCCTTTGTCTTCTTGATCGAGAAGAGGTCAATAAGTGTCTGGGTGGGGTGCTGGTTCCCGCCGTCCCCTCCGTTCACGACCGGCTTCTCAAGCACGTCCGCGGCGAGCCGCACAGAGCCCTCCTTCGGATGCCTTATGGCAAGCACGTCGGCGTAGCCCTCGACCGTCTTCACGGTGTCCATGAAGCTCTCTCCTTTTTTTAGCGAGCTTGACTCCGGTGAGAAGTCAAGCGTTTCCATGCCTGCCCTCATTGCCGCTGACTGGAAAGAAAGCTTTGTCCGCGTCGATGGCTCGAAAAAAAGGGTTGCCAGGATTTTCCCGGAAAGCTCGACCTTCTTGGCTCCGGTCGAAATCTTCTCGGCCGAGTCCAGTATTTCCTCTATGGTTTTCTTGTCTGTCTCTCTGATGGAAATTAGATCCATTTATTGCACCATAACCTATTGCAGACCAAAGTTTATATCCCTTCACAAAAACTAGGAGGAATCAATAAAAGCATTCACTGGCCTACTATCGTTTTCCCTTGGAATCCCTGAGGTTTATTGATATGAAAGGCAGGCTCATTGCACTCGAAGGCATTGATGGATGTGGAAAACACACTCAGATAGAGAAGCTGAAAGAGGGGATTCCGGAGCTTGTCGTTTTCAAGTACCCCACCCAGAACTATTCCCTTCTGAATGATTATCTTGAGAAAAGGGTTTCGCTCGGGCCTAAGGCGCTTTTCCTGCTGTTCCTCTCAGACATAGCGAACGAGCAGCAGAAAGTGAAAGAGGCTCTGGAAGCTGGCAGGACAGTAATCCTGGACCGCTACGTTTTCTCCACAATAGCGTATGAAATCAACGGCATATCCTATGATAATGGGAAGAAAATCGTTTCAGAGTGCGGCTTCCTAAGGCCGGACCTGGTGCTGCTCCTTGACATAAGCTCTGAAGTTTCCCAGGATAGGAAAAGCAAGCAGAAGGAGCTTGACCGCTACGAGGAGAATAAGGAGTACCTTGAAAAAGTGCGGAATAACTTCATCAAGCTCCATGAGGAAAGGTTTTTAACACCAAATTGGCATATGCTGGATGCGAGCCGGGACGCTCAGTCAGTCCACGAGGACATACTGAAGCTTCTTGGCGAGTAAAAAGCTCCGTTAGTCTAGTGGCCTTTTGACTCATTTTACACAGTCAAATTGCCGGGCATCCCGGTCAAGGATCGCGGACTTTCACTCCGTTGACTCGGGTTCGAATCCCGAACGGAGCATTTCTCTTTTTCTTGGTTTTTGGTGTCACTTGCATCTGTTGCCCTTTCTGCGCATATGGATACTTTTCGAATGCCGAAAACCCATCAATCAGCATTTTGTTGCCGCACCTCGATAACTGATTCCACATTTGAGGCAGCTTTATATGCTTTACTTATGATTTCTCCCCATGCGAGGCTTATCAAACATACTGAAAGGTTTCCTGGTCTTAGTACTAATCCTCGTCGTAGCCGCGGCGGCAATGCTGTTCATGGGCCCCGGCCCGGCGCCAGTCCCTGAACCAGACCCGTTCGCGGACAGGCTCGACGACTTGAACGAACGGATATATCAGGCAGGCAGTGCCGCCTCAGTTGGTTCCCTGCGCTCGGAAGTCGGGCAGCTTGAGGGTGAGATAACAGCCAGTGGAAAATATCCGCAATATCTAACTCTAACAGACGCGCAGCTGATGACCCTGAATGTCGTCGAATTGTACTTCGAGTACATCGACCAGGCAACCGCCTACGGCGCGCAGGGCGTTGACTGCAGCAAGGATTATACTTCCCTGATTGAGGACATGGAAGGCGCTTCTTCGGATGCAACAGCCGCTGGAAGCAAGGTGAATTCCTATCTTGCCGATTATCCGGACTCATCCGCTTCGATGCTGAAAGACAAGCTTGCATCTGTGGACGCCACTGGCATGGCGGTCTTTGCCGGGATGATTGAGAGGGACATTGATATGAACTGCCCCTCGATGGAGAAGCCATCGAAGAGCTACGCTCTCCCGCTTTCCGAAGAGGATGCGGTCGACCTCGTTGTCACCGATGTGGTCGGCTCCAATGACTGGTATGCGTATTCTCCCGGGCCGGACCCGCTGCCCTCTGGCACGCTTATAAGCTCCAACCGCGGGGATGAGTTCTTCAACCAGACACTCACCAAGGATTCCTGGTTCTTCTTCGTGGACACCGACCCGCTGATGCCATTCGGTCACCAGGCATATTATGTCCTGATTGATGCTGCCACTTCGCAGTACCAGGTGTATGATGAGGAATGGTTCCCGGTAATAAACGGCCTTTCATACTTCTCGACAATCGATGAGAGGATGAATGCCGCGTGGAGGGTATATCCTGCAAAATCAGAAGGGAACCTGACATATGATTTCTCAGAGCCGCTTGGCTCATTCTACAGATTGGAATATAACGCCCTCGCAATCGCGAATGTTCCTCTCGGAACCCAGGTCCCGTTCGATGAGGATCTCTGCTGTGTGGGTGTCGGGACAAAGCGCGCCCTTGTAGTTACCGGATACGATGAGCCCATGTTCAGGGGCGACACTGCCAATGTGTATTCATTCCTGAAAGGGCAGGGCTTTACTGACGGAAATATCAATTATCTTACAGCGCAGGCCGGGGAGGCCAACAGCGACGGCCAGACAACAATGAACCGGCTGGTTGCCGGGCTTGACGCCCTGGCGAGGGACGCCCAGTGCTGCGATGAGGTTTTCATCTATATCTCAGGGCACGGAATGTCCTATCAGATGCATGAGTATCGGCATAAGACTACCGGCGAGACGACCTGGGTCACTGGTGTTGGCGCATTGACTGGAGGCGTCGCGAACTGGGAGGCGACTGGAGCTTCGAAGAAGTTGCACAGGGTGACAATAAACCCGCGCTTTACAACCCCTGCGCCAGTGCCGCCCGGTGGCGCACCGATAGACCATGGGAGCGCTGACGGGGGCCATGCATGGGATATAGGATTCGAGAACAAGCTGGACAACATCAAGTCCTGCTACCTGACCTTCATGTATTTCTCCTGCCACAGCGGCGTTGCCGCTCCAAACCTGGCTGGGAAGGGCCGGACTGTCATCACTCCGGTAGGTGACAACCCTGCGTGGGGTCTGACAGGTAGCTGGCAGGATATGAAGGCAGGAGGCATCTTCACCCAATACTATATCCAGGGCAGGTCCAACGAGAGCCTGAAGGACGAAGTTGATACGAACGATGATGGCTCAGTGACTGACAAGGAGGCCTTCGACTGGGCAAAGCGGAAAGCCAAGGATTTTGTCCAGACGAAGCTCAATGACACGAACGATGCAACATGGACAGAGCCGCTTCCGTGCAGGTGCTGCCATGTTGTCTGCAACGAGACAACTGCGTACATGTGCATAGTGATTGAGCCTGACGGCACTGACTGCGAGGATTGCGAGTTCGTCGGAGACTACTGCGGGCCTGAGGACGTTATAATTCCACCTGACGACTGGGTCGATCCGGGTGACGGCGAAGGCGTTGTCGTTGGCGGAGGCGAAGGTGTTCCCCCTGATGGAGGAGATGGCGGCGCTGCGCCTGTCTGCGGTGACGGGGCAATTACCGGAGGGGAGCAGTGCGACCATGGGAGCTACAGCACCAACAAGTGCCCTGAAGGAAAATACTGCAAGGACTGCCAGTGCAAGGACCTTGAGACCTCTGTGGTCTGCGGAGATGGAAAGATATCATCCCCGATGGAGGACTGCGATGGCGGCAATGTGCTCTATAATATCTGCCCTGAGGGCCAGCAGTGCAGAATCTGCAAGTGTGTTGGTGAAACGACGCAGTGCGGGGACGGCTCAATCGGGGGGCAGGAAGAGTGCGACCATGGAAACTCCGTGACAGTGCGCTGTGAAGGCGGAAACGTCTGCTACAACTGCCGCTGCGTGCCTCCGGGCGAAGTGCCCGAGGGCGAGGAGCCTCCTGAATACCAGCACCTGGAGTGCCACAATGAGGCATGCGTCCTTGTGGATGGCTATGGCGGCGATGAGTGCTCATCCAATGCAGACTGCCAGGAGGAGGTGCAGCCCGAGTGCGGGGACGGCGATGTCAACGGCAATGAGGAATGCGAGAGCGATAACGACTGCCCATCGGGGATGAACTGCTATGAATGCCATTGCTCCGAGGAGGAGCCTGAGAATGACTGCGGGGATGAGGTCGTAGAAGGATGGGAAGAGTGCGAGTTCGACTCGGACTGCTACGAGGGGGAGGTTTGCCTCGGATGCCTCTGCTATGATGTTCCAGCCTACTGCGGAGACGGGATGGTGGATTCAGGCGAGCAGTGCGACCCTAAGGCAAACCCGAACGGCTGTGGTTCCGGAGGGGTCTGCTCAGGCGGATGCAGGTGCGTGTACCCGCCCGAACTTGACTGCGCTGAAATCTGCTCAGCAACTCCCGGCGCGGTCGTGATTCCTGGGGCCTACGGCTCTTCATCCGAGTGCGGCGCGGCTGCAGAGAGTTACTTCGACTCTCCGACCTGTTACCTGACCTGTAAGTACTCCTGGTTCTATGCGGTCTCGAACATAGCCGGACAGTCAAGCTGCTGCTGCGGGTATGTGAAGAGGTTCCCGTGCTCCGACTGCCCGGGTTCGAACCCAGTATGTCCCGGGGAGAGCAAGTGTACTGCTGAGGCGCCCACCTGGTATGTGCCACCGTAACCATTTCTTTCTTCTTTTTTGATTTTTTCCTCTTTTTCTTTTCCTTCTTTGTGCTGCCGGCAATTAATTTTCCCAGCGTTTGTGCTATTTTCATGTATTTG
>JBDRLQ010000018.1:0-17258 GCA_043812915.1 Microcaldota archaeon | reverse complement strand
AGCAGCAGCAGGAAGAAGGGGTTGAATAGCAGGGCGAGCACGCTTTGGTTCTCCATTATGAATGAGACCCTTTCGGTCAGTATGCTCACTATGAAATGATAGATATCAATGAAATACGCCGGCCCGGCATATGCGTACCACATCGCCAGGGAGACAACCAGGCTTATCAGGTATTCTCTTCGCACAAGCACCAGGGGGATGAGGAATATCGGGAACAGGTAGTAGAACGAGCCCATGAATATCCCCCACAGCACCGCGAGGGGCCCTGAAAGCAGCAATGCTATTATGAAGAAGAAAGACTCGAAGACCGCTGGCCTTGCATATGTAATCCTGGTGCCAACAAGTATCAGGATGAGCACGAACATGAATATCCTGAACCTTTCGCTCCATCCCTTAGTATGCAGGAAAAAGGCAGCGGCAAATGCCAGGAAAGCAAGGCCCTGCATCACCTTCAGGCCAGCTTCCCCGAACCCCTGGTCTATCATTCCGGAAAAATGGTCAAAGAGCAGGTATGGGTTGAAGGAGAATCCCCACGCGTTGGCGTACATGCCCGCGTAATCGTACGCATATTCGTGCACCTTCATATGCCTGAGCAGGTCATCAACCGGATCGGGAGCAGTAGCAAGGAAAAGCAGCAGGGCAAGCAGGCAGAAGATGGCTGAAATTTCATATCTATCCTGCCTTGGGTCCTTGAATCCGAAATAAGCTACGTTCCACAGGCCATAGAAGCAGTCCTTTACTATCGCATCCTTTTCCTGGTCTTTTTCCAGCGCAAGGCCTTTTGGGATTTTTTTTGTAAGCATGTCTGGGAGGTGCCTGAGCTCTTTTGACGGGTAAATAACCGCCACTCTATTGGATTTCTTCCGCAGCAAGGAGAGCGCGGCAGAATCAAGATGCTGGTCTATTATAATTGCCAAATCCTTTCCCGCGCCAAGGCTGTGGCCTCTTTTCTTTGCCCATTCACTTACCCAGGATTCATGCTCTCCCTGGATGCAAATGTCAAGCTGCTTCTTCTCCTTCTCGGCGCTCTTTATTATCTCAAGAATTGTGACTTCTTTCTCATGCCTTGAGAGAGAAGGTATCAGCCCGGAAAGCATAACTCTTTTCTTCGGCGTTAGAGTTTATAAAATCAGGAGATTTGAAAGAAAACCAAAGGAAGAAAAAAAGCAACAAAATGAAGGGAAAGTCCCTTCATGTAAAGGTAAATGCACAGGGGTTGTCTCCCGGTGAATCTGAGCCCAGAATTGTTGCGACTATTGTTGGCACCAGCATGTAGATGATGACACCGATGACGGCACCGGTAAGCATCGCCGTGGCCCAGACCGAAGCCCTGGCCCTGGTTTCTGCACCAACAATCTGTCCAATCGCATAAACTGCGGCTGCAAGTATTACAAGGAGCATAGCTCCGATACCGAGAAGCGCACGTGCGTTGTTGCACAGGTCTTCCATGGCCTGCTCGAGGTTCTCAGTTCCTCCGCCGGTGTTTGCGAATGCAAAACCCGAAAGGAGCATGAGAATCATCATTACTCTGCCGACCATTTTCATTTTTGATAATGGATCCATTCTTAGTTCACCTCAATCGTTATCGATTGCATCTACTGACCTTCTCGACAATAATGTTTATAAACGTATTTTTCTTGCACGTTGCATCCGCATTCTGACACAATGCAGGCGCTCATTTCTGTGCCATATCAGTCGCTATTTTCTCATGTGCGCGGTCAATAATCCAGGAAACTGCCCCCAACATGAACATCACACCTGCGCTAACTGCAATTCCGATGTGCCAGTCAATCTCCATGGGGAATGCCTGGCCCCTGAAATATGTATAATACATAAGCGGGATGATAAACAGGAGGAACATCAGTATCCAATATCTTAATGGCGTTCTCCCAAGCCACTGGAAAAGATGCAGCTTCCCAGCTTTCATGGCCAGTGCCGTCGCGGAAAAGAACCCAAGAGAGATGAGGACCGAGAGCATCATAAAGGATGGCGATGCGGACATCTTGTCAATCGGCATGAGCAGCGCGGAGCCCGCAAACAGGGCAAGGAATATTATGGCAAGGCGCTTCATGCCGCTCTCATTCTTACGCTCCAGCTCTTTCCCGAACAGCATGCCTGAGAGCATCACAGTGAAATAGTAGGCGGCAGCTGGATATCCTCCAAGGTCGCTTTCCATGGAAACCGGCATGGTGCCAATCTGCAAAAGCGCATAATAGAGCAGGCAGATTGCTGCCATCAGCGCAAGTATCGCGGGCTGGCTGAGCCGGAACACAACCATGGTTCCGAGGAACAGGAGCGCGCTGAGCATGATGACATCCATCCCGAAAATCTCCCCGCTTGTATATACCGAAAGCATCAGGGCGATGATGGCCAGCTTCCCGAAGCGCTCGAGAATGTCTAAAATGAACTCCCGCCGGCCTTTTGCGTTGTGCTTCCTTACATAGAAAACAAGGGACATACCGCTTGCAAAGAGAAACATCGGAAGGACGAAATCCCCGAAATGGAGCTCCCAGTCCTGGTTGTGCTTCAGGATATCCGGCAGGTTCGAGCTGAGCATCTGGGTGAGCGTGAAGAATACCATCAGCACTATCACGAAACCCCTGAAGGCGTCTATCTCCCCGACCCTTTCCATCAAGCGATATTTGCAGAAGAGCGCTTTTAAGGGCTTTTAGGGCTTTTGAAACCTATTTATTTCTTAGTCCTGCTTACTTCTACATGGAAGGGCTATTTGCGGACATGCTTTCTGCGCTTGTTTTCATCCTGCCGCTTTACATCGTGAACGCCACGATGGTCATAATATGGCACATAAGCGGCTACAAGTCAGCCCGCCCCCTCCACAGGCAATGGTTCGGCGAGCGCAGGGACTGGAAAGGCATCGCGGTATTCCTTATTGCCACCCCAATCCTATATTCCCTTTTTGGATATTCCGCCTTCATGGGTCTTGTCCTTGGGGCTGGGGGATATCTTGGAACCCTCGGAAACTGCTTCATAAAAAGGCGCCTGAAGATGCCCTCGGGAACCCCATTCCCGGTATTCGACCAGCTCGATTTCGTTGTGGGCGCCTTCATCGCATACTTCCTGGCGTTCGGCAGCCTGCCAGCCAACGCAATCATCATTCTTCCGATGACTCTGGTGCTGCACCCTGCCGGCAATATCATCGCCTATAAGTTAGGTCTGAAAAAGGTGTGGTGGTAAATGTACGAGGTTTTGCTTGTCCTTCTCCTTTCGGTGGTTCCCTTCATTGAGAATCGGGGCGCCCTGTTCGTGGGCTTTGCGCTAGGAGTCACAGACCCGCTCATTTATGCGCTTGGAACAATCCTGAACATACTTATGGTGCCGCTCTACCTTTTTATCTTCTCAAAGTACAGGCTGCTCAGGAATTTCAACGTGGGAAAGCTCCTCTCAACAAAAGGACCGGTGTCCTTCGCGCTCTTAATCCCTGGAACCGCAAACGGCGCCAATGCGCTAACCTGCAGCCTGCTCTCCACAAACCTCTCCTTCAGCTTCTGGGCGTCCTTCGCTTTCATTTCCATTGGCATTGTGCTTCGCGGGCTTATCACATTCGCCATCCTAGTCGGCTCCCTCACTCTGGCGGAAGCTGCGAATATCGGCAATGCGTTCTCAGCCATCCTCTTCCTTGCGATGGCAGTCTTCCTTTATCCGCGAATCAGGGAGTACCTGAAAGAAAAGAAGATATCAATAAGCTGGGAATACTGGGCATCAGGCCTCTTTGCCGTTCTTGCGATACTATGCTTTGTGCTGCCGTCCATCTGCCTGGTCTTCAAGCCTTTCATCGACCCGGTGGCCTATGGAGTCAGCGATGCCAAGGTAATCGCTTTCTTCGCCTTCGCTTCTATTTTCATTTTCTGCTCCGCATTCCTGAAACTGCGGGAACATGCGCTGGCAACCTTCATTTTCCTTGTGCTTCTGGCGAACATGATAACGGTCGGGGCATTCTTCCTCTACACCTATCCGCCCGGCATGGATTTGCTGCCTGTCGGCGAGGCGTTTGCTGTCAGCGGCCCCCATTTTTCCTACAATACGCTTCTGCACATACACACAATGAAGCCTGCGATGGTGTACCCGCTAATCATGGCAGGCCTTGAATTTGATGAAACCACAATCGACTATGGAATTGTCTTTCTGGATTATGTCCCGGCCCAGCTTTACCTTGTCCAGTTCCTGGTTCTGCTAGGGGCCCTTATCGCAATCTTCTATTCCGCCCCGCTCTTTAGGACCCCCGCCACAAAGGTGGCTGCGCTATTCGGCGCTTTCATACTGCTCAAGTATTCCATCGATGGCGGCCCGCTAAATGTCCCGTTCCTTGCGGCGCTGTTCCTGCTGTATTTCTCGAGGCATGAGCCGAAGAAGAGATACCTCATCAAGTTCCGTTTCTGGGCGGCTTTCGTCGGGGTCGTGGTGACTGCATCACTCCTTTTCTCCATGATGCGGTATGATGCCCAGTTCCCAGGAATGTCGATTATCCAGCTCTTCAATGCGCTGTTCCTCGACCTTATCCAGGCGGCGTTCATAATCTCATTTGTCCTGTTCGTGGAGCTCCTCAGCTGGAAGAAGAGCAGGGTGATTCTGGTTGAGCTGGTGCCCCTTTTCATAATCGCCCTCCTCGCCGCGCTTGGATACAGCCATATGGCAAATGAGTTCGACTACAATCTCCAGGTGGAGCCTGGGGACTCAGTATTCTTCTTCTCAATCTATCCGATGGATGGCCACTCATACTCATATCCTGTCAACCGCTATGCACTCTACCGCTTCGACGCTGCTATCGCGGGCAATGTAAACGATTACAACGGCCTTAGCGACAGGGAGCGCCTCAAGACCCCCGTCTCGGTATGCGAAAAAGAGGTTGCAAGGGCGGGAGCCAAAGTGGAAAAGGCATATCATGTTTTCGGGGATGCGCAAAGCGCACAGCTTCAATCGGAATTCTTCGAACTCTTGCTTGTGCCAGGTAATGAAGAGGCGTCTGAGCTTACAGTTTCTGCAGACCGGTGCATGCCATACCCGCGGATACTGGCCGTTGATTTCCTCTCTGCCAATTGCGAGAGCTGCATCGTTTATGGCAGGCTGTTCTGGACGCACCAGGACTGCTCTGCCGCCCCATCCGGCACGATTGACTGAGGCCTGCACAGTAGGGATTAAAACGATGGGCTTCCCAACAAGGAATGAGGGCTTTGCCGCAACAGGGTAATGGAATGAGAATCAGGATAAACATCACAAAATCAATCCACGAAAACGCAGCGCGCTACTACGAGGATGCAAAGGAAGCCCGGAAGAAAATCGAGGGCCTGGAGCAGGCGATAAAGGAAACCGAGGGGGAGCTGGAGAAGGTGCGCAAGGCGGGAGTGGAAAAGAAAGAGGTGCGCGTCCAGCGGAAGAGGGAATGGTTCGAGAAGTTCAACTGGTTCAACACTTCCGGAGGGAAATTGGCGGTCGGCGGGCGGAACGCGCAGCAGAACGACCAGGTATTCGGAAGCTACATGGAAGGGAGTGACCTGTTCTTCCACGCGGACATCCAGGGCGGCTCGGCAATCATCCTGAAGAATGGGGCTGAGGCGGATGAGCAGGAGCTGCGGGAGACTGCGCAGTTCGCGGCGAGCTACTCCAAGGCATGGAGGAACGCCAATGCAGCGGTTGACGTTTACGCTGTGAAAAAGGAGCAGGTCAGCAAGCACGCTGCCGGCGGATTCATCCCGACCGGGGCCTTCGCGATAATCGGGAAGCGCATATGGTTCAGGGGCACGCCGCTGGCCGTGAGGGTTGGAAAGAGCGAGACCGGCCTGGAGATTGTCCCGGACTGCTCAAAGAAGAAACTCGAAGGCGAGGCGCGCCTTGTCCCTGCTAAGACCGGGAAGGAGAAGGGCGCGCTGGCCAAGGAGCTTGCCAAGAGATTCCAGGCCCATCCGGACGAGCTCCTCGAGCTGCTCCCGAACGGAAAAACAAAGATTTCCAAATCCTGATTTATGGATTTTTTTCAGACGTTGGCTCCCCGAAAACCAACAATAACATTTATAATGCTTAAGTCATTTCTATCCCCATGCGTAGAATTCAGGCAGTCTCACTATTATTTTTGCTATTCCTATTAGGAACTGCATGCGCGCAGCCTGCCAATGGATCTATCGAGGGGGGCAATATCACCCAGGCAGATCTTACCGGCGAGCCTGCCCTCCATTGGGGAGCGATTGTCGGCTGGCTAAATGGCAGCATGATTGACCTTACGCAGCCCGTCTCCGCCCAGAATGTCAGCAACACCACTGTCTTCAACAACCAGCCGAACGGCTCTTACGCGACATATTTCAATGCGACAATGATGGTGACCCGGCTGGATGAGAAGCCTGCCACCACCCAGATTTTCTCCCCAGCCATCTCAGATTTCAATGATAGCGGGATGTTTTCCCCTTTCTCGATTTTCTCTGGCCTCAACTTCACCGGCACGGTCGACAGCCCTTTGAATACCTTCTGCGATCCTGCCTGCAGCTACATGACCTGCTATCTGGCCAGCACTCCGATCCTGTGCCCGTTCATCACCCTCAATTCGAACACGAGGATGGGTGTCCTTAAGTTCGACAACGGGACGCACATTGAGGCGGTGTTCGTGACTGCGATAGAGTCGCTTCTCGGATACAACGGGAGCTTCTTCGATTTCGAATACATGGTCCCGGCCTTTGAAACCTACAATTTCTACATCTACGGCGCGGAGGACTGCAACATAACAGTTTGGATTGACGGCGTGCAAACAACGACATTCCCAAAGAGCGGGGTCCCGTATGGAGTGGAGGTGCTTGTCGCTGACAACTCATCCACTCCGGTCCCGAACGTGCGGATAAGCGCGAACGAGATAAATGGAAGGAACCTCCTGTTCCCGATTCTCGCCCTGGGCAGGGAGATCCTCGGCCTGGGCTACCAGAATACCGACGGCGCAGGAAGGGCATTGTTCGCCCTTGCGCCAACCAGGTACAACATCCCTGACAGCTATGGGCACATGCCATATCTTGAGGTCAATGACGGAGGATTCTACTGCAGGGTGAATCTTTCAATCGCCGATTACTCTTCATTGAGCCCGACCTATCGGACCGACCTGATAAACCCCACATACGAGAGCCAGGTTAAGGCGTCTTCACAGAACATGAACTCGCTGGCCAGCGTTGCAAGCAAGTGGCTCAACGAGAGGAAAATGCGCGTTGCAAACGTCACTGTTTACAACAACGGCACATATACCGCGCTGCCCACCCTGAAAGCGGGCGCCCCGAACATGCTGAACATAACCGTGCTGGACGATCCGACACTGGCAGCCATCAACGCCACCGCGGCCGTAGTCGAGTCAAACGGCCATGTGATCTTCGTGCCCCAGCAGCCGCAGAAGGACGGCTACAACGACACGAACATGTTCATCACCAACGAGACATTCCTGTTCATACCGACAAGGTACAACACGCTTGCCACTTTCTCGGTCGCGCTCACCGAGCCCAGCGCGGGAGCTCCCTTCGTAACCCTTGTATTCCCTGTGGATTCCACTCTTGAGGACCCCACCGCAGGGGAGACGGACATGGATGATCTCACAACAGCCCTTATCGCCTCCAACCTGCAGAACATCAATTCCATACTCGAAAATATCGCAAAATCATTATCGACGGTGTAACTATGAACAAGATATTGTTGTTTTTGTGTGTTGTGGCCGGCCTGGCATTTTCCCAGACCGCCTACATCATTGACAATACAAATACGGTGACTGATGTCTATTCATCAGCCGCGCAGAAGGTCTACGCGGACACGTTCGGGGTGAATCCCGACCTTGGCATGAGGCTATGCGGCGCAGGCATGCGCTATGTCGCTGCTGTATACTCTGCCGACCTGGGTGGCGGAACGGTCATTCAGGTTCCTGTCAGCTGGAACCTCACGACAGGCTCACCGTACACGCTTGTCTACACTTCGATTAATGCGGGGGGCGGCTGCTACTACACGCCAATAGACGCATTCGCGTTCTCACAGTTCCGGGATTTCAGCCGCACACCGCCGGTATTCGTATCTGCATTCCCCGGAAGGATTCATGCGATGTATTCGAACAATGTTGACGGCTCCGGTGCTTCCTATGTGGGCATCGCCGCGCCAAACGGATGGCTCCGCGGCTCTTACTCGACAACCCGCTCATTCAGCCAGGCGACCGGCAATGTAACTGCTGATGTCACCAGCATAACATTCGAGACTGATGTCGGCAGCATCTCCAGGTCTCCGGCGGATGCGGAGTGGGGGCTTAGCTCCACGACAGGGCGCAGCATGCTGATTGCCCTGTGCAGCGATGACATCGGGGACACCTGCGACGACGCGATTGTTGTGAATACCTCTGCCCAGCTGCCTGTGCAGCTTGATCTTGGCCTTCCGGTAAACGACCAGGTGGTGTACAACCGCTTTGTTGTCGTCGACGGCCTTGGCGACGCGATTTGCATAGGCTCCGACCTTTCAACCTCCATCAGCGCGAATCCGAGCAACATCTACTATGGCGCAACATCCAACATCACGATAACATTGACCAACAACGGCAATGTGGACATAACGACCGACTTCATCCTCGCCCTGAACATGACCGGCCCTGGCGGGTATACCAACAATACCCAGTGGACGATAACCAACAATCTTGCGGCAGGCGGCGGAACGACCTCCCGGAGCATAATCTGGCCCGCCGAAGGTGCGAGCGGCACATATACTTTCACGGCAAGGGGCGACCAGAACAATCAGCTTGCGGAGTGCAACAAGAACAACAACAACGCGTCCACGAACGTGAACGTCAACCCGTTCTACACATTGCACATCATGATTGATGACAATTATACAAACATCTTTCCGCTCTGGGGGAGGCCATACAACGTCACAATGTGGGTGACTGACTCTAACAACAACACTGTTGCAAATCCAAGGTTCGTGATAACTGAAACCAATGGGCTCAGCCTTTTCTCCCCAACGCAGGTGTGGAACGATTCCGGAACCGGCAGGGGACTGAGCTCTTTTACAAGGGCTGAAATGGTTGGGAACGCAAGCGGATATGCGAGGTTTGTCCTCTCTCCGACCTGCAACCTTCTATATACCGTTTACGCAAGCGAGAATGTCGCGCCCTATGTAGGCAATTATGGAATCATAGTCAATGTATTTGCTCCAGGCGCACTCATACTGGCATACAACGGAACACTGACAACTGATGTCCCGCTCCTGATTGAGGATTACACCTGCGCCGACCCTGGCTGGGTGAACGACCATGAGCTGGTGAACAAGGACCAGTATGTCCTCTGGATATATGACTGGATTTACCAGATGTACGCAATCACAATGAAGCTGGTGGTACCGTGATGAAAGCATTCGCAGCCTTGCTATTGCTCTGCCTCCTTCCGGCAGCCCACGCCCAGTTCTACGACGTGGCGATAGTGCATGTGAACGACTCGCTGTATTCATCGCTCGTGTATGATGAGAATTCCACTTCGTACAAGGACAATTCCCTGGAGAATCCGGATGCCCTGCTTCGTGTGTGCGCATCAGAGGCATCCGAGCTTTTGGGCAGGCATGTCTCTCTGGCGTATGCGGACGGCTTCGATGGCAACTACCTTCTTGTCACCCATACATCAGTGCCCATAACCTCAGTCCCTCCGGACAACTGCCCGATTCTCCCTCTCGAAATCTCAAGCTTCAGGGCCTGGTATCCATCTATACCGTACGTGTTCATCTCGAACACAACGGATATGGATCTGGCGGCAAGGTGGAAATTGTCAAGGCTGCGCGGATGGTTCAACGGTGATTTCGGGGTTGAGCGCAACCAGAGCGGAAGCCTGGTGAACATTTCCGTGATGAACGCGACGGATGACATGAACGTATCCATCGTGCCTGATGTCAATTACCTTGTAATCGGCCTTGTGCGGGATGATTACACCACGATGGACACGGCGATTTCATCGATAAACGATACTGTTTTCCTTACCACTGATTCCCCTGGCGCTCCATACCAGGTTTTCATAAACGGGATAGGGCCCGACCTTCCGCCTTACGTGGAAATCCTCACTCCTGAGCCGATTACATATGAGAGCGGCACCATCCCATTCACATATATCATGATGGACGATGATGACATCGTGAGCTGCTGGTATGTTTTGGACGGCGCGAGCGTCAACATGCCTGTCTGCGGTCCCGCATACATACTCAATGTGGGCACTGGCACACACTCGCTCACGCTCTATGGCCAGGACACCACTGGAAATGTCGGCTCTGACAGCGTGACCTTCCAGGTGGGCGAGCAGCCCTATGTCCCTCCGGGAGGCGGGCCTCCAGGGACCCCTTACTATCCCCATGTGCCGCCACCACCTCCAGATGTTCTGCTCTCAGTCAACCCGTATGACTTCTGTGTGACTGTTGATTACCCCCTCGATGGCCAGAAGCTTTTCGAGCTGACTTCGACCGCCGACCTTACTGATGTGCAGTGCTTCGTGCGCGGGGATTTCGGGGAATACGCCTATGTTGAGATACAGGACACCATCCGCGCCAATACTACCATCATAGGGAAGATAGTAATTGACATGGAGCCTCTCGAGATACTTGATTACAACGAGTCCCTGGTCTCGGCCCTCCAATGCATCGGGAAGTCGGACCCAACGCTAATCGCATCCACGATATCGAACGTCTGCCTGATACTGCACAAGCCGACGCTCAATCTGCAGAACAAGACGATTGAGCTGGACCCCGGTTTCAGGGGCAACGTCACCCTGCTGATAAACAACACTGGAATCGGCAACGCGACAGTCACCAACATAACCTTCGAGATAGCCAGGTACAAGTCGATGGTGTTCCCGGGTGAGTATCCTGATACTCTGGCTCCCGGGGAGAGCGCTGTCGTGACGATGCTTGTTGACCTTTGGGATGTTGCTCCGGGGACATACACCGTTCCGATAGACGTCTTCGAGATGGGCAGGTTCATGACACGCGGGCACCTGGCAATCAACGTGAAGAAGCCCTCGCTGCCTTATTCAGTCTGCGAGATTGCAGACGTCACCTGGACCCTCATGATATTGGTCATCGGGTTCTTCTTCGCGATGAGGCACTTCTACATGAAGCTGAAATCCGAGATGCTGCATGAGCAAAGGCTCAGGGGGCGCAGGAAAATGGAGAAATGGCGCAAGTATGTAACCCCGCTCAAGTTCGCGCTTGGGATTATGGCCCTGACAATGATACTTTGGACAATCGTCGTCTGGCTGCTTACAAGGTGCGACTGATTTGCTTGCCCTCCGACGTAAACCGCGTCCGGGGGCGGCACAATCTTTTTATATTTTGCCTGCGTATCCATCTCCGGCTTTTTTCATTTCCTCTGAAATTTTTTGTAGAATTTTTATCATAATCTGCAGTTTACATTTCAGAGGTGAAATCAGTCGAAAACCGACGAAACCTTTATAAATCTTATTTCAGTTACCATGTCCAAGGTGGATTAACAAAAAACACCTAGGTGAAACAATGAATTGGAAAAACGCAATGACTCTATTCGGAGTCCTTTTACTTGGTATGGGATTAGTATTCGCTATTGACGACGCTAACTCTGCCAGTGAAGTTGAAATCGCCAGATGGGTGGCCACAACCGGCGTCTCTGTAGACACCGAAGGTGGTAACATCTCACAGGTGACCCTTGGCGCTTACACACTCACTGACAGGTGGGCAGCATTCTTCGGAAACATCTCTGGTAGCCTGAACCTTACCGATGCTTCTGCGACCAACAACGTATACTCTTGGGCGTGGGATGCAGACGGCGGAGGTGAAGTCTGCGCTTCCGAAGGAAACGACTTCGACTGGACGGCAGTAAGCACTGCAACCGCTGTTGCGGTCGACACCGCATGGGGCTTCGGAAACGTTGCCGACAATGCGACTGAGACCTTTACAACCTCTGGCTGCAACCTTGCTTTCGAGCAGGGCTCAGTAGCGGCAACCATAGACGTGGCCCACCAGGGAAGCAGCACGTTCACAACCTGTGGTGTTGATGACGGGGGAGCGACAGAGACGGACTTTGCGTTCTGTACCAACATCAGCTCAACCGGTGTGAACTACAACGGAACCGGCGCCATGTATGAGATTATGGTACCGACCACCGCTGGCTCAGCTGTGACAGAAACGTACTTCTTCTTCGTCGAGCTCAACTGAAGCGAGACCGGAAGAGTATTTTTCTTTTCTTTTTTTCTTTTTTGATTCCAACTATCGCGGGAGGGATATACCATGGGAAAACTTTCGATTATCATGCTGTTCACGCTTCTTCTGATTTCCAGTGCCTTTTCTGAGAATTTCGTCGTGGTCAACTCCTTCGACGGCAGGGATGTGCTCTCTGCAGTGTTTTACGCTAATGCTCTCGATTATCCAGTCAAGTTCATGCCCTCCCAGGGCTCAAGCGCTGATATCCTGGCCGCAAAAGTGGGCGGCGGGCATGACATCCTCCTTATCCAGTCATCTGAGCTGCCAATCAGCGGCTTTGTCAAGACTGCCCTTGAAAGCAGGAACAATACAGTTGAATTATTTTCCTCTTCTGAGGGTGGCGAGACCAACCTTGAGCTCGCAATCCGCTCAGGAGCAAAGAAATTCATAATCGTGGATTCCGCCTATTCCGACAGTGCGCTATCCGTGTTGACCTACGCCGCCAGGACGAATTCATATGTCATACTGGCGAACAAAGACAACATCGACGATGTCGAGGATGTCGTCCAGGGGGCCGAGAGTATCATGATATTCGGCCTTGTGGATGCCGAAGTGAGGGCGGTCCTTAGCAAATTCAATCCTGAAATCGTCGGAAATGGGGAAGATCGGTATGAGGACAATCTTTTGATTGTCGGGCGCACCATGGAGGAGTTCGGGGATGCGGATACGGTAATCGCCAATACCGGGCAGTTTATCGAGGAGGGAATGGCCGAGGGAAAAATGCCGATACTTCTCTCCGGCAGAATCGTCCCCCAGCTAACAAAGCAATTCATCAAAACAAATGTCGCAGAAGGAAGGCTAAAGACAATCCTGCTTGTCAGCAATGACCTGGTAATCCCCCTCTACGACTTGCGGGACATAATCAAAAGGGAATTGAAGGAGGAAACTGGCGAGGATGTCACATTGGGCATAATAGTGAAATTCGGGCAGGCGGTCCCGTCCGCTGGCACCGACGTGATGCCTCTTGATACCTTCTCGCTCCCAGCATATGTCCCAGCGCTCCGGATTGAGGAGGCCGTGTACAACGCTGACAGCGATGAAGTCATGGTAACTGTGGAGAATCTCGGGGAAGGTTCCGCGTTCTACACAAACGAGCTGAGGATTTCTGTCGATGGCGCGGACTATCTGGCCGTCTCTGATGATGTGCCCCAGCTGATTGAGAGGGATGAGAAGGCGGGGACATCGTACTCGGTTGATTTATCCGAGGTGATGGAAGGCGAAATCACGGCAACCGTTATAACAAGATACGGATACTCAAAGAACGTCCTGGATAGCTGGGACAGCCTTTCAGGGCCCCTGACAACAATCAATTACACTGATATATCCGAGCTGGCTATCCAGAGCGCCTCTTATGACCCTGAGAAAAGCAGGCTTCTGATAACCGTCAGGAACAACGGCGCTGAGCCCGCCTTCTTCAGGAATGATGTCGATATTATTCTGGGCGGCGCGCCTACTGTGGTAAAGGGAACAACCCAGTCAATTGACGGCGCCTCGCTTATGGTAGATGGGATTCCGCTGGTGCTTAGCGGCGAGGACTTCGCGGCCAATCCGACAATTACAATCAACATGGATTATGGGGCCCGCGAGGGATTCCTGGTAAAGGAGCAGAGCTACACCCTGCCGCTTGAGAAAGCGGAGGGATTCCCGCTCTGGCTGATACTGCTGATACTGGTGATTCTGTTCACCATGATAGCGGTGATATTGTTCATAGTCACAAGAAAACGGAAAAAGAGAACTGAAGAGAGAGGGCAGGAGTAGTGAGATTCTTTGCTCTCTCTGTTTGCTCCGGGGCCATCCCGGGGATAGTGTGCGTCATATGGCGCATTGTTAGGCAATAGAGGGTTTCAAAAATGAAGTCGGATACCGGCAGAGCATTCATGGTAATGCTTTCGATGGGGCTAGTTGTCCCGTTCCTATTCTCAGCGATAGCCGACTTCACAGACTCCTCCCTCTTCAATATCACTCACCGCGATGGCTTCCTTGGCGACTTCTCGAACCTTATTATAGAGGTGATGGTCCAGAACGAGAGCATCCCGACCAGTTATTCCACTATCCAGATGGTCGAGAACCAATGGATATACGTCAATGTCTCCGTTCCTGAGTATGACTACACACTGAGCATCCTTGCCGACGAGGCGGAAGAGCTGCTTCTCGAGGATGAGGACTCTGCTTCGCTGCTCACGCTGCCGGACATCGGCCTTGAGCTCTTCACTATGCCTGATGAGCCAGAAGGCGCCGATGAAAACGGGGCTGACAATGGGAATGGGAAGAAGCCAAAGGATTTCGGCGTTTATATCAATCTTACCAACACCACTGTGGGTAGGACTGGCCTGGTGCTGATATTCGGCGACAATGATACCATCCCCGAAGTCAACCTATCAGCGGTCCGAGCCCAGTCCGTCTACAATGAAAATCTTGTCCAGGGTGCCGCGGTTGCAGGAGAGCGCGTGCACTGGAAGTTGACGGCCACGGATGATATCGATTATGAGAGGAACTATACCCTTGCTCTCCCTCCGGAAGCGGAGGATGTGCGCGTTACTGTTTTCGACGGCCGGGACATGCTCTCGGAGCAGACAGGCATCCGGCCATTCGCCTCTGCTGAACTTGAGGCAATGACCGGTTCCGCCCCCAGAGCCGGAAGCGCAATGTCATACCTATTCCTACTTGAAACCCTCGGCGGGAACAGGGTGCTGGAGATGGATTATGAGACCCCGACCGTGCTCACTCACGGCTGGGTCTCCTCGGACACTATGGTGGCTGAGGTCTCCAGCCCTGTCCTGCTCTCAAATGTGACAGCGTCCGTGCCGGTATCTTCTGAGGATGTCCGTAACAAGCGGCTTCGGCTCTTCAGGACAACCAATGGAGCAGATGAGCGCGTGCCCTTCGAGCTCATCGACACTGGTGGTGACGGCGTTCCGGACCAGATGCGGTGGACAATCCCGCAGCTTCTCTCAGAGCGCTACAACATATCCTTCGGCTCAATCTCCTTCAATGTCTTCAACTCCAAAGGCCAGGGCTTCCAGTCCCGGATTGTGGTTGATGGCAACGGCCTCCAGCAGACGCTTGGTGGTGGGGAGAGCCTGCCGGAGAGCGGCATCACCAACGGCATCTACAACGTAACAATCATCCCGAGGACTGCCGGGACCGATATTGTGGAGCAGCAGGCCGTCGCGGACATCTTCTTCGAGAACCTGGTTATCGATGGGAGTTTCACCGGGGACCTTCGGATGGAGAATGTGCCTGGCAGCAGCACCCCGTTCCAAAGCAGCGAGCTCGGGAATGTCTACGCGATTGACCCGACAGCATTGAACTTCACCGAGGCGACCGTACGGGTGCCAGAGGCCCGGGGGACCGCGCTCTACAAGTGCGCGGAATGGGATTTCGATGCCCAGCTCTGCAACGGGGAGTGGGTCAAGATAATGAGCTTGGTGCCCGGGGAGGAATACACATTCACGCTGACGCCGGATGATCCGGCTTTCGCAGAAGCCAATATCACCATACTCAATGTGCAGTCATTCCCTATTGTCGGGGGAACCTGGATTGTGCGCTTCAACACAACGGACACGGCCAACCTAACAATACGCGCGGTGAACGGCACGACCTGGGACGACGAGGATGAGGCCGGGGACCTTCTGTTCCTGGAGCTGCGCTGCGGCGAAACCCTGCTTGAGCCGCTCTGGGATGACCTGACCAAGTCAGTTATCTATGTTGACTATAATTGTTCTGAGGTAGGAAGCGAGACGAGCCGGGTGCTCACACATGGGGTGCACACGCTGGAATTCACTTTCGGGGATGACGTGGAATATGCTTACAATGATGCTACTGACCTCGTTATCAGCAATGTGGTGATAACCGGCTTCCTGCCCACGGACAACCTCATGCTCAGCTGGGACGCCTACCATGCATTCGGCGATCCGATAATCAACTTCACAACGTGGAGGAAAAACGGGAACGAGCTCCTTGAGCTTTACATCCCATTCGAGGGCTCGGGAAACGCGTACAGTGCGACCGATTACTCGGACCTCCTAAACAACGCGACCTCGAAGAGCGCCGGAGCGACCTACTCGCCAAACGGAGGCTTCGACGGCTTCGGTGCATATGATTTCGCCGGCGGCAACGATTATGTTTCTTTAGCGACTACTGGCTTCCCGACCGTGGGAACTGGCAACTACACGCTTGAGGCGTGGATAAAGACGACTTCATCGGGCGCTTACAACTGCATCTTCTCTATCAACAACTATGATCCTGGCTTCTACACGACCAGCGGAAACGCTTTGATGGTATATGATAGCGGCGGTTTCACCTCCAGCACAAATGCTTCGATTTCGGACGGAAACTGGCATCACGTGGCTTTCGTGAGGGAAGGCACGGGCGCCAACCAGCTCAAGTTCTACCTTGACGGGCAGGCACTGGGAACCAGCACGCACAGCGCTTCCCTTCTGGCGGCATCCACACTTCGTCTTGGCTATGATGGCTATTCTGGAGAGGACTTCGCCGGAACCATAGATGAATTCAGGTTCTGGAATATTGCGCTGCCGGCAGAGCAGATATGGGTCCATGCGCAGGAGAATCTGCCCAGCAAGATTGTCAGCCAGATGACGGCTCTTGGGGAGGATTGGAGCGGCTGCGTGACGCCCAATGACGCGGTGCAGGATGGCCTGAAGAACTGCTCTGCCAATACGACAATATCCGAAGGAACCCCGCTAAGCTCCTGCCAGGTGATAAGTTCGAGCGGCGCGTACCAGCTCACAACAGACCTGGAGGGCAAGAACGGAGCGAATCCGGAGTGCATATGGGTTAACGCATCCGACGTGATACTCTCCTGCCAGAACAACAACATACTGAACAACGAGAGCGGGACCACCTACGGCATACTCATAAACAGCTCCGTCACCGGCTTCAGCCTCCAGAACTGCCCTGACATCAGAAATTACACCTATGGGGTTCGGATAACGGACTCTAGCGGCCACTCGTTCAGCAGCATCGGGCTGTACAACAACACGTATGGCCTTTATTCATTCAACTCCAATGACAGTACC
>JBDRLQ010000017.1:0-20375 GCA_043812915.1 Microcaldota archaeon | reverse complement strand
GATAAAACCACAAACACGTTATCGTTTCTATATGTAAAAAATTAGACCTAGCTTTATATAGTTCTCTCCTCAGAACAGCCCTCGGCAACGAGGTCAAAACGGGGCTCTGTTCTGACCTGAACCAAAGGGTTATTGCAGGAGGGAGGAATCGAACCTCCGAAGGCACTAAGCCAGAGGATATCCAAGACGGCAATCCGCCCAGGATCAATGGGACCTGATTCGTCACTTAAGTCCCCCGCATTTGACCGCTTTGCTACTCCTGCAAAAGAGCAAGGGAATAATTGGGGCATCTTCTATAAAATCCTAGCCTTTTTCCCATCGAAGTGGACCATCTGCTCAAAGCGCAGGCCGAAGGACTTCAGGTAGACGCCGGGCTCTATCGTGAATACGCTTCCTGCGATTTTGTCCTCATACTTCTTGCTCAGCCTAGGAAATTCGTGCACATTCATCCCTATCCCATGGCCTATTGAATGGATGAGTTTTGGCAATTTCCTCTTTTTCATCTCGTTTTCCGAGAACAGGGCGACATCCTTGCCGGTTTTCATCCCGGGCAGGGCATCTATTATATCATTAGTGACTTCCTGCAGGGTTTCATACATGGATTCCACCTTCGGATTCTCCTTGAGGAAGATCACCCTTGTCAGGTCACCGCAGTAGTCCTGATAGCGCACGCCGCAGTCCACAAGCACGAAACCACGGACTTTGCTTGATGTGCTTGAGCTGTGCGGGAAGGCAGTGTTGCCGCCCGATGAGACAATCGGCTCGAATGATGTTGACACCCCCATGCCAGTCATGCTGGATACCAGTTGGTCCCGAAGCTGCCTCTCAGTCATCCCATCCTCAATCAATAGGGAGTGGATGGCCTCCTTCGTAAGCTTTGCGGCCTTCCTCAGCTTTGAGAGCTCGGGCTTGGACTTCTTCCGCCTTGCCTCGAAAAGCTCCTCCGTGCAGTCAGCCACCTTGCAGAACCTGGTGAGCCTTGTATATGCCCTTGCCGGAAGGGAGGATAAATCCGCATGCACCTTCTTCCCCTTGAGAAGTTTCTTCAGGGACTTGAAAGGGTCGCTATAGATTATTACCTCGCCCCTGAATTTCCTTTTCGCCAGCAGGCCATTTAGCGGGGGAACCAGAAGGGTTTTCCTGCCATTCCACACTATGAGGAAGGAATGGTCCGTGTCCATGCCTGAGAAATGAGTGAAGTTGGCGTTGAAATGCTCTCCTCTGTAAAGAAGCAGCGGGAAATCCATAGGGAGCAATCCCCGAAAAGCAATAAAAGCATGAGCATTCAGAGCCCGTATTCCTTTGTCTTGCCCTCGCCCAGCTCAATGGCCATCTTGGCAGGCTTCTCAGAAGCCGGGTAGGTGAACTCCACTTCCTGACCTTTCTTTATGTTCTTGCGGACGAAGCTTATGTCATTCCCCGCAGAGAGCTCTATTTTCGATATGTCCCGGTTGGCCTTGACAACCACGTGCACCACCGAGCCTGAGACCCTCCTGGTGATTTTGATTGGCTTTGAGAAGAAGAGCAGATACGCCATCACAGCGAGGCAGGCCAGCACAAGAAGCCCGCCACATACCTCCAGCCACATCAGATATACCCCAGTTGCGTTTTTCCTTTCAGCGCGATAATCTTTATATGTGCCTCCTTCAGCCTTTTTCTGAGCTGGCGGTCGTTGGTGCAGACGATTGCTCCGGTTTTCTCGGCGTAATCCACTATCCAGTCATCCACATTCCTCGTGGAGCTGATTTTCTCTACGCGGTGGGCATTGGCATCCACCATCTTCAGGGCAAGGCGGGCCGCAATCGCATGCCTGCCCTTGCCATCGGCGAGCTTTTTCAGTTCCCTGATAGAGCCTGAGGAGATGACATAGCTATGGCTTGTCTCGAGAAGATATTCCAGCTCCGTGAACATATCTATCCTGAATTGGAATGGGATGAGGAGGAAATTAGTATCTATTATGACGAGCCTCGGGGGCATATTGTTATAATCCCTTGCGCTCATTTAAGCCTTTCGTCTATATTATAGTACTTGTTTCTAAAAGTGGGTAGAAGCGTTGTTAAAAGGTATGTTTAAAAATGTTTTGGTACATACATAACTATACGGAAATATTAACAAAATAGGTGATATGAAATGGTGGAGATGGGTGGAAAATCCAAAGACGACAAGAATAGGACGCTACAGAACGGTAAGGTCGAGGAGACTATGCAGAAGAGGAAGCCTCTTGGCGCTATTGCAGCAGTTGCAGGCGGAGTGCTTGTTACGGGCGCAATGGGACTTGGCCAGGGATGCAGTTCACCTGCAACTCAAACCGAGGCGACTTGCGCACCTGAGGTTCAGGACGGACAGGTAGTCTGTGTCCAGACCGGAGAGCGCGCAGGATACACCTGCCCGGAAGAGGCAAGGAGAGTGGTCAGGAATAGCGGCCAGACAGACGCTGACGTTGCTGACGCTGATGTTGAAGAGGCAGACGCCGGAGACGCTGATGCTCCTGATGCCGAGGCACCGCAGGTAGACCCTGAGAGCATTGAATATGATTATATCTGCGAATGGGAACCAGTAGAGGGCTCTGACGCAGGCGTTGATGCAGACGCTGACCAGGACACCACCGAGCCGACCTGTGATGTTGACAGGCTCTGTGAAGAGAGCAACTCCCTTAGCGGTGTTCCGCTAACAGTTACTGCAGTGGCCAACGATGAGACTGGCGAGCAGGAGCTTGTCGGAGAGGCGCAGGATCTGGGCCCGCTCGGAGTTGTCAGAATTGCAAGGTTCGTCACAATTGAGATGGACGTCGATGGCATAATGATGCCGACAGTTGCGGCAGAACTGGTGCACACCGACACTTGCGGAAACTCCAGGACAGTAACCCTTGCAATCAGACAGTCCGAGAGCATCGAGATTGGCGTTGATGAGGATGGTACGACCACCAGCATCAGAATCGAGAACGCCGGCGTATCTAACGCGAACATTCAGGAAGGAACCGGAACTGTTTCAGTCAATATCGACGAGAACTGCCAGAGGAGCGCCACCGATGGTGACGCAGACGCTGACACCGATGTTGCAGACGCAGACGCTGACATGGACCTTGACGGGGACGTAGAAGCAGATGGCGACGCTGATGTTGATGTGGACGCTGATGTCGATGGTGACGTGGACGGAGACGTTGACTCCGATGTCGACGGGGACGCAGATGCCGACGCGGACATGGAGATGGAGCCCGATTCCGATATCGATGAAGAGGCTGAAGCCGGAGTGTGCTCTGGGTACCAGAATGGTTCCCGCGAGATGACTGTGTACGACGTTCCGGTCGAAATCGTCGACGAGACGACCGGAGTTGGAACCAATGTCTCAGTCCGTGTTGTCAGGGTTATCGATCATACGGCAGTGGTGGAGATTACCAATACCACTACCCACGCAGTCCTGACAGCCACTCCGACAGTGGAAGTGGACACGGCACCTGGGAATACAGACGTTCCGCTCTCATGCGGAATGGTTTCATTCGAAAGCCCCTATGCGATGGGAACCCATCTGAGGGCAAGAATGACAACCAGTGGAATGTAAGTTCCGTGAATTCTTTCTTTTATTTTCCTTTTATTAAAAGAAGAAAAATGGTTCCGGCTATTTTACGCCGAGAACCTCTTTCGCTTTTTCAACATCCTTTTCCGGAGTCTTGAAAGCGACCTCTGTATAGTCCTGCTTTTTGCTGACGATATAAAGGCTCTCCAGGCTGACCCCGCTGTTGGCGAGCTTCCTGGTAATCTTGCCAAGTTCCCCTGGCCGGTTGTTCATCTTGATGACAATTGTGTCTGATTCGGTTAGCTTCACGCCCGGAATCCGTGAGAGGATTTTCCTGGCGGAGGTGACATCATGCGTAATCAAACGGAAAACCGCATTGTCATCCTGTCCATAGGCGGAAATTGCCTCGATGTTCACTCCAACGCCCCCCAAAGCCTCGGCCACCTGCGCGAGGGAGCCGACGTCATTCCTCGCTACAATAGTCAGTTCTTTCATCGCATCACCCTGAAAAAAGGAACGCAGCGGAAGATTAAATAGCTTCGTATCAGAAATGGGATTTGATGGCAACGGAAAAAGAAGTGCTCAGGAAGCTTGGGGAAGTAATAGACCCCGAGCTCGGAATAGACATAGTGGAGCTCGGCCTTATTTACGAGGTCAAGGCACACAAGAAAGAGAAGGATAAGGACCAGAAGATTGAGATTAAGATGACATTTACTACCCCCGCCTGCCCGATGATAAACTTCATGCTGGCGCAGGTCGAGGAGAAGCTGAATGAGATAAAGGACGCGGACATAGAGGTGTCGGTGGTATTCGAGCCCCTGTGGACGCCTGAACGAATGAGCAAGAAAGCAAAACTGAAACTAGGAATTGAGTGATTTTGATGAGATTGACATTTTACGGAGGCGCGGAAGAAGTAGGAAGAAGCTGCGTGCTCTTAGAAGACGGAAAGAAGAATTTGATGTTTGACTGCGGAATTAAGCTCGGGGAAAAGACGGAATACCCCCTGCTTGAGGATTCTGAATTAAGGCGGGTGAGGAACATCGCGGTTTCGCACGCGCACCTGGACCATAGCGGTTATTTGCCGCACGTGTATTTCAAGAACGCCAAGCCTCGGCTTTTTCTAACAAAGCCCACGCGCGACCTGATGGGAGTGCTACTGCCAGACTACTACCGCCTGCACAGGGGCGAGAGGGACACAAGGAAGCTCTTCAGGCAGAAGGACGTTGACGATGTCCTGCGGGATGCTAACATGCTAGAATACAATGAGGATGCGCGCAGCGACTTCAATTTCAGCCTGCATAAGGCAGGCCATATACTGGGCTCTGCCATGGTGCATGTGCAGGATAACGGTGGGCTGTTGTATACTGGAGACATATGCACAAGGAAGACCAGGATTCTCGACCCTTGCGAGCAGGGATTGAAGGCAAAGACGCTCATCTGCGAGAGCACGTACGGGGGCAAGGATGACATCCTGCCAAGCTACAAGGAGGCCTCGCAGAAGATGGTTAACCTGATAAACAAGACTCTCGACCGTGGCGGGCACGTCATAATCCCGAGCTTTGCAGTAGGGCGGGCGCAGGAAGTCCTCATGATTCTCGATGATTACATGCGCTCAGGGGCGCTGAGGAACACCAAAATCTACATAGAGGGCATGATTGGTAAGGTCATGCGCATCTACAGGCACAATGCCATTGACGCCAATGATGATATCAAAAGGAGAATCCTGATGAGCGAGGACGACCCGTTCAAGAGCAGGGCATTCGCAGCGCCGAAATCCAAGAAGAGGGATGATGTGCTCAAAGAGCCATGCATAATAGTCTCCACTTCTGGCATGCTCTCGGGGGGACCTGTGATGTTCTATCTCGAGAAGTTCGCCGGAGACCCGAAGAACACAATGATTTTCGTCGGGTACCAGGCCAAGGGAACACGCGGAAGGAAGGTGCTCGAGGGCCAGAAGCACATAATGCTCGGGGAGAAAGAGATTGAAATCAAGATGCAGATTGAAAAGGTCAGGATATCCGGCCACGCCGATTACTCTGAGCTGCTCCAATTCATAAAAGGGACCAAGGACCTGAAGAGGGTGTTCCTCATGCACGGAGAGAAGACAGACCTCAAGGACGCCCTTGAGAAGGACTATGAGGTCATCATCCCGCGCACGCTGGAGACGTACTCGGTCTAATTAAAAGGGGAAAAAGAATCAAGTCAGCTGTATTCCACGCATGAGGAGGGAGCTACCTGCACGACCGTTGAGCACCTCTGGTCCTCATCGCCGTCTATCCAGGCAATTACCCTTGCCCAGGAATCCACAGCCCCGGTTATCATGAACTGCCTCCATAGGTGGTTCATGTCAGGCCGGTCAAAGCGCGCGAGGTCCACTATGCCAAGGGGCGAAGACCTCCAGGTCACGCTGTGGAGGTCGCATGGGACACGTGCTCCGGGCGGTCCGCAGGATATGGATACCGTCTGCAGTGAATGGGTGGCGCCTTCCACAACTGCCGGGTGAATCTCGCAAAAGTCAGTGGAGGACTCGTCCTCGCCAGGCGGAAGCTCGTCCGGAGGGACTATTTCGGGCTCCCCGGTTATCACAGGGACTGAAGGGCGCACGGTTATTCCGCCATAGGTCACAGTAACGACCAGGTTGCCCGCACTGTCAACTGTCGCGGTAATCCTGGCCCCGTCAACCCCATCATCATCAAGTGTGCCATCCAGGCCATCCTCCATCTCCCAGTCAGCAGAGTCTGGAATGACCGGAGCATCATCATATTCGCAGAAGACGTCGAAGTCCTCGCTGTCCCCGATTTCTATCTCGGCTCCAGAGGGCTCTATCCAGCAGTCCAGCCTGGACTCGACAACCGTCAGGTCAGAGGCACAGGGTGTGCAGGATCCGCCGCAGTCGAATTCCAGGTTGCCGCGCGCCCCAACGGAGGATTCCGCAATAGCATTGGCACCTGTGCTCGACTCGTCATACACTTCGCCGAGTATTCCGCTCAGGGTCCAGTCCCCGGAAGGACATGGTGTCGGGGCTCCGGCCAGATCGAAACAGGTTACTGAGAAGGATACCCCCTCCCCCTGGGGCATGTCAGCTGCGGGGGGGTCAATCTCGCAGGACATCGCATCGCACATATCGAAGGTGAATGTCTGTGTTCCTCCACCTCCGCCGCATCCGCTGTCCGCGCATTCATATTCTATCGTGATTTCAGGGCATCCAGTTGAAGCTGCATCCTGTGAAAGGTAAACAAAAAGCTCCCTCCAATTGCCAGGGGCAACAGGAATCCCGAATCCGCTCGCCCGGCAGGCGAAGGGGGGGATGCCAAGAGCATCGCAGTAGCCCGCATCAAGGGGCGCTGCGAAGAAGCCGGCTGATGCTGAAACGCCGCTTGTAGTTGCGGGCATGTCTCCGGAATTTAATACGAATACCGATACCAGCGTCGCCCCGCCAGGGGTGAGCGCGGTCGCGGCCGTGCTGCCGATATGTTCCATCTCGCATGTCCCTTCGGTGACCGTAATCACCGGGCTGGTTGTCGGAGCGGCAGGGACCATCGGGGTGTTATAGCCATAATAGATAAGCGTGAATCTCGTTGTTCCCCTCTCCAAAGGAAGCTTTGCCGCTGCGGCAAAGCACTCGCCGCCGGTCAGCTGGGTCTGGATTGTGTGTGCGCCCAAAGCATCGAGTGTGACCGTTGACGTGCCAGGGCTTGGCATGAAGGATGTTCCCACGCCGAAGCTGCCCGTAGGGGAGTTGTGGTTTACCTGAATTGTCCCTTCGCAGAACACGTTTGCCCTTGCCCGCCTATCATAATACCAGACATCGGCAACATCATCATAGTAGCTGGCAGGGACATCGTAGAATGTCCCAAGCTCGTCATAGTGGTCCTCACCAGTTGTCCCGACATCGCTCATGAAGAATGCATATCCATCCGGAGCCGCATAATCTTCGTAAAGGGATGGCGAGAGCCAGGTAGCCCTGTGGCTTGTTATACTAAGCGCTCCGACCGCATCTGGCTCGAGGCAGGGCCCTGATGAACAGAGCAGGTATGGAACGATGAGCTCATGGCCAGGAGTGCCCCAATTGGCATATGCAGTCGGCGTAATCCTGATTTCGGTTCCAGGACATACCGACGCCACGCCCTCGCAAGGGTCTCCATCGATAACCGTTCCGGAAGTCACTTCGCATTCAAAGCCGGTTGTGAATGTCATTCCAGTGTTGAATGCAAAATCAGGAAACGGCGTCTCGAACTCCGGAGAAGCCGACACCGTGGCAAAAGCTGCCCCAAAGAGAAAGAAAAGAAAAATGGATGATTTTATCGAAGCCATATGAAGCACCTACTCCTCCCGCTCCTGCGCAATCCTTTCCCTGCGCATCTCGCCGAATGCCCTTATCCTGACGAGCGCATCAAGCGCTCCGGAGAGGTCCTCTCCCTCGAGAGCATCAAGGGCATCGCTGAAGTGCCTGGACTCGCGGTCCTCCACAAGGACACTCTCCCTTGGAATCGCCTGGAGAGCGGTCAGTAGCCTGGCGCGGACAGACGCCTCTTGCGCCGTATCTACGGCATCAAGAGCTGCGACGTACGCCTCGCGGACAGCCTGCATTTCGCCTGCCGTCACAGGGACGTCATCAGCCACACTCACCCTTGTCGATGACCTTCTTGGAACCATCTCTGCGAAGTTCAGGGCAAGCGTTGCACGGACCTGCGGGCCTCCCTCAATGAGAGTGTGCCTTCCTGGCCATGCGTATCCGGCAGAGAGCCCAAGCTCAACGCCAGGCAATGGTCTGCCGCGAAGCCCCCCGCCAAGCTCAATGAGCGTGGTCTCAGGAGCATCCTGGTCAAAGACATCCATCCCACCCGTGTGGTGGGTAATCGAGAACATCGGAGCAGTAAGCTCAAGATACCTCGGCTGCCCAACGCCCCTGAAAGGGCCCCATGACCACCTGGCGTTTGGAGCTGCGGTGTACGTGAACCTGAAACCAGGGTCATGCTCAACCGCGCCGCTCTGGTGGCCAGTCATGCCAACAACGAGCGTGTGGAACAAATCGAACTGGAAGTTCTCGTGCTGCACGCGCGGGAAGGTCAGTGTGACATACGCCCTCCAGTCAGCGCTTCCGGTTGCCTCGGGCCCACTCTGGGCCTCAAGGTCAACAGTCAGAGGCCTGGTGAATCCAAGCCCGACGTTGACGATGTCGAACATCCTTGTCCGTCCCTCAACCTGGGGAAGGTTCGCGCTAACTTCAATCAGCCCGATGTAAAGCATTCCAGTCCTCTCAAGGCCCGGAATTGTCCTCTGGTCCCCGCTTGGCAGGGTGACGACAACATCCCCGGATTCGTTCATCTCGGTGTAGCCGACAGCCATGCTGAATCGCATAAGAACTGGCCTTCCGAAAATCCTGTGGCCCCATCTGATTCCGACCTCCCCTTCATGGGTATCGGTATCCACCTGGACTACGGTAGGCGAGCCGGAAGGCTGAAGCCTCAGGGAATCACCATCCGGGACAAGCTCAGTCATCTGCGCGGTGAGCGCGCCTGAGCCCCATATGCGCCTGTACTGGATATCGATTGCCTCAATGACAGAGCTCTCGTTGCCTTCTTCACCCCTAATCCAGGCGGCGATGGTATCCCTGCTCTGCCGGTCAAGTTCAATTACTGCTGAGGTCTCAATCGTAAACCGCTCAAACCCGATTGGATGCGGCCTGTAGATTACGATGTTGGATAGCTCATTGAAAACAGGGTCGAGCTGGTCCAGTTGGCGGAGCAGCCTGAGGCCCTCCTCAAGCCTTCCAGCACCTAGGGCTTCCATCGCATCATGCCAGATGTTGTTGCCTTCCCCATCCTCAACAGACAGAATCGGATGGCGCGCACTGACATTGGCCTGCAGGTATTCCGCGAGCGCTGTCGCCCTGGACCTGGCGCCGCTGTCGTTGAGAAGCTCGGTTGTGCTGGTCCAGTCCCTCTTGGCTGTATTCAGGTATGTAATCGCGTCAGCGATGAGGAACAGGCCCTGCCTCGCTGATTCGAGCACCTGGGTCGGCTCCATCCCCTGCCTGCGGAAAATATCCTGGGTAAATGCACCTGGCTCGACGCCATCCGGGTAGGTAGCGTACGAATCACGGGTGAACGCGAAGGCGGTGGTGTGTCCTGCCTCCACTGGCCTGAGCACGTAGGGCACAGGCCGGTCTCCCTGGAAAACGGCTGGCGCAACTCCGGCCTGGATTGCGGATTCGGCATCAGGGGGCGAGGTAAGTGTCGTCCTCAGCCGAGCAAGCGCCCCATCCCTGAAATCATAGCCATAAATATACTGCTGTGCAGCCCCCCGGGCACTCTCATTCGTAAGGTCCGGATCCTCTTCTATCCGGTTCATGATGCGGATAAGGGAGGTTACCACAGAACTCTCAGGAGTCCCGACTTCGGAGACGGTCTCGCTAGTCGTCCTCTCAGCAAGGGAGGCGAACATCTGCCTCCTCTCAATCTGCATCCTTGTGATTGCGGCATCGACGCTCTCGAAGCCGAGGCTGCGCAGATATGACCTTATCCTTCCCTGCTCATCACGCTCTGAGGCGCCTGGCCTCTGCAGGATATCAAGCGTCCTGCTTATCTGGATTATCCTCCTCGAAAGCTCGGGGAGGGCCATCTCATTGAATCTTGTCAATAACCTCTCGACAGACTCACTCCTCTGGCTATAAATCGAATCTGCCATCCCCCTATTCGCAGGCTGTGGTAATTGTACCAGATCTTGTGCCATGTTTAGTCACCTTATAATAGTATATTCAGTGAATGCTAATGGCATCGGAGCGCAACTATAAAAAAGCTCCGAAGAACCGAAGTACCCTGCCCACGCTGCTACTGCAGTCGCCGCTATTTTCGCAAGTTTTGGGAAACGTCTCTCCTCTTGTTTTCGCTGTATCGTCCCTGTATTCAATTGTCTTTCCACCATGTCCTGTCACCTCCTTCTGTTTTTCCACCCATTGTCTATTGTTGAATGCGATTACTCTTCAGCACTCTGGAACCTCTCAATGTATGCCACCGGGGTGGGGACTGCCGCGCCCTCTTCGCGCCTAATCCACATTGTCGGTGTTCCTGACCTGAATGATGGCCTATCCTCGCCTGCTGAGAGCGCGCGGTAGGCATCATCGAATATCGGGGCAAGGTCTTCCCTTATGTTGAAGAGAACGACAGGCTGCCTGTCGGCACCCCTCTCGGGCACCCAGATTTCTCCTGCAACCTCGTCCTCGGTCCTGCGCTCCGCGCGGTATACAACCCCCGCGCTAGTATCCGCAATTCCGAGTATCTCGGGCTGGTCGTTTCCTGGGCGATGCCTCGGGTTCACAAGAAGGAACCTGTTGGGGTCGGTCGTCCTCCGGTAAAGCAGGAAGTGGAACATCCTAGCAACCGGAGCCTGGTGGGCCCTCTGCAACGCGGTATCGAATGCGTCCAGCGTCATCCTTGTGCCCTCACCAGTCATTACGAAAGTTGGCAGCTGGATGCGATACTGGTCCGGGTGTGCCGCGAGTATCGAGGTCCTGGCCCTTCCGTAGACGAAGTCCCTGAATGAGGGCGCCTCGGTCGTGTCCCTTCCGAAGTTAGGCACCCGCGACAGGCTGACCAGTCCAAGCTCAGCAATGGCGATTGTCTCTGCCGGATCCGTCTCAAAGGCGCGGGCATCAAAGAGGTTCCTCTGCATGTCCCTAGCATCCCCAGTCTCGCCGAACGCCACGCGGAGCCTCTGCGCATCCTCAAGCGCGCTCTGGGCTATATCGTAATATCTCCTCTCCTGCGCCTGAGCTTCTGGAGGCCTATTGGTCCTTCCGAGAAGGAACTCAAGCTGTCCAATCCTCGCATCAAGCACCTGGAGCAAGAGCTGGTTCCCCCTGGCACTTATCTGCGCGTAGGTCGCATCAGTCCCATATGATTCTGCCATCTCCCGAAGGGCTGTATTGAAAGCGTCAATATCAACCTGCTCGAACCCTTCTATGCCAAGGCCTGATAAATCGGTCCTTAGCACTTCAGGCATCCGCACATCCTGGCGGATTCTCCTCTGCCTCTCGACCTCTCCGAAGACGCTTCCGGCGCGGTCCACCACATGGCCTTCGCTCCTCCGATGGGGCAGAAGCTCCTGGTCAAGGTTCGTGTCAATCTGCGTTGCCAGTGCGCTTGGCCGAACGAACATGTCCGGAATCTCTATCCTTCCATGCCTTGAGTCAAGAAGCATGTCAGCGAGCCTGGAGCCTGACCTGGTTCCCCGGATATGTGCTGGGGAGACACCAAAGTCGGCATCCTCCCTGAGGCTTGCGATAAGCCTGAAGAAATCGGCTTCACGGGCAGTCTGGCGGCTGACATAGTCGGTGTAATTGTCGATAACATCGGCCCTTGCTTCCTCCACTTCCTCCAGTGCGGTTTCGAGCTCTGCAACCCATGCCTCATCCTCCTCATCACGGGCGGTCTGCAAATCTTCCTGCAGCCTCGTGATTTCAACTGCGTATCTCACCCTTCCGGAAACATGGGCAAGGGTGTTCACCCTATGGGCAATCGCAAGCTGCATGGCAGCAGGGGAAAGCGTCTCCATAGCGCCGAGTGCGAGTGCTGTCGAAAGCGCCGGGTACTCTATCATAGAATCCCCGACTTCCCCGAAGCTGGCGGTGAAGTATTCCATCGCCAGGCTGAGCCTCTGGAATGCGAGTTGCTGCTGCTCATCGCTTGCGGATGAGAAGTGCGCCCGCTCATTGTAGAATCTTGATGCTGCCCCGATTGAAAGCAGTCCTGAGAATGCATTAGACATCCTGTCCGAGAGCTCGGAAACAGCCATTGTATCCTCGATAGAAAGCTCGGCCGGCCTTGCATCCTCATCTGCCGGATGGATCCTTTCAAGCATCGCTGTTGCAGCTGCCGAAAGCGCCTGGCAGTCGGCAAGTGCCTGGCCGACCGGGATGCTAACATCCTCGCGCCCGATGCGCCTGGTAACGACCATGTCCGCTGCCATTCCGCTGGCTTGCGCAATCCTTATCGCCTCAAGCAGAAGCTCATTGGTCTCCTGGAGCCTTTCAACAGATAGTGACAGCCTTCTTGCCCCGGAAGTCGCTTCCAGGTCTGTCCGGTCCTCATCAACACGGTATGTCCTGCGGACAAGATCGGCATAATAATAAGAAAGCCTGGATAGGGCGCCGAACTGGGCGCCGATTGCGGTCACGGCCCTCTCCCCAGCAGCATCAAGCTGCGGAGCTGAGCCGATGACGCCCCTGAAGGCCAGATAGCCAGCCTCGTCATACCTGAACTCCCAGGAACGCAGAAGGTCTGCTTCGACCAGAAGCTCATTGCCCCGCCTCCCAAGCGAGGTCATGTCCTGACCCCTCGGTGCGCGGCCTGAGCGGAGAACCGCTGCAAGCTGGGTAGCTTCGGTCCGGATTGTTTCCGGGGCTCCTGCCCTTGCGGCAACCTCGGTGAGCGCATCCGCGAGCTCAACCCTTCCGGTTATCCTTTCCCTTGCAACCCCATAATCAGCTGCCAGTGTTGCGCGCAACTCGGGCGGGTAGTTTGTAAACGGATTATAGTTCATGTCAGTGAGGGTTGATACTGCCATCTGGAAATTATCCCTGACCACCGCCGCCTGCGCTTCGGCATCGTCTCCGGTCGGAGGGTTGTCACGGGAATATCTCCAAAGAGTCAGAATCATCGCTGTTGTCTCTGAGAACCTTCTCAGGCCTTCATAGACATTCTCGACATACTCTGCCGTAAGTGGGGTGCTAGCTTCCCTATGCGCTTCCAAAGTCCCTCTTGCCCTTCTGAGCCTGCCGGTCAGTTCGCCGGTAAGGCTCTGGGCCATATCGCTCGGGAATGCCGCCGGTCCGCCTGTAGAGCTGGAAATTATACCAAGAGTGTCGGTCCCGATGGATATCGCTTCTGCCAGCCTTGACTGCAGCCTCGCCTGCTCTTCAGCTGAATCCACAGCGATTGTCATTGTGGGCTGAGGCGCTGCTACGACCGGCGGCGGGGATACTGCGGGTCTTGGCTGAGGCTCTGTGATAGTAGCCGTTACTGGAGGCTGGATTGGAGGAGCGACCGTGGGCCTTGGCTGCGGCTGTGGAAGAACCCTTGGGACTACCTCTGCAACCGTCGGAGGCTCCACAGGCCTTGGCTGCGGCTCAGTTGCCGGCCTTGCCGCTGCGCGCTGGTCTGCCAGCTCAGCAAGGGCGCCGACCGCAGTTGCCACAGTAGTTGCGTCATCGCAATCGCGGATTGCTATTGAATATAAGTTTGCCTGCCCGGCTGCCGGGGCCCGAAGCTCTTCTGCCCGCAGCGGGGCGTCGGCTGCCCTCGGAGCTCCAAGCCTCCCTCCCATCCACTGATTGAATGCTGCCAGCCTTGCGGCAAAGTCTCCCCTTGCCGGGATGCCGGTTGGATGGCCCATTGATTCGTAAAGCGCTGCGGTTGCGTCAATAAGATTAGATAAAAGAGGATCCCCTCCAGGTGGATTCATTCTTATCTGGGCTTGCATGTCTTCCATGTCGCCCCCAGGGCCGAAGTTCGTCTCGAACCATCGGTTGAGCGCCGTGACGGCCTGGTCAAAGGCCTCACGCCTCTGCATAATCTGCTGTATCCTGCCTGGGCGGGCCTGCTCAGCCCTCGCCCCCCTGATTTCAAGCATAGGAATATTGCCGGACATAAATGTACCAACCCCTAAGGTAGCCGCAAGGAGATGTGTGCCCAACCTGGACAAGTATCTCCTTGCAGTCTCTCTACCCCTTGAAGCATTTAAATGGTTTCCCTGGCCCTCGCCATGAACGTCAGTGCTAGTCAACCTTGTAGGTCCCTTCCCTCTTTTCGACATTTTACCACGCATCCTAGTGCTAATTTAGAGCAAAATGCTTATAAATAGTGTTTCTCAGTGAGTTTTTGGGTTTGAAGCGCGGAAATGGCGGAAACGTGCAGGGGCACCAGGCTCCACTTTACTTTACTATACTATAACAATAGTTCTGGCGAAAAAGAGCTGATATGTTTGGGAACGCCTTGAATGAGGAAAAGGATGCAGGGGAAGAGATTTGAACTCTCGAACGGACTAACCGACCAGGCCCTGAACCTGGCGCCTTTGACCACTTGGCGACCCCTGCGATGAAAGCAACTGTTCTCCGACAAATGGAAGAACAAAAGAAAAAAGCAAGACTAATGATGCTGGTATTTGTTTTTTAACTATTGCTCCTTGGCATCCGAAATCCGTTTACCAACAATGGCCATCTTTTTGAGCTCATCCTTGTTCTTTGCAGCCATGGCATCTATCTGCCTGAGCCTGTTGGCGTAATTCCGGTATGCCTTTATCGCCGCTGCATATGAGTCGCGTATGTGCGGATTGACAATCCCTTTCCCGATTTCCCTCTTTTCCTGCTGCGTCATGCTCTCTTTCGGATAGAAGACTTTCACGGTGAACCTTGCCGCGATTTTCTGGACAAAATGGGAGGGTGGTGAAGTGTCCGCGGCTATTACTACCGGCCGGCCGACTTCTGAAATCAACCTGACAAGTTCCTCATCCCCGGCTTCCTTCACGCAGCCGCTGGCAACAAGCTCCCCATTCAAATCAAGCAGGGCATAGCCCGTCTTTATTCCGGCATCCACCCCGGCAATGATATATATCTACTCACCCTGCCTCGCAAAGGCAATCTCATGCTTTACATATACCCGTGAATTGGAAGGGACGTTCTTGTTCACAACAACGCCCGAATTTATCCAGCAGTTGGTCCCGATAAGTTTTCCAGGCATTGTGCATGAGAGCACGCCGAATTTGGTGTTGTCACCGACAAAGGCGCCAAGCTTCTTCCTGCCAGTATTCACCCAGCCCCTCTCAGTCTGGACATTCACCACGCCCTCATCAAACCTGAAATTGGCAAGCTGGGTGCCTGAGCCGAAGTTCACCCCCTCGCCTACAACACTATCCCCGATATACGCAAGGTGCTTGGCATTTACATTGTCGAAGATGATGCTGTTCTTGATTGTTGTGGATTCGCCGATGTGGCAGTTGGCTCCGATGGAATTGTGGCCGCGCAGATACGCGTTCGGGCCAATCACAGTGTTCTTTCCGATGTAGGCGACGCCCTCCACAAAGCTGTTGATTATCTTGGCGCCTTCCTCCATGATTACCTTTCCATTGACGGTTGAATTCTCTATGTGGCCGCTCTGGTGGTCGAGCTTATCCAGGATATGCTCGTTGACGGCCAGCAATTCCCAGGGATATGCGATGTCCTTCCAGTATCCGTCAGTGATGACCGCCTTCGCGCCGATAAAGAGATTTACAATCTCATATTCGCCGCGCTCTGATTTTGGTATTGTCCTGATTTCGCTGAACACGGTCGGCTCCATGCAGTAGATTGACATGTTGGCAAGTTCGCTCCTAGGGTGCTTCGGCTTCTCCTCAAAAAGCGAGATTGTGTCCCCGGAGAGCTCAACCACTCCATAATGCTGAGGGGCGCTTACCTTGGTTACCGCAAGCGTGATTTTCCCCTTGTGGCCTTCAATCACCTGCCTTATCACCTTGGCCTCGGTGATGGTATCTCCTGCAAGCACAACAAAGGTGTCCTTGATTTCGTTTTCAGCTGCAAGTATCGCCGCGGCAGTGCCGTTCTGCTCGCCCTGCTCCACGAATTTCAATGGGATTCCAGGATTGTTCTGCCTGAAGTATTCGATTATCTTATCCTTCATTGAGCGCACTACTATCACTGCCTCTGTGATGCCAGCCTCCCGGGCTTCGTTGATAAGATGATGGATGATTGCCTTGCCTGCAACAGGCAGAAGGACCTTTGGCCGGGTTTCTGTGAGGGGCTTTAGCCTGACCCCGCCCCCGGCTGCCATTATTACCGCTTTCATTGTGAATCTCCCAAGAAAAAATATGCCAACAACACAATTTAAGGTTTTGCCATTTTTCAGAAAGATTAATTATCTTGAGCGGGAAGGTATGCTGGCGATATATATGAGAAGAAATGAAATCCTGATACTTTTGTTTGCCCTCCTGTTCCTTGCGATAGGAGCGTATTTCTATCCGCAGATGCCAGATAGAATGGCGGACCACTGGAACGCGCAGGGGGAGGCTAACGGGTACACGGATACTTTCTGGGGGCTGTTCCTGGTGCCTCTCATGGCAATCGCCATTACGCTTATGCTGCTTGCAGTCCCCAGGATAGACCCGCTCAAGAAGAACATCGAGAAATTCAGGGGGCATTATGAGGGCTTCATGTTCGTGTTCCTGCTCTATATGCTTGCGGTTTACCTGCAGATAATCCTCTGGAACATGGGAAATGAGATAAGTTTCAATATCACGATGCCGATAGGAATCGGCCTGCTTTTCATATACCTTGGTTTCCTGTTCGACAAAATCAAGAAGAACTGGTTCATCGGAATCCGGACCCCATGGACACTGAGCAGCGACAGGGTATGGGAAAAGACGCACAAGCTTGGCGCGGCGCTCTTCAAGCTATCCGGCATGATTGCGCTTATGGGCATATTCGTTCCTGAATACTACATATGGATGATAATCGTGCCAATAATCGCCTCATCCATCGGCCTGTCCTTATACTCATATTTTGAATACCGGAAAGAGGTGAAGAAGTGAGGGTTGCACCCGCACTCGTTGCCGTTTGCATTATTCTTTTTTCAGGCTGTGTGCAGGAAACCTCTCAGCCTGAAGCTCCTGCTGTTCCCGAGCCTCCGGCAGAGGCTCCTGCGGCTGGGCAGCCGGAACAAATTGCTGGGCCCGGACCTGCAGAAACGCTGGAGGGGGATTCCCGCTCTTTTTATGTGGGGGTGGTCCCGAACCCGAAGGGAGGGGCTGATGCCGGCTGGGAAGAGGTTGTCGAGGCTTACAACGAGACGAAGCAAATCGCCGAAGTCACCATGCTCTGGACCAATCCGGGGGGAATCGGGCAGTATAATAGGATAAGGGAGACGCGGGCAGTTGAGGGCGCAAGGCTGTATGGCCTTGAGCCTGTGATAACCCTCAGCTTCGCAACCATAAAGGAAGTCCATGGAGAGGGGCTCAAGTACGTAATCGATGCGCCTGAAGGAGTTGAACCGAGCCTTGCCGACCCAGAGTTCAGGAGGCTATACAAGATGGAGGCAAGGAGCATTGCTGATGAGTTCCGCCCCCAGTACATGTCACTTGGAAATGAAATCAATGACTACTTCATCCTTAACCCTGATGAGTACCCGGAATATCTAACTCTATTTGGGGAAACTTATTCTGAGATAAAGGAGGTCTCACCAGAAACGAAAGTGTTCATAGTTTTCTCCTACACCCACCTCATTGACAACGGGCAGTGGGACATGATTGAGGATTTTGATGGCAGGGCTGACCTGATTGGGCTGACAACCTACCCATGGCATCACTTTGAAAATCCGGATGGAATCGGCGCTGATTACTATTCCAGGCTAAGCCGGCACACCGGCAAGCCGATCGCCTTTACTGAAATAGGATGGCCGTCCGCCGAAGATGTCGGAAGTTCGGAGATGGAGCAGAAGCGCTTCCTGGAAGTGTTCCTCGAGAGGACGGATGGCATGGACATGGAGATGGTCAACTGGCTCTTCCTGCATGATACGCTGATTGAGGGGGTTGCCGGTTCTGTGTCTGATGAGGCCGTCGGGACAGTCGCATTGCGGAACATGGATGGAAGCAAGAAGGCAGTTCATGCAGTCTGGTTCGGGCTCAAAGAGAGGGAATATTCAGAATAAGGAAAAACAGTAAATTTAATAAACCAGAAATTCAATATATTACATGCTTGACAAGAAGACGATAGATGAAACTCTATCCAACTACCAGGATTTCAAGATAGCAACAATCTGTTCTCATTCTTCACTGCAGATTTTCAAAGGAGCACGGGTAGAGGGCATAAAGACCATTGGGATAGTCCGCAAGGACAAGAGAAAGTTCTACGAATCCTTCCCGCTTGCGAGGCCGGATGAATTCATCGAGGTAGAGAGTTACGAGGACATCCCCGACCAGGAGCTGGTCGAGAAAAGCGCCATCGTGATACCCCACGGCTCATTCGTGGAATATACCGGGATATCATTCGACACGATGAGGGCGCCGGTTTTCGGAAACAGGCAGAGCGTCATGTGGGAAAGGAGCCGCGAGAAGATGTTCGAGTGGATGAAAAAGGCCGGGCTGAAAAAACCCCAGATTCTCAAGCCGGAGGAAGTGGACGGCCCCGCGCTAGTGAAATTCCCCGGAGCAAAAGGCGGTCGGGGATACCTGATTGTAAACAGCCACAAGGAATTCGAGGAGAAAGTCGGAAATCGGCCCTGCATGATCCAGGAATTCATTATCGGGGTCCGTGCATATCCGCATTTCTTCTTCTCGCCATTTTCTGATATCGGATACGGGACCAGGGATGGGAGAATTGAGCTTCTTGGTGTTGACACGCGTGTTGAGAGCAGCGCTGATGAGATTGCAAGAGCGGTCTCAGTCGGCCTGAAGCCTAAGCTGGCATTCACGGTTGTCGGCAACGAGCCGATGGTACTGAGGGAATCGCTGCTTTCTGAATATATGGAAATCGGAAGGAAGGTGAGCGAAGCCTCGTTCGACCTGTTTGGGGGCATATTCGGCCCATTCTGCGTGGAGACCATCATCACTGAGGATCTTGAGATATTCGTCTTCGAGGTGAGCGCGAGGATTGTTGCTGGAACCAATGTCTATCCAGACGGCTCTCCTTATTCCACATATTACTATGATGAGCCGATGAGCACCGGAAGAAGGATTGCCAGGGAGCTCAAGCTGGCAAAGAAGCTTAACCGGCTGCAGGAGATAGTCCACTAGAGGTGTTCTGATAACCGAAGAAAGAATTCTGCCAAAGCATATCGCCATCATACCAGACGGAAACCGGAGGTGGGCCCTTGAAAAGGGAATCAGCAGGAACGAGGGTTACCGCATCGGAATAGACCATATCGGCGAGGTGCTTGAGTGGTGCCGTGACGCCGGCGTGGAAATCGTAACCATGTGGGGCTTTAGCACCGACAACTTCAAGCGAGACAAGGATGAGGTGCAGGGCCTCTTCGAGCTTTTCAAGAAGAACCTTCTGCAGGATCTTACCCAGAAGGACGATGAGCAGAGCAAGGTCAGGATAAGGTTCCTTGGGAGGAAGCACCTTTTCCCCAAGGACATTGCCTACCTTTTCGAAAAGATAGAGGAGAAAAGCAGGAATAACGGCCCGTTCCAGCTCAATCTCCTGCTCTCATACGGTGGCAGGGAGGAGATAATCGATGCTGTCAACGAGGCAATAAGGGAGGGTGCCAGGGAGGTTGATGAAAAACTCATAGGTGAGCATCTCTACACCCGCGGCATTCCGGATCCGGACCTTGTGATAAGGACTTCCGGAGAGAAGCGGCTTTCCGGGCTGATGCCGTGGCAGGCTTGCTACAGCGAGTTCTATTTCTCCGATAAGCTGTGGCCCGAGTTCTCAAGGGAGGATTTCCAGGCCGCCCTTGACGAGTTCTCAAGAAGGAAAAGGAGATATGGCAAATAGAGAGATATGCCAGGCGCTTGAGGCTACCCCCCATCTTGGGGAAAAATAGAAATGCCGCGAGCCGGGATTGAACCAGCGACCCCTCCGTCTTCAGCGGAGTGCTCTCCCACTGAGCTACCGCGGCATGGTTCAATCCTTTGAGGCAAATGTTATTAAAATGGTCTTACGGCTTGGCCCGAGTTTTCCTTTTTTTTCACATATATCCTCTAATAGTAACAAATATAAAGATTATTTGTCATAATTGTTTTATGAAGCAATTGGCATTTAATACCGGGAGCGCATCCAAAAGATACAATGAGCCCCAAAGCAATAGGCTTGTGGCAACTCTCGAAAGATATGGGGCAAGGAAAGTAGTTGTCAGCCAGGATGTCATGGA
>JBDRLQ010000016.1:0-113908 GCA_043812915.1 Microcaldota archaeon | reverse complement strand
ATCGCTGCACCCGCCCCACCCGCAACTATAGCACATCATACAGCCTTCCTGAAATACCAAAGATGAACCGCAGACAGGACAAATACCTTGTCTAATTTTCTCCTGGTCGGTCATTGTAACACCTCCACGGTTTCTTCCTTGTTGCTCTCCGCAAGCTTCTTCAATATCATCCCCTGGAACTCCGGGTCTTTCATCAGCATGCTGAATATCTCGTCCCTGCTCTTATCCTTGCCCTCGGCTTCCATCGCGACTTTCATATCAAGGCTGCACCCACACTTAGTGCAGAACCGCGAGGAGGGCGAATTCTCCGACTTGCACCGCACGCATGAGACTGGCCTGAAGACCTTCTTCTTTTCCGGCTCCTCTCCCTTTATGCCGTGCAGCCTCAATATCGCATCATCCACATCCCGGCCGCTCATGTGCACGTAGATTCCGGCCATGTCGCTCGCCTGCACCCACCCGAAATACTCTTTCATCTGGGCCTCGGTGAGCCGGTTGGCCAGAATAGTAGCCCTCGAATGCCTGAAGAGGTGGGGATGAATTCTCTTCCTGATGCCTGCCTTTTCAGCGCATCTCTTGACTATCTTCAGGGCATACTCGTACCTGAAAGGGAGCTGCTCGGTCCCGTGCCTTGTTTTCACGAATATGTATGCTTCGGGATCCTCCCGCACAGGGTGGTGCTCCAGCCAGTTGGCCAGTGAAGGCACGGACGCCACTATCCTTATCCTCCTCATGCCCGTCTTCCCGTCAACCACCATCAGGGCGCCGTAGGCATCGAACTTCACATTCTTGTTCTGGACAGTGAGCAGCTCGCTTATGCGGCAGCCGGTCTCGAAGAGGCATTCCAGGAAGGCCCGGTCCCTTGGATTGCAGCACTGGGCTACCATGCTTTTCAGTTCCTCCTCGCTCAGCAGCTCGTCCGGCAATCGATTCCGGTTCCGGACATGCACCTTTATCCAGCTCACTTCAGGCGGATACTGCGTATTGCCGCCCTTCATCCACTTGAAGAGCCGCCGGAAGGCCACCTTGTAGTCGTGCTTTGTCCACTCCGAGAGTTTCGTCCCTTCCAGATCTATCAGGAAATCCTTTATGTCGTCCTTGGTCAAATCCTCAAAAGGCTTCTCGATCATCCTGCCTATCCGAAGCAACGTTTCCATGAGCTTGGAAACGCGGCTCGTGGACAGCCCCTCGGTCATGATGTCCCTGTGGAAGGCCAAAAGCACCTTCGCATTCTCAGGGTTAACGTCATACTCCCCTTCCTTCAGCTTCCTTATGGAAGTCTTAAGCCTTCCAGCCCGGTTATGCGGGTCATACTTGTTGCCGTGCATTCACATCGCCTCCGTCTATACCGCGCATCTGCTGCGCTTTATACCTGGATGCAGGATGATGCATGCCTGAAGCTGGACGGCGCTAAAAATGCCCTGAAAAAGCCGCAAAAGCCATGTTTCGCATGAAAAAGTTGCAAACCATGGTCAATTATTACGGCAGGCGTCATACTGAAAAATAGACGCCCCGGGGAGGATTTGAACTTCCGGCCTGCTGATTAACAGTCAGCCGCTCTAACCAACTGAGCTACCGAGGCAAAAGAATTAACGAGAGCTAATTCAAACGGAATGATTTAAATTTCTAAGCTTCTTTGCAGAGGCTCCACCCGCAAGCGGGGCACTCCAGACAACCTTCCATGTGGATAAGCCTCCTTTTGCACACAGGGCAGATGCCCATGTCTATGCATTGCTGGAACTCACCATTAACTTCCATAAAGATGCTATTCGCCGCCGACAAACGAGGTGACGGCTTTCATGAGGCCCTCGGACTTCGCCTTCCAACCAAGAAGGAAGCCCTGTAGTCCGTCCATGCCGCCAAGCTGGCTTAAGAGCTCTTCGCCGGAATCGATGACCTGCTTGTCGCTTGACAGGCCGGGAATCATGAAAAGGGCCCTCAGCAGGGAAACTATGCCCCTTTTGGTGAATGCCTTCTTGCCATCCGTCTTCTTATCCCCCCATTTCTTGATGAAAGATTTTGCTCTGGGGGTGGACAGGAACTGCTCTGCCGACTCGGACTTGACTGCCTGTGGCGCCTTTTGTTCTTCCTCCAATTCTTCCCCAGGAGCCGCCTGGGCATGTCGGGATCTTAGTAATCCGAGCAGCATGATGGTCACCAACGACTTACACTCATGCCATATTTATAAAGATTTACCTCTTGTAGCCGATTTTCCGCAGGAATTCCTTCCTTTTGGCCTTGTCCTCCGCAGTCTCAACCGCCTTCGGGACTCCCCCATCAACGACACCGAGAATGGCCCTTCCGGATTGGGCATCCACATATATCACTTCGAGGGGATTGGCGGTCGCGGTGAAGATGCGGCAGACCTCGCTGACATTCTTCACCCTGTTGAGGACATTGATTGGGAATCCACCCCTGAGGAATATTATGAATGAGTGGCCTGCGCCAATCTTCAGGGCCTCCTTCTCCGCATGCCTCACCAGCGCCTCATCATTGCCATCGCTCCGGACCAACATTTCGCCAGAGGCCTCGCAGAACGCGATGCCGAACTTAAGCGCGGTCCCGCTCTCAACAAGGGCCTCGTAAAGATCCTCAACGCTCTTTATGAAATGCGTGTGGCCGACAATGACATTGCATCCTTCGGGAATCTCGACTGCAAGCGATTTCAGTTCCATGGTTCCACCCTCATAATCCGAGCTCAGTCAGTATCCTGCTTGTCTTGAACTTCCCTTCCTCCACATGCCTCTCGAGCTTGACAATCTCAACGCCCTCGGGCTGTAGAAACTCCTTCTGGTCATATCCATAGACGATGACGTCCGGCCCAACCAGCGCGAGCATGTCCTCCGGCTTGTCCAGGCCAAGGAGGGCAGCGTCAACGGGCTTCAGGAACTCGACCATGGCCATGCGGTAGTCCTGGGAATGGATTTTCTTCCTTTTCTTGTTCTCAATGTGCCGGTCCTGCGCCACCGCGACGATTAGAACGTCGCCGCGCTTCTTTGCTTCGTTGAGAGTGTAGAGATGGCCGATATGCAGGATGTCGAATACCCCACCCGCCAAGACCACAGTAATCATTTTGCGGTATTTGGGCAGCAGGAAGAATCGCCCGCCGGCCTCTTTCAGCATCGACCGCTCCTTCCTGCTAAGAAAATGATAGCCTTCTTCCGGGATTCCCCCATTTTTGACCTGCATGACATAAAGCTTTGCGACCGTCCCCTTCATGCATTTATAGTTACCTGCAGTATTTTTATTCATGACTGAGGCCTACAGCTTCGGAAGGATAACAATCGACTGGAAGGGATACACCAAAGATGTCATTGTTTTCCCGGGCAGGCTAAAAGGCGGCTGGTGGCTGAAAGAAGGCCACAGGCTGCAGCTGGCCGACCTGGGGGAAGTGTTCGCAGAAAACCCTGGTAGTTGGCACCGGCCATGACGGAGTTATGAAAGTGGATGAGGAAGTGCGGAGGTTCTGCTCCAAGAAAGGTATCGCGCTAATCGAGCTCCGGACAGCTGAGGCTGTGAAAAGATACAATGGGCTGGCAGGGCCGGGAGTAGTAGGAGCCTTCCACCTGACCTGCTAGGAGCGCATGCAGACCGCTTTTATGGAATCCTCAAGGATGTCGAGCCCTTTGCCTGCCTGTTCCTTATTGATGATTAATGGCGGCGCTATCCGGATTACGCTCTCGCCGGCAGGAAGCAGGAGGAGCCCTCTCCCAGCGGCCTCGCAGAGCAGCGCTTTCCGAAGCTTGGCATCCGGAGCCTTGCCCTTCTTTGTCCGCACGATTTCCATCCCAATCATGAGACCCAGGCCGCGTACATCCCCAATTTCCTCGTAATCAGCCTCAAGCTCTTTCAGGCGCTTCATGATTATTTTACCCATCCTAGTTGCGTTCTGCCCGAGCTTTTTCCTCTTCATGAAATTGAGCGCGGCTATCCCACCCGCACACGCCAGCAGGTTCCCGCCGAAGGTATTCGCATGGGAGCCCGGGGGCCAGTTGTCCATCAGCCTTGAATTGGCAATTGTGGCGCCTAACGGAATCCCTCCCCCTATTGCCTTGCTGAGGCAGACGATGTCCGGCTTCACGCCAAAATTCTCAATCCCCAGGAACTTCCCGGTCCTGAAGCAGCCCGCCTGCACCTCGTCATCACACATCAGGGCGCCATGCCGGTCGCAGAGCTTTCTGACGCCTGGGAGGAACTTCTTTGGTGGGACGATATAACCCCCTTCCCCCTGCACGGATTCCACGAAGACGGAGGCGAGATTCCCGTTCACCTTCCGCATGGCATCCTCCATCTTGCCAAGGCAGTAATCAGAGCATTCTTCCGCTTCCATCCCCATCCTGTAGGCATATGGATAGGGAACGTGCTGAACGGGCAGGAAAGGCCCGTAGCGCTCCCTCTGCACCGGCTTGGAGTTCGTCATGGATAAGGAACCCATTGTCCTGCCATGGAATGCCTTCGTGAACGCGATTGTCCACTTCTTGCTGGATGAATACCTTGCGAGCTTGTATGCCGCCTCGACCGACTCGGTCCCGGAATTCGACAGGAACACCCTGTTGAGCCCCTTGGGCATCATGGACACCAGTGTCTCCGAGAATCTCACTGGAATCTCTGCATAGAAATCGGAAAATCCGCAGTGCATGCCGTATTTGAGCTGTTCCTTAACCGCTTTTGCCACATCAGGATTGTCATGGCCGATATTAAGCACGGCGACAGAGGACATGAAGTCCAGATATTCCCTCCCGTCCACATCCCAGATGTACATACCCTTGGCCCTCTTGAATACAAAGTCATACTCCCTTGTCATCGCATGGGCGATTACCCTGGAATCCCTCTTTATTATCGCGACTGATTTCGGCCCCGGCTTCTGGCATGCATACCTGGTCAAATCATCACCTACTCCGCATCTATCTGCGCCTTCTGCAACTTGCCTGAATAATCGACATAGACGGTCTTGCTGTGCGAGAACTCGTCTATTCCCTCAATTCCAGCCTCGCGGGTGTGCCCGGTCCCCTTTACTCCGCCGAACGGGAGGTGGACCTCGGCCCCGATGGTGCTTGAGTTCACATAAGTTATGCCGGTGCGCAGGTTCTGTATCGCCCTGAAGGAATTCGTGATGTCCCTTGTGTATATGGAGGAGCTGAGCCCGTATTCTACGCTGTTGGCGATATCTATCGCCTGGTTGATGTTTGAGAAGTCTATTACGGATAATACAGGGCCGAAAATCTCCTCTTTGGCTATCCGCATGTCGCTTGAGACATCAGAGAACACTGTGGGCATGAAGAAATAGCCCTTGCCCGACGGGGCTTTTCCGCCGCACATCAGCTTTGCGCCCTCGTCCTTGCCGATTTGCACATATCTTGCGCTCTTCTCCGCCGCAGCCCTGTTGATGAGCGGCCCGACATCAGTGGCCTTCCTGAGCCCGTCGCCCAGCCGAAGCTTCCTTGTCCTTGAGACGAGCATATCCAGGAACTTCCCCTTCACTTTTTTGTGGATAAGCACCCTGCTTGCCGCTGTGCACCTCTGCCCGGTCGTCCCGAAGGCGCCCCAGATGACGCCATCCAAGGCCATCCCAAGGTCAGCGTCATCCATGATTATTATCGGGTTCTTGCCGCCAAGCTCCAGCCCGACCTTCTTCAGGCCGGCGTTCGCGGTTATCCACTCCCCAGTCTCTTTCGAGCCGGTGAACGAGAGGCACCAGATTTTCCGGTTCTTCACCATCTCCAAGCCTACGGTGGAGCCTCCACCAGTCACCATGTTGACCACCCCCGGGGGGACCCCTGCTTTTTCGAGGATTTTCACCATCTCGGTCGCGCAGAGCGGAGTATCCGAACTGGGCTTGAACACCACGCTGTTCCCGCAGATTAGCGCGGGGGCCAATTTCCATGCTGGAATCGCAGTCGGGAAGTTCCAGGGAGTTATCAGCCCGCAGACGCCCTCTGGCTGCCTGATTGTCATGGCGAACTTGTCCTGCAGTTCGCTGGTAGTAGTGTGGCCGAAGAGCCTCCTGCCTTCCCCTGCCATGTACTCAAAGACGTCGATGGCTTCCTGCACGTCGCCAAGGGCCTCGGACAGCACCTTGCCCATCTCAATAGTCACCAGCCTTCCGAGCCGCTGCTTATCCTTCCTTAGAAGCTCAGCAGCCTTGAAGAGGATTTTTGCCCTTGTTGGCGGTGGGAGGGCGGACCATTTACCGAATGCTACCTCTGCAGCGTCAATCGCCCTGCGCACGTCCTTCGCATCACCGGCCTGGAATGTGGCTAGCGCTTTGCCTGTTGCAGGATTGACACTTGTGAATGTTTTTCCTGAAGAAGAGTTAATCCATTTGCCATTTATTAAAAGCTTGTAAGAGGCCATGGCATCACACCTCACAGAAAGGATATAAAGGTTTGGAGGCATTGATTTTCCTGTGAGGCACATGAGAAATTACATTGCAGTTCTGGCAACGTTAATGCTATTCTTGGGATGTCTTGGGCCTGAGCCTGTTGAGGAGGCTCCTGAACCCGCGCCGCCAGCAGTCACCTGCGAAGATACTGATGGCGGGCCTGATGGTGCTGTGGGGGGCACAGTGACCGCGAATGGAATCCCCTACAAGGATGTTTGTGAGAATGGAAGAGCATTGCGCGAATACTACTGCTCCGGGGCGCAAGCCGCCTCCAGAGTGATTGACTGCGGGGATGGCTTCCTGTGCAGTGACGGCGCTTGCGTCGCGGAGCCTGAGGAAGAGCCAAAGGCGCCTGAATGCACTGAAACCGATGATGGAAAGGAATACGGAAAATCAGGCATCCTCACCTACCACAGCTCAACTTATACCGACCTGTGCCAGGGCAACTATGACATGATTGAATACTACTGCGAGAATGACGCCGTGAAGCAGGAAAACCACCACTGCTCGGTCGGAGAGAGGTGCACCGAGGGCGCTTGCATCTCCCAGGACAGGAGCTGCACCGACAGTGATGCAGCCGACACGCTCAAGGCCGGGACTACCAGCCAGTTCGGCGGCGGCCAGTTCCTTGAGAAGCACACTGACACATGCGCGGACGGCTACAGCCGGACCGAATATTATTGCGAGGCTGGAGAGCTCAAGAGCAGGGTAGAGCCCTGCCCGACTGGCAACTACTGCGAAGCCGGAAGCTGCAGGATGCTATGTTATGACTCTGACGAAGGCAAGGAGTTCGATGAGCCGGCATACGTGAGGGTGCAGGATGGAATATATACCGACTACTGCAGTGACGGATTTAATGTCGTCGAGTACTACTGCTCGGGCGACCTGGCAATGTCCATTGAGAAGAATTGCGAGCTTTACTGCTTTGAAGGCGAGTGCCTGGATGCAATGGATGTACGCTGCAATGACAAGTATGGCGGGGAGGTGGAGCTTCTCTACGGAGAACACACCCTGCAATCCGCGACTGATTACTGCCTTGATTACAATACACTCAGGGATTACATATGCGTCTCAGATGCTATTGAATATGTGAACGACCGCTGTGAGGAGGATGAGCTCTGCTATAACAGCCAGTGCGTCAGGATATACACCCCCACATGCTTTGACCTTGACGACTATAAGGGCGACAACGCAATCTATGTGAAATCCCATGTGGTCAAAACCACGAACAACTCCATCCTCGAGATGCGCCAGGACGAGTGCCAGAGCGATGTCAGCGTCAAGGAGTATACATGCGTTGATGGCTCTTTCGGTGTGGAGTTCATAACCTGCCCCAATGGCGAGGTGTGCAATGACGGGGTGTGTACCTACACGCTCAAATGCACCGAGACGGATGGCGGAATGAACCTCCAGCCAGGCTCCACATCACTCTATGACGGAAAGACCCTGATTACAAAGGAGGATGATGCATGTGTCGGGGACCGCACGGTGTACGAGGTCTATTGCACTGAAGACGGCCGCATAGCGCACACCAACCTTTCCTGCCCCGAGGGAATGGTGTGTGACAGCGAGGACGGCTCATGCAAGCCAGAGGATGATTAGCATGATACTTCCGAAACAGCATCTGCAGAGCGCCAATGTGATGGAGAAGCTCCACGAGAGCCAGTACCAGCCTGCCGGAATAGACATCACAATGAAAGAAGTTTGCAGGTTCAGCAATGCCGGCAAGATAGACTTCGACAACAAGGAGAGGAAGATTAGCGATGTGGAGGTCCTTTCCTATGATAATGAGGAGGTCGTGCTTGCCCCAGGGGCATATAAGGTGATTTTCAACGAGTATGTGAGGATTCCTGGCAACGCCGCTGCTTTGTGCCTGCCGCGCTCATCTCTCCTGCGCTGCGGAGTCACGCTCGAGTGCGCCGTATGGGACCCTGGCTATGAAGGCAGGAGCGAGGCGCTTCTGATTGTCAGGAATGAGCATGGAGTGACGCTGAAAAGGAATGCGAAGATAGGGCAGATGGTATTCATCCGCCTTGTCGAGGAATCCAATTCCAGGTATGAAGGGAGGTACCAGGGAGAAAACAAGGGGTGATGCTACGGGCTTTTTCCGTGAATCACAATTTCCTTTAGATGGATAACTTTCCCCGCATCGGCTTCTTCTGCCGGCGCGTTAGGCACATTCTTATCCGCAACGAAGCTGCCCGGGTAGTAACCTTCGGCAGCTGGCGCCTCTCCTGAGCATCTGCAGCCGCCCAAAAAGGATATTGAAGCTGCGATTGTGAGAACTGCAACCTTTCGTGCCGGCGTAAGCTTGCTCCTTGGCCTGTTGCCCTTATATGTTTGATCCGGCTTTTTCTCTCTAATAAATCCTGTTCTGCTTGGCATAATCTGGCACCTATCGGTCTTGTTGCACATAGGGTGTCTCAAAGGATTTAAAAGGCTCAGGAGCGGAGCAGCCCATCAACAGCTTTCTCGATGCTGCCATTCCTTTCCTTTATGCTGTAGAGCACATGCAGAATCGGGATGTCAATCTTCAGCACCCTCCCAAGGTCTATCGGGGTTCCGGAGATGACGACATCGGCGCCGCTCTTGTTTATCGATTCCTGCAAATCCTCAAGCTGCTTCCCGAAGTACCCCATCGCAGGGACCACTTGCTTAAGGTGCGGAAACTTGTCATAGGCCTGCAGGATGCTGCCGACCGCTGACGAGCGGATATCCATTATCTTCCCTCCATGCCCTGATGCATACAGGAAACCTGCTCCGTAGCCCATCCCGCCATGGGTGACTGTGGGCCCATCCTCAACAACAATCACGCTCTTGTCCCTGATGTCAAGCGACACCTCAGCAGAGAGTTCCATGTCAGCCTCGATTATCTTCGCTTTGGGATTGAGCTTTTCGATGTTTGAGCGGACGGTCTTGGCGCCCGCCTCATTTTCAGAAAACTTGTTGATGATTACGATATCCGCCATCCGGGCATTGGTTTCCCCAGGATAGTACCTAATCTCATGGCCAGGCCTCAATGAGTCAGCGACACAAAAAAGCAGATCAGGCTGGTAGAACGAGAAGTCGTTGTTCCCCCCATCCCAAAGGATGATGTCCGCCTCCTTTTCAGCATCCCTCAGGACTCTTTCGTAATCCACGCCCGCATACACGATTGCGCCGTTCCGTATGTGCGGCTCATATTCCTCGCGCTCCTCGATTGTGCAGTGGTGCCTGTCAAGGTCCTCAAGCGTTGCAAAGCGCTGCACCGCCTGCTCGGCCAGATTGCCGTATGGCATCGGGTGGCGGACCACTGCGAACTTCACGCCTTTCGATTTCAGGATTTCGGTGAGCTTTTTTGTGAGCGGGCTCTTTCCGCAGCCAGTTCGAACTGCGGTGACTGCAATCACCTTCTTGCTGCTCTTGAGGGAAGTCCTTTTAGGGCCCAGGAGCACGAATGTCGCCCCTTTGGCCTGTGCCCTTGCGGCAAGGTGCATCACATGCTCATCCGACACGTCGGAATATGAAAAATAGACCTCATCGATTTTGTGGCTCTCAATCAGCTCTTCCAGCCCATTCTCATCGAAAATCGGAATGCCCTCCGGATAAAGCTCTCCGGCTAGGGATGGGGGATATTTTCTGTCGGCAATCTCAGGTATCTGTGTCGCGGTGAAGCAGGCCACCTTGTATTCCCTGTTGTTCCTGAAGAAAGTATTGAAATTGTGAAAATCCCTTCCTGCTGCTCCCAGAATGAGTACGTTGGTTGTCATGAGATGCATTCTCCAATAGATTTTTTTATTCTATCATTCATTGACAAACCCTCATTAGGATAAAGGGGATATTATGGGACGGCTGGTTATCGCATTAGGCGGAAATGCATTGCTTGAGAAGGGGCAGAAGGGAACGGCGGAGGAGCAGATGAAGGCCGCTGAAAAGGCAGTTTTTGCACTTGAAGATGTGTTCTTCGAGAACCAAGTAGTGCTCACCCACGGCAACGGGCCGCAGGTCGGGAACCTGCTACTGCAGCAGGAGGCAACGGATAAAGTCGAGAAGATGCCCCTTGACGTCCTTGACGCTATGACGCAGGGGCAGATTGGATATTTCATCTGCAGGGCGCTATCGAAGCTGAGGCTGCATTCCGCCACATTGATTACTAGGGTTGTTATCGACCCAGAAGACCCGGCGTTCAACAATCCCTCCAAGCCAATCGGGCCATTCTATGATAAGCCCATGCGCGAGGGCATGGTGGAGGATGCTGGAAGGGGATACCGGCTCGTCGTGCCTTCACCCACACCGATGAAAATCCGCGAGCATGACGCTATAAGCGCCCTTCTTGAGAGGGGATTCACGGTGACCGCTGTCGGGGGCGGGGGAATCCCGATAAAAAAGACCGGCCAGGGAGTGGAGGCAGTAATAGACAAGGACCGGGCATCCTCGCTGCTCGCGACCCAGATAAATGCGGACACGTTCCTGGTGGTGACATCTGTTGATGCCGTTTTCCTTAACTTCGGCAAACCCACGCAGGAGGAGATAAAGAAGATGAGCGTTCCGGAAGCCGAGAGATACATAGCTGAGGGGCATTTTGCCGAAGGGAGCATGAAGCCCAAAATCGAGTCGTGCGTGGAGTTCATAAGGAAAGGCGGGAAGAAGGCGGCAATCTGCTCTATGAACAACATAAGGGATGCTCTTGAGGGGAAGGCCGGAACCACAATCACTCCATAGCCTTTTTTTATTTTTCCCATCAAAAAGCCAATCATGGCAGAATATGAAGCAGAGCTTATGCCTGCATGGATACTAGTCATCCCAGCACTTGTTATCGCAGGCCTTGCAGCGGGATTCTTAATTTCCGGCAAGGAATTCCTCATCGGCATTGCTCTGATAACTGCTCTTGGGGTGATTCTCTATGCCGGAATAATCAAGAGGAGCATCCGCTCTTACACGGTTATGCCTGACCGCATTGTCATAGAAGGAATTGACAGGGAAATCCCCATTGGGGACATCAAGGGCATTGAGCTTCGGCAGCCAAGGATCATGGGCATTTTCGACCACGATGGCATGAAATATATCCTGAACAAGGAATTCGCATCGAAGCCGGGGCACACGTCATTTGTTCCCCCTACGATGGTTCACCTGTATACCACAGTAAAAAACAGGTTCACCGGAATGAACAGCTGCTTCTTATTGACTCCCAAGGACAAGGCAGGCCTTGTCAGGGAAGTGCAGGGAATCCTGGAAAAAAGGAAAAGATAATCAGCCCTTGACGACTCCGATGGGCTTGAGCTTCGCCACGATGTCGCTGATGCCCGCTTCCGCAACGCTCTGGACGACATCATCCACGTCCTTGTAGGCGTCCGGAGCCTCTTCGGCAATCACTTTCGGCTTGGTCGCGCGGACGTAGATGTGATTCTTCTCCCATAGCTCATTCCCGAGTTTGGCCCCATCATGAGTCCTTATCGCCTCTCCGCGGCTCATTGTCCTGCCCGCGCCATGGCATGTTGTCCCCCAGCACAAGTCAAGGCCCTTCTGCTTTCCGACCAGGACGTAGCTTGAAGTTCCCATGCTGCCCGGAATGAGCACCGGCTGGCCAATCCTCTTGTATTTTGCCGAGAGCTCGGGCCTGCCGGCAGGAAAAGCGCGTGTCGCGCCCTTCCGATGGACGACCAGCTTACGCCTTTTTCCATCCACTTCATGCTCCTCGAGCTTGGCGATATTGTGTGCGACATCATATACAAGGTGCATCCCATCGCTGGTGCTGTTCCCGAACACCTGGTCGAAGGTCTCGCGGACCCAGTGCATGATTATGTGCCTGTTTGTGAAGGCGTAGTTGACCGCGCAGCGCATGGCTCCCAGGTAATCATGGGCCAGGTGATGGGCCATTGGAGCATATACCAGCTCCTTATCCGGAAGATTGATGTGGTTGTCCCGTGCGTAGCGGAGGAGCGGCTCGATATAGTCGCTGCAAATCTGGTGGCCGTAGCCCCTTGAGCCGCAGTGAATCATCACAACCGCTTTTTCCAGGCTCCAGCCCGAATGCCTTGGCGGTCTTCTCATCAAAGAGCTGCTTCACTTCCTGAATCTCCAGGAAATGGTTGCCAGCCCCAAGAGTCCCGAACTGGCTCTTCCCCCGTTTCTTTGCTGTCGGGGAAACCTTTGACGGGTCGGCACCGGCAATCTTTCCGTATTCCTCTGTCGAATCCCTGTCTTCTGCCCTTCCGAAGCCCCTCCCGATTGCCCAGTCTATTCCATGGACGACCGCATCATCAAGCTCATTGTGGTCTATGCGCAGCCTTCCCTCACTGCCGACCCCGCTAGGCACATTGACAAATAGTTTCTCGCAAAGCTCCTTGATTTTCGGGCGGACAGTATCAACGTCCAGAGGCGTAGTCAAAAGTCGTACTCCGCAGTTAATATCATATCCGACTCCTCCTGGAGAGACAAGCCCGTCTTCGGAGTCGAAGGCCGCGACCCCGCCAATCGGAAATCCATAGCCCTCGTGGCCATCCGGCATAAGGAGGGCATGCCTCACAATTCCTGGCAGGCTTGCAACATTCTTCAGCTGGCCCAAGGTGCGGTCATTCTTCATCCCTTCCACGAGCTTGTCATTGGCGAATATATAGGCAGGAACATGCATTCCATCTTCCTTGGCCATTTCCCAAGTCGCGCTTTCAACCTTTTTTATAGTCATAAGCATCACCGTAAAATACGTTAAAATGAAATAAGGAAAAAAATGAAAATCAGATTAGTCCCTTGTCCCGAAGGACCTTGGACTGAAGAGGCAGGTATCTCCAGATGATGTCTCCTTTGGAATCAGTCTCGAGTTCCCAGGGCTTGACCAGCACGACATCCCCTTCTTTTACCCAAATCCTGTTCCTGAGCTTTCCGGGGATGCGGCAACGCCGTTCATTCCCGTCCTTGCAGTCGACCATCATCCTGCTTCCGCCAAGAAGCGCCAGCACTACACCCAGGATTTCGCCTTCCCTTGGCATGCGGACCCTTGGCTCTCCCCCCGCAGCGGCGCCTTTTCCAGGGCCTTTTCCGGAGGGCCTTCCATGCCCGCCTGCACCTCTTCCTCGTCCTCTAAAAACCAATATATCACCAAACTATCTTAACGGCCGCCTTGCCCCGCAGCTTTCGCACACGAGGAGCTTAAGGCCGTGACCAGCGTCACTGATATTAGTATCAGGGCGCTTGCATTCCCTGCACATCACATATTTATTAACGAATTCCTCGAGCTTCTTGTTTACAATGTCGCCAGTCAGCCTCCTCTGGAGGACCAGCCTCTCGCTCTGCTGCTCGGCAGGGACGGCAAGCTCTTTTGTGAGGAACTTGATAAGCATCTCGGGGTCCCTCCTGATTTTATCGGTCACCGACTTGAAGTTCTTGATAATCGTCTTGTTTCCCTCTGTGAAGAATTCAAATTTCGGCATCTCGAACCGCTCGCCGGTCGTCGCCCTCTCTGGAAGGTTCTCGTAGATGCCATCCAGTAGCTTCTCGTAATCATTCTCAGAACTCATGGAGATGAATAACTAAGGAAGAATTTAAAAAAGAAGGTTTGAAGAGGCGGCTTTTATTCGGCATGCCTCATCGTTAGGAAGAGGGTGCTGCTTTCCACATCGAATCTGTGGCCGAACCGATAATTCGAATCTGGTCCGCTAAGAGCCTCGGCACGCTTCAGGAGCGTGTCCAGGCCCATGCTCTCGAATCCGTGCGGGCCGCGCTTTACCGCAAAACCCTTCTCGGGCAAGGGATCCTCGATCTGTATCAGCGCGTTTACTATGTCATCGCCGCCCATGCCTAATCTCCTGAACGTGGATGCCAGGTCAATCATTAGGACGACTTCCGCATCGGTGCGCTGATTTGCCATTCCCACTATGTAATCCTTTGCAACGTCGTTGTTCTTACTCTCGGAAATTATCTGGCGGAGCCTCTCGACCTCCCTGCTCCTTGGTACCTTCGAGTTATACGCATCAGGCGCTGCGGCCCGAGGCTGCGCATCTGCTGCGATGCCTGAGGATGGATTGTTGCCGCAGCCCTGAAGGGCAAGCGTGGACATCGAGAATGCCCCGATTGCCGCGGCCCTCCTAATAGTGCTTGAAGATGGATTGCTTCTTTCCTGGGTTCTTGAATCAGTCAGACGCCTCTGCATAGCATAATATGTGTAAATAAGTGTTTATAATTGTTGTTTTTTCATGAATTCGGTCATTTCCAAAAATTTTTAAGACGGTGTATACAGGCATTATTTTATGGGAAGGGTCACTGCAAGAGCTGGAAGGGCTGGAGACGGGAGAGAGGGCAAAAAGCCATCTAAGGAAATTGGGCAATTTGACATCAGCACATCATTATCACCGGCAATGAGGGCGGTGCTGATTGGAGTGATAATAAACGAGGGCATCGCAAGGAAAGCTCTCACGAATCCGACCAGGAAATTGCTCAACAGGATTTCGACCAAGTGTAATGAGATTGCCCAAAGCAGAGGACTGCCCCTAATTACAATCGCACAGCTTGGAAAAGAGCTCTCAATATTAGTCCAGGAGGGCAAAGGAGCATACGAGCGGGGAAAGAAGCTGCCTCCTGCGCCCAGGATAACGTCCGGGATGGAGAGGCTGATTTTTGCATTGCACGCGCGTGGGATTGGCACGGACAAAATCTCTGAGAGGCTCTGGGGCAGGTTCGGAAAAAGGATTTCCACAAAGGAAGTGGAAGAGCTGCTCGCGCAAAAGAATAACCGGCAGGTCGTGCTTGCGCCTAAGGCCGAATGGAGCCTTCCGGAGCGGAATTGCCTGATGTCGATTAGAAGAAGGCATCCGGAACTCACACCTGAAGAGCTTGCAATAAGATATAACCGGATTATGGGTGAACCCCACGGCCTTGTTACTGCGGCGGACATCAGGAGGCTGTGGGAACGGCTCTTTGATGAGAAACACTGCAGGGGGCGCAGGAAGAGCGGGAAAAGCAAAACCAGCAGTGATTCCAGCGAATTGGCCGATGATTCCTGGGACAGATATGTCGATGAACACCTATGCGCGATAATCGAGGAGCATAAAATTCTCAAGGGGGATGTGGATGCGCTCACAGCCTTCATCCAGCTGGATAAGCGGGGTGAATGCGCGGATGTCACGAGAGATATGGTGGTGGATGCCTTGAACGAGCTGGGGATATTTGACGATTTCGTGGCAGGGGTTGAAGTGTTCGGCGACCTCACCGAACTCCATTCAGAAGATTGCAGCTCTGTGATGGATGATAGAAAGCAGGACTCAAAAAGAAAAAAGGGCTCTTAAAAGGAACGGCATGTATAGCGTGAGATAAGACAGAATGCTTTGTGGATGCGCAAGGGGGAAGGGCCGCGCTACAAAATAAGGAAAGGGATTACGTCCCTTCCTGCCAGCTTGTGAGGTATTTCTTCTGCTCCTCAGTGAGCGTGTCCTTTTTCACTCCCATAGCCTCAAGCTGGAGTTCGGCGATATGATTGTCAATCTCCACCGGCAGCCTTATCACTTTGTTCCCGAGCTTTCCCTTGTTCTTGACAAGGTATTCGCAGGCAAGGGACTGGCCGGCAAAGGAGGTCGCCATCACTTCGGACGGGTGCCCTTCGGCCGCCCCAAGGTTGACAAGCCTCCCTTCTGCGGCAACGTAAATCTTCTTGCCATCAAGCTCGTACTCATCCAGGAACGCTCTTATTTTCCTCTTCGATGAGGCCGCTTTTTCAAGGCCCTCTATATCAATCTCATTGTCGAAGTGCCCGGAGTTGGAGACGATTGCGCCATCCTTCATGCTCTTTATGTGCCCGACCGTAAGGACGTGCTTGTCCCCGGTAACAGTGAGGAATATGTCGCCGATTTTCGCCGCCTCGGCAACAGGCATCACCCGATACCCGTCAAGCACGGCGGTCATCGCGCGGAACGCGTCCACTTCCGTCACTACGACATTGGCGCCAAAGCCCTTTGCGCGGAGCGCGACCCCTTTTCCGCAGTCGCCGTATCCGCAGACAACGAAGACCTTCCCAGCAATCAGCATGTTGGCAGCTCGCAGGAGCCCGTCGATGCTGGACTGCCCCGTACCATAGTAATTGTCAAGCAGGTGCTTGGTCTTGTTGTCGTTGACCGCCACCATCGGGCATTTCAGGACGCCATCATTCTCCATCGCATGGAGCCTGATTATCCCAGTCGTAGTCTCCTCGCATCCCCCGATGATTTTCCCCAGCTTGTCCTGGTGCTTGGTGTGCAATGCAGTGACAAGGTCGCAGCCATCATCGATTGTGATGTCCGGCTCTTGCGCGATTACATTCTCTATATACTTGTAATAGTCCTCCTTGTTCTCCCCCTTGTATCCGTATACATGGACGCCGTCCTTTGCGAGAGCTGCTGCGACATCATCCTGGGTGCTCAGCGGATTGCAGCTTGCGAGGGCGACCTTCGCGCCGCCCGCGGCCAGGGTGCGAACGAGCACCGCAGTCTCCTTTGTGATGTGAAGGGCCAACCCAATCGTCATCCCCTCGAATGGCCTCTCCCTTTCGAAGCGCTCCTTTATGCGCATCATGATGGGCATGTTGCGCTCGGCGTAGTAGATATTCAGCTTTCCCTGTTCTGCTAATCCTATGTCTTTTACTTCATAGTCTGCCATTGTAAAACCCCTGAAAACAAGAGATGATGCCATTGGAAGAAAACTAATTATAATGCTATGTGCGGCGGATGGGCAATTTCAGGGAGAGCCGGATATTTTTTCCCTTTTCCATTGAATAGGTTTAAATATATCAACTTTGGTACATATCGGAAACAATATGTATCCACACAAAAAACCCCCGGGCAAGGACATGGAGAAGCGGGTCATCAGGCACATGTTCAGGACATTCCTGCTCTGGCTGATTTCAAAGGAAGAGGTGCACGGGTACGAGCTAATCAAGAAAATCCAGAAGGACGGTGGCTTTCCATGCACCGCAAACAGGATATATCCGGTGCTCGCAGAGCTTAACGAGAAGGGATTCATCACGCAGAAGACAGAGATGCACGGGAAGAGGGCGAAGAAGTTGTATAAGATAACTCCGATGGGCAGGAACGCAATTGCGCATGCAAAAAAGCATGTTGGCGAATGCCCGCTAAGAAAAGAATTCCTGCAGGAAATGTCTTCTTGAGGTGATTTGAATGGCAAAAAGGGGCGACACGATACTGGAGCTGCGGAATGTCAGCAAGACCTACACCATGGGCGAGGGCGTGGAAGTGCATGCCCTTAGGAACGCCAATCTTGAAATCTTCGAGGACGAACTCATGTGCATCCTGGGCCCTAGCGGCTCAGGGAAATCAACGCTGCTCCACATAATCGGAATGCTTGACAGCCCCAGCAGCGGAAAGAGATTCATTGACGGTGTGGACACAAGCACCATGAATGAGAATGAGCAGGCAAGGGTGAGGGGGGAGAAGATAGGGTTCGTATTCCAGACATTCAACCTGATTAATTCGCTGACCGTGACAGACAATGTAATGCTGCCCCTCCTAATCTGCAATACCAGATGCAGTGACAAGAAGGAGCGGGTCAAGCAGATATTAAAGGAGCTTGGGCTTGGGCATAGGCTTGACCATTACCCAAACCAGCTTTCGGGCGGTGAGCGCCAGAGGGTCGCAATTGCACGGGCTCTTGTGAATGACCCGGAAATCATCCTTGCCGATGAGCCAACCGGCAACCTGGACTCGAAGACAGGCGCTGAGGTGCTTAAAATACTAACAATGCTCCATGAGAAGGGGAGGACGATTGCGATTATCACGCATGATGAGAGCATCACGAGAATCGCTGAGAGGGTGGTGCGCCTTAAAGACGGCACCATTTATGACTGGAACCATACTGCTGAAAAGAAAAAAGCTAATCTGAAGGTGCGAAAATGAGACTGCTGAAGCTGTTATTGATATTTGGAGTGTTGATTGGGGGAGTGTTTGCAGGGATTGCCGTCCCTGATTGGGATGTGTCCCAGGAATCGTTCAGGTCTGGAGGGAGCGGTATTATCACAATGACCTTATCCAACCCGACCACATACCAGATTTCCACAATCGGTATGACCATATACAGCCCGCCGGAGGTTTCCGTCAGCGGCCCGAGCACGATTGTGGATCTGGGCGCTGGAGCAACTACTTCCGTGTCCCTTCCCTTCAGGGTGAGCTCTGGTGCCAAATCAGGGATTTATCTTGTGGAGATAAGATTCTCCGGATATGAAGAGAGGACCGATAGGAGGGAGTACATAACGAACTCGGTCGCAATACCGGTGACGGTTGTGGACGCGCCTGAATTCACGCTAACAACAGACACGCATCTAATCGGCGGAATCGACACGGTCGGCCTCACAGTAGACAATAAGGGCGGAATAGCCAGGAATGTGAAGCTGAAGATTGGCGAGGGCTCGGAGGTCGCGCTTTTCGGAACCAATGAAATATTCATAAGCCAGATAACGGGCAGCGAGGAGGTATTACTCACCCTGGACTCAAGGAACGCGGTGGACGGGCCGACGGACCTTCCGGTCAGCATAACATACGAGGATGAGCTCGGGCTTGAGCACTCGACTACCGAGTATGTCAGGATTACAATCAAGAAAGAGCGCCTGGATGTCACATTCCTGCAGAAGGGCAGCCTGATAACCAGGCAGGAGGGGACGCTCACCCTTGAAGTCGTTAACGACGGCACAGAAACGCTCAATGATGTCAGGATTAGCTTTGACGAGACCAACCTGCGCCTGAAATTCAAGAACGAGCTTGAGGTCGGGAACATCGCCCCTGGCTCAAGCGCTACCGTTTCCGCAGTGGTATTCGCGGATTATACGCCTGGCCTTAACCTGGTTCCTGCGACAGTGACCTGGGTAGAGGAGAACGTTGACAAGACCGAGTCGGTCAACATCCCGATGACAATCTCATCGGATGTTGAGGTCGGAGTTTACCTCGAGGCAAAGCCTGCTCCGCTAACAGCCGGCGGGGAGCACACGATATCAGTGCTTGTCTCCAATCTTGGATCGTATGGGATAGATAATGTGGAAGTGGGCATGGAATCGGACTCCCTCCAGATGCTGGATATCTCCACGAAGAGGTACATAGGCAGCCTGGAGAACGATGATTTCTCAACTGTGCAGTTCAAGGTGAAGGTGACTGCATTGACACCGGGAAGCTACCCGTTGGACATCACCATAACCTACAGGGACAAGTCGGGCGAATGGAAGAGCACCAGCGTTGAGCAGAGTATCGAGGTATACGGCCCGAACGTGGAGGGCCCATCAGACCTATGCATCGCTATACCGCTAGTCCTGGCGATTGGTGCGGGCGTCTGGTGGTTCAAATTCAGGAAGAAACCCGAGAAAAGGTAACATGAACCTGCTTGAGATGGTTTCCTACGGCGTGAACGCTCTGCGCCGCAGGAGCCTCCGTTCCTGGCTCACCGTGATGGGCATCGTCGTAGGCATAACGGCAATCATAGTGCTGGTCGGGCTGGTGCAGGGGCTAAAAGACGGGATTACGGAGCAGCTTGAGGGATTCGGCCCGAGGACAATCATAGTCGTTCCGATAAACGTTGCTGGGGGCGGCTCGTTCGGCGCTTCCTCATACATGCCCTCAAGCGGAAAGCTATACCAGAAGGACTATGAGCGCGTGAGGCGTGTTCCTGAGATAGAATTCATAACGCCGGTAATCAGCGGAACTACTTATCTTGAGTACAAGAGCCAGCAGATAAGCAGCAGCGTGTACGGGATAGAGCCGGACATATTCAGGCAGACGGTCGGCACTCTTGAGATTGAGAGCGGAAGGTTCCTCTTAGACAACGAGCGCATGGGGGCTGTCCTTGGCAATGACCTTGCAAAGGACAGCTTTGATGAGGAAATCCGCGTTGGCTCCAAGATGGAAATAGGAGGGGAGCAGTACACTGTCGTTGGAATCCTCAAGAGGACAGGCAATTCCGGCTTCAATGTTGATTCAATCACATTCATTCCGTTTACTGAGGCCGAGGACATGTTCGACAACCTGCTGGTCGCCAATGAAATCAGCGCGATAAGGATTAGCGTGAAGGAAGGCTCTGATGTCGAGGAAGTCGCTGATGAGATCGAGGACATAATGATGGCATCCCACCGCGTGAACGAGGATGAGAAGGATTTCGGGGTAATCACATCAGGATTCATAAATGAGCAGATTAACAGCGTCACTGAAGTGCTCTCGCTATTTTTGGGGGCGATTGCCAGCATAGCATTGCTTGTTGGCGGCGTAGGCGTTGCTAACACGATGTTCATGAGCGTTATGGAAAGGCGGAGGGAGATTGGAGTGCTAAAAGCGCTCGGTTCGAGGGAGAAAGACATAATGATGATTTTCCTTGTTGAGAGCAGCATGATTGGCGCGGCCGGAGGGGCTCTTGGCCTTCTGCTGGCTTTCCTTGTAGCCCTCCTGATTGGAGCGTTCGGAGTGACTGTCGCGATTTCACCGGTTGTCGCCGCCGGAGCGGTGCTGTTCTCCGCTGTTGTTGGGATTGTTTCCGGGACTGTTCCGGCGAAAAGGGCCGCTGCCCTTGACCCGGTGGAAGCATTGAGATATGAGTAGGTGGTATGGCTGAACCTGATAGAATCGTCTAAATATGCCCTGAAAAGCCTGCGCACTGCCAGCCTGCGCTCCGTGCTCACGATAATAGGAATTGTGATTGGGGTAGTCGCGTTAGTGGTGATTCTCTCGGTCAGCGAGGGCGTGCAGAAGGACATAAACGACCAGATGTCAGCATTCGGCTCAGAGAACATGTTCATACTGCCGGTCAATGTTGATGAAGGAGGGCTTGAAGCCCTTGGCGGCGGCCCGGTGCAGGCATCGTCAGGCAAACTGTTTCAGAGGGATGCCGAGGCGATAGAGGGGATTCCAGGAGTTAAATCGGTCGCCAGAGTGATATTCGGCCGGGCGAGCATGGAATTCAGGGACAGGAGCATTACCGCGCCAATATTCGGCATGGACGCCAAAGGATTCGATCAGTATGATGACTACATGGAGATTGAGAGTGGAAGGCTTTACCAGGACAGTGACAGGAATGTAGTGGTACTTGCCAATGACGCCGCCAACGAGCTCTGGGGCAATGACCGCGTCGGAGTTGGGAACACCCTTGTAATCAATGGCGAGAATTACCGCGTTGTTGGGGTTCTCAAGAAGATCGGGACCTCACTCTCGGCCCAGGACGACTCGGCAATCTACGTCCCTTTCAAGGACGCGGAGGAGCTGTTCGCGAACCAGCTCACAAAGAACGAAATCAACTACATATTCGTGCAGATTGAGGAGGGCTTCGACCAGAACGACATCAAGGACTCAATAGAGCGGAAGATTGCCTCATTCCACAAGGTGACTTTGGATAACCTGGACTTCACAGTCATAACCGCGGACTTCATCAATGAGACTGTTGGCGGCATACTGGGCCTGCTTGGCTCTTTCCTTGCCGCGATAACGATAATAGCTTCCCTTGTCGGCGCGATAGGGATATCCAATACCATGTTCATGGGGGTTCTTGAGAGGGTCCGCGAAATCGGCGTGATGAAGGCGATGGGCGCGACACGGAATGATATAATGCTTATTTTCATAATGGAGAGCGGGATGCTGGGCCTGATTGGCGGGATTATCGGGATATTGATGGGGGTTGGGATACTCCTTGTCGTTGAGAGCTTCGGGATTCCCTATGTCCTTAGCCCTGCCATATTCGGGTTCGCTTTCCTTTTCTCCGCTGGAACAGGCATCCTCGCGGGCATAATACCTGCGAGGGAAGCTTCAAAGATGGACCCTGTGGAAGCCCTCAGATACTGAGCCTGGAAAAAGCTGATGGCCTACTCGGGCACCAGGAGCGGGGCGCATTCCCCTCCGCCGCATCCGCCGGAGCATGAATACTCGAATGTCTCATAGCTCAGGCCGTCCACGCTGCAGTAGTACTCCACCAATTTGTCCAGCAACGGCGCCTCCCGCTCAACGCAGTAGTCCGCGAACGCGTGGCTGCCGTAGAAAACCTCGCCGAAGTCCTCGGGAGCATTCCCGCCATCGGTATCCGAGCAGTAGCTCACGCACGCACCTTCGGAACATGCATACCCGTAGGGGCAGGCGAACTCCACCTGATCCATGCTCCTTGAGCCGTCGCAGAAGAATTCCACGACCGTATTGTCGATGCAGTAGTCGCTCTCCACACTGATGCCTTCCATCTCAGTGGTCCCCTGCTCGTAGTAATCCGTTCCCCCATCACTGTCCTCGCATGGGGAGGCTTCCACGCATGCGCCCGAGGTGCACACGTATCCTGAGGGGCAGTCAAAGCGGACGGAATCCACTAGCTCGCCGGAATCGCAGAAGTATTCAAGCAGCCGGGAATCCCCCATGCACTGATCGGTCGCCTCGAAACCTCCTGACTCCGAAGTGGTCCCGCGCTCATAGTAGTCCCTGCCACCATCAGTATCCTCGCATTCCGCCAGCTCGACGCACGCCCCCTTGGAGCATTCATATCCGCCAGGGCATGAGAGATATGCCTCGTGCACTTTCTGCGAAGCTGAGCATGAATATTCCACAACCAAGGTCTCGTCCATGCAGTAGTCCTTGTAGTCCTTGCCGTCATAATAAACAGTCCCCTGCTGGTACCTTCCGTCCGGGTGGTCCGAGTCAGTGTCGTGGCAGGCCTTGTCAGGATAGCACACCCCACCATAGCAGGCATACGCGTCCGGGCAGGATATGTTCGCGGCGCGCATCTCATCGCCATCACATGTATATTCTGTCACCATATCCTCGCTCACGCACTTGTCAGGGAAGGTGAACCATCCGCTGTCATTAATGAGGTTCACAGTTCCGCTGGAATAGATTGTCTGCCCGTACTCGGTATCTGTGCACTTCTGGTTTGTGCAGCGCCCCTCAGCGCAGCCCTCGCCGCATGTGTATGCCACGCTGCCCACTTGGCCATCCGAGCATTTGTATTCTGTTAGCACCCCGTTTTTGCATGCATCCGGATAGCTCTTTCCATCATAGGTGACGACTCCGAAGGCAAAATAATCGGTGCCCTTGTCGCTGTCATCGCATGCCGGCTCAAGCTCCGCCTGGACGCAGGCGCCATTCTCGCAGACATGGCCCGCGGGGCACTGCACGAAATCCATGTCGATTGCGCCATCCTTGCAGTAGTATTCAAGAACGGTCACCGGGTCCTCGCAGCTGTCCGTGAAGCTTCCGGCATCAGAAGTCGCAATCCCCCCGACAAGGACATCCCTGCCAAGGTCGGTCTCATTGCAGCCATCCCTGCGCTCTATGCAGACGCCCTCATACGAGACGTTCGCCCCGGAGCGCCCGGCAAAGCAGTAATTGGGGTAAATCTTCCCATCATCCCCGCAGACAGGCTCATAGTCAGAGGGGCAATCCGGCTGCAGGCAGCCGGAGGAAAAAATCAGCATCAGTGCGAATATGGCATAAAGGGATTTCATCAGTTTCACCATTGTGAGACTAGCTTTCGCTTAATGAATAAAAAGATTGTGCCTTGAGTTAAAAGCAAAGGAAAGGAAAGAAAAAAGGGGACTATGGCGCCGGAGGCCTCGGAACGCACTCCCCTCCCACGCACATGTTGAGGAACGTGCAGGACATGAAGTGGTAGTCGTACGAATAGTCGTCCACGCAGTAGTAATCTATCGGATGATCCCCCGAACATGTGTCAGGATGGAACTCGCTGCCGAAGTGCACATCCCCCTCCGCGTCCTCATAACAGGTCGGGACGCAGGCGGAGCCGCCGGCACTATACCTGCATTCGTAATTGGCAGAGCACGCAATCCATTCCTTTTCAACGCTGTTGTCAGCTGCGCAGTATGCCTCGTAGATTCCGCCTGCCCAGCAGTCATCGACTCCGCTGCTGCCATCAGTGGAGCTGGCTGAGCCTCCCTCGAGAGGATCAACGCCGCCGTCGGTGTCGGTGCACACATAGTCAAGGCACCGACCACCCACGCAGGATGAGCCGGAGGGGCAGTGAACATACTCGAAGTCCAGTTCTTTATCCGCATCGCAGAAGTATTCCAGCACCCTGGCGCCGTCAGCGCCATAGCACTCGTCGGAATCGCTGTGCCCCAGATAATCCGCAACGCTGCCGGCAACATCGATGTTGTTCCCGTCGTCGCTGTCAGTGCACCAGGTGGAGACGCACCTGCCATCATCGCAGTACTTGCCGGACGGGCAGTTCACCGCGACCAGCGCCTGGAAGCCGTCGGCAGGATCGGCCCTGCACACCCACTCCACAATCTGGCCGAATTCGGTGCAGTAATCGGTCCTGCTCTCAGTACCAAAGGTGACCGTGCCCTTGGTATTGGTGCTCGTGCCATCGGAATCAGCACAGATGTCTGCCTCAACGCAGGCGCCGTCAGAACAGACTTCATCCGTAGCGCAGTCGTGGCGGTCCATGGTGAGCACACCGTCTGAGCAGTAGTATTCCATAACAGTGGAGACATCAGCACATCTCTCTTCTTCCAGCATGCCCATCCCGTCATAATAATGGCCGTATGCCCCTTGGACGGAATAATCCCTGCCGTCAGTGTCCTGGCAGGTCATCTCTACACACCGGGCCTCGCGGCACATCCCTGATTCGCAGGCATGGCTCTCATAGTCCCTTTCAGAGCCATCACATACATATTCCCTAAGGATATCCCCATCCTCGCAGTAATCAAAGGCCGGAAGACCATCCCCGGTTACGAACACGGATCCGACCGTGTAGTAGTCAAGCCCGTCAGAGTCATCGCATGTCACTTCCTCGCCTGCCGCCACGCAGCGCCCTCCGCTGCACTCCTGGCCGAGCGGGCAGCTGTAGGTTTCGCTATCGAGATCATCACCATCACAGAAGTATTCCCGAAGGAGCCCGGAACTCAGGCAGACATCACGCCCGACATCCCCATCCGTAGTGGAGGTTGTCCCGATGGCTGCGTATATGTGACCGCCGTCGCTGTCAGTGCATGATGCTCCGCCAGAGCCTTCACGAGCGCAGCGGCCGCTTGAGCACTCATAGCCCCCAGGGCAGGAGTATGTTGCCGATAGAATCTCATCCCCGCTGCCGCAGTAGTATTCGCGGACAGTGTCGGAATCGGTGCAATAGTCTACTTCGTCAATCCCGTGCACTTCGGCTGTGCCCTTGGCATAATAGTTGAGCCCATCGTCACTGTCATAGCAGTCGTCCTCTGAGACGCATGCGCCGCTTCGGCAGAGATATCCTGACGGGCATGCGATTGTATCCGAAACCCGGCTGTCGGAAACGCATGAATATTCGTTCACCACTGTTCCCGAGGTGCAGTAGTCACTGTAGCTTCCGAATTCGCTGAACACAGTGCCAGAAACGTACATCCCGCCGCTGCCACCCCCGTCGCTGTCGAAGCATGCGCCCATAGCCTGGCACGCGCCCTCAAAGCAGGTGTACCCTGATGGACATGCCGAGCTCTTTGAAACTGCTTTGTTGCCATCGCAGGAGTATTCCATGATGATATTATCATTAACGCAGGCATCCGCGAGTATTGTCTCGCCTGCAGCGTCAACAACGCTCACCTTGCCAGCCGAATAGATGCTGTTCGTGAGCTCACTGTCATCGCAAGTGGCGCCTGGCGCCCCGGCTACCTTCACGCAGGAGCCGCCGGTGCATAGGTAGCCGGCTGGGCAGAGGAGGTACTCATATTGCGCATTCCCATCCTCGCAGTAGAATTCCATGACTGTAGTTTGGTTAATGCAATTGTCCTCAAACGCGGTTCCGCTCTCAAGGGCAGTTGTCCCCTGTTTAAGGACATCCCTCCCAAGGTCCGTCTCGGTGCAGGCGGGAGCGGCCACGCATTCGCCATTATGGGCGATGGCAACGCCAGCCTGCCCGGCGAGGCATGAGTTATCATATGTGTTCCCATCAGCCCCGCATACAGGGGCATAATCAGAGGAGCAGCCGAATACCGAAAGGCACCCAGCAGCCAGAGCCAAAGCCATTGCCAGGACAATAAAAGGACGGAAGATATCCATAAGTATTCACCATTTATATTACGTCGAACTACTGAATGAAGAGAATTATATATAAAGGTTATGCCAGCCCGGCACCAATTTTAATCTTTTGTTTTTTAAGTGATATCACCCATCCGCAGCCATGGATTTCTGCTGGACCAAAAGAGCGGCGGATGAATGAGCGGTATTATGGAACTAATCGTAGCCGAGAAGCCCAAGGTAGCGCAGAAGATTGCAGATGCCATCGGGGAGAAAGTGGAGAGGAAGTCCCTGGACAGGATATCTTACTATGAGGCGACCAGAAAGGGCAAGAAGGTGCTTATTGCGCCTGCTGTCGGCCATGTGTATACGCTTGTGCAGAAGGAGAAATCGTCCACCTACCCGGTATTCGACATAGAATGGGTGCCTGCATATCAGGCTTCCAAGGATGCTGCATACACCAAGCCCTATGTCACGCTGATAGAGAAACTGGCGAAGAAGTCCAATACCTTTGTCTCTGCCTGCGACTACGATGTCGAAGGAAGCACCATAGCTTATAATGTCTTCAGGTTCGCCACCAAAATCAAGGACGGGCGAAGGATGAAGTTCTCCGCGTTGACCGCCAGTGATTTGCTCGGGGCCTATGAGAACCAGGAGGGCTTCGACTACAACAACGCCTATGCGGGCGAGACCAGGCACATACTCGATTGGTACTACGGAATAAACCTCAGCCGGGCGCTGATGAGCGCTGTCAAGAGGGTGGATCGCTACCGCGTGATGTCAATAGGGCGTGTCCAGGGGCCTTCCCTCGGGGTGCTAGCCCAGCTTGAGAAGGAGATAAGAGCGTTCGTGCCTACCCCATACTGGGAGCTATCAGCCATGATTGATAATGTGCTTTTCATGCACAAGACCGCCAGATTCCTTGATGAGAAGCAGGCGGATGAGGCAAAGGACAAGACAGCACCAAAAGGCAGGGTCTCCAAGGTGGAGAGGAAGGAATTTGAAGTGAAGCCGAATCCGAACTTCGATCTTACAAGCCTGCAGGTGGAGGCGCACAGGCTCTTCAAGTTCCCCCCCTCAAGGACGCTGCAGATTGCACAGAACCTGTATGAGAGCTCATTGATTACATATCCAAGAACATCCTCGCAGAGGATTCCTCCCAGCATCAAGCTCGAGCCTATACTGAAGAAACTTGGCAGCAACCCGGATTACGGCAAGCTCGTTTCAAAAATCCAGGAAAACAGTTGGACAAAGCCGCTGCAGGGAAGTAAGGATGACCCGGCGCACCCGGCAATCCACCCGACCGGCCAGAGCGGGAAGATGGGGGCTCCCGAGTCCAAGCTTTATGACCTGATTGTCAGGAGGTTCCTCGCGTCTTTCGCCCCTTCGGCAAAGAAACAGAGGACGCATGTCGATGTGGATGCCGGAGGGCAGATTTACAAGGCAACGGGCTCGTTGATGACCGAGCCCGGATGGACGGAATTCTACGGCAGCCACTACAAGGCGGAGGACAAGGACATCCCGGAATTCACTGAGGGCGATGAGCACAAGGTGGAAAAGAACAAGAAGACCAAGAAGGAGACCAAGCCCCCCAGAAGATACACTGAGGCCTCAATCGTCTCTGAGCTGGAGAAGAGGCACCTTGGCACCAAGGCGACGCGCGCGTCCATCGTTGACACTTTATTCAAGAGGGACTACATCGACGGAAAGTCGATTGAGGTGACCGACTTCGGGCTGAAGGTGAATGACGTCCTGAAGAAATACGCGCCTGAGATACTTGATGAGGGCCTGACCCGGGGTATTGAGGAGAAGATGGATGGCATCCAGAACGGGAAGGTCGACAAGGATGAGGTCATCAAGGAAGGCAGGGAAATGCTCACCCAGCTCCTTGACCGCTGGAAGAAGCACGAGGTGCAGATAGGGAATGAGATTGTCGGCGCCCTGAAGGTAACGCAGGAGAAGGAGAACATGGTCGGGGAATGCGATAAGTGCGGCAAGCAATTGCGCATAATCCACCTGCCAAACAAGAAGCAGTTCATCGGCTGCACAGGATACCCCAACTGCAGGAATGCATACCCGCTTCCAACCGGGGCCTGGGTGAAGGTTTTGGAAAAACCCTGCCCCACATGCAACAAGCCGATGGTGCATGTCAAGAGAGGGCGTATGAATTTCAGCATGTGCATTGACCCCGAGTGCCCGTCAAAGGCCAGCTGGAAGAAGAAAGGTGCGACGGATGAGAAGGATAAGTGAAGCGGACGTCAGGGGGAAGAAGGTTCTTGTCAGGGTGGATTTGAATTCACCCATAGAGGGAGGCAGCATAGTTCCTACTGCCAGGATATTTGCGCATGCGATTACTGTGCGGGAGCTTAGCGACCGCGGAGCCAAGGTGATAGTACTCGCGCACCAGGGAAGGCGCGGCAGCAAGGATTTCATGAGCCTTGAGCAGCACGCCAAGTACTTCCACAAGGCGATTGAGAGGGATGTTTATTTTGTTGATGATGTAATTGGGGAGAATGCCAAGAAGGCGATTTCCAGGATGGAGGATGGCCATGTGCTCCTTCTTGACAATGTCCGGCAATTGACCTGCGAGACCGAGAATGATGATGGCTATGGGAAGATTGTCCATGAGCTCTCTCCTTTGGTGGACTGGTTCGTGCTTGACGCCCTTTCCGTTGCCCATAGGCCGCATTCCAGCGTAATCGGATTCTGCAACACTTTGCCCTGCTTTGCAGGGGATGTGCTCTCCGCCGAGGCGGAGGCGGTCGAAAGCGTGAGGGACAGCCGGGACGTGATATTCATTTTCGGAGGCTCCAAGGTAAGGGATTCCTTTACCGTGATGGAGGAGTGGCTAGCTTCAAACCGCGCCCGTGAGATTCTGGTTGGCGGCGCGCTTTCAATACTCATGCTGCATGCCAGCGGGAAGAACGTCGGCAGCTCAATGAAATACCTTGAGGAGTCCGGGCTGCTTGAATATGCGGAGCGGGCGAAGAAGCTGATTGACACTTATAACGGCAAGATAAAATTGCCCCTTGATGTGGCTATGAACGTCGATGGCGAGCGGGTCGAGAAGAAGGTCGCTGAGGTGGATGGCGGGCAGATTCAGGATATCGGCCCCAAGACCACTGAGCGCTATATTGAGGTCATCAACAACTCCCACGCAATCGTGATGAACGGCCCGATGGGCGTGTATGAGAATGAGAAGTTCGAGAAAGGTACCCGCGAGATTCTCAATGCGATTGCCAAATGCGACGCTTTTTCCCTCCTTGGAGGGGGGCACACGCTTGCCGCCATCGAGAAGTTCAACATAGACAAGAGGTACTTCAGCTATGTGAGCCTCTCAGGCAAGGCGCTGGTTGAGTATCTCTGCGGCAAGGAGCTTCCCGGTCTTAGGGCGCTTGAGGAGAATGAGAAGAAATTCCCCGGCATTTAGCTTTTTCATTTATCCTAATAATATAAAACATTGGCTGCATGCCTTTATGCGCTGGTTGGAATGGATATTCTCATAAAGAACGCCACGATTGTGACCCAGAATGAAAAGCGGGACGTGCTGAAGGGCGACATACTTGTAAGGGGGGAGAAGATTGCGAGGATCTCTCCATCCATTGATGAAAAGGCAGAGCTTGTGCTGGAGGCCAGTGGCAAAATCGCGATGCCAGGGCTGGTCAATTCGCACACCCACATGGCTATGACCATCTTCCGCGGGTATGGGGAGGATTTGCCCCTGCATGACTGGCTTGAGAAGAAAATCTGGCCAATAGAGGCTAGGGAGACGCCTGATGACGCGCTAGTGTCAGCGCAGCTTTCATTAATCGAGATGCTGCAAGGCGGGACGACGTGTTTTGGTGAGATGTGCATAACCGGTGCAAAGGAAATCAAGGAAGCCGCCGAGGGGATTGGAGTTCGCGGCATAGTTGCCCAAGGGCTGCTCGACAAGGTCCCCGGACGGACAACTGAAAGCGAACTTGCATCAATGAAGAAGGCAGTTTATCCTGGGAGTTCGCTCGTGAAATCATCCATCGGGCCCCACGCACCGTATACGTGCAGCGAGGAGCTCCTTGTTGCGGCTAAGGAATTTGCCGACAGGAACGGGATGAAGTATCAATTGCATGTCAGCGAGACGCGCAGGGAAGTGCTTGACTTGATGAAGACCCAGGGAAAGGCGCCGCTGGAATACCTTGATTCCATTGGCGTGATGGACAGCAATTCCATTTTCGTGCACGCATCATGGGTGAGCAAGAGGGAGATTGCGCTTGCGGGGAAGAGGAAGGCGAATATCTGCTCCTGCCCCATAAGCAACCTGAAGCTGGCCACAGGAGGGATATGCCCAACTACGGAATATGACGCCGCAGGCGCCAATTTCACGCTTGGGACCGACAGCGCGGCGAGCAACAACTCGCTGAACATGTTCGAGAGCATGAAGATGTGCTCATTACTGCAGAAGCACAAGTACTGGAAGGCCGAGACCCTGGGGGCGCAGAAGGCGCTGGATTTCGCCACCAGGAACGGCGCTGCGGCCCTTGGCTGGGACTGCGGCTCTCTGGAGAAGGGGAAGCTGGCGGACATCGTATTGCTGGAGCGGGCGGCGAATATGAGACCAGAGCATGACATCATTGCGAATATCGTCTATTCCGCCGGACCACGGAATGTCTCCGAGGTGATTATCAATGGGCGGCTGATCATGGAGGGCGGCATGATAAAAAGCGCCGTGGGAGGGGTGCTTGAAAGGGCACAGAAAACCGCGGAAGACATCTTCAATAGATAAAACAATTAATATCTGAGCTTGTCCATGAACCTGTTTTTACGTCGGTGGCCTTCGAGGAGAGAGCCGAAAAGTATTTAAATTAGTATGTCTATTAAAATAGACGCTAACTTTATAAAGTTTTAGCTAATCGGGAGGATTTATATGGGAACTACGTCAACAAAATGCCCAGAATGCGGCAGCAAAAGGCTTATCCGAGATTATGAAAAGGGTGAGCTTCTGTGTGCCTCCTGCGGTCTTATCATCGCGGAGAACATCCAGGACCTTGGTCCTGAATGGCGTGCTTTCGACGCTGAGCAGAAAGAAAAGAAAGCGCGTGGCGGTGCCCCTATCAAGTACATGAGGCCGAACAAGGGCCTTGTTACCGAGATAGACCAGTACAATAGGGACATCCGGGGCGGAAAGATTTCGCCGAAGAAACAGGCCCAGCTGTACAGGATGAGGAAATGGCACAAGAGAGTATCCATCGCCACTTCAATGGAGAGGAACCTGGTCATCGCCCTTGCTGAGCTTGACAGGGTCGCCTCATCACTTGGCCTCCCTGAGAACATCAAGGAGAGTGCGGCGCTGCTTTATAGGAAGGCGGTGAAGGCCGAGCTAATCCGCGGAAGGCTCATTGAGAGCGTTGTCGCGGCAGTCATCTACGCAATCTGCAGGATACAGGGAATCCCGCGTACGCTTGATGAGATTTCCAGGGCTTCTGGAATCGAGAAGAAGGAAATCGGGCGTGCCTACAGGTTCCTGAAAAGCGAGCTGGATGTCGATGTTCCTTTGACCGACCCGGCCCAGTACGTGCCCAAATTCGCAACAGCGCTCAAGCTTGGGGGGGATGTGCAGCAGGAGGCGGTGAAGCTAATCAAGAAAGCTCTTCGCAAAGGCCTGATTTCCGGGCGCGGCCCGACCGGAGTTGCGGCCGCGGCCCTGTATATCGCAAGCGCGATGCATGGCGAGAAGAAGACGCAGAAGGAAGTCGCCGATGTCGCGGGCGTAACGGAAGTCACAATCCGGAACAGGTATAGGGAGCTGAAGAAGGAGCTTGGCCTGAAGGTCAACCTCTGAAATCTTCTTTTTTATTGAAGCGCGCTTCTGCGCTTCAATAATTTTTCTTTTATATACGCTAATATTATGAGAATCTATCCAAAGCGATTCGACAAGAGCGAGGTCCTGGTTTTCTTAGTTGCGGCAGTAATCTTCACGGCAATTTCATCTATTCTTGAGTATGCTACCGGTCCACCCTCACCGAAATAGGGGGCGCGGCAATCAAGACGGGCATACCAGTGCTTGTGATATACCCGATTGTGCGGGAAGAATACCTGCATTTCGGCCTTGGCAGGCGCCTCGAGTGACTTTCATCCTATTTTTAACGCTTCTCAAGCATAGATATATATTGTGATGATTGTTCGACAAGCTGAGGGATCTTAAGTTCGAAGAACTTGAGTGACGGGGAACTTGTTCCCCGGATTGCCCGGTGATGATGTATCCAATTTCTGAACACCATCTTAGCTAATTATAAACAGTAGGCAGCAGAGGGATATGTGAATGATGACAAATGCAATACCTCTGAGGGGTTATCCCGATGATGAAGATCTTGAGTACTGAATGCATCATTCGCCGGCAATCCATACGCCTGACTCATTAACATCCCCTAAAAACAATTCGCAGTTCGTGCAGCCAGGGACATAGGTCGATTCCCTTGTCAGCGAATACTTGTCAAATACGCTATAGGGTAAAGGATTGCCAGTGACATTCCCAATTACATCAAGCACGTAATAGCCTTCTATCCCCCGGCTCTCCTGGTTCAGTGCGTGCATAGCCAGGACGAACTTTGGATAGCCGTATTCATGCACGAAATCATTCCAGAAGCAGTATCCGGTTGCGTAGTAGCTCTCGCTGGGATATGGGTCGGTTCCGAATGAGGCCGATAGCGGGATGTAATCCTTGGTCTCGTCCTCAAAGCCATAATGCCAGCCATCATCCAGGCAGACATACTGCTTCATGGAGGCGTTGTTGTGGAACTCCACGAATTCCGCAAGCCCCTCAATCAGGCCCCGATTCTCAATGCCAAGGAGATGGTTCGCCATAATGTGGGTGAGCTCATGGCTGATGCGCATATATGAGGCGCAGCCGCTGGATGAGCTCTGGGCCATGTAATAATCAAGATTGTCCGTGACAAGGTCTAGGTATTCGGCAGTTGATTTTGCTGATATCGATTCGTCAGAGCCGATTATGTCGCTGCGCCCATCGGCAAGGAAAACCTCCATCCCTATCCTGGGTTTTTTCGGGTCAAAGCCAAGGAAATCGACGTTCCTCCTATAGCAACTCTTCATCAGGCCTGCCGAGAAGAGGGCAAGGTCGCCGTATCCTGCGGGATAGATGGCAGAGAAAATACCCTTCTCCGCCTTTGTTTCCTCAGGAAGGGCATCAAACTGGCATCTCTGGGCGCACTCCAGGTAACCTGGAGAATAATGGCCCCCGCTGCCCTCGTCCCTGCAGTAATCCTGGAAAACCGTGCAGCTGGAGTGATAAATCAGCGCGTTCTCATAAGGGTCAATCTGCCATGAATAGCCCGGGCTCTCAATAACGATTCCGAATATGTCGGTGTAGCTATAGCGGGTGATTGTATCCTCGATTGTCGGATAATGGTAGTAGTTGCCGTCCCGCTCCTTCCTAAAGACCTCAAACCTTATCTGGCCATTAACAGAGTCGTTCTGAGGGATGAACTCCATGAACTTCACTAGTAAGTCGCCATCGCCAAAGCCATCCCCGACTCTGACTGTATAGTTGCCAGGCTCAAGATAGTTGTTTCCATAGCTCTCAGGGTGCAGCTCGGCAAGCAGATTAAGGTCCAGGGAAAAGAGCTCGGGCCGAAGCGAGCGGGCATACTCGGTGAGCCTGCCATCATCTGCGAAAATCTGCGCCACGCACATGTTATCGGAGCAGGAATATCCATATCCGCAGGAGGGATTGCCATAATTGCAGCCATCCCTGAGCACGCACGTGTTGTTCGTGCAGAGAGAATCATTCCCGCAGGACACGGTATCATAGGCACAGCCCTGCTTCAGGACACATTCATTGTCCACACAGTCGAAATCCTCGCTGCACGGGGGATTGCCATAACTGCATCCGGTTTCAGTAACAGGGATGCCTTGGCCGATATCCTCCCCTTCCTTGGCAACGCAGCCTATCAGAAGGAGGGCGAGCAATAAGGAGAGCAGGAAAATTCTCATGGTTTAGTCATCGGTGGCAAGGATTAAAACCCATTCTCAGGCAACCATCAGGCTAAAAAACATAGGCTGGCAAGTAGTGGTCGGTGAAACATATGCAAAAAGTAACCCTTACGCACATAGGCGCGGTTTCCCTTGGGAAGCTGCTCGCGATATGGAGCTTTGTGCTCGGAGTAGTGCTGATGGTCATAATGAGCATAATCATGGTCCTCATGACCCTTCTCGGGATGGCGGCATCCAACAACCCGATGGACGCTTTCGGCGGTGGGATAATCGGCCTGATTATGTTCTTCATATTCGGACTGATTGGCCTTGTTGTGAACAGCATTCTGGCATTCATAATGGGATTCCTGTCTGCGACCGTATACAACATAGTGCTCAAGGTCGGAGGGGGAATCGATTTCGACCTCAATGACAGAGGCTGAATAGATGCCGGCGGCAAAGTGCCGCCATTTTTTTATCTTTTTCCTGCAACTTGTGACTGATTATGTCTTCCAAAAGAGAGCTACGGGCAATAATAAAGGCGCCTAACCGGAGAACGCCCCGACTGCACCCAATAATAAGAGACTATTTATGGGAACTGGTTGAAATGCGAAGCGGCATATGGAGGCCCCCGCTTCAGCCTCCCGAGAGAAAAGTCGCGGAAACAATCCTTGCGCTCACAAGGATAGAGGCAATTGGCATGAAGGAGCAACTGAGCCACCTGGCTGAAAACAGCCCGCACGGGCTGATTCAGAGGGCGGCCAGCCTGAAGCTCCAGAACGCTGGTCTGAGAGAAGAGCTGCTCAATTAGCAGATGTGATCTTCCTTCTTCCCCCTAGAGGTCTTCTTTTCCTTCACTTTCGGCTTATCAAGGGCGTTGCACGCGTTGATGATGTCGTTGAAGAACAAATCAGCCATGTCGCGGCTGAAGTTCTCCTTGACCACAACCCTCAGTATCGCCACGCTCTCGGCATTAGGCGGAAGGGTGTATGCCGGAACAATCCAGCCCCTCTCCCTTAGCTTGTCGGAAAGCTCGTATACGCTGAAACCCTGCCCTTTTGCCATCTGGAAAGTAACCACTGGGACCACCTTGGCTGTGCTGAGCATGCTGAACCTGCCGCAGGTCTTGATTTTCTGGGCAAGGTACTGCGCGTTTCCGAGTATATTCTTCAGAATCCTGCGGTATCCGCTTTTCCCAAGGCGAAGGAGATTGTAGTACTGCGCGAGCAACATCGCGCTTCCCCTTGAGAAATTCAGTGTGAATGAGGGCATCTCCCCCCCAAGGTAATTTATGTGGAAGACTATGTCATCGGGCAGGTCCGTTTCATCCCTGAAGACGAGCCATCCGCAGCCAGGGTAGGTCAGGCCGAACTTGTGCCCGGAGGCGTTAATCGTCTTCACCTGCGGCAGCCTGAAGTCCCATTTCATCTTCGGGTTTGTGAATGGAAGGACGAAACCTCCGCTGGCGGCATCGACGTGGATTGGGATATCCCAGCCCTTGGTCTTCTTTATTCTGACAAGCATGTCGTTTATTTCCTCGATCGGGTCGGCCTGGCCGGTGAAGGTGGTCCCTAGAATCGCGCCCACGCAGATTGTGTTCTCATCGATGAGCTTCTCGATCTCCTTGACGCTGACAACGTAGCGGTCAGGCTTGAGCGGAACAATCCTTGGCTCCACATCGAAGTATCTTGCGAACTTGTCCCATACCGTATGGACGTCTCCCCCCATCACGATGTTCGGCTTGTCAAACGGCCTTCGCTTTGCCTTCTGCCGGTTCTTCCAGGTCCATTTATGCGCTAGGCAGGCAAGCAGGATTGCTTCTGATGAGCCGACCGTGTTAGCTCCAACAAAGCTCTTTGCTTCCGGGGCGTTGAAGAGCCGGGCCAGCATGTTGATTACCCTTTTTTCAACTTCCGCCGTCTGCGGATACTCGTCATGGTCAATGTAGTTCTTGTTCAGGTTCTCCATGATGATCTGCCTGGCCTCGGGCTCCATCCACGTGGTGTTGAATGTGGCCAGATTGAGGGAGGTATTGCCATCGAGATTGAGCTCGTCATGAATCAGCTGGTATGCCGCCTTCGCGGGCATCCCTTCTTCCCTGAGGACGTATTTCGGGACTTCCTCCTCAAAGAATCTTGTCGAGTAGGTGCTCGCGCCAACAGTCTCCACCACTTTTCCTTTCTTTATTTCAGCTTTCTTGGATACCATTTCTTCATCCCCTTCTCTTGGTTTTCTTTCTGGATTTGATACTCTTCTTTTTTGGGTTCCTTGCCCCTGGTTTTTTCGTGTAGCCGGCTATCCGGTCAGCCTTTGCCATTTTCCTGGCAAGTATTTCCGGAGCTGCGCTGATTGTCATATCCTGCCTCGCTGTTTTCGGAACCCATTCCGGCTTCCTGAAGTGGTGTATCACCAGGGGGGCGGAAACAACCAGCAGTATGCCAACAACCAGGAATGACTCGTAGAATATTATGTTCCCGGTCTGGAGCTGGGATGGCGGGAAGAATCCGATGAAAATCCCTGAAAGGGCCGCCAGGCTTCCAACTCCCGCGACAACCCACATGCCGAGTTTACCGAATGGGATCCTGTATGCGCGCGGAACTTCCGGCCTGGAATAGCGCAGCTTGAGTGCTGCAAGGAAGAGCAGCACGTACATGATTAGATAAAGCTGCGCTGTCAGCGCTGTCAGAATCCAGTATGAGCTGCTGACATTAGGCATCAGAAGGAATATGAGCGCCAGCAGGGTCACTATCCCCGCCTGGACCAGCATCAGGTTGACAGGCATCCCGTTCTTGTTCACCTTCTGGAAGAAGGGCGGGAGAGAGCCTTCGGATGCTGTCGCGAACAATCCCTTGCTCGGGCCCACAATCCAGGTGCTCACAGAGCCGATTGACCCAAGGACAATCAAAAGAGCGATGATTGGAACCATCCAACCGATATTGTACGCATCAAAGAAGCTTGTGAAGGCCTGCATGATTCCAGCAACCAAGCTGATTTTCGCAGTGGGGACCACTATCGCGATTGATAGTGTCCCGAGGATGAATATCCCCAAGATGAGCGCCGTCGAAAGAAGTATCGCCCGGGGGAAATTATTCTGCGGATTTCTAACTTCCTGGGCGTGCACGGCGGACATCTCCATTCCGCAGAAACCTAGGAGGACGCTTGCGGCAAGGACGATTGTGCCTATGCTGCTAAGGTCCGGAACCAAGTCCTGAAAATTGAATTCGATCTGGAGCGCGTTGCCCGAAGATATCCATATTCCTGCGAGGATGATGATAATTAATGCTGGAAGGATTGTCCCTCCGACCGCTCCGATTGTGGTTATCGTTCCGGAAGTCTTCATACCGCGAAAGTTTGCCAATGTCGCTCCCCAGTACACCGCAAGGATAACCCCCAGCATATACAACGGGTTAGATGCCAAGGCAGGGCTGAAGACATATGCCAGGGTGGCCGCGGTGAATGAGAGGACGGTGGGATACCAGATGACATTCTGAATCCATTGGAGCCAGATTGCCAGGAATCCCCATCTCTGGCCGAAGGCTTCCTTTATCCATACATACACCCCTCCTTTCTTCGGCCAGCCTGTTGCCAGCTCTGCCGAAACCAAGGCGGTGGGTATGAAGAAAAGGAGCGCTATCACCACGAAATAGAAGACAGATGAGAGACCGAGTTCGGCCATTGCAGGAAGGCCACGGAGCGAAGCAATCGCGGCCACGTTTATCATGACAAGAACGAAAACACTAATTACCCTAAGATTCGAAGAAGATTGTTTGTCGTCCACAGTATTCACCTTTCGTTTCTAAACCTCCTTTAAGGTTTTTAAAAGATAAGGCATCCGCTCAGGGAAAGAATGGAGGATTATGACATGCTAAGGACATATCTCCCATAGAGCCTGGAAAAGAGAAGGTAAACGCCGCGGTCCATCCGGAGTATCTGCCCCCTGTCCAGGAGCCTCTTTGCGAGGGCTGTCGTTGGGCCAAGAGGCTTTCCCATTGCCGTTGCGACATCTGATATGTGCATCTGCTTTCCTTCCCTGGCCAGAACTTTCAGGATTTTCCTCTCTGATTCGGGTGTCCTGCTGTACATCGGGCCGAACCATTCCCTGCCTAGCATGCTCGTCAGGGCCGGCAAAGCCGCCAGGTAATGCCCCTTCGTTATAATCTTGTCAGTTTCCTTCAATCTCTCATAAAGCATCCAGCAGGAAGTCTTCACCAGGCGGGGATTCCCGCCGCTGTCGGCCATAATTGATTTCAGGCATTGCTCTCCCATCTTCGGCGGCCCTTTCCCAAGAGCCTTATCCACAAGCTCAAGCACATCATGCTCTGTGAAGGCGGAAAGGGCGAATCTCCGTATTACTGGGTCGCTGCCCCCGTAATCCCGGGTGGATGAGAGCGCGAAGCCGACGGGCAGTTTCCCCCTGCTGACAATCGAGGCAATCTTCTGGAACTCATCCTCGCTCTTGCGCAGGTTGTCGAAATCGTCTATGAAGAACATTATCCCGTGCATCACCCCGCCTAAGTCCGAGGCGGCCGCCCTCGAAAAGCCCTCCAGGGTGCCAGCGCTCCTCTTCCTGAGGGCGTTTATGGAGGCGGAATACCTGCCGGGCCTGGCCCGCTCCCCTTCCTGGGTCTCCAGGAAGCCTATCATCTCCTGGTGGAGCTTGTTCACCAGGTCGGATTCGGACTCCCCCCGCTCTATCTTTATATATGGTGACGCGAGGCCTTCCTTTATGCTCTCACGGCGTAAACGGCGGAAAAGCAGCGTCTTTCCGCTCCCGGGGCCCCCGGTTGAGAGCACGAGCACGGGCGTACCGGAGGAAACCGCGTTTAGGTAACTATTAAATATATCAATTTCGTTATTCCTACCTATAATGCTCTGAGGTGTCTCTCCCCATAGCGGGAATGGATTCGTTCCTTTCATATTTACCCCTTCTTATCTTGTTTTACGACAATAAACTACAGATTTTGTAGTTTTTGTAGTTTTCATATAACTATAAAACCTACAGGTTTATAAAGCGGCGTCGACCCGATTTACTTAGAAGTGTGATTAAGATGTCCGCAATAAGAAATTTGTTCGTTGGGATGTTTGTTTTGCTGATGCTGGTCCCCACAGTCAGTGCCGACCTTTTCGGAGGCTCTGATTTCTTCGAGGGACAGTTGGTGGTAATGCCGACCGGAGAGGGCTCCAATGTCCTTGAGGCGAGCCTGCTTCTTTTCCGTACCGAAGCGTCCGCAGTGGATTTTTCGGAAACGCAGCGCATAGCAGAGTGTTGCAGGGGAGAAGGCTACCATGAGTACTGCGACGCCGCCGAATTCATCAGGGAAGACGGAGGATACGACTGGCAGAGCTGCATTCACAGTGCGAGCGCTGAAAGGCTCGGCAGCACTGAACAGGACGTAACATACATGACAGTGCCCAATGCTAATTTCACATTCCTTTACTGGAGCCCCAACGCGAGGGACTGGGTGGGAATACCTGACTGCAGCCCAGTACTCACCGCGGAGGACTACAGGACCGTGGGTGAAGGCGCGGACGCCATACCATATTACTATGTATCCTGCGAAGTGCCCACAAGCTTGTATTCAACAGGAGGGGAGCTCGGAGGAACAGGAAGGATAAACGTGAAGGTAGTGGCCCCGGCGCAGCTCAATGGAGGGATAACGACTACTCCGTACACCACCACGCTCACAACCGAAGACACAAGCCCGGGAATACTCCCGGAGCTTACGGACATGATAACTTCCCTGGTTGCAGGGCCAAGCGGAATAGGAGGAACGCTTCCGTGCCTGGGGATATTCATGATACTCGGCCTTCTTCTGGCATCGATGTACTTTTCGGGCAAATCGCCCATATCATTGCTAGACATAACCACGCCAAGGCTTCCGGCTCCAAAGGGAGTCTCGGCCAGTGGGCAGATACTCGCCCCTTTCGGTTACACGGAAATGAAGAGGACGCTAAAGAGCAACATGGGCCTTGCGGCAGGAGCGACAGCCCTTACTTCAGAGAGGCTCGCCACCAGAGGCGCGGGAGTAACGCCTTCAGAAGTAAGTGAGATACGCAGGCTGGCGCAGGCAGCGCCCGCAACCGCAGGGGACAGGGCCGCAGGCGATGTCGGGCAGCTGAGGCAGATGTCCGAGAGCATGGCGGTCGCAGCCCGCAGGGCAGGCATGTCGGCTGAGGAGGCAAGAAGCCTTGCGCGCAGGCTCCCATACCACTATGGAGAGGAGGAGCACAGGGTAGTATCCCAGCTTATGTCAACGCTTGAAGGCAGGGGAGGGCAGGACGCCGTATTGGGAGGCTCAATTAGGCAGTATATAAGCGGCCTTAGCACATGGAAGAGGCTCGAAGTGCTAACAGCGCACCCGGAGCTCGGAGTGCGCAGCGCGGCGCACCAGAGGGTGCAGAGCGCGCTTGGAAAGGCATTCGGAAGGTACGCCATACTCGGCCCCATAGTCGCAGGCACTGTGGATTCCATGTCAAGAACCACGCAGGTGGTTGCCAGGGGAACCAGGGCCGCCGGAACACACGGAATAGCATTCGCCAGGGAAATGGCCAAGACAGGCACCACGGCAGTAGTAGGCGGAAAGCCCGCCTTCGAAGCCAGGGCCGCAGCAGCCCAGAGGAGGGGCGGGGCGGCAGGAGCGTTCTACAAGCAGGTCACCACCCCACCCCACGAGATGGTGGTGGGGGGCATGTACCGCGTGGACCAGAACATGGGTTTCTTCTATGGCAAGCTCAGGCATGAGCTTACCCGCGATGAAATGCGGCACGTAGTATCCCGCATATATGGAAAGGCAGGCGTCAATGTCCACATGACCCAGGAGGAACTGGCCAACATAGGATGCCGCGACCTCGACGTGGTCAAGATGTCGGGCGTGAGGTCATCAGCCGCATTCGCAGCAATGGAAGAAGAGATAAGGCATATACTCGGAAACACCAAGGCCAGCGGGGAGCAGAAGCTCGGCCAGCTCTTGAATCTTGCCGAGAGGCAGGGCATAGCCAGGAGCGAGTTCTCGGGCATGCTGCAGTTCCAGCGCAGTGTTGAAGCTGTGGAAGCGTCCAAGATGCCTGAATTCGCCAAGATGCTCGCTCTCCAGCAGGTGATAGAGCAGCACCACAACGACTTCCCGCCGGGAAGCGCGAGCAGCCCCAACGCGTTCCATTCATTCGTGGGCAGGGAGCACATGACCGCCCAGGAGATATGGAACATGTCGGTGTTCCGCTCAATGGTATATGCGAATGAGGAAGGCCACGTATACGGCGCGGGCATAAAGGAAGCGCTCCAGTCCGAGTGGCTAAAGGCCGTCAACAGGATGGTTACCCTCAATCCGGCAAGCAACATGCATGAGCTTCCGGAATACATGAGGAACGAGGTCCAGCTTGGCAAGATACGAGACAGGGCCAGAGGCTACTTCGCCGATATGTTCACCGCCGAGGGCAGGGAGATGTTCCAGAAGGTGAAGGGCAAGAGTGTCAGCCAAGCCGCGATAGCCGAGATGGTGGACTTCACGTTCGGCGGGGCAATACCCAAGAGCGGAATGACCCCTGATGGAAGGAGGGTGTGGCACCAGGGAGCCTTCGAGCTAGCGCCTCCGACAGGGGCGTTCAAGACAGACATGAAGACGCACTGGCTCTCGCACATAGACACTTCAGAGAATATAGCAATGGCGCCGTGGATAAACCGCAGGTTCGGCGGTGGATACGTGACAGCGCTCGATCCGTCTGTTGAAGCAAGGCTTGACCGGGCAGTCGGCTCCACAAGCTGGTCTGTCGACCAGAGGAGGACCAAGGCCCAGCAGATGTGGGTGTCAGATTACATAGAGAAGGATATGCGGAACAGGGCGAACTCCACATTCTGCAACCACGCCTATGGGGGACAGATGCATGAGACTACGGGCTTCTACAACAACGTGCTCGCAGCGTTCATGGAAAAGGCCCTGAAGGAGAACAAGGGCATGCCGGGCAACCACGCTGACCTCAGGTTCCTTGAGACCATGAAGATGCAGAATCCAGAGGACTTAAAGAAGTTCAGGACCCTTGCGATGGAGCACCAGGATGACTTGAAGAAGGTGCTCGGCAGCAAGATAACATATGACGACCTGGCTGGATTCAAGCAGCCGTGGGTGCTTATGTCTGACGGAGGATACTGCCCCTACAGGCATGCCATGCCAGTAGGTGACAAGGACAGGATGCTCGCAGGAGAAGTGTCGCTCTACAACAGGGAGACGAAGTCCCACATGCTCTTCAATCCGGATGATGTAAACATACACTTCGGCGGAAGGAGCGACCTTGAGAGAAGGTGGCAGGACCTCCAGAGCAAGAGGACCACACATGAATGGAACGCATTCATGAACGAGGTCACCGCATGGGCCAAGGACGGCGGATACAGCTATGAGAAGCAGAAGATATTGGGAGCTGTCACATGGAGGTACGGCAACCAGACCTATGACTACGGAAAGTTCTGGAACAATAGCGACGTGAAGGTGATGGCCAAGAGGGAGGTTATGCCCCTTGCCCCGAGCATATTCCGCATGTTCAACTGGGAGGCTCCAGGCCTGATGAAGGCGATAAAGCCGTTCAGGGACATGGCACTCCATGTCGGGGACTATGTGTCGCGTGTCGCACTTTCCGCTGGTGGTGAGCTCCACAAGGCTTCCTGGGAGATAACTCCTTACTCGGAGTTCTACAGGCAGGCATCATGGAGGAACGCCCAGAGGATAATGTCAGCAGACCTTAACCAGCTCGGGCTCAGCGCCCAGGAGCAGAAGGCATACCGCAGGCTGGCAATAGACCAGGGCAGGTTCGACCAGGTGTGGGCATTCGCGATAGACAGGAACCCGTGGCTGGCTTCCAGTTCATTCGGAACCCACCAGGCATGGGCAGCCAAGTTCCACTTCGGGCCTCAGGACACCTACTCGCTTTCGAACAACCTGCAGTCGTACATGACCAAGAGCGAATATATGAACTTCATGGCCCACTCAGGTGCCGTGATATCGGTCGCGAGGAGGATGATGGCGCCCTACACGAACATGTTCAGAGGAATGCAGATGTCCATGCAGGGATACGCTTCCAAGTTCGACTCTGTGAACGACCCGCTCAGGCAGTACAACTTCACCCAGCCGAGGGTGCTGGAAGCGCTGCAGTCGCTGAACCCGTTCAGCGCGAGCATAGGCAGGGGCAGGCTTGCCCAGGCGCTCAACAAGTCCAACGTGTTCCAGAGCAGCCTTGAAGCGAGGCAGCTTGCGGGCAACGACTTCAGGGGAGGCCTTGGGGCAGCGGCGCAGGACATGTGGCTGCAGAACGAGGGTGTGTACTCCGACGTCAGAATAGGAGCTGCCAACCCGGGGCTGAGCGCATACAGCTACAGGGCGAACCTGAGGCTGGACCCGACCATGGCGGCGAACATGCTCAGGAGCGGTGATGCGTCCGTACTCTTCGAAAAGGAGATACACGATTCCGCGCTTGACACGCACCACAGGAGGACCATATCCGCAGAAGCCCTCCAGATAAGGAGAGGGCAGGAGATGAGAGGGTTCGGCGTATCCCAGAACTCGATGTTCGGATGGGCCAACCCGCTGCTCTTCATGTGGCACATGCCAGCGCCCGGAACCGGATCGTTCGGCCTCAGGAATATAACCACCAGCCTTGTGGACTTCGTGAAGAACGGGCACAGGGGCGGAGGCTATATGAACAGGCTCGCAGACACTGCGGACAGGACAGGCGCCGCCCTAGGGCGTGCGATGAGGCCCTGGAGAATGTCCAGCGTCTGCTACTGCGCCAACTGTGGCCGCGCGGGCTATCGCGGAGCCACCTGTTCGAACGCGAGCTGCAGGTCCAGGCTCTACTAGCTTCTTTTTATTCTTTTTTGTTCCTTTTTCTTATCTATTAGAGGTTTCTCTCATGAGAAGAGTGATATTGCCAATACTGCTGATACTGCTGGCTGCCGGCTGTGTCGACCGGATAAGCGGCGGCAATGACTACAGCGAAAACTGGGCGGACAGGCTCGCCGAGCATGGGAGAGTGCCGTTATATGACCCTGCAGAGGTGGACATATGCGGCGATGTAGAGTGCTGGGCGATGGTATGCACGAACTCCAGCAACATCTGGGGGGTTTTCACTTCTTTTGTCGGCGCCGACTGCAGGTTCGAGAACCTTGCCGGCACCACGCATATTGATGATCCTGCTGAGAGGTATGAGGCGAGCCAGGAGAGGTATAATTACCTTACCAACGGCAGCATCAGCGACATGGGGATACGCCACTTCATGGTTGGCGCCGGGCCCACCTTCGCTGATTTCGGCGAGGCCAACCGCTGGTGCAACAACCAGCTGAAGATGGCCGTGCAGTGGCTGATTGGCGATGTGGAGACCGCCCAGTACAGCGACGTTGACCCCTCAAGGGCAATCTGCCTTCTTGACAAGGAGGTCATGCCGGTCTATGTGCTATATAGCGGCGGGGCGCCTAATGTCACGAGGGCAGGAGCGATAGCGGATACCTTGTATCACGGGGGCTCATCGGTGACCCACGGGCAGCTCTGGGGGCCTGTCGGGCCAATCATAATCACAACAGAGATGGACGCAGATTTATCGGACGATGCCACCAGGGAGCTCGTTCTTGAGCAGGCCGTGGCCATGAAGGACCAGTGCCCCAATGGAAGGGACGGCGAGGTGTACTGCATGGTGGCCCTCGGAGCCAGGATGGATGATATTACCGGAGTGCAGGCCACTCTTGAGGATCCGCGGTCCGAGAACTTCGACCTTGTGGCCTTCGGGATGAACAGCCACAGGGCGCACTCCTGCGATTACAACGACTTGTACCTTGATGCCTACAACTTCTCTTCCTTCGTCTGGCAGACGTTCAAGAAGCCGACGGTAATGCCATACATGCTCTTCGACTCGGGCGGAGAGGTGCTCAATGAGGATGGCTCAGTCGAGTGCGAATGGACAGAGGCAGAGATGATTCGGGGCTATAACGCTTTCTTCCCCAACCTGCCAGCTTTCCTTGAGACCGGGGTAATAGGCGCCTCACCATATGATTTCAATTCAACGCTTGGAGGCATGCGCGGGAATCCGATGAGCTGCGAGGACTGCTCAATCGGAAAGAACATCGATCGGATGCAGAGCTGGTTCGGAGGGTGCCAGGGATTCACAGGCATAATGAGGGTGGAGACAAGCTGCGCCGACTGCGCGGCCAATCCTGAGCAGGACTGCTGCGCAGGGGAATTCTCGCCAACCCCCGGGATACCCATTGTTTTCCCTAACCAGACAGGTGGCAGATGCAACTTCAACGAGCAGTGGGACAGCCTGCTGCACATGCAATATGGCGCCGGAGGGCTGCGGGATTTCGGCTCTCCCATGACCCCTGACCTTTTCGAACCCATGGAGCCCTATGTGCGCTGCGACGCGTGCATGAACGAACAGCTTGAGTTCCCCTATGCAGGGATAATAGAGCCAAGGGGAGTCAGCGTGTCTGCCGAAACGCGTGAGCGCTTCCCAGGGCTTACAGACATGGAGATTGCCTGCACGGCCTATCCGATGATAGATAGCTGGGCAAGCACGCATAACATCGATCCGCTATATGCGCGCGCTGTCGCGATTGCAGAGGGCGGAATGGACATGTGCGCCGCCGCCTGCTCATGCAGGAGCGGGACAGACTGCCCGAGCAGGTGCATTCCCGGAAAATACAGCGCTGGATACAATTTCATGGAAGACCCAAGCGGAGAATGCAATTACAATCTTGAGCCCCAGCCCGATCCGGATGCGGCAGGGGAAACCCCATCTTGGAGATGGATGGCGACAGGGCTTATGCAGACCATGACCAGCCCCTACACATTCTGGCCGAGGGAGGAGTTCTGCATCTACGAGGACTCGCCATCCGATTGCGGGGTGTATGAGGACCAGTTCATCGACGCGGTGCAGACCAGGGATGGCGGAACTGGCCAGAACAGAAGGACTGCCGACAACCCTGATCGGGCAATCACCCAGTGCGGCTATGATTTCAACCCCTTCGACCCCGCGGACTCAGCCTGCATGGGGACTTATGACATTGCGCGAGCTGTGGAAATGGCGGGCCAGGTAGTTGACAAGTACAGAACCCGGGGGGATGATGGAGACCTCTTCGGAATCAGGGACAATCCTGACAAGGAGAGGGTGCTTGAGTACTACATCGCAGGGCACATTTATTTCGGAACCTGGGGGAACGACCAGGGAGCGGTCTGGATAACCGAATTCGAGGAGAGGAAGGACTGGACAAACGCGGACTGCGTCAGCCCGTTATACCTGGCGGCATGCCACGCTGAGGGCGACATGAAGGACGAACAACCATACTGCTGGGGAATCCAGGACTTCATAGATTACGTGTACAGCTGCAAGCTCAACTATTATGACAAGACGGACTCTGGCTACAACAAGCTTGCGGTATACATGAGCCTGATGGGATACAACAGCGAGGGTGAGCTTGGAGCCGGAGGCTGCGAGAATGTCGCGTGCCCGAGCTGGAGGAGGCTCCAGGAAGGTGGCGACTTCGATGTGCCTGAGGAAAGCCCATACGCCCACTACGAGAGCGAGCCACCGGGCTCTGTGCCTGATTTTGATGATGAGGAAGAAGAAGGGGAATGAGTGTAAGCCATTCAGCTGATCATTGGCTCTTAATTCCCAATCTAAATGAATATGGATGAGCCTGTTCATTTTATTGATCTGGCTCGACTAAGACACTTGCGGCGTGCAAAAAAGGAAAATAAGAAGAAATTAATAATTAGACTATGTAGACCGCTTCAAACTCAGTTTTGAGGACTAGAATGACCCTGGATGGAACCAGATAGGCGTCTACATGGGCTTAATGGGCATGGGTGGGATTACCGGATGCGAGAACGCCGCATGCCCTTCCTGGAGGAGACTGCAGGAGGCAGGAGAATTCGATGCCCCTGAATGCGGAAATGCATATCTGTGTCCTCCCGGAAATGCACCTGAAGCTCCGGAAGGGACCATAGTTGATGAGGGGACTGACGGAGAATAGTCTGTTCAAAATCTTTTTTCTTAGATTTATGGATTCACTCTTCGTGGCACAGAATCCCTGACAATCGAAGTCCCTATTTCTAAAAGCACCGGGGGGAAATGCCCTAAAAATCCAGGAAATACTGAATAATTATTATACCTGCGAAGAGCCTCGATAGCCCCAGAATATGCTTCTTCTCTTGATACGTTTCCTTGTGCCAGAGAATCAAGGATATTGAACACCTCCCTAAAAGATGGCATCAGCCTATCACGAAGGGTGGCTCCGCCAAGTATCGGGATTCTTTCATTACTTATTTCGGCACTATTAACAAGACGGGTAAAATATGTCCAAGCCGCCCTGATGCTCCAGTCTCGGGATTCAGGGAATGTTGAGGGGAAGTTGCCCATGAAATTTCTTGGGCTTGGATAATGCCCCCGCTCAATAATCAAGGCACAGGCAAGAATATCAGCCCTAAAGCGGCCTGGGATTTCCAGCTCTTCCAAAAGAACATGTGTTGAATCCCTTTCACTTGCAGGAACCGCGAATTCATCCATAACACGTGTCACATCGCCATCCCTTGTTGGAGCCGAGACAAAATAGAAGTCACGTCCTCCTGGATTTTCCCGATGTGCCCGGGCGATAGAACTGACAATTGTAGAAGTTATTTCTACTGAAGAGAGTGCAGCCCTCCTATCTGCAAAACCGTCTGAAGATGATTGCAATTCAGAAGGAAGGATAGAATCAAAGTGGGCAAGGCGGCCATCAAAACCGACATTGAAAATAAGATCATCGATGTACCGATTTACCCTAAGCTGAACAATTGCACGGTCAGCAGGAGGGATATGAAAGGCCCTAAAGAGCTGGTTGAATGACTGCTGCATCTGTTGTAAATCAGAATCAATTGGCCGAATTGCCCTACTTACGCCTGCCATATTATCACAGCAATAGGGTTGGATACAAAAAAATATAAAGGCTCTTCTCCGACTTTAGGATGACCTCAAGCCACAACTTTGCAGGATTTTCAGCATGAAGTACTCCAAATCCCTGAAGCCATACGCCCTTCTCTTGATGACATTTATCTTGTTGTTGAATCCTTCAGATGCAGCATTGGTTATTCTGTAGTAAAAGTAGTTCATTATCCCATAAAAATAATTCTTGAGTGTTTTCACAACTTTCTGAAAAACAACAAAACCTGATTTTTCTACGTTGGTGGACCACCTGATAAATCTGGATAATGCAGTCATGATTTCTTTTTTCATCAAAGATGTCCAGGACCTGCTCCTTCAGCAGATATGCCTCATAAAGACGGGCATTTATCCTCTTGAGGTCCTCAACTGTTTCTTTTTGCTCATCATCCAGGCGTTTCTTCCTGCTCAGGATGAGGAAACGCTTCCTCTTCATGTTTTTCCTCTCTTGGGCATCTGCCCTGCCAAACTCCTTTTTCCTCACAGAGTCCAGGGCTTCGTTCACCTTCTTGCTGATATGGAATTTATCGAAGATAATGTCTGCATCAGGACAGTTCTCACTCACAGAGGCGATATAGGGATCATGCATGTCCATCACAGCTACCCTAATACGCCTGGCCTTCTTTTCTCCAAGCTCTGAGAAGAATTCATCCAGGGTTTCTTTTCTTCTGCCCTTGCCAACCCAGATTACTCTCTTCAGATCAAGATCCCTCACAACAGTCAGGTACTTGTGTCTTTTCTCATGGGAAATCTCATCAACACCAATCCTCTTGGGGCTGAGTTCTGACAGGGGAGTAACAAGCTGCCGTAGATACTTCTTGTCGATGTTCTTCACAGTCTTCCAATTCAGCTTGCATAGCTGGGCAGCATCCTTGATGCTCATCTTCTGGCAGAGGAGAAAGACATATTCCTCAAGTCTTTTCGTGCAGAAGCTGTATTTATCGAGGAAACCCAATTCTTCTATTCCTCTGTAGCCACAGCCACACCTGATCTTGTATTGTTTGAAAGTGATGAAAGCAATCCTGCCGACACAGTCAAGATCTCTGGCCGTGCGTTCATACATGTCTTCAATCTTCCTGCATCTTTTTCCACAAGCCGGACAGATGCCAGTTTTCACTGTTTTTTCCAGGAAAATCCTGAGCTCTTTTTCAGTGAGAAAAACCTGGGAAATTCGGAAGCCCTTAAAAGCATATAAGTTCCTGATTACAGACGTATGGTTGTGTTTCATGTTTGTCTCCAAACTTCATGAAATACACCATACATTTTATCCTAACTTGGGAGAAGAGCCAAAAAAAGGAAAAAAATTATCCTGGAACCGGCATAGCAAGGCAGCTGATGAGGTTGCTCCTCTGGCCATTAAAATCAGTTATTATGTCCCCGCGGGCTTCCCAGCCCTGCCCTATGGCATATCTTGCCTCGGTCCTGTAAGCCGCCTTGGCCTGCTGCACATAGCTCATTACGACCAGGTACTGCGCATTGAAGGCGACGACATTTTCGTCGACGAGATAACCGGCCAAGATGTCCCTCTGGGCGAATATCTCATCACTAATCGTCTGCAAGTACGCGGGCGCCGGGGGCGGGTCTGGATAATAGCCCTGCGCATCGCTGATTATGTCCATTCCATAGCCAGCCCAACAATCCGCATTATTGAACCTGGCCTGCAGGAAAGGGTCGGTTGGAACCGGGGGCCTTACTATTATCGGGCCGATTGCCGCGAAGCCCACTCCTGAAAGGAGAAGAAATCCGAAAATTGCCAATATTTTTTTCATATCAGTCACCTGTTTCTTACTGGCTGCCGCCTTTTGGCTTGTAGCCGCCCTTTGGCTTGCCCTGGCCAAGGAGCCAGTATGCACCGGCCCCAAGAGCGATAAGGATTACCACGCCCACTATTATGAGAAGCATGCCAGGTCCGCCTGAAGACGCTGCTGGCGGCTGTCCAGCCGTAGGCTGCCCTTCAACGCCCGCTTCAGGAATTGCACCCTCCGCAGGCGCCGCGGCTTCATTAGCTAATCTCTTGGCTTCCTCGGCAAGTTCCTTGGCTTTGGCATAGTCGCCTGAGTTGTAGGCATTCTGGGCCTCCATGAACTTCGCTTTGGCGGCAGTTGTGTCCTTCCCGGCCTGGTCAGCCTCCCAGATTGCTCCGGTGGCTTCATCAAGCGCTGTCAGGGCCGCTGCAGCAGCATCTGCATCCTCTTCCGCGATTACCTCTCCCGGAGGCGTTGTGCCTTCCCCTGGAGCGCCTTCATGAACTTCCTCCTCAGGACTCATGCAAACGTGGCCCACGCAGCTTGTTCCGGCCGCGCAGTCCGCATTGGAGCAGCACCCATAGTCAATCCAGACATGCCCCGAGGCATAGCCGCAGTCGCCTGTAAGGGCGACACAGCTGCCAGCCACGCAGGCTTCGGCAGGGGCGCATCCGGAATCCGTCCTGCAGGCGCCAGGCGCCATCCCTGAGCACAAGGAGTGCTCAAAGACATACGGATTGAGGTAAGTATAGCCTGATTTGCTCAGATGAGCCCTGTAGACACCGCTAGCAGGCAGGTCAAGGGTCACCTTCCCATTGCTGTCGGTGGTGCCGCTTGCGACAACCCCCATATACGGGTTGTACTGGGTGAGCTCAACATTCACTCCAACAACTGGCGAACCGCTGTGTGTGACTGTGAGTTCCACCTCATCGCCCGGGCAGAGAATCTCTGACTCGACCGTCATTCTCTTGGTCTCTGCAGAGCTTCCACCGCTGGATGAGAGAGTCCCCCCTGCGGTGTATCCTGAGAAGTTCAGTGAAGCCTCATAGGTCGCAACAGAACCGACGCACCCTTTGGTGCCTGGAGTGAATGGCGCCCCGGTTGCAATCACCTCATCCGCATCTGCAGGGAAACCTGCCGCATGATAATAAGTGATGCCAGTGCATCCTCCGACCTGGGTCCTCAAAGTGACACCTGCGACATTCATCTCATCCGTATCCGGGTCGGTGCTGTCCATTGAGACGAAGTCAGGCCCGATAAGGAAGTTGGTGTCATAGATGTCAGTGTTCTGAGCCCCGTCAAAGATTGTGGTTGGGGGCCAGTCGGCGCCATATAAAGTATTGTAGCCGATTGTCAGGTCAGTTGTGTCAAGCGTGGAACCGGACTCGACATACAGCCATGCATCCACATGGTTGTATATCTGCAGGTTGTCCGCAGTGATGTCACTGGCGCCATACAGCTCAATACCATACACTGCTGGCCCGTTGTCGTGGACTGTACAGTCAGTCATTGTTCCAGTGCTGGCAGAATCGAAGTAGAAACCGTATCCGCCGTTGTTGTAGAGCTCGACCCTAGTGAAATCTATATTTGTGGCCCCTTCCATATACAGAGAATCCTCAGTGTTCCCGTAAACCCGTACATCAGTCAGAATTGGGCTGTTCACTGTCGAGAACCACACCCCTGCCCAGGAGTCGCGCGAAACAACATTAATCAGCTCAGGATCATCGCTGTTGGCTATATAGAATCCATAGCATTCTGGATCCCAGTCAAAAACACAGTCATAGCCGTTTCCATAAAGGACATCATCGGTGAACGTGTTACCGTTAGCGTTGATGTCCAAGTAATAGCCAGAATAGCCGTTGTCGTAGACAATGTTGTCCTCAAAGACGCCATCGTATGCTCCATCCAGGTATATGCCCTGCTCGTCATTGTCATATACCTCATTGTTGGTGACGGTTGCAAGGCCGTCCTCCATGTAGAGACCAATCTGGTTGTCATATATGAAGTTGCCGTCTATCGTCACAGAATCAGAACCGCCCGCCACGTAGATACCATTATCCCCGCAGTCATGTATATAATTGGGGTCGATGGTCGTAAACTCCGCATTATCAAGCTCGATTCCGTCGCTGTCGCAGTACCTGAGCGTGTTGCCATTGATATTGGAAAGGGGGCTATTAACTATGTAAACACAGTCCCCAGAGCTGGTTTCCTCCACAACATTGTCTATAATGTCTACAGAGTCGGAAGCTGTTATTTCAATTCCATCATCCCCACTGTACCCTACATAGTTGTTGTAGATATAGCTCGTCATAATGGTGTCGTAGTATATTCCTGAATTCGTGCTGTCGTTTATCGTATTTCCTGTGATGTTTATGCTGGTGGTCGGGTCCGCATAGACACCATAACTGTTCCCAAGGAATTCGTTGTCGTAAATATTGATGGTGTCGGAATCGACTATGTATGCACCTGCTGAGCCGTCATTGTCCCAGAACCGGTTGTCATAGAGATACAGGTTGAACCCGTCGTACATCCTGAAGCCGAAATCATTGTCTGAGAACGTGTTGTCGTAGACGACCGCATCATCGCACCATGTGTTGAGGTAAAGGCCGTTGTCGCTGTTCAGCGAGAAGTTATTGTCACTATATATCTCGGGCGCATAGCACCAGTAAAGCTCCGCACCATCGCTTGAGCCGTGGCCATATACCTGGTTGTCAGTCATCGTTATGTAGTCTGTGTATGCCGCGTAGATTCCGTCATCACCGTTGCTGTATATTTCGTTGTTGTCGAAGGTGATGTACTCATTCACCGCTCCCGGGTCGCATCCAACTTCAAGATAGAAACCCTCATTTGAGTTGTCATGAATCTCATTCCATTCGAAAGTGACGTACTGCACGTCGCATGCGTAGATGCCCTGGTCGCACAATGCCACGTCATTGTCGCTTACGGTTGTCGGGTCGACGCCCTCAAGGTGGATTCCCGCATTGTTGATGTCCCAGATTTCATTTCCGTCGATTTCAGAATCAACGGAATTCTCCATCACAATTCCATAGTCATTATCGTATATAATATTGGAGAGGATATGGATGTCCGTATTCGCAACTCCGGAGGATTCCACCCAGATTCCTTCATCCGTGTTTCCGCTCATCTCATTTTCCTCTGCGGTGATATTTTCCGATTCCTCGATGATAAGGCCTCCGCCCCCATTGTTCGAGGCGTTGTTGTCAAAGAAATAAACATCCTCCGCAAGGACGAAGGCAGCACCGTAATTGCCGTTCCCAATCATGTCATTGGAGAGAACCTGCGAATTATAAGCATTGGACATCACAAGCCCGGTCCCCATATTGTTATTAAAAGTGTTGCCCTCGATGTAATCATTCGCACCGTTAATGTAAAGGCCATTAAGAGTATTCCATTCGAATATGCTCCCGCCATAAACCTGCACGTTGTCGCCATCTATCCAAGCGCCGTGTGTCGGCTGTTGCTCGATGCTTGAGGCCTCAATTGTGACATCATCAACAGGCGCCGATATTTGCGAGCCATCGGCAAGCCTGCCTGCTATGCCTGCCGCATTGGATCCAGGGACAGGGGGCATGAACGTCAGAAGATGCGAATTGTTCAGCGTGAGCCCTGACGTAGATATTAGGGCATTGTAGGCGATATGGTCCCCCAAGCCGGGCGAAGAGAAGATGAATGTGAGGTTTGAACTGTCCAGCACGACATCTGTCGCACCATCAACGAATATGTTGCCGACAGCTAGCCTGTGCCCTGCCCCGCCAGCGGACCCCCATCCGAATTCCTGTATGACACAGTTCCTGATTGTGACGTTGTCAACTCCCAATGCGATATATATGCCGATGTCACCATTACCTGCGCTGCCATCAATAACATTGTTCATGCAGTCTATGACCACATCGGAAGCCACCACATCTATGCAATTGAACCCGTTAGGGCCAGAGCCTGTAGTGTTGTCATATAACATACTAGGGCCGCCCACCCAGGTATATGTGCCTGAGGCAGCAAAGGTCATAGTCCCGAATGCAGGGTTGCTGCAATCGTTTGCCGGGTCTCCCGGGCCGAATGTGAACTGGGCGAATCCCAGGGAGGAAAACACTAAAACCATGGTCAGAATCATTACAACGTTGGCTCGCATAGGGGGAGGAATCTGTGGCAAGATTTATAAATGTTTTGGCAAGATGTATGCAAAATTCGACGCTAAATTGAAAAAAAGGAAAGTAAAAAAATCTATTTTTTCTTGCCTCCCTTGAGGAGAGCCCATGCTACGGGAGCCAGGCCTCATCCTCAATCTTGCTCTTGACATATTCCCCGACGAAAGTGAGCTTCTGCCCCTGCAGGGCGTCCTGCTCAATCTTCTTCTTCGTCTTCAGGACCTCTTTGAGTTCTTTCACCCACTCCTTGTGCCGGTTTATCCATGGATATTCCAGCATCTCAGCTGCGCGCTTGATGTCCACTTCCTTGGCCTTTATCGTGAGCTTATCCAGGAACTCATAGTCGCGGATGTCCTGCATTGTCACCCCCAGGAACTTGGCTTCAGGCACTGAGAAGTCCTGCCCGAGGTACGCAAGGTTCATGGAACCTGTCTTTATCGCCCAGTAGATGTACCACCCCCAGGCATCGCAGTCAGTGAATACGTATACCGGAAGCTTCTCATCCGCCAACTTGCGGATAATGCGCCTGCATCCCCTGGAGGACTGGCCTTTTGGGGTAATAAGTATGCAGTTCTCCTTCTTCCAGAACTTGTCCTCATTGAGGCGCTGCCATAGCGCATCTTTCTCGCAGACAAGGACATAGTCGGCTTTCACCTCCTCGATTTCCATGTCATTGTCAACATCGCTCGGGATTGACCAGCCGGACCTGCCGAGCTTGGTAGCGTCGATTACGGTCTCGTCCCCGCCGAACTTGTCCCGGATTTTCATCGGGCCGGCAACGAAGCCTTTCCTGTCTGTTGTAAGGTGCAGGTCTTCCCTTTTGAGCCTGAGGGCTACTTCCAGGTCCTCAAGCAGCGCGTTCGATTCAGACTGCTCTGAGAAAAGCTCCTCATCAAGATTCTCGCCCAAGGAGAACTTGAGCTGGTAGAAAAGGCCCCTGATTGATGTGTGGAGCTTCTCCTTCAGGAACTGGCGGGTCTTTGCCGCGACAGCGACTGTCTGCATGAAGGTCCTTGCTTGGGCAACGCTCAGGAATTTCCTTGTCTCCTTCTTGTCGCCGGTCCTGAGGCAGCCGACACTCTCGTCATAGAAAGTGTTGCTCCTGGTCCTTAGCACAGTCTCGAAACTGGGGCCATCCCCATTGTCGATCTCCTTGACCATATTCACGCCAAGGCCTTCCAGCTTCTTCATCGCCCGATCGTCGTTCATTCCTCATCACCCTCCCTGGCATCCTCTTCCGGCTCTGCTTCCCCCCTTGTCGGAAGCTCATCCTCCTCCTTGGAAGGCTTAGCCTTAACGTATTTCTCGTTGATTATTTCCGTGAGCTTCTTCTCTATCTCTGACTTCTTCCCGCCCGTTAGGATCGCCAGGTCTGATGATATCTGCTTGACATACCTGCTGACGACCTTCTTCTTTGAGGCGATCTCGTTGGCCTTCCTCTTTCCGGAGAGATACCTCTGTATCCCCCTTGAGGCCTCCATGAGCGCGAACTTGATTTCATCCATCACATCCTCCTCATGGGAGATTGCCTGCTTGCCCGCGCTAGTGAACGGTACATGTACGCTGACAAGATTGACCAGGACGGCAACGGGCTCCTCTTCGAAGTTCTTGAGGTTGTAGCGCTTCCAGTCCATCCCCTTGACGGTCTCTGTAATCGCGCAGCCCCCGGTGTCGAAGAGGAGCGGCACCTTGTTCGCAAAGCGCATCACTTCCCCGCGCTTTCCAGCGTCCCGCACTCCGCCCCCATAGGCGATTCCGACTTCCACGGAGAACGGGATTCCGCCCCTGTAGATTTTCGGGCTCCTTCCAGTCACCATCATGATTTCAGGATTGAAAATATTCTGGAATGAGATTTCTATCTGCTCCTTCCCTATAGGGACAAGAGAGTCCGTCGGTGGGGCAATCCATTTGACCTGCTGGAACGCCTTCACGACCGCTTCCGCCTCGCTCCATTCAAGCTTCTCAGGCCTCTTGTCGAAATCGACTCCGGGCGCCAGTTCCCTAAGTTCAGAGACCTTGTTGGCACTCATCCTGGAGAAGGTGTTCTGCAGGAATGCCGAGAGCTTCCTGTTCTCCCCCGGCTGCCTGCACAGCTCCAATAAGTCGTGCGGACCAACCCCCATAGGGTGCGGCTTGATTTCATACGGCTTTGCGGGATTCTTCTCTACGGAGCGGGGGAATACCGTGTTCTCCCCGCTCGGCTCCTCCAAAGTGATTGAACAATGGGGATTTGCAAGCGCGGTCCTTCTCAGGTATTCGAAGACCCCCTTGTTGCTTCTTTCGTATTTCACTTCCTTGTATTCAGAAACTACCGTGAGGCCATGATCCTCAGTCTCCTCTTCCACAAGGTCCTTGATTACAGGGCTGTTGGTCTTGAAATCTATTCCTATTGAGCAGCTGTATCTCATATTGCCAGAGCAGGAGACGACCTGCGCGGAGGTTCCAGTTGTGATATACGAGAACATAACACATGCCGAGGCGCCGATGCCCTGCTGGCCCCTCTGCTGGATGAAGCGGTGGAACTTAGTCCCGGCAAGCATTTGGCCAAGCGCCTTCCCAAGGTGCTTCTTGGGGATTCCTGGCCCGTTGTCCCTGATTGTCAGCCTGTAATGCTCATCTCCCAGTTCCTCAACTTTCACGAAAATATCCGGAAGGATGCCCGCCTCCTCGGCCGCATCAAGCCCGTTGGTCACGAACTCGTGCACAATCATCGTGAGCGAGCGGACCTTGCCTGTGAAACCGAGCATCTGCCGGTTCTTCTTGAAGAACTCTGCGACAGAGTGCTCTCTGAACTGTTTGAAAATCTTCTCTCCATCTGTCATGACTGGTCACCGAAATTAAAGAACAAAAGGAGAAATATCAAGGAACGTTTAAAACCGTTTAGCCGTTTTTTCAGCGGATGACGCGCTCTGTGCGCAGGTTCTCCAATGTCGCGCCCAGGAGCTCTGCAGCCTCATGCATATCCCCGATGGAGGAGTTGTCCCACTCAGGGCGGTCCATCAGTTCCATCAATTCCTGATAGTCAGGGACCTTGGCAAGTGCCTTCTTCCCGAATATATCATCGACACCCACAAGGCACTCTGCAAGCGTTTTCCTGAATTCCAGCTGGACATCAATAAGATGCCTATCGCCGCAGGCAGTCGTCAGAAGGTATTCTTCCAGCTCAGTCCCCCTTAGTGTGATTTCAGCTGCCTTCTCCGCGTTCTCAAGGGTAATGCCCTGCCTGAACGGGTTTAATTTGAAGAGGAGCTTTGAATCGGCCGCGAGCATGAAATCGAGGGCAACCGACTTCTTGTTGCCAACAGCTTTCCGGATATCCTCAAGCGCTTTCTCTTCCTCCTTCTTTCCGGCTTCGAAGATTTTATTGGCGATTTTCGATAGCCTCGTCCACCCGGCGGCCTTCTTGAAGAACTTATCGAGGCCGCGGCCGAGGGTCGCAACCAAGAGCACCTGCGGGCCGGTCCGCCATATTGAGCCGAAGATGCCCGTGATGCTGCTGAATATCTGCGCCGGAGTTCCAAGAGCCCAGGGGCGGAGCGCAACGCTGATTATTTTCTGGTAAGCCTCAAGGCTGGAATACCTTACCGGGAAGGGCCTTGCCTGGCCATATAGCCTGGCAGCCCCATCCGGGAGGATTCCCCATGTCTTCTGCTGCCACCTCTCTATCCAGCACCTTGAGAAATCAGTTGCAATTTCGGCAGCGAAAAGCGCGAGCCCGACACCAACTGTCTGTGGAACCCTGCTGGCAAGCCCAAGCGCGAAATCGCGGCTGTAGCCATCCGTATGGTAAAGCAGGCCTTCATGAGTCAGGAAAAGCTTGTCGAGCCCACCTGTTAGAAGCCACCTTGGAAGAGTTGCCATATTCTCTATTCCGGGCTGGTGCGAGAGCCACGGGCAGACGAGATACCACATACCCTGACCTATAACGAGTGAGGTTAGGACAGTCCTGAAGCCCATTGGCACATTCTTCTTCAAGCGCGCGGCACAGAATCTCTTGCCATGCTCATCCACTTGCGCTTTCTGCTCTTCGGGCAGGCTTTTTGCAAGCGTATGGATAACACTGCCATGCTCATTGAATCTATAATTCATCCACCTGAAGGCTTTCCTGACGGGCTTGGGAAATGCCATCTCAACAAAAGGCCTCTTGGAGTTAACCTGGCCATTCTGAACAACAGAAGCATTTGTCATAGAAAATATAATGTTAAGGGAAATTTATAAAACTTTTTTTAGGGTTTTTACAACATAATCAGGACCTCAGCCGCTCTTCGATTATCCCCCGTTTTGCCTTTCTAAGGTAACCATATACGATTGAGTGTGGCGCGCCGCTAAGGAGCATCTCGATTGCCTCTTTGGCATACTTTATTGTATCGATCCTGGAAATCAGCCCTATCGTATGGCCATAGACCGAGATATAGGATTCGGTCGCGCTCTCGATTTCGGTCTTCATCTTGCCGTCTTCCCCTATTACCCTGCCTTTCATGCGCGTTATGGTCTTCTCTGTGGAGAGCATCTCCCTCAACGGGAAAATGATTAGGTTGAAATCATCTTTTGCCAGCTTCAGGGCGATTCTGGGCGGGAAGCCCCTGCCGATTGCCTGGATTACGTCCTTGGAAAGGAAAATGTCCGCCGGGTCCCCTTCCATCTGCACTTCCCCATCAGGATCCACCTGCAGCCGGATGTTGCACTTTTCCTCTATCTTCTTCCGGGTCTCTCCGTATTTTCCGAGAAGGATGCTCACTCTCTCTGCGGGTATTCTTAGAATTTCCATTAGTATCACTTTGAAATCTTTGCCAGTATCTTCTTCACTTCATCATTCTGCTCTGTCTGCAGCCTTTTATTTGCGGAGCTCTTGACCGACCCATCGCTTTTATATGCGAGCAGGCAGGTGGCCGCGAGCTTCCGTATTTCCGCATCCCAGTGCGCAAGGAGCACCTGAAGGGTCTTGATGACATCAGGGTCGTTGGATAGGAGAGCAAGCGCGGCTATCGCATTGAGCTGATTCTCCCCAACATCGCCCCTCGCCAGAATCACGAGCTCGCGCTTGAGCGCGGAAATAAGCTCCCGGTTCTTCATCTGGGCCACAAAATACAGCCCGATTGGGGCTCCGTTCCTTGAGCGGAGCATGTTCCGGAAGCTTTCCACAACAAGCGGCTGGTATTCCGGCTCCCTCCAGACATACTTGAAGGATGATATCAGGTATGAATCGGCCTTCCCGCGGCTCTCCTTGCAGTCCTTGAGGAATTCGGCGAAAGCATCTGACCATTTGCCATCCAGCAGCATCATCGCGGTATACCTTGCAACGAAACCTGGTGAGAGCCCATAGTGGTGGCTCTGGGGATTGTCAAGCACCGTAACTGCTACTCGTATCATGGCGAACCTGTCATTGTCAAGTTCGGAAAGGTTCCGGCTTGGCTTCTTGGTTGCGGCGTATGAGCCCATCATCTCCCAGAAAACATCGCGGATGTTGGCATCCGGCATCAGGCCGAACTTGTCCAGCTCCTTAGGTTTCCGGGGCTTCTGCTCTCCATAAGAGCCGCCATCATCATCGTCGCCCCCGAAAGTCTGCTCAGGCATAATGATTTATCTCTATCTTTGTTTTATTAAGGTTTATGTCAGGGCTTGGGGGGATGGTTGAGCGGCTTATTGCAAGTGGCTTCCTCAAAAGCGCGGATGTGAAGGATGCGATGCTCTCTGTTGACCGTGCGATGTTCTTTCCACCCTCTGCGGCAATGCATGCATACGAGGACATCGCTTACCCTGTTGGCTTTGGACAGACTATTTCCGCTCCAACCGTGGTGTCTTTCATGCTTGAGAAGCTGCTTTTGGCGCCAGGGATGAAAGTCCTGGAAGTTGGCTCCGGGACTGGATACAACACCGCACTGCTCTCGCGCATGGTCGGGGGGAAGGGCAGGGTAATCGGCTTTGATTTGATTCCTGAGCTTGTGGAGCTTGCCAGAAAGAACCTGGAGCGCTGCAAAGCGCTTGATAACATTGAACTGCATGCAGGAGACGCGAGCTGTGGATATGCGGCTCAGGCCCCATATGACCGGATAATCGTGACGGCTGCAATGCCCAAACTCGATAGGAGGCACCCTATGGTTGGGCAGCTCAAGCCTGATGGCAGGATTGTAGCCCCAGTCGGGGACGAGTTCAGGCAGGAGCTGGTTGTCTATGACAAGAAGAGCGGGACTTGGGATAATGTGTTGCCTGTGATATTCGTCCCGTTGAGAGGGGAGTGCGGATTCAGATGAGCTGGAGGGAAGAGCTGGAAAAGGCGCTAACAGGAAAGAAAGTCATCGTGCTGGGCGTTGGCAATGACATGAAGGGCGATGACGCCCTTGGCAAGTATGTGTTTGACAGGCTGAAAACTGATTCCAAAATCTTCTGCGCCACCATGCCTGAGAATTACATTAAGACAATCAAGCCCATCGCGCCTGATGTGATACTGATTGTTGATGCCGCTGATTTCGGGGAGGAACCTGGGACAATCGGCTTTGTCAGTTCTGAACAGCTCCAGAAAAGCAGCGCCAGCACGCACTCCATGTCGTTCCTGCTATTTGCCAGGATGCTGCCCGATGCAAGGCTTTATGTCCTCGGGGTGCAGCCGGAATCCATTGAATTCGGGGAGCCGATGAGCGGCATTGTGAAAAAAAGGGGGAACGAGGTCGCCGCAGTCCTGAACAGGCGGCTTCGGGATCCCCACTGCTAACTTTATATTCCTTATCTCCGAACTCCTCCCATGAGACGTGCGCTGCCCTTGGCAGTATTTTTCATAGCTCTTGCCGCGATGTACCTCATTCTGGCCAATGGAATGGAGCTTGCGCCGGAATTCAGGATTGCCTTCAGCGTTGCGTGCATCCTCGGAATAACAATTTTCAGCTTCATCGGATTGTTCGACAAGTCCTTCATGAAGTACGTGCTCTTCTCGACAATAATCCAGTTCTTCTATTTCCTTCTGGATGTCAGCACAGCGCTGCTTATAGAAAAGTCGGTGTGGTTCGCCGTGCTGCAGCTGATAAATTTCGCTGTGGCAGGGGGATTGTTCGCGATAACAATGGCCATCCTGTACGGGGGGCTGCGGAAGGACGGGGTGCGGGACTATGCTGGCATCTATGAGAGCAACCAGTACCTCGCGCTTCTGCTCTGCATAGCCTGCCTCTCCCTTGGCGGGATGCCAGGGTTCAACGTATTTATCGGGGAATTCATAATATATTCATCTTTATTCACGGTGCACCCGGCTCTGATGTTAGGGACTGTGTTTGCAAGCTTAGTTGCATTCCTGTTCTATTTCAGGATTTGCTATGTTCTGTTTGCCGGGAAGGGGAAGAAGCCGATTAGCTTCGGGATAATCCCAAATGCGCTGTCAACCGCGCTGGCAATATTCACGGTCGTGCTGGGGATTGCCCCCCAGATACTGTTTACGATACTGGAGATGTACACATGAGGAAGACGAAGGTATATCTGGGCGGGGAAGACCTTGACGAGAACAGCATGATGCCAAAGGACTTCTCAGACCTGCTGCTCTCGTTCCTAAAGGACCTTTTGGGGAGAAGGAAATGAGCGCTATTATAAAGAAATCCCCCTGGATAAGCTTCTTCAACGCCGGAGGGTGCAACGGATGCACACTTGAATGCCTGGCGTGTTTCAATCCAAGATACGACATCACAAGGTTCGGGATGGAGCTCAAGGCCAGCGCGAAGCACGCGGACGTGCTGCTGGTGACAGGGATAGTGAATAAGCAGAACGTGAAGAGGCTGATGAACATCTATTCGCAGCTGCCAAAGCCAAAAAGGGTTGTCGCAATCGGTGCGTGCTGCGTGAGCGGCGGTTTGTACAAGGATTCATATTCAACTCTCGGCCCCCTGGACAAAATCATACCTGTGGATGTGTATGTGCCCGGCTGCCCGCCGAGGCCCGAAACGATAATTGACGGCATAAGGAAGTGTCTTGATGTTAAGCGCAGCAGATAAGGTGAAGAAGCTAAAGCCCGAGCGGCTGATTTCCATTACCAGTGTGAACAAGGACGGGAGGCAGACCCTGTACTACCATTTCTCATGGAAGAGCAAAACTGAGATAGGGCAGGTGGAGCTCGAGGTCCCAAAAGGGGAGAAGGTGCAGAGCCTGATTGGTATATTCGCCAATGCCGCCCTGCTGGAGGCGGAGGTCACTGAGCTTTTCGGGATACGGTTTGAGGGGAATGAGTTTAGCGGAAAGCGGCTGTTCCAGGCCGCGGACGGGAGGGAGGCTGCACAAAAAGCCTTTGAGACGTCCAGGTGCATTGGCAAGGTGGGATGATGCACACAACGATGTACCCGATTGGGCCGCAGCATCCTGCCCTTAAAGAGCCGATATTCCTGAAGCTGCATGTCGATGGCAGCTATATAGTCAAGGCGGAATTCAACCTGGGCTACGCGCACCGCGGGGTGGAGAAATGCGCCGAGAACATGTTCCTTGACAGCGCACTGCACGCAGTGCAGAGGACGTGCGGAATCTGCTCGCAGTGCCATTCGATGGCGTTCCTGAACGCATCGGAGCCCATGATTGGGAAGAAGGTGCCCGACAAGGTATACCTGCAGAGGCTGATTACCGCGGAGCTGGAGAGGGTTCATTCCCACCTGCTCTGGGCGGGTGTTATGGCCCATGAAATCGGGCTTGAGACCCTCTTCATGTACTATTGGAAGGAAAGGGAGCATATACTCGATATATTCGATGAACTTACCGGCAACAGGGTGCACCATTCCCCTGATTTGGTCGGTAGCGCAAAGAGGAGCTTTGGCAAGGCGGAGCTTGATTTCGTGCTTGAGAAACTTGATGTAATCGAGCCTGAAGTTAAGGAGCTTCGCGAGGTGATGGCAAAGAACGATGTCATAAGCAGCAGGTTCAGGAAGCACGGCAACATTTCCAAGGATACTGCCAGGGAACTGGGATTAGTCGGTCCGGTCGCAAGGGCCTCGGGCATTGACTATGATGTGCGCAGGCATGCGCCTTACATGGCATACGCATTCAAGGAGCTGAAGGTGAAGCCGGTAGTTAAGGATGGCGGTGATTCGTACACCCGGAGCATGAACCGCCTGGATGAGATACCTGAGTGCGTCCGGCTAATCCGGAAGGCATGCCAGATGATTGAGCCTGGAGAAGATGTCCCAAAGAAGCCGGGGTTCTTCGTCGCCGAAGCCACAGGGGTCGGAAGGAGCGAGGCCCCGAGAGGGGAGAATTTCCATTTCCTGAAAGTCGAGAAGAACAGGGTGTTCAGGCTGAAACTGCGGACGCCGACGCTCGCGAATGTCATTTCATATTCGAAGGTTTTGGAGGGAGAGGATATAACAGACGTGCCGGTGATTATCGGCAGCCTTGACCCGTGCATATCCTGCATGGAGAGGGTTGCTGTCGTGAAGAATGGTAAGAAGGAAGTTTGGAACAGCCATGAGCTGTTCGCGGGTCGGAAACATGATTGACTGGCTATTGGCTATAATGCTAATTCCCCTTGCCCTCGCGTTCGAGGGAATAAGGAGGAAGATTGTCGCGCACATGCACAACCGGCAGGGCCCGCCCCTGATGCAGCCTTTCTATGATATATTCAAGCTGCTTGGGAAGGAGGGGTTCTACTATGACAACATGGTATTCAGCCTCGTTCCTTACCTCGCGTTCATATGTACAATCGCGCTCGTACTGTTCGTCCCTTTCTCGGTCCTAGGATTCAGCTTCGATTTCATAGTGATCGGATACCTGTTCATCCTCCAGGACACGTTCTACATATTCGGCGCTGTCGCAAGCCGCTCCCCGTTCGGGATGTGTGCCAGCGTGAGGGAACTGCTACTGATGCTCGGATATGAGATTACGTTCCTCATCGTGCTCTCCCTCTTCTTCTACAAGACCGGGGCGAGCGGGCTTGCTGATTTCAGCACGGAGTTCGCGTTCATGCAGATGCCCTTCGCTTCCCTTTTCCTGATATTCACCGCTTTCGTGATACTCAGGGTAACGCCCTATGATGTGATGTCGGCTGAAGCGGAGATATCCGCGGGGTTCTTCTCTGAGTACTCCGGGAGGAAGCTCGCATTGCTCGAAGTTGCTGAATGGACAAAGGATTTGGTGGTTTACATACTACTCGGGGTTCTGCTTGTCGGGAAGGTGTACGGGCTGCTGCTCGCCCCCTTCTTCATGATATTCTATGCCATAATGCTGACTAGCTCCCCAAGATACTCTACTGTCGTGACTGTCAGGACCTTCCTTGCGCTTGCACTGCTGGCGTTCCTGGACATATTCCTGCTGGTGTGAAACATGGTGTCGATGATCATCAAGGTATTGAAGAACCTTTTCGCAAAGCCCTTCACGAATGAGTATCCCAAGAAGGAGAGCAAGGTCTCAATCAATTTCAGGGGCAGGATACATGTGGACCAGAAGAAATGCATATCGTGCAGGCTCTGCGAGATGAACTGCCCGACAGGGGCGATTGTGGTCGACCAGGCCAGCAAATACGCTATTGTGGACCGGAGCCTGTGCATCTACTGCGGGCTGTGCGCAGAGGTCTGCCCGGTCAACGTGATATGGTTCTCAAACAGCTATGAGAACGCTGATACCGACAAAAAGCTATACAAGAAACAGCTGCCAGGGCCGAATCCGAGGCCCAGAAAAGCAACGAAGTGATTGTTATGGAAAAAATCAGATTCAAGGTATATCCTGAGGCCAAGGAGAAGCTGGAGGGGCTAAAGGTAGGATACATCCTCTTTGAGGATGTTGTGGTCAGGCGCGATGGCATGGCGATGGACAACATGATTGAGGTTGCGATGGTCCAGGTGGAAGAGAAATTCCCGAATGCTGAGGCCATCCCGAAGGACAATGTGATAAAGGCAATCAGGAAGCTGTTCTCAACAGTTGGCCTTGATCCCACAAAGGACAGGGCATCGAGCGAGGCGCTGATAAGGAGGATTGTCAGCGGGAAGGGAATCGAGCGGATAAACACCGTTGTCGATACCAACAATGTCATCTCAATGACGACCGGCTACCCCTGCGGCGTGTATGATGCCGCCAATGTGAAGGGTATAATCAGGCTGCACATCGGGAAAGAAGGCGGCAAGTACATCGGGATTGGCGGGAAGGACATGAGCACTGATGACCGGCTGCTCACAAAGGACGATATCTCCATTTTCGGGGGACCGACCGCCGATTCCATGAGGACCGCCATACACGCCGGGACGAGCCGGGTGCTGATGCTAATCTACAGCCCTCCTGGCGTTCCTGAGAAGATGCTCAGGGACACAATGGAGGAGGCAAAGGCCAAAATGAGCGAAATTACCGGAGGCAAGGTAAAGGACTCCGGGATATACACCTGCACCCGCTAGAGCCTGCAGGTCATTTCCAGGGCGGCTTTCTTCTTGTCTTGCGCCTGGTAGATGCCACGGCCGACAATTGCGTGGAAGCGCTCACCTGCCGCTTCCGCGCCCTCGGATATTTCTCCCCCTTGGGCTACCAGCCCTGGCGAGTAGAACACCGGCTCTTTCACCCCGCACTTTTCAATTAGCCCCTTGTAATGCCGTATCCGGTCCGGCTTGTTTCCAGGAACCACAAAATCAGCAACACCCATCCTTGCCGCCAATTCGTAAATGTCATCAGGGGCGCTTCTCCTTAAGTAGCCGGTGAGCTCCCGTTCAATCCCGAGCTCCCTGAAGATTTCTGTGTAGTTCTTCTTTTTGCTCTCTGAACTGTCCCCGTCAAGGTATCTGGCGTGGGTCATCTCCCCTCCAACTATCACCCCGAGGCCCTTGTCCTTGGCGGCGTTAATCCACTCGTATTCAGTTGCTGGCCCCGCCTGGGGAAAGAGGATTACAGCGTTGATGCCAGCACGAACCATGCTGTCCATGAACTTGGATGGTGTGGATTCCGGGATGTCCGTGCCCGCTTTCTGATGGTCATATATTACCGGCTTGTCCGAGAATTCCCTTGTGCTGTCCACAACGGCCTTCAGGCCGACATCGAGGAAGGATATCCCGACCTTGTAGGCGCCAATCTTCCTTATGTCAGCAGTCGCCTTCACGATTTCCCTATACTCGTCAAGCGTGACGTCGCACGCTGGGATTATACTCCTATTTATGTTGATTATCATGGATATTACCTCAATTTCAGCGCCTCTACCCCGTATTTCCCGAATTCCGCCTCTATTCCAGAGGCCACTTCCTCCCCAGGATTGAGTTTCGCGTACGAAGCAGGAAGAAGGTCCAGTGCGCTGCTCATCGCAAGGTATCTCACACCTTTCTCCCCGAGGGCCTGTTTCACGCTCTTGTTGTCATCGCGCATCTCCATCCTGTTTGTCAGGCTTATTGCCACAGCCACTTCAATCCCGGCCTCCCTGAGCTGGCTTATTGTGCATAGCAGGGAGCCGCCGGTGGTTGTGACATCCTCAAGGACAATCACCCTGCCCTCCGGCTGCCCGACAAAGAACCTGTCTTTTGGGGCCCCGTGCTCCTTGGGCTTTGCCCTCCCCATCGGGAGGACGTGGCTTCCTTTCGAGTAGTTGGGGGAATTCCTGGCGTACTTGTACTGGGTTATGAGGCCCAGCTTGGTCGCCCCTTCAGGGACTCCATAAAAACAGTCAGGCGCAAGATTGTTGTCCTCCGCGAAAGCGAGGACGAAGTCCGTGAGCTTATCCAGAAGGAATACATCTCCGGTCGGTGTCCTCCAGTTCACATACCAGTTGGACATCCTGCCGGACTTCAGCTTGATTGGCTCTTTGAAAAACCCTATAACGCCGTTTTCCAGAATAAAGGAGTTGAATTCTTCCTGGTTGAATTTTGCCATTTGTTCACCGGGGATGGATATTGCCCAACCCTCTTTAATTGGCTTTCGCTTGGCCGGCTATTCCCGGATTTTCCATTTGATTGAGCATCCGAGCGACGGCTCCTGCGGGACTTCAACCTCTCTCCCCGCGAGCGCCTGCCGTATCGCATCCTCCATCTCCGAAGTCCTGCCATCCTCATGGAACTTGCCGTGCGCGTCGTCGAACCTGCCGTGGAATGCCAATTTCAAATCCCTGTCGAAAAGGAACGGGTCCGGAGTACAGGTGGCCCCATAGGACTTTGCAACTTCCTGGCTTTCATCAAAGAGATAGGGGAAATTGAACTTATGCTGCTCCGCAATCACCTTCATGTTCTCGAAGCTGTCATCCGGATAGTCGGTCGGGTCATTGGAGTTTATCCCAATAAGCTGCAGGCCCTGCGGGCCGTACTTCTCCTGAAGGTGGACTAGGTAACCCAGCTTTGGAATCACATAAGGGCAGTGGTTGCACATGAAAACAACAAGCACCGCTTTCTTTCCAGAAAAGGCTGAAATTGAATAATCCTTGCCATCAACACCCGGAAGGATGAAATCAGGCGCCTTATCCCCGTTTCCCAAAGCATCTGCTGAAGAAGGTGTCAGTACCATCCAAATCACAAATAAGAAAAAGGAAGGAAAAAGAAAAAAAGCTAATCCTCAACCACTTCCACATCATCGCATGTGAAGTGGAACAGGTCAAGGACGCGGTTGTCATGCTCAAGCTGGGTGAATCTTTCCAGCTCGGTCACGGTGCAGTCGCTGAAACGAAGGTCCGGCGTCGGTGCCCGATAAGAGATGCTGAATGAGCCACCGTCGCTGTATGCCGCCGAGAGCAGAGGCGCCCCGCCGTCGAATATGGCGATGCCCCGCGCTTCCTTGTGCACCCCGTCGGTCTGGACAAAGGACTTCATGCCAAATGCCACAACACCCTCCATCTCCTGGTTGCTAAAGAGGATGTCTCCCTGGACACCAGCATCACCAATCGTTATGGAGCCGGGCTCATCCTCCGCAGTGTGCAGCCACTTGTAGCTGGTTGTATTGAACGTGCCGGATTCTATCTCAGCATAGAACTCGTCGTTTATATCGGCCAGAGAGTCATCGAGAAGCTGCCTGATTGTCTTGCCAGTAGCTACCGGAGGAATCAGGTCCACAGTATCGGGGCATGCGCACGAGTTCTTCACGCATGATGCCCCTACACGGCCGCCACATTCCATTCCAGAGCAGTCAGCGTCTGCAAGGCAGCATTCCATCCTGTATAGCGCCCATTCCTCGCATTCCTTGGTTCCATGGCTGCAGTATCCAGTCTCATCGCGGATTTCATAGGAGTAGCCCTTGTCATCGCAGTTCACAGCGGCAGGATTTGGTAGCTGGGCCGGCGGCTCAGGCTCTTCCTGTTCGCATATATAATTGCAGATACAGACAGGGTAATCCCCTGAGTTGTCCCAGGTCCCGACGCACTGTGCGTGAGGCTGCTGCTTGCAGTGCTCGTCACAGGTCATCGTTGGTCCGGGCCCATCCACAGGAGGCTGCTCCTGCACGCATCCAAAAAGCAGCAGGGTCATTAGCCCCACCGCAATAAGCAATTTCTTCATAGTTACACCTAATCCTCAAAGGCATTGATTGTGGAAGGCCGGCTTCCCTGCCATACCACGCTGCATTCGAAAAAGTATGTCTTGAAAACAGTGTCATCAGCGGTCCTGTACATCCCCGAAGACTGCACGTGGCAACCCTCCATGAACCTCCGGTCCATCGGGTACGGGAAGTAGTCCACGGTGAATTCAGTGTCATCCTCAAGCCACTGATCCATAGGCGTGGTGTAGTTCAAGAACACCCCGTAGAACCTGATTCTTGTCTTCGGGTCTGGAGAATCGTCTGTCGGCGCGTATATCTTGAACGCAAGTCCGCGGACGCTATCAATATACCCTCCATTGAAAAGGATATCGGCAGTCATCCTGCCCTCGCTTCCGAGCGGAACCTCATCGGGGACATCATCCTTCTTGCCAATCATCCATCGGTAGGCAGTGACATCATAATTTCCTGATACGACCTCATCAAGGAACGAGTCCCCGATTTCAATAAGTCCGCCCTCAAGAAGGTCGCCGATTGTCCGGTCATCCTCCTGGATTGAGTGGAGCTGCTGGTTTCCCAGATACATTGAGCCTGCCAGAACTCCGACAAGCATAAGAAGGACCACGAACACTTCCCCCAATTCAAGCTCTCCCTTCCTTGAGGAGCGCTTCCGTTTGGTGATTTTCTTGCTCACCTTGGGTGTTTTTTTCCTGCTTCTTTTCATGAGGATACACCTATATTTCAGTATAGATATCAACAAGGTTAGGTTTAAAATCCTCTCTTCCCTCAACATACCATGATTGAGTTCTTCCTTGTCATAGGGCTTACCCTGTTCATGGGGTTCGCGGCAACCATTCTTTTCGAGCGCACGCGCATATCGCAGGTGCTCATCCTGATGCTTTTCGGGTTCGTCCTTGGCCCGATGACTGGCTTCATCGACGCATCTGAGGATTCAATCATCATCTCAATATCCCAGTTCATCGCCACGCTTGCCCTGATTATCCTGCTTTTTGACGGCGGGATGATGCTGGACATCTTCAGCGTGGTGAAAGCGCTTCCAAGGAGCACGGTATTCACATTCGTAACGTTCATGGCCAGCACATTGCTGCTGGCAGGATTTGCTGTCTTTGCCTTGGGATGGCCGCTGCTGCACGGATTGCTGCTTGGAACGGTCCTTGGTGGAATCAGTTCCGCCATTGTCATCGCGATGATTGACAAGGCGGGCGTATCCGATGAGACCAAGGCGATGCTGACTGTGGAGGCATCCATTACAGATGCTCTGTGCATTATCGGCGCGATGGTTGTGATTGAGATTATTATCACCTCAAGCATCGGCGCAGGTGACATAGGCAACCTGCTCCTAGGTTCTTTCCTGATTGCTACTTTCGTGGGCATAATATCCGCTGTGATATGGATTGTGCTCAGCAACAAGCTGGGGATAGAGCAGTATGCATATATGCTCACGCTTGGGATGGTCTTTGTAGTTTATGCGCTGACCGAGGGGATGAAAGCCAATGGGGGATTCGCGGTCTTCGCGTTCGGGCTTGTGCTTGGCAACGCGCGTGTGATTGCAAGGAGATTCAAATGGAGCACCGACAGCCTGGTTTCCCCAATCGTGAGGATTTTCCAGGAGGAGGTGACATTCTTCGTCCGGACATTCTTCTTTGTTTATATCGGCCTCCTTCTCTCCCCTAGCTATTTCACCTTTTATGTAGTTGCTGTCGCAATCGCGCTAACAATCCTGATTCTGATTTCCAGGGTGGTTGGGGAAAAGCTCGCTTTCAAGAACGGCCCGGAGAAGGACCGGAACATCGTGACTTACATGGTGCCCCGCGGTCTTGCCGCGGCAGTGCTTGCAACCCTTCCCCCGTTATATGGGATTGAGATCCCTTATTTCCAACCCATCGTGTTCGGGGTGATTGTGCTTTCCAACGTTGTCGCAACCGGCGGGATATTCTTCTTTGGCGGTGACAGGCCGCTCTGGCCAAGGATTCGCGCGGGGATGGTTCCCAAGCTCGGGGTTGCAGCTGAGCTCTTCTTCGGAGAGGAGGTTGCGAATGAGGGCAGGGAGATAATTGAGGAGAAGAAGAATGGTGGCAAGCCAGTCCAGAAGCAGGAAAAGCAGCAGAATGGTAAAAAAAAGAATGGCAATGGCTCGAAAAAGCAGTAGGCAGGCACCTCTAACGCCTCTGCATATTGCCGCGGAAATGAGGTGTCCTGGTTTTTCTTTATAAACTACCTTCGCAGCATTAAGTTTCCTGATAATCGGGGGACAACCCCCGGACGTTTGGAATGGGGGCCCTTCTTGGGCTTCATTATAATCACGAGGTGTTGTGTATGAAAAACATGGTTGCTGTTGCGGAGGAAAAGGCTGGTTCCCTTTTACGGTACAGGGACGGGCTGACAGATGGAAACCGCCAGGTGTTTGACAGGTTAGTCACCTGTGCAAGGGAACATGTAGGGGCATGCGCCCTAGCCGGAGACCTCACGCTCTTCGAATCGATGCTGCTTGGGATGGTGATAGAGCAGCAGAAGAAGATTGAGCAGCTGAGCACTGAAAGCCCGCTTGCCGGGCTTGAGAATGTATAATACTAACCCCACTCTTTTGGTCTTTTTCTTAGTCGCCATCAATACGGGGGCCTTTGGGCCCCCCTAATTTTCCCCAATTTATAGCGCCACGATGCCCAGCATCTGGTTGAGCAGCATAAGAAAGAGCAGGATGAAGATTAGGCCCGCAATCAGATGGAGCTTCTGGATATTCTGCTCCCTGAACTGGCCAATCTCGTCAACCGATATCTTTCCGAAGTAAACCATCGCGGCGATTGCCAGCATCGGGAAGATGAATACTAAATTGTAGATTATAAGGTAGAAGAGGCCCTGGAGCGTGACGGACTTTGCCAGCATGCTAAGGACCATTAGGTATGGACCGGATGAGCAGGGAAGAAGCACCAACGAGCAGATTAGCGCCGCGAGCGCCACTGCCGGAAGCGATGTCGCATTCGCAATCGCCTTCTTCATGAACGGCCGGACAAACATAGGGATTTCAACCGAAAGCATGCCTGGAGTGTACTGGAGATATGCCTTGATTTCAAGGATTGCCAGCACTAGGGCCATAACAGTCACGAATCCAAGGAAAAGATTCACAAGTCCAGTATCCGCGACCGCCTGCAGGATGCCAAGGCCCATCAAGAAGTATGAGATGAAGATTATTCCTATGAATGTGATTGCCGCGGGAAGCACTTTTCGCTTGCCTCCTGATGCCATAATTACCCCAAGGAGCATTGTCATCACCGCGATGGTGCACGGATTTACCGAATCCACCGCAGCCGCAGTAATGAGAATCCAGAGGGTAAGGTTCGCTGTCGGATCTCTTTCCTCCACCGGGCTGAACGAATCCGCAGTGTAAACTCCTGCGACGCTCGAATTTTCCAGATGCTCATCGAATATTTCCCTGAACCTGCCCTGGCTCATTTCGCCGATGAGAAGGGACCTGCCATCCAACACAAGTGACGGGACCCCGCTCTTTCCAGGATCCATGCCGAAGTCCGCATAGACATCGAACATGTCCTGCCGGTTTCCCGCATCATAGTAGATTTCCTTCTTCTCTATATTAAGCTGGTATTCTTCCTGGAGCCCTTCCAGGAGTGTGTCCACCTTTGCGCAGTGCGAGCACCCAATCCCGTAATAGACGGTCAGGTCCAGCGCCGCAAATGAGGTTGAGAGCAGCATCAGTATGACAACGGCAGAAATTCCGAATTTCATAATATCATCTATGGAAGGCAGGATAATCATTCCATAAAAGAAATATTTAAACCTTGCAGTTACTTTTTCGTAATGTTCTTTTCCATTGAAGCGATTCTCTTAAGCGCCTGATCAAGTTCGGATTTCAGGTTCTTGGCATAGCACTTAAGGCCATTGAGTTCGTATTCACCTTCCATCTGGGCAAATCCCTTCCCCATCCCTCTTCCGGCTCCCATGCCTTTTCCCATTCCTTTCCTGCAATTCCATCTTCCTTGGGCCCACCAGGGGCCGGTTCCATCTCCTCTTGGCATACAGTTCACCTTGTTCTTCTTACCGAATAGCTGCCTCCATGAATCTTGATTGCCTTTCCATCAACCAGGGCCTCTGCGACTTTATGTCTAGCGGAAGAGAGCAATCGATGGAGGGAAGGCTGTGAGATTCCCATCTTTTTTGCGACCTTCATCTGGTCAAGCCTCTTGTAGTCCTTGAGCCGGATAGCCTCGAGCTCTTCAACACTAAGCTCCACTTCCTCAAGTTCATGGAGCATAACCCCGCGCGGCTTGAAATAGTCCGCATCCGGCTCGGCATCAACCATCCTGCACTTTTTGGGCCTGACCATATTATGAATATATATTCATAATGTTTAAATAGATATCTTTTTTAGCCCACAATGCCCAGCAATCACATGGCAGAAGAAAAAAAAGAGGGCTTCCTAGGAAAGCTCCTCAGGAAGCTGGATGGCAAGCTTGAGAAGGAATCCAAGAAATGCTGTTGCTGCAAGGAGAAGAGCAAATGAGCGATCCACTTGAATTGTTTGCAGGCTGGATTGTCCAGAGGCTGCTGGGCCTTGAATCCGGAAGCGCTGCAGCAGAAGCGCTGCATTTCTTTATATATGACAGCATAAAGATACTGGTTCTGCTCTTTGCCATGATATTCATAATGGGAGTAATCAGGACATATGTGCCCCCGGCCAAAATCAAGAAACTACTCACCCATAAGACGTTCGGGGTGCCGAATCTTATGGCATCATTATTCGGAGCTGCCACCCCATTCTGCTCATGCTCATCAATACCGATATTCATAGGCTTCCTTGAAGCGGGCGTCCCACTCGGGACCTCGCTCTCATTCCTTGTGACATCCCCACTGGTCAATGAGTATGTCGCCGTCCTTATGCTCGGATTCTTCGGCTGGGAGATTGCCGCAAGCTATATAGTCATCGGAATCCTGCTCGGCACCATCGGAGGGATACTGCTTGGGAAGGCGGGCATGGAAAGATATCTCATAAAAGACATTACCGGCAGGACACTTAAAGAGCTGAAATTCCAGACCTTTGGAAAGCGCCTGGCTTTCGGATTCAATGAGGCGAAAACCATCCTCCTCAAGCTCTGGCTCTGGGTGCTTGTCGGTGTCGGGATTGGAGCTGCAATCCACGGCTTCGTTCCGGAAGAGCTCATCAGCTCCGCTTTCGGCGCAGGGGACATATTATCGGTTCCGCTGGCAGTGCTTATTGGAATTCCGATATACGCAAACTGCAGCGCGGTAGTCCCAATCGCGGTCGTCCTGTTCCAGAAAGGAGCGCCGCTTGGAACCGCGCTCTCATTCATGATGGCGACAGCGGCGCTTAGCCTTCCGGAAGCCATAATCCTAAGGAGGGCGATGAAACTTCCGCTCTTGGCCCTTTTCTTCGGAATGATTGCGCTCGGGATAATCCTGATAGGATATCTCTTCAACCTCGTTTTCTAGCCCCTGATAAACCACATCAGGGCAAGGCCCACGAAGAAGAATATCAGGTTCCTTATTTTGTCCCAGCCTTCAGCCTTGTGCATCTCGGGAATGAGGTCCGAAGAAGCGATGTAGATGAAGTTGCCCGCGGCAATCGGAACGAGCATGGGGACTATTCCACCAATGGCGCCGGCAAGGAAATATCCTACCAGCCCCCCGAGAATGATTGTCGACTGTGCAAGGAAGCTGTAGAATATTGCCTTGTCCCGATGGAGACCGCCCTTGACGAGCACCCCGAAGATGCCAAGCTGCTGCGGCAGCTCGTGGGCGATGATTGCAATAAAAGTGGCAATGCCAAGCGGAATGCTAACTAGGAAACTGGCTGCAAGAAGGATTCCCCCTATGAAATTATGGACCGCATCACCCACAATCATGACATAGGAGAAAGGGTGGATTCCACACTCCTTGCAGTGGTGCCAGTGAAGGTAGGATTCCAGGAATATGAAAAGCACGAATCCAGCGAGGGCTAGAAGAAAAACATCTATTGTTTTGATTTCCTCAAGCGATTCCGGGAGCAGGTGGAAGAACGCGCCGCCTAGCAGGCTGCCGGCGGCTAGCGCCGTTAGGATGTCAACAATTTTTCTAAGGTCCTGCTTGCTGAGCCAAAGAGAGAACACGCCCACAAAACCCAGCAGCGCGTCAAGCGCCGCAGCCCCCATTATCCAGAGAAATTCACCTGCCATGATTGTTTCTGTCCAGCATAGGTTAATAAATATATTGAAGAAAGTTATTAACTTAGGACTCAATGTACTAAAAAAATTAATAAAAGACGTGGAAAAATGGAGATTGTCAGTATTTCACTCGACAAAAAAAATCTTGCGGAACTGAACAAGACGCAGGGGAAGCTTGGATTCCGGAGCAGGTCAAAGCTTATCCGGGCGACGATTGATTCCCTCCTCAATGAATACCGGGCCCTGGAGTCGATCAAGGGGCATGTGGACGCGGTCTTCACAATAACCATGGAAGAGCACGGAAAAGGGGAGATGAACAGCCTTGTGAAGGACTTCGAGGAGATAGTGGTTACCGAGATCCACCAGCATCATGCCAGCAGGTGCCTGAAGATACTGATTACCTGCGGGAAAGCCGAGCAGATTAGGGAGTTGTTTTCTCATTTGAAGAGGGAGAAAAAGGTGAAGTCTGTCCAGATTTCGATATTATAGTTACATAATATGTAAAAGAATCTGGAACAGTGCAGAAAGAAATATAAATGTTAATGAAATACCCCTAACCTTCTGCAGGGTTGTGGAAGCCGCTGAACTTAGTGACTTGTCCGTAAGGAAATGGCAGTACGTACGGGCCGGGTTATCAGCTAGGTGCAGAGCCATAGACTTTTGGTTTCGGCCTTGAAAACCCTGCAGAGAATTTTACCATACTTTTTCTTCGATTATTTGGTCAGGTTAATGAATGGATTTTTCAACTTTACACATTACCAATAATACCAAGGTGAATTGATGACAAAGACAGAAGAGAACCTGAAGACCGCATTTGCAGGAGAGAGCCAGGCGAGGAACAAGTATATGTATTTTGCGAAAGTCGCAAGGGCGCAGGGCTTACACTACATCGCCAAAATCTTTGAGGAAACCGCTGAGAACGAGGTTCAGCACGCCAAGGACGAATTCAAGCTTTTGAACGGAATCGGGGATACCGAAGAGAACCTGAAAGCGGCAATCGAAGGGGAGCACTATGAGACTACTGATATGTACCCTTCATTCGCAAAGCAGGCCCTTGAGGAAGGGAATGCCGAGGCTGCAAAGCTCTTCATACAGATTGCAAAAGTTGAGAAGCACCACGAAGCCAGATACAGAAGGCTCCTGAAGATGGTGGAGGATGAAGCCGTTTTCAAGAGGGAGAAGCCGATAAGATGGAAATGCAGCAAATGCGGCTACATCCATGAGGGGACCGAGCCGCCAGAAGAGTGCCCCTCATGCAAGCATGCCAGAGGATATTACGAACCGGAATGCATGTGCTTTGAAGAGGGATGCAACTGCTGCAATCCCTGATTTTTTCCTTTTTCTTTTAAAGTGGGAATTTAGACATCCACTTCGCAGAGTATCCGGGTGCCTTTGAGAGATGGATCAACCATCTCATGGTTGGGGCTGAATTTGGCGCGCAGTTGGACCCGGGAACCCGAGGCAACGCCGCGCTCGCGCAGATTCCTGGCGAGTGTGTCGTAGAAACTGGGTACTATGGCATCATCCGCAATTGCACGGATAAGCTTCAATGGAACCTTGCTATCGATTTTCAGGGGCTTGAGCATGCGCTTCCCCCCTTTTTCAATTATGAGATAGAATAAGAGATCAACCTCCTCGCTGGCAAGGCTCCGATCCAAATTCCTTCTAGAGACCATAAATATGAGATAGAATAAAAAGATTTATGAGAATTAAGGAAAATGATTAAATCCCCCGGATTCCCTGACCAGAACATGACAGGAACTGGCACAAACATATATTTTTAAACATAGACCAACACAACTATTTCATCTGAGAACTTAATCTCAGAGGAAATATAGGTGAAATAATATGGGAGACAGAGAAGACAGGCCGATGTATGACGCGACCTGTGCAAAATGTGGTAAAGCTTGCAGAGTACCTTTCGAGCCGCAAGAAGGCAGACCGGTATATTGCAGGGATTGCTACAAACCAAAAAGCAGATTCTAAAGTTCCTGATTATTAGTTACTAAGGATTTTGCTATATTCTTTTTTTTTAATTCTAAATATAATCTTCTTTTTAACATCTTAGAAAGGCCAGGAGGATATTGAAGGTCACTTCGGGAAACGTGGTTCCCAGAACAGACCTTTAAAGAAGAAGAGGGCCACGGCCGCACTTTAGATATCTAATAAGAATCTCGTAGCAATCATGCAACATCCAGCATAATTATGCAATATTCTGCATATTAATGGAAAGTCCTTTTATACCCTAAGTCTTTTGTATAGATTATCCTTGATAATCCTCACTAGGAACGCATTCAGTTTTACATCATCTCTATGTCGTGATAACTTCGTTAAAGAAAGATATTCTTCTCTTGTATTCGAATAGATATTGATCAATGGAAATCCACCTTTCATCAGAATATAGTTCCACATGAGCCGAGTCATTCTGCTGTTTCCATCCTCGAAAGGATGTATGTGCTGAAATTCGTTATGGACAAACGTAGCAAACTCAATGGTTTCTTTTGTTGAATGTTTCTTTGAGATAAAATCATTGATCTTCTTGCATAGCTCGTCTAATTTAGGGAATATTTCCTGAAAGTTAGCAACTTTGTAAAACGGATTTCCTTTTATCGAGACTCTGGATGAACGAACACCTTCTTTTACACCCAAATTATAAACAATAATCCAATGCAAATCAAGAATCAGATCCAAAGACATTGGATCTTCTAAATGAGAAAGGAAATAGTTAACGGCGTTATAATAATTTTTTACCTCATTTGCCTCCCGTAACTTCTTATCACCGGGAATAACATCATGTAAAATAAGCTCCTTAGATTCATCTAAAGTAAATGTGTTCCCTTCCAATTGAGTAGAGGCAGAAGTGAATTCTATCCTGAATTCCTCTTCCATTTCTGATAGATCAAGATCTCTTTTGAGTGTTGATAATTTCTTCAATAACCCACCGATTTCTTGATAATCAGATTTTGGCATGGATTTTGGAGATTTTGTAGTAAGCTGCGGCTTTTTGACACCGAAGAAATCAAGGACCTCATCAAAAACTGGATCTTGAATAAACTTCACAGTTAAAGGCCTTTTAGCGATTACGAATACCAGATTAATCCTGTTAAGATAGGTAAGATATTTTCTGATGGTTTTGTAATTCAGCTTCTTGAAATCAGAGAGTTTTACAGTTTCCTTCGATAGGCCGACAGATAATATCCTTGACAGCTCCTCTGAAAGGAAAAGATTTGGGCTGATGCCTTTGTTTTTGCAGAATTTCATTATTTTGAAAACATTCCAGGTTTTGGAAGTCTCTTTATTGGGCTTGTAAAGGTTCTCATCTTGCTCCACAAGCTTAGCACGCATCAGTTCTTTGAGCTGCTGACTAACTGAGGATGGAGATGAATCAACCTTCTCTGCGAGTTGGCTAAGCCTGGCCTCTTTAAGTTCGAAAAGACTGAAGAGAACATCCCATTTAGTTTTCATACATATTTATAGGAAAAAAGAGTTTATAAATGTTACTATATTCCATCAAAACTTAATATTTATTTAGTTTCAGTACAATATTGTACCGAAAATAAAAGAGGGCCACGGCCGAACCGCTTACTCCCAATCAGCTTCTCATAGTAATCATGCAACATCCAGCATAATCATGCAACTATTTGTATGAGAAATTATTATTTGTATGCTTTGTCATGATGGTCAAATTCCAAGAAGACAACTGACTTCTCCTTTTCATCAACTGTAAAAAGAATCACAAAACTACCAACATGAGCTCTCCTCTTTCCCTTTAGAACATTTTTCATTGGTTTATAATGATGTGGATTCTCAAGAACCTCAGCAATTTTCTTCCTCAACCTTAGAAAAAGTTCAGGATTATCTTTCTTTAGTTTCTTCAATCTTTTCAGAAAAAACTTATCAAAATCAGCAACATAAGGCAAGCAATCACTCTTCCATCTTATCTAGTTGCTTGTCTAGCTCATCTACAGATTTAACTCTTACTTTTTCGCCTTTTTTTACTCTTTCTTCTGCAGCCATAACTCTCTCCACAAATTCTTTCTTGAATTCAGGCTCATGAATCATATCTTCTAAAGAGCTGATAATCTCCCTATACCTAAGCAATTCATAGTATTCTGCTTGGGGTATTGTTACCATTTCCATTATTTTCACCTAAAGTATTATTGAAATCTCAATTTTTAATCTTAACTAAAAACCGCACTTCAGAATTCTAATCAGATTCTCGTAGTAATTATACAACATCCAGCACAATTGCACAACTAATTGTATGTGAAATTTAATAAGTACTTGTTGGGGGTTTCCAGCGCTTAAAGCTATTGCATCTGGAACTATTTTGTCCGCTATAAAATAAGTATTAATGAAATTTGTATCTAATAATCTACATAAGATTAAGTTCTTCATCTGAAATGATATTGGTTATTAGTTTTGGTTTAAAATTTTCTTTTTGAATTCATATTAATCCAGACTATTGGAATGTTTTGTCCTAAGAGCACATGCACCTCTTTTTGCCTCATACCAATCACGACCACGTTTTTCTGTGGGAAAGCGACCGAGAATCCTAGAATATATTCTAGAACACTCATCAAAGTTCCCTTGTTCGAAAGCTCTGCGTGCCGCATACTCTACATCTGATAATTTAGCCTGATTAAGTTTCTCTGGAGGACGGTTTCTGACCAAATTCCTAATCTTTGATATTCTCATTGGTAACTCCCATGACGTGTCTTCAAATGTTACACGATCAAAAAAACGTAGAGAACTTTCATATTCACCATGATAGCTAAGCATATGTCCAAGAGTAAGAAAATTCAGTTCAGGTTGTCTATCACAAATTTCAATAGAACGGAGAAAAGCTGCAATGGAATACTCCCAATCCCCTCTATCAAAATAGTACCTCCCCCATTCATAATGATATTCAAAAGCAGACTCTTCATAGGAGTAAGAATCCATAAGAGTATAAGGTCCTGGAAGTGTTTTACCTAGCTGAATTCCTTGAAGATCAAAAAGTATCTCTTCTTCGCCAAGAATAACATATGGAACAATATGGCCCAAAGGCATTGGTCTTTCAGCAGGTGTTTTATCCATAAATATTTTTACTCCACCAGGAATACTTTTGTGCTTCAGAATTGCGACTGCTATTCTTGAAAGTTCACTGCAATCCCCACCTTCATGAAAGCCTTGGATAGCTGTACGTGGTGGCAATTTGTCCATTTTTCGAACAAATACAGAATAACCGCCCCTCTTTCGAATAAGAGTACTAATATTAGGGAAAATAAAATCAAAAGTTCTCAGGTTACTGAAAAGCTGTTTTACCATATCATTATCAGTTCCGCTTAGGCTGTCTGCAAGAGACTGTAATTTTGAATCAAGCACAAATATTTCAATATCCGGAGAGTATCCTTCGGGAGTTGGAAAATGCAAATGTCCAGTCAATGAAGCGCTCTTTGTGGGTCTTTTAACAGAAATATTCTCTGAAATTTTCCCTCCGATTGTTGGGACTTCGGACCTTGTTGTTGGTCCCGTAGTGCATGAAGTAAGATTTAAAGAAATCAAAGGCAATAATAAAGACAGAGCTTTTTGTGCTAGTTTGAGGTTTGGTCTAATCCTGGGTTGTATAGTATGTGCAACAAACTTCTGATGTTTTAATTCATCCATTATCCTGCCTCCATCAAACATTTTATACAACAAAAAGTATATAAACTGATTTAGATACACCGTTGAGTAATGAAAAAGACAGATATTTTGTAATTCTCAGGTGCATGGCAAGAACACACGCAAGCAAACTGAAAGCAACCACTCGTGCAAACAAAATAGGACAGAAGCAATGAACTTGCATGCTACGTGCAACAAGTTGTACCCAAGAATTAATCCTTCAAAGACAATAATATTATTGGTAGTCTTATCCATAAAAAACCAAAGAGGGCCACGGCCGGGACTCGAACCCAGTCAAAGAGCTTACTATGACCAATCAATACTAAATCAAAAGGTCACCACAGGCTCCCATGCTACCTTTACACCACCGTGGCCATGAGAATGGATTAGAAAATAGCCCGTCAAGTATAAAAATCGTCCGCCCGGACCCAAAAAGCCCGGGAGGAGTGAAAACAAAGGGCTATTTCGCAAACTTGTTGAGCTCCTCCTGGGTAAGGTACTGCGCCACCGGGAAGAACACAATCCATGCCAGGAAAAGGATTACCTTGTCTCTGGCCTTCTTGGAGGCAATCTCCACATCCTCGCAGTATTTCCAGAGGACGTACAGGTTCACAAATGGCACAAAGAGCCCCAGGGTGTGAAGAAGTGGATTCGAATCCTTTTTGGTGAGCTCGTTGAGCTCGCGCCTTGTTTGGTAGAACCAGTAAAGGCCATAGATAAACGCTGTGATGAAGCTCACGGCAACCACAAATAATGGATTTCTTTTTTTAACAACCATAAAAACACCGACGTTAGTTTGCACGTTTAATTAATAAGCGTTAGCTTTGGAGCGAAGCCTCTCAAGCAGGCGTGAGCCATCTCCGGCAAAGAACTTGATTTCCTTCGGGTTGCTCTCCTCGATGTACTTGAGAAGATCATGGAAGCTGGCATGGTCGGTAAGCGGGAAAGACGCATCAGTGTTGAAGCTATATGACATAGCCCAGCCGGTAGCGACAGCAACAAGAGTGTGGCGCCCGAAGGCGTCAGCAAGACGGTTGGCGAAATACCTCTTTGCCCGGTGCATGGGGACTATTGCGACAAAGCGCTTTGACATTACTTCCTCAGCTTCATCGCTGCCGACAGCCACACGGTCCAGTTTCAGCCCATGATCCTCATGGATTTTGCAGAACCCCTCGGCTTTCTCAGTGACTACAGGAGCGATTCCGGCGTATTCGTTAAGTATCTTCACAAGCTCCTGCGCCTTGCCCATGTCATACGCGCCAATCAAAAGATTCGATGACTCATTGGAAGTCACCCATTTCCCGATATCACGGTAAATCTCCCCGGGCTCGGGAAAATCATATTCAGGGCTGCTTCCATAAGTGGCCTCGATAATCAGCCGGTCGCACTCCTCGATCTTTGCAGAATGCCCAAAAGCGTTCGGCTTGGTGGATATGTCCCCGGTGTAAATGCTCTTCATCCCATCCTCCTCGACAACCAGCTGCCTTGAGCCGAAGATGTGTCCGGCGTCCAGCATGCGAGCCCCCTTGACCTTCACGCGCTCTGCCGATAGCATGGCAAGGTCAAGCGTGGGCGCGCTGCAGATAATCTTTTTCTGCCTTTTGAGACCTGAGGCATGGTCTGAGTGGGCATGGGAGAGAAAAGTGACATCGCCCTTGGAATTGTCTAGGGCTATTGTCAATCCATCGCACTGGAGCTGCATGGGGGGAATTACCAAATAAAGAATAAATGGGTTTAGGTCATGTCCAGTTCATCGACGAGAACATAGTAGCCGGCCAGCATCTCTTTCATCAGCGTGCCCTTGATTATAACCTCTCTCCAGTCAGGTGGAAGAAGCTGGCTGGAAACCGGGATTGAACCATCCTTATTCACGAGCGTGAAGCCGGATATCTTCCCAAGCTTCACGGATTTGGTAACGTTCCCCTTGAGGACCACCTTCTCGCCCAGGTATATATCCGGATTCTTATTGAGGTCGGCAATGTCAGTGAGGCCATCTCCAAGGCATCCAAAAAGCAAAAGGCAGCAGACAATAGTCGCAATAAGTCTAATGGAAAATGGAACATTCACAAAATTAAAAGCTACATATGTTCCTCATCCGGGTGATAATCCCCGGAGATAATGGCCCGCATCAGCTTTGCCTTCTTCTTTCCAACCTTCTCCACTTCAAGGAGCTCATTCTCATCCGCAGTGAAAATGCGCTCTATGCTGCCGAAATGCTCCAGGAGCTTCTTTGCCAGCTTCGGACCCACCATCGGAAGGGTCTCCACGATGGCCCTCTGGGACTGGGCAGCTGTCAGCGCCTTCCTCTTTGCGAATATCCGCATGGGCTGCTTCCTTGCAATCTGCTCGTGCTTGGCAACAGAGAAGATGATCTCGGCGCTCTTTTCCACATCATCGGTGAAAATCAGGGAAGCCCCGAAATCAGCCATCACGGCCGAGTAGGCGCCAAGCAGCGCCTTCCGGTTGAGGCGGCCATTATCCTCAGTTCCCTCGACAAGTATGACAACGCATGGATAGTTGGATGTCAGATGCTGCAGCTGGGTAAAAAGCCTGCCATCGATTATCGACTGCTCGAAATCAGCCCGGGTCTTCCTTTCAATGACTACCCTCGCAGAGCACAGGAAATCCCCGACTTCGAGGGTCCTTCGGTCGACATCTGCCCCATGCCCCCGGAAAAAATCATCAAAAATGGGGTCCTCACGGTGGTCCACGGCTATCTTTACCTTATCGGAATCCGCAGAATCCAGGAACTGCTGCATCTACTTCCTCCATTTGAAATAGTCGTCTATCTCATTGAACCTTATTGAGCAGCCCGAATATTTTACCTTATAAAGAGCGGCCTTCAGCGCCTCTTTCTCCATATCCTGGAATCTCTTGAAAAAGCCATTCTCATATGCCAGGATGATAAGTTCACTGCTGCGCAGGGCATAGAGTCCCTCGAGCCTTTTTGACAATTCGGCTAGATTCTTCTTGTTCAGCATGACGTTGGTATGGAATTCCTTCTCGAAGTGCTCCTTTATGCTGAAGGGAGCCTCGATTATCATGCGTGTGGTCCTCTCGTCTATGAGAATGTGGCTGATTCCCAGCCGTTTCGCTATCGCCAGCATCTCCGCTTCCCCAAGATGCATAAGCTGCATCGGCTTGCCCCCGACAAAGAAGAGATTGTTGGCAAGTCTCATCAGTTCCTTCGCCTCTTCAGGGGCCTTCACATCGCTTATCGCGACGACCTTATCGTTGATGAGGTCCTTTATCCTGATTGCCGAGAACATGTATTTCTTGTAGCCCTGGTCCAGTGGGCGCGTCACCGCCTCATATTCCACCGAAGGCGGGATTATGAAGCTGACGTTGTGGTTCTCTGCAAAGAAGTAGATAAGATTGTCCATGCACGTGGAAGTCAGAGAAATGAATGACCCGGCGTCACAGAGAATATGCCTTTGCTTCATCATGAACCACCCAGGAACTTCCTTGCCATCTTAACACGGTCCTGGATATTGAGCTCTTCCTTCACCCGCTCGAACATCATCGTGTCTCCAGCGTATGCCATGATTTCCTGCTTCTCCATTCCCGTCATGGCCGCAGCGACTCCCAGGGATATTCCCTGCGCGTACATTGTCGCGGCAGTCTTCAGCTCGCCCTTCTGCATAAGGCTAATCAGATACCTGCGGTCCCTTTTTTCCAATGAGGTTATCGTAGCCTCCACTTTCTTGAAATTCTTGAGAAGCTGCGAGTCGTCCACCATCCCGATTGTGGTGGCGGCGCCTTGGAGGGCGTTTTCTATCCCCCGAAGCTGCTCCGCGTATTCCGGGGCAAGGAACCTCGGCTTCTGGACGATTTTTGCTAGGACATAGGAAAGCACAGCCAGACGGAAAAGCGGCTTGGTGAAGTTGATTGTCGCCTCCCTTAAAATGCGGTCATTGAGCTTGCGGAGGATGCGTTGTTTTCGTTTTTTGAAGGCTCCCAGCACAGAAAATGCGAGTTGTTTTGTGATATCCATGATATAATCACCGACGTAAAAAATGCTGGGCGATGATAGCTTTAAAAACCTATCATGATTATATCATGATAGTTGCGCGACTTTGGCGCAATGGGAACATGGTATTGAACCAAAATCCAAGCATGCACAAATAACATACAAGGTGGTGATTCCCGTGAGGGATAACGAAGATAACGTTAATAAAGCTGCTGGGGGGAGCGCATTCCGCAAGGAACTGCAAAGCGACCTTGAGCAGAACATGCAAAAGTTCAATGACCCCGTCGTTCTCGGGGAGCTTGTTTACAGGCTCCTGGAAGAGAGGGAGAATACGAACAGGATTCTCAAGAACATCCTCCAAAAACTGGACGCCCTTGAAAGCAAGGGGATAAGCGCTCCGGCGATACAAGAGGACGTCAGAGAGATACTGCTCCCGAAAATCGACGAGGATATCATGAAGTACACAAAAAAATCCGACAAAGTAACGGCCGAAGAGGTCCGGGCCCGCTTTAAGTACAAGGGAAAGAACGCGGCTTCGGCAAGGCTGAACAAGCTGGTCGGACTGGGCCTGCTCCAGAAAAAGCAGGTGGGAAAGAAGGTTTTCTTCTTTCCGACGTAATATTGATGGCAAGGCTGAGGATGGGCTTACCTCCCGCCTCTCAACCGCTCATCCTATAGGGGCTCATCCTCATCTTGTTATCCTCCCACTCTGAAATCCTCTGACCAGGGGATTTCAACCTCTATTTTTTTATTTTCTTTGCCTTTAGTGTAAGCCAAGGCGTTTACTATGCAGTTTTTCAACGAAGAAGCATCCAAGCAGATAAAGAAAAAGCTGGAAAAGATGAAGAATGAAGTTTCATTCGTGCTCTTTACTACCGAGAAGGACCCAAAAAGCAATGAGGTGATGGTCAATTTCCTCACCGAGATTGCCGCGCAGAATGAGAAGCTCAGGATTGAGACAATCGTTGTTGAGAAGGATTCTGAGAAGCCCAAAACATTCGGCGTTTACGCTGTGCCCTGCTTTGCAATTACAGGCAAAGAGACGAGGAAGGTAATCTACTACGGAGTGCCGATGGGCCATGAGTTCTCCACATTCCTGCTTGATATTGTCGATGTGTCAACAGGCAATCCTGATATCGACGGCAGCCTCAAGAAGAGGATTTCAGGGATGGATGATATGCACCTGCAGGTGTTCGTAACGGACAGCTGCCCGCATTGCCCGCACGCTGCCAAATTAGCGCACGATATGGCGGTAATCAATCCAAAGATACAGGCGGATGTCATCGATGCTGGCCAGTTCAGGCCGCTAGCAGAAGTGTACAGGATTACCTCTGTGCCAGTGACCATAGTCAACAAGAAATACGCCTTGAGGGGGGCTATGCCCCTGGATGTCCTTGTTAATAAGATAGAGAAGGCACTCTCCGGGAAGAAGGATTAGGCCCTGGTGAGCCTCCTTATCGTAAGGTAGATTATGATAAGGCCCACAGTGATTACTATCAGGCCCAGGCACACCTCGCCGAGAGTATTTGTTATCGCGTCAATCACCGTTGCCATGCATCTCCCATATTGAACTCTCTTTATAAACGTTTACAGTCGCAATACCTCATATGGAGATGGACTTCCAAGACACTTCACAGATAAAGATTCCGAAGGACCCGTTCGAGAGGATAATCGGTCAGGAGCAGGCTGTGAACATCGCAAAGCTTGTTCCGCTCCAGAGAAGGCACCTGCTTTTAGTCGGGCCACCAGGAACAGGGAAAAGCCTGATCGCGCAGGCGATTGCAAGCGTGCTGCCAAAGCCGCACTATGAAGTTGCGGTCGTCGACAACCTTGAGCACCCGGAGAGGCCGATAATCGAAATCAAGGACGCCAAGCAGCTCAAGAAGGACCAGATGGCTGAGAGCCAATTCGGGAAGATAATAACCCCATTGGATGTGCCGGCATTCGTCTCGGAAAAGCTCGGCTTTCGGTGCAGGAGATGCGCGGCTTTGAGCCCATACACAGAGCTCATCTGCCCGCAGTGCGGTGCCCAGAAGAGCACGAAAAACAATTTCCTTGACAGGTATAGCATGGGCGGCGCAGACAGCTTCGGAGGGCCCAGGGTCGCGACCACCAGGAAATACCCGCATGGCAAGGAGGAGATACTCATTTACGAAAGGACAAAGGAGGGGGAAATCCTGATGCTGACGCAGGACGAGCTGCGCAGGATGGACGAAAACGCCAAGAAATCCAAGAGGAAGATCCTCGTTCCGCTCAAGAGACCGCTATTCGTGCAGGCCAGCGGAGGGAGCGAAACCGAGCTGCTTGGAGACATAAGGCATGACCCTTACGGCTCGCACCCGGGCCTTGGAACGCCGGCATACCAGCGCGTTGTCCCGGGAGCGGTGCACGAGGCCCATGAAGGGGTCCTTTTCATTGACGAACTGTCAACCCTTGGAAATATCCAGAGATTTATACTTTCAGCTATGCAGGACAAGCAGTTCCCGATTGTCGGCAGGAACCCGATGAGCAGCGGGGCTGCGGTGCGTGTCGACAACACCCCCTGCGACTTCCTGTTCGTCGGGGCTTCCAACATAAATGACATGAAGGAGATTATCCCCCCTTTAAGGTCAAGAATCAGGGGAGATGGGTATGAGCTCCTTATGAACGCTTACATGGAGGATACCCCGGGAAATAGGGTGAAGCTCTTCCAGTTCATAGCGCAGGAGATAGTAAAGGATGGCAAAATCCCCCATATGGAGAGGGAAGCGGCCGAACTGGTTATAGAAGAGGGCAGGAAGCTTGCGAGGGATATCGACAGCGCCAGCGGCCTTACCCTCAGGCTGAGGAACCTGGCGGGGATAATCAAGATGGCAGGCGACCTCACCGTCAGTGGCAAGAAAAAGCTCATTGATGCGGACGATGTTCGGATTGCGATAAAGAATTCCAAGCCTATCGAGGAGCAGCTCCAGGAGCGCTACGGCAACTGGTGGACCACCGAGGCTGTTGACCACGGCATAAAGGGCACAAAGGCAGGGCCTGAGACCGCATAGGCCTGGTAGCATGCCGATTCTTGGGATTGCACGGCTGATAGCCGGCTTATCTTTGATTGCTTATTCCAGCAGCAGGACCGTTGAGTATTCCTCGCAGATTGCCAACGCGCTCAAAATTCCGACGCTTATTATCGGCCTCTTCATCGTGGCACTTGGAACCGACCTTCCTGAAATAGCCAACTCAATATATTCTTCATATACCGGACACGGGGACATCAACGTGGGTAGCGCCCTCGGCTCCTGCCTAGCCCAGATAACGCTGTCGCTGGGGCTTGTCGCCATTCTTGGAGGCACAGTGATTGCCAAGAGAAAGAATATCCTGGTCCTTGGGGGCAGCGCGATTGCCGCCATCCTGATTGCGGGGCTTATGGTGCTTGACGGGTCCCTGACAAGCATTGACGGAGGGATGCTCGTACTCACATACGCGGCGCTGCTTTTTATCTCAAACAAGTATAGCGTCCGGGAAATCGGGGGCGCCCAGGTAGCCGATATCTATGGGACCAGGACGAGGCTTTTCAAGACCGCATTCATGCTCCTGCTCTCGCTTATAGGGGTGACATTGGGGGCATTGGTCATTGTGGATGCGGTAATTGGCCTCTCTGAGAACATGGGAATTCCAGAATACTTCGTCAGCTTCTTCGCGATAGGCATTGGAACTTCGCTCCCTGAGCTTTCTGTTTCCCTGGCGGCCATCAGAAAGAAGAAGTATGGGATTGTCGTGGGCAACATATTGGGAAGCAACATCATTGACGCCACCCTGGCTCTTGGAATCGGGCCGCTGCTCTTCCCGACTATAATAAACTCAGGGGTAATCGCACCCCTGGCGATATTCGTAGTGTTCGCATCCGTAGCGGCAGTTGCCCTCTTTGCCTGGAAGGAGAAGATTGACAAGGGGCTGGCATTAGTACTTCTGCTGATATACCTTGTTTCCTACCTGTTTGTCCTATAACGAGTACTCATCGAGCTTTTTCCGAAGGGCGTCCAACTCCGCGTGCAGCGCCTTGTCTTTCTTCAGCGGGTCTTTTTTCGCCCTCTGCTCAAGCTCCGTGAGCTTTGACTTCAGGTTGGCCTTCTTCCTCGATAAATCTTTTTTACTATGTGCCATGTAGGGTTCTTGGGAAGGAAAAGCTTTTTGTTCTTTGTTTATGCAGATAAAAAAAAGAGAAGTGCTCCCGACGGGATTCGAACCCGTGTCGATGGAGTGAGAGTCCATTATCCTTAACCGGGCTAGACTACAGGAGCTTAGCTTACAATCATTTGAAAGAAGAGTTTAAAAAGATAAAGAAAGGCGCTCTGGCGGCTATTTCTTCCTTTTCCTCTTGAGCAGAAGCTCCTTGACAACCTGCGATTTGGATTTTTTCCTGGCGGGCCCCTTCACGGGCTTCTTCACAGGTTTCTCCGAAGCAGCTTTATTGGCAGTCTTCCTAGCCGCTTTCTTCGTTGTCTTGGGCTTTGCCACGGCCTGTTTCACGGCATCCTTGGCAGACTTCTTCTTGTCAGCCTTCTTCTTTTCCGTTGGCATCTTTTTCTTGGCCTTCTTCCCTTTCTTTTTAGAAGAGGGTTTCGCAGCTGCCTTCCTGGCTTTCTTCTTTGCCGGCTTGGCGGGCTTCTGCTTCTTTGCAGCGGCTTCCCCGGGAGGCTTCTCCGCTGTCTTCTTCTCCTTCGGCTTTTCCTCAGAGGCCCTGGGCCTCACATGGTGCTTATGCCTGCCATGGGATTCCATCTTCTCCATAAGGCGCCGAATTATCTCCTCGCCCCTCTCGGAGGCGGCCAGAAGCGGCGAGACCGCCTCGCTGTTCATACTTACAGTTCTGCCAGTAATCTTAACAGGAGCGATATCACGAATCATGCCATCACCACCATTTTTCCTGGATTTCCTTGGCGTAGGGACGCATATCCTCTGCTGAGGGGGCAGCGGAGCGTCTTTCTGAGGGACGGCTTTCCGGATTTCCAGAGGTCTGCTTTCAAAGAACCTCACCCTGGGGGTTTCAGGCTCAGGAAGCCTAGAATCAGAAATGCCTGCAGATACAGGCTCGACACGAGCTCCCGCCTGGAATGGAGCAGAGTCTTTGCGGGGGGCTGCCGGGGCCGGCGCCATGAAGTATTCCGGGCCAGGCTCTAAGTTCTGCCCCCCTTCTTCAACGTGGCGCGGCATTATCGGGACTTCCGGCTCCATCTGCCTGGCCGGCCACAGGGTAAGAGCCCTCCTGAGGTGCCCCTGGTCCCGGGTCTCTGCATGCACCTTGAATATCGCCTCCCTAGCAGCGACGAAAGGGGAGAGATCGGTCGAGAGGAGGGAGCCTGACCTCGAAGAGGCGAGATTCGGGTAGATGATCGGGGCAGGGTTGAGCTGCCTGACTGATTCGCCAGCATTCCCGCCGGCAACTTCATGGGATATCCCGCCCGAGCTTCCGGGCTTGAATGTGATGCTAAGGCCCATCTCTATTGAGCGCTTGTTCATGAACGAGATTACTTTCTGGCTTGTTTCAGAGTCCGTGCCTTTTAGCGATTTGCTGATTTCCCTTTCGACCGCGAGCCTCTCTCTGGGGCTTAGAGTCTCGGTCGTTGCCAGCTTCGCCAGCTGGAACCTCTTGAAGTTAGGGCAGATTCCTTTAGGGCCGCTGCCCTTGAGGAATGTCAATGCCTCCGAGCTGCCAGTGGCCACAAGCGCGCGCCCGAATTCCTTGTATCCCTCGATGTCTTGGGGCATCATTGACTTAACTTCCCTGCGGATGCTCATCCCCTCAAGCATGCCCGCGGATGAGAGCCTTCCCAAAAGCCCGCTGAGCGTCTTGGTCAGATCAAACTGCCTCTTCCGGAAATCAGCCTTGGGCGTTTGCATCTGTGCCTGCTGTGAAGACTTCTTCATCTGGGGCGGTTCTGCTCCTGCCATTTTATATGACCTCGAATAATTCTTCTTTATCCATGTCCCATACGCGCATGGCCATCGCCTCGCCGTCGGACATGTTCCTGTCAATAGTTTCTTTCACCGAGTCTTTTAATGTTATTGTTATGGTCTTTTCTCCTGAAAAGACAGCCTGGGCCTTCCCCCCATCAACCACTTCTATATTCCCCTTGCCGAGGGTGCATGGAGTTGAGAACTGTATCCCATCCAGCATGCAGGAGATTGGCGGGGCGGTTCCGCATTTGGCAATGGCCCGGAGCTTTTTTCCGCGCGCCTCAAGCAGCTCAAGGGCAATCTGGCCCATCCTATATCCCACGACAGCGTAGGGCCCAAGATGTCCGTGAAAATCTTTGAGGTTGATTCGATGTTCAAGAAGCATGGATTAAGTTACCACCCCATATTTTTTAATAGTTCCACCATGGGTAGCATAGATTTATACTCTTATTCAGCCCACTTCATTGCATGGGGAAAAAGAAGCCGCTGAAAGAGAAGCACCAGCTGAAGGAAAGGCTCAAGATTGAGAGCGAGGTTTTCGATCGGACAACGCTGCTGATTCTCCACGGGCTGATGAAAAAGGGGCTTATCGAGACTGTGGATTATCCGATTTCCACTGGGAAGGAAGCCAATGTTTTCCGCGCGACCACCCCCGACGGATCGTTCGTTGCCATAAAGATTTACAAGATTGAGACCAAGCCGTTCTTGCGGAGGGAAGATTATCTGGAAGGGGACCCGAGGTTCAGGAACATCCGGCACAGCGACAAGGCAATCACCGAGGCCTTCGCAAGGAAGGAGTTCAAGAACCTGGAGATATGCGAGAAGGCCAAGGTGCACGCCCCGAAGCCACTTTATCTTAAGCACAACGTGCTGGTACTAGGTTTCCTTGGGGAAGATGGCCTCCCGTACCCCACGATGGACACTGTTGGCCCAAGAGGGGAAGCGGACCTCAAAAGCGTACTGGATGACATACGGAAGATGTACAGGGCAGGGCTGGTGCATGCAGACATCAGCGAATACAACCTGTTGCTGGGGAAGACGCCGCTCCTGATAGACTTCGGGCAGGGAGTCATCACAAGGCATCCCAACGCAGAGAAGTTCCTTGAGCGGGATGTAGGGAATGTCATCAAGTATTTCTCTAAATTCGGCATAAAAAGAGACCTGGGGAAAGTGCTGGAATGGATAAGGCGGTAGAATGAGAATTAAGATTAAGAATGCGAAAATCGTGAATTCGCGCCATGAGGCAGTAAGAGAAGGGGAAATACTGATTCACAACAATCTTATAACAAAGGTCGCACGCAGGATTGCTGACAAGGCGGACAAGGTCATTGACGCGAAGGGAGGATACGTAATTCCGGGCTTTATTGACGCTCATGTGCACATAGAGAGTTCATTGCTAACGCCGACTGAATTCTCAAGGGCTGTCTCAATGCACGGAACGACCACCGTGATAGCCGACCCGCATGAGATTTGCAATGTGGTCGGGATAAAGGGACTGCACCTCTTCATCAGGGAGACCGATAAAATGCCTGTTGGAGTCTTCTTCGTAGTGCCTTCATGCGTTCCGGCTTCCCATCTTGGGAGCGCCGGGGCGAAGGTCACTGTCCGGAACATAAAAGAATCATTGAGGCATGAGCGGGTAATCGGGCTCGGGGAAGTGATGAACTTTCCAGGGGTGATAGAGCGCCACGATGAGCTGGTCTCCAAGATAAGGGCATGCAAGGGCATGATTATCAGCGGCCATGCCCCGTCCCTGCGCGGCAATGCCATGAGGAGCTATTTCGATGCCGGAGTGATGGATGACCATGAATCGCCGGCATACGAGGAGATGGCCGAGAAGGCGGATTATGGGGTTGTGATATTCCTGCGGGAGGGCTCCGCTGAGAAATCAACCGATGAGCAGTACAGGATTATTGAATCCCATCCGCAGCAGGTGTGCTTCTGCTCTGATGACAAGACTGTCGCCGATATCCAGAGGCACGGCTCCATACTGTACAACGTGAACAGGGCGATATCGCTTGGCTATGACCCGCTGAGGGTGATAAAATGCGCCAGCTACAACGCGGCAAAGCATTACCGGATTGAGAGCATGGTCGGGAATGTGGAGCCGAAGATGGACGCGGATTTCTTCATCAGCAAATCCCTGCGGAAGATAAAGCCCGAGATGGTCTTCATAAACGGGCAGATAATCTGTTCTAACGGAAAGTGCAAATCCCTGCCGCGGTTCAGATATCCGGATTACATCAGTAAAACCATAAAGCACAGGCCGATTGCCGAAAAGGACCTTGTGCTCCCAAAAGCGCACAGGGGTAATGTCATTGTCGCCAGGGAGGGGGAATTGCACACCGGATGGAAGAAGGTGAGGCAAAAGGGCGATTATGATTTGCGCAAGGATATACTGAAGATTGCGGTTATCGACAGATACCGGAAGAACGGGAATATCTCGGTCGGGCAGATAACCGGGTTCGGGCTCAGGAGGGGCGCGATAGGGACCACGCTTGCACATGACTGCCATAATATTGTTGTTTTAGGAACTTCGGATGAGGCGATTGCCAAGGTGGCCAACTACCTCATAAAGACCGGTGGCGGGTTCGTCGTGTATACGGGCAGGAAGATAGCGGCCCTGCATCTTCCGGTTGCTGGAATCATGAGCCAGGAGCGGTTTGATGTCGTCTCCAGGAAGCTGCTGAAAATCAGGCAGGAGGCTGCCAAAACAGGATGCCATTTGAGGCACCCTTTTGCGACACTGTCATTCATGGCCCTCGAGGTCATCCCGGAGCTCAAGATTACTGATAAGGGCCTGGTTGACGTGAAGAAGTTCAAATTGATTAAGTGAAGCATGCCTCTGGCAGCAAATTCTCGCATCTGATCCGCTTACAGTCGAGATACAAAAGGAACTGTCCGGGAAACAGACTACATCTTCTCCGGACAGCTTATTCCCATCAAATCAAGGCCGCTCTTGAGGACGATGCCTGTCGCCTGCACTAACGCGAGCCTTGTCTTCATCACTTTCTTGTCCTCAGCCTTGATTACCGGGCAGGCGCCATAGAACCTGGCGAAATCCCCGGCGACATCAAGCAGGTACTGGGGGACATGGTGCGGCGCAAGCTCCCTTGATGAGCGCTCAACGACATCCCTCATTCCAGCAAGGCGCTTGAGCAGCACTTTCTCCTCAGGGGCGAACTCTTTGCACTTGACATCAGGCTTCTCCTTTGTCTTCCCGAGTATTCCCCTCGTCCGGACATACGCATACTGCACATACGGGCCGGAATCGCCTTCCAGGTTCAGCGCATCCTCCCATCTGAATATGATTTTCTTGTCCGCATTCGTCCTGAGGAACGTGAACTTGATTGCCGCGACAGCGACTGTAAGGGCAATATCCCTCTTCTCTGCCGCCGAGACATCCACATTTATCTTGTCCACAACCCTCTCCTGCGCCTCATCCAGCAGGTTGTCAGCCGTGTAGCCGACCCAGGTTCCTTTCCGCCCTGAGAATTTTGCGTCAGGAAGGCCGACAAGCTCGTATGATAGGTGGTGCAGGTCCTTGGCTTCCTTGTCGAAGCCGAGCCTCTTGAAAACCTCCACGATTACCCTCTGGGGGTATCTCTGTTCCACGCCGATGACGTTGATTGCCTCGTTCGCATGGCCGAACTTCATGTCCTTGCCCTGGAAATAGGTCTTGTATGATGTGCTCCCATCGGGCTGCTTGATGAATGGCGCATACTTGAACTTCGTCTTCAGCTTCCCGAATTTCCATAGGTGGAAGATGACATCCTTTCCGGTGTAGAGGGCCGTGCCATCGCTCCTGATTAGTACCTTGTCCGGATTCTCCATTTTCCCAAAGCCGAATTCCTCGGTAAGCTTCACCACCCAGCAGCCGGCGTTCTTCCCCTCTTTCTCAAGCTCGACAGCCTTGCTCTTCTTAAGGAAATCCACGCCCTCCTCGAAGACTGTGCGCATGATGTCGCTCTCGAAGACCATCACATCATGAAAAATTCCGAAATTGAATGATGTCACATACTGTGCCTTCAGGCACTCTTCCGCCAGCAACCTGCCCCTGTTCGCAATCTCATTGTCCCCCTCCTCGATTTTCTTGAGGATTCTGCGGACATCCTCCTGGACAAGAGCCTGCGTTTCGAATCTTTTTGATACTTCGACGTACTGCTCTCCAAGCCACTGGTCGTATTTGCCAACCGGCCTTCTTCCCAGTTCAAGCACGCCCCAGAGGCTCTGAGCCACCTGGAGGCCCAAATCATCGATATAGTTCATCTTCTCGACTTCATTCCCGTCGAATTTCAGGAGCCTGGATATGGATTCCCCCAGGATTGCATTCCTTAGGTGGCCGATGTGCCACGGCTTGTTCGGATTGACCGAGGGGAACTCGATTAGCACTTTCTTCTTTTTCTTAGTCCCCCGGCCGTACTTCGCCTTGCTCTTCAGGATATCCTTCAGGATATCGGCGTAGGCGTCATTACTGAAATAGAAGTTGATGTATGGGCCGACAGCCTCCACCTTGGAGAAGCTTTTTGATTTCCCCTGGAGTTTCGGGGCCAGCCCGGCGGCAATCTTTGCCGGATTCTCCTTCTTCTCCTTGGCAAGGGCGAATGCCGCCTTGCTGGAGAGGTCCCCGAAGCCTTCCCGGCTCAATTCCACAGTGGGGAGCAAATCCTCAGTCTTTATGCCGCAGGGGCCTGAAAGGAGGCTGGCAACCTCCATCTTGAGTGTGTCGAGCATGAGAGGAGATTAGAGCTTAAGACTTTAAATTTCAACGGTTCCTGCCGCTGGCGGAAAAAGTGAAAATGAACTCAGCGAACTCCCTTGAAATAGGCCTCTTTCAGCTCGGTGACATCCTCATTGACGACTATCCGGTCGCCATAGCGGAAGATTATCCTGTGGTCCCCCCTTATCCTGCCCACTTTGGCGAACGGGGTGCCCTTCATTATGTACTCGAACTTCTCCGCCCGCTCGAATGGGACGCTGACAACGAACCTGCCCGGGCTCTCTGAGAAGAGCAGCGCGTCCTCCTTTTCTGTCTCATTGGGCATCAGCGAAAGGTCGAGGTCGGCCCCAAGGGAGGAGCCAATTGCGCATTCGGTGAACGCGACAGCGATCCCTCCATCAGAAGCATCATGGACAGAACTGACGATGCCCTCCTGAATCGCCTCGGAGATTGCCTTGTAGGTGGCTATGTGCTCATCCGGGCGGAGCTGGGGCGGGCTGTTGCCCACCCCCCCAAAGAGCTTGAAGTACTCGCTCCCGCCAAGCTCATCCCTGGTTATCCCAAGGACATAGATGACATCCCCGATCTTCTTGAAGTCGGAGCTTACGCATTTTCCGACGTCATCCACCTTGCCGACCATGGTGACCAGCAGGGTGGGTGGTATGGAATGCTTTCCTTCTTTCGAGTAATAATCGTTCTTCATTGAGTCCTTGCCCGAGATAATCGGGATTCCGTAGGACGTCGCGCAGTCATACAGGCCAAGGCACGCGCGGACCAGCTGGCCGAGCTTGTGCTCGCCATCGGGGGTCTTGTCGGACTTTATCGGGTCGGGCCATGAGAAGTTGTCGAGGCATGCCATGTAGCCGAACCTCGCTCCGACCGCAATTGCGTTCCTGACAGCCTCGTCGAACGAGAGGCAGGCCATCGCGTAGCCATCCTGGACAACGCGCGGGCAGAGGCCGTGCGAAATGGCGAGGCCTTCCGGGGAATCATATATGGGCCGGATTACCCCCGCATCACAGGGGCTTCGCATTATCGGCTTGATTATGCTCTGGCCCTTGACCTCATGGTCATAGCGGGTGATTACATCGTCCTTGACAGTTATGTTGCCGCTTGCGAGGAGTTTTTTCAGCACCTTTCCGGGCCGCGCCTCGCCAAGGGCAGGCTCCGGGAAATGCAGCTTCTTCCATGAAGCGGTGAGCCTCATCTGAGGATAGCCCTCATGCAGGAACTTCATCTCAAGGTAGGCGACAGTCTCATCCTTGTACTTAATATGGAAGCGCTTGATTCCAGTGAACTTCCCGACCACGCTCAGCTCGACATCGTGCTTCCTGGCCAGATTCTCCACTTCCGAAAGATTCTCAGGTGGAACGGCAAGTGTCATGCGCTCCTGGGACTCGGAAACCAGGATCTCCCATGGGTCAAGCCCGGGATATTTGAGCGGGCATTTGTCAAGATAAACCTCGCAGCCTCCTGAGAACTGGGCAAGCTCGCCGATGCTGCTTGAGATGCCCCCCGCGCCATTGTCCGTTACCGCGTCATACAGGAGCTTGTCCCGCGCTTCCATCAGGAAATCAAGCACCTTCTTCTGGGTGATTGGATCCCCGATCTGCACCACGCTCTGGGGAGTGTGCTCATCCAGCTGCTGTGAAGAGAATGTGGCACCGTGGATTCCGTCCTTTCCGATTCTTCCTCCGACCACAACTATCAGCGCGCCTGAAGCAATCCGCTTCTCGCATGTGCGCCTGCCTCCAATCTCCGAAGGCATTATGCCGATGGTCCCGCAATAAACGAGCGGCCGGCAGGTATACCCTTTCTCGAACACTATGGAGCCGTTCACGGTGGGAATCCCCATCTTGTTGCCACCATGCTCTACGCCGCGAGTAACACCATCGTATATCACTCTCGGATGGAGCACCCCGTTAGGGACATCCTCTGCATCCTGCGGCCCGAAGCAGAGCACATCCAGGTTGGCGATAGGATTCGCACCAAGGCCTGTCCCCATGATGTCCCTCTGCACCCCAAGAACCCCTGTGAGCGCGCCCCCGTACGGGTCAAGGGCAGAGGGGGCATTATGGGTCTCTACCTTCACCGCGATATCATAATCAGGATTGAATTTTATTATTCCGCCGTTGTCCTTGAAGACGCTCACCACATAGGGCTTCTTTATCTGCTCGGTGGCGCCTTTGATGAAGGTCTGGTAAATGGAATTGATTGCATGCCTCTCCTCCCCCTCCCGGTAGCTTATCTGGGCATTGAATATCTTGTGCTTGCAGTGCTCGCTCCAGGTCTGGGCGATTGCCTCCAGTTCAACATCAGTCACCCTAGTGTCAAGGCCAACCTTCCTGCGGTCCTCGATGACCTTGTCCTTCTTGAAATAGCGCTTTATCGCCTTGAATTCCTCCAGATTGAGCGCGAGCAGCCTTTTTTTGACCAGCTCCTCCCACCTGGCCTCGCTCATGTGCAGGCTGATTTTCTCGACCTGCGGCTCGTGCCTCAGCACCACCTTCGGGGCATATGGCGGGGGCACGTCCCCCGGCCTGTGCAGCAGGTACTTCTCAACCAGCGGATTATGGAGCAGGGCCGCTATCCGGTCGCAGTCCTCCTTGGAGAGTGAATCGTCATCAATGGCATACACCCTTGAGTAATAGACATCCTGATTTTCCCCCAGCTTGTCCTTAACTGCCTCCCTGGCGCTCTTTCCGATGTTGTCCGTCACTCCGGGCAGCATCCCGATTTCTATCCTCCAGGTGTTCCTGAACATGGGTTCCCTGAACGAGAACTGCTGGGCGATGCTGTCTGTGAAAACGTCCGCCCCCAGAGCCTCCATCTGCTCTGGCGGGAGGGCATTACCGAAAGTGTACACTTCGAGGAAACGGCAGGATTTCAGCTCAAGGCCCAATTCATCCTTAACCCTGCCCTTTAGCTGGTCCCCTGGCACGTCTTTTACATTCTCTCTGGAAGCTACTTCTAATCTGCGTTCCATCTCTCCACCGTAGAATTATGATTATCGATATCTATAGAAGAAAGAATTTTTAGAGCTGACGGGAGCTGATTATTCCAGCTCAACCCAGAAACTGACACGACCGCTCGCTCCCTTGTAGGTTGAGAGGTTGGCCGGGACCCTGATGTCATAGTCGTAGGCCATGCTGGAATTGACCTCGGTGACAAAGGCCACATCCTCATTCTCAGTGGGGTCGAACTGGCCAGAGCCCCCGTCCTGGGAGGCATCCCACACTATCCCTGTCTGGGAATAGGTTACGCTTGAGGAGTTGCTCTCAGGTATCCATGGGACAATCCGGTCCCAGAGAGTGATGTTCTTTGTCTCAATCGGGTTGCTGCCATCAATGCTGTAGAGGGCGTCTATGCTGTCCCTCTCAGCTGTCATGTTGAGCAGGAGGTCCAGCTCTGTGAAGTCGGATGTGGAATTCTCATCCGTGGTGTTCCTCCCCAGGGCGGTGAGGTTCATCCAGCTGATTGTGGCGTCGCTGTTGACAGCGTATACCTTGCCGTTGCGCCCGTCCCAGAGCCATTTGTAGAAGATGTCCACATTGTTCGGGGCTAGCAGTACGTTTCCGCTAATGTTCCCATAGAATCTCTGCCAGGCATTCGAGCAGGTATATTCGCATCCCTCATGGCCGAACTCGGCCCAGGAGGCGGAGAAATCGCAGAGGTCCAGATTCCCGCTGTTGCCGGAGCCGGAATTGTTCAGATCGTTCTGGTCATTGAAGCACACATAGTTCGAGAGCAGGAGGCTTGAATTGCTCGAATTCAGGTATATGCCCCCGAAGGTGTTGTTTGTAGCGTTGTTGGAGGTGAGGTTGTTTCCACTGGAATTGAGGATATGGAATCCGAATATGCCGTTGTCATAGGCGCTGTTGTTGGTGAGCGTATTGTTCGAGCAGGAATCTATCCTGAAGCCCTCATCATTGCCGAAAGAGGTGCTGTTGGCAATCGTCAGGCTGGAGCAGGAGACGAGTGTGAAGCCGTAGGTGCTGTTGCTGACCCCGACCCCTTCGACCAGGCTGCTGTTCGAGTTGAGCAGGTAATATCCATAGTCATAGCTGGATACGGATGGGCAGTCTCTGACAGTCACGTTCGTTGTGGAGCCGTTCAGCAGGATGCCGTAAACCGGGCCCGCTTCTGAGCCGTCATAGCTTATGTCGAAGCCTCCGCAATCGAATACAACATCGCTTGAGGCAATCTTGATGCAGGCAGTGGCATTTGACCCGCCCACTTCGGAAGCGTTGTTCGGAGCGCCCATAGCATCTCCTGAAAGTGTATATGTCCCTGGAGAGGTAATCACTATGCAGTTGCTTGCTGAGCCGCTGGTGTTGAAGAAGTTGAGCAGGTGAACATTGTCATTTGTGCCCTGGACATCCCCGAAGAAGGTAGTGTTATCAAGGCTGTTCTGGCTGATGTTGAAATCCACCACATACCAGAGCTTGACCAGGTCCACGTTGGTCAGATTCTCAATGAGCTTGCCCGGCGGATCAGCGTCCCAGGTCAGCCTTCTTGTTCCCGGGTCGGTGCCCGCCATATATACTGCAGTAAACGGATTGAGGATGGCAGTTCCGGCAACAACGGAAACATTGGGGGCATCGGCCCCGGATAAGTCGACGACCAGCTCCTCGGGTATGTTGTCGTGGTAAGGGTCCCGGATTATGCCGTTGGTGTCAGGATCCGAGTTGTCCAGGAATACCTCTATCCGATAAGAGAGCCCGTAGGTGAAGTTCACAGTGGACAGGTTGAAGAAGGTCCCGACCAGCGTGCCATTGTCCCGCCTCTGGGTCTCGTTGAGCCCCGTGACATTGTATACGACAAGCCAGGCAGTGACATTCGGCTTGTTGCCAATTCCGGCTCCAGGGTCAGCCTTTGTGAAGTTGGTGATATACTGCTGGCCAAGGCCGGGGGGCAAATCAGTTACATAAGTCCAGTTGTCGTCCGTGCAGTTCCTTATGGAGTAGTTCCAGTTTGCGCACTTGTAGAAGGCCGGGTTCGAGCCGCTGTATGTGAGATTGATTGTCACATTGGTGAAATTGAGGCTCATGTTCGGGCTCCATGAGATGGCCTCGTTCCAGGCTAGGAGCCAGTCCGGGCTGTCCATGCTCTCAGGAGAATCCTCCAAGTCAACAACTTCGTATATGTCCTGACCCACATAAAGGCTGTTGATGATAAGGGAGCTGAAGTTGCCGATTGCTGGCATCACCTTGAACTGATAGCTGTGGTTGCAGGCAACCGTGAAGTTGTAGACCGCGGTTTGGGAACCTATCAGGGACCAGTTGGCATCATACAATTCCACGTCCGATGATACCACGCCTTGGGTGGCGTCCTTTACAGTCCCGCTGATTAGGCAGGGCCGGATTATCATGACCGTCCTATTCTCATCGGCCCAGTCATAGTTCCCGGATGAATCAAAGGCCTGGCAGCTCCAGGTGTACAATCCCTCCCCCAAAGAGACCGTGAAATTGGCCCTTGTAGAGACTCCAGAAACGTTCTTTGTCTGGTTGAGCGAGTAGGAGAGGTTGTTCGGGCCGGTGATGTACAGGCTTATGTTCTTGACATCATAGTCGTCTGTCGCGTTGCACGAGAAGACGACGGTCGCGATGACCGCTGAATTGTTGGTATAATTATCCTCCGGCAGATTGAGGACCACATTCGGGGGGGTGGTATCGATTATGTTGAATATCACGGACTCGGTGTCGTTTACGGCCCCGTTCATATCTACCGCGATTATCTGCAGCATGTAGGTATCCACATAGTTCGTGTTCGAGTAGGAGCCTTCCCAAAGCCCTGAGGTGGAATTATAGGTCAGGGCGAGCGTCTCATAGCCGATGCTGTTCGATATGTTCGCAGTAACCGAGGTTACGCCGGTGAAATCCGTTACGTTGACCCTTATCGGGACCGAGCTGAAGACCGTGTAGTTGCTGTTGTTCTGGGGGCTTGTGATGTTGACCAAAGGCGCCGATGCATCGAATGTGAAGTTGTATGCGCTAACAACGTAGCTGCCGTTAAGGTTAAGGAGCGTGTTGCTGAGGTTGTCTAGGCAGGCAGCGTAAACACGGTATGTGCCGTCGCCGGAGCTCAGACTGTTTGTCGAGTAGTTCATGGGATTCCAGAGCGTGTCCAGCTTGAGAATCTCGGATGGCAGCAGTACCCTTGGCGAGCTGTCGAGGAAAACAGTATCATCATCTGCCCACCCGGTCCCATTCCAGAACTGGGTCTTCATTATGAGATAGCAAGACGCGTCCGTTGGCCCGTTGTTCTCGAGCTTGCTCTGGTTCTGTGTCGGAGTAGAAATCTGCTTGTAGAAATCGAATTCGGCAAGCCGCCACTCGAAGCCCCTGTTGTTCGCGACCGCCCGGAAGCGGATGCGCGCGGAACTCACATTGGACTGGTTGAAAGTCACCTCGGTCCATGTGCTGTCGGTGAACGAATTGTTATATACTGTCAACCAGCTGCCATTCGCGAACACGTCAACGTTCGCCAAATCCACGTCCGTGGCCTTGGCATTGAAGCGAATCTTGTCCGAGAGTGTGGTCGACCGGTTCAGATACAGATAGAAGCTCCAGACTCCGTCCGGGTCGTTTACATCATGGTAGCTGCTCGTCTCGCTGCCAAGCTCGTCGTCGAAAGCGTATAGCTCGTTGCTCCATTGCCCATTTGGATCCGTGTAGTTTGTCGCGCTGACCCAGCCGATTGACGCTGGGCCTGTCGTGAACGACTGCTCCGAGCCGTTGGTCGCCCCGGCGCTGTTGTTGAGTTGCGCGATGAAGTAATAGTTGGTCCCATCCTGCAGGCCATATATCCTCTGGCCCAGCAGGCTCCCGGTATATTGCTCCGAAATCCATGGGGTCGACTGGGTATAGGAGCCGCTGGTGTTTCCATAGAGGAACCTGACCTGGCAGCTTGCCCCGCCGTCACTGAGCACTGTGGAATGAAGCACGGAGGTGTTCTCTTCCACCGAGGTTGCAGGGCGTGTCGAGACGACGGGCAGGTTGACCTGGGTGCTGACATTGTAGAACTGGAACTCGTAGAGCCAGTATATCCAGCCGCCGACAGTGTAGTTGTACCTGAAGCGCCCCGCGGTGACCGTACCCTGGCTGTAATTGATCTGGGACCATGAGAGCGATGATATCGGCCCCTCATAGGCGTTCTGCCAGCTGCCATTCAGGAATACATCGATGTCCACGGAACCGACATGTATCCCGTAATCGGCCCAGACACGCAGCCTGTCGGACTCTATCCCGGTTATGTTGAATGTGATGAATGAGCCCCATCCACTTCCGGGATTCGAGTTGTCATCGGCGTAGGTGTGCGTGTCCCCATCCCGCGCGTTCGGTCGGTTGGTCCACAGGCCGGTCGGATCCGAGTCGTTTGTCGGTATGACCCACAGGCCGGGCGGGTCGCCGAAGCTCACATATGAGTAGTGTGATTTGTTCAAACGGTTCTTAGCAGTAATCTGGATTATGAAGTGGTGGCCGGCGACATTGTGCGCCCCCCATTCCCCAACCCATGTCCCGTTGAACATCGTGCCGCTGGAGAGGGAGAGGGGGACCTTGTTAAGGCCCTTCTTGGTCGGAACAAGCGCGAGAACCTCCGTAACGCCAATCCGGTCGGCAACATCGACCGAAATCGGGACAATGTCCTTGTTTTTTATGGGAGTATCGAAATTGCCGAAGCTCGCGCGCATTATGTGCGGATTCTCATCATCTATCTGCTCCGGGTCGGTGATGTTGAGGCTCTCATTAATCGTGTATCCTCCTTTTAGGGTGCGTATCTGGATAGTCAGGTTCTGGAAGAGGCTGAAGTTGTAAATCGAGCTGTTGTGCCAGGAGCCGGTGCTGTCATTGGCATAGAACCTCAGATAGTAGGTCCCATTCAGCCAGTTCGAATAGTTCAGTTCGTACAGATATCCTGAGAGCAAGGTCATTGTGAAGTTCGACTCGCTGGATGATGGGGCGGTAATGCCTGCCATTACGCTGGAGGCGTTAGACACATTGACCCTCACCGTCACGTTGAACCCGAAACCCTGGGGGTCGGGCGATATGCTCACGTTGGTGAAGTTGAGGGTCAGGCTGGAGAGGAGCCCATAGTCGCTCAAGGGGTTCATCGAGTAGAGGCTGAGGCGGTTTACTGCAGTGTCCGGGGTGCCGTTCAGGCTCGCCCATCCGCTCGCGTTGTATTTCCAGAGCTTGAATGAGCCCTCATCGAAACCGCCGATTTCAGAATCAAGCCATCTCCATGAAATGGAGTCTATCGAAACCGTTCCATTCTGCGCTGATATATTGACGAATTTCCAGCCAAATGCTAACGAGCTTGGGGGCAGGGCGGATGAGTTGGAGGTCCAGTTGAGCGAATATGCGGTGTTGGCCTCCACCGTATCGATGATATCGAGCGAGGTATAATTCTGCGTATTCCCGGCAGGATTGTCCAGGCTGAGATTCGAAAAATAAACGGGCATTGGGGAGCCGCTCTGCTCGGAAACGAGGACGGAGAGGTTCCGGTTGCCATAAGCATGGGTGTTAGTGAAATTCGTGCTGCTCGAGCCGAGAACCCGCAGGCCATAGCGCGAGTTGTTGTAGCTCTGGCTGCCGACAAATGTGTTGCCTGAGGAGGAATTGACCACGAAGCCATCCTGGTTGGAATGTGCGGAGTTGTTGGAGAGCGTATGCGAAGCCGAGCTTGGGCCGAGGTAGAATCCGGCAAGCGAGTTGCCATATGCCAGATTGCGATTGGCGCTGCCTATCATGTTCGACTCTATCTGGAAGCCGTGCTGGGAATTGCCATATGCCCTGCTGTCCTCAAGAGTGTAGAAATTGGAGCTGGAGTCGAGGAAGAGCCCGGAGCCGGAGTTGTTGTTCGCAGTCATGTTCCTGAGAGTGGCCAACGAGGCGTAGGTGAGGCGGACCCCATAACCTCCATTCCAGTATGAACTGGAGTTATACAGGTAGCTCCAGATATTCGGGACGTCGGAATCTAAGGCGGCCCAGAAGTAGAAGCCATTGCCGCTGTTGTTGAAGGCGCGGCTCCCGGTGACATTGGTGATCTGGGAGGTGGAGATATAGAATCCTAAGCTATTGAAGCTGGCGGCACTGTTGCTCAGGTTGGTGTAGTAGCTGTCCCTGACGTAATAGCCGTAGTTCGAGCTCCCGTTTGCCGTGCTGTTGTCCAGGGCGCAGTAGTAGCTGCCGTAAAAGTAGAAATCGGCCAGAGTGTTGTTGTTTGAAGAGACATTCCGGATGGTATCAAGCCTGGAAAGATACACGTAAGCGCCTACATAATAACCGGATATTGAGGGGCAGTTCCTTACCGTGACGTTGGTATAGTCCACAGTCGTGGAGCCGTTTATCACTATGCCTGCGGCCGGCCCGGTGCCGTTGTTGGAAATCGAATACCCGTTGCAGTTGAAATCCACGTTGCTTGAGGCTATCTTCATGCAGGCCCATGATATGTCGGTGACTTCTGAGGCCGGGATGGGGGCACCGCTGAGGCTCGAATTGAGCTGGTAGCTCCCAGGGGATGAGATTATCCGGCAGCCGTCATTCTCCAGGATTCCGAAGTCACTGGTTGGGTTCAGCCCGGAGATAGTGAAGCGGTTGCCGGGAGTGTCCGGCGAGCTGTTCAAAAGGGACCATCCGCTCGAGTTGTATTTCCACAACTCGAAAGTCCTCTCATCATAGCCGGATGTCTCGGAATCCAGATAGTGCCATGTGATGGTGGTTATGGAGCTGGAAATCCCCAGGGATGAGATATTGATGAACTTCTGCCTGAAGCTTGAATGGCTTGCAGGAAGTGCGCTGGAATTGGAAGTCCATTTGAAGGAATAGCGCTCGCCAGTCAGCAGGGAATCGTAGACGCTGATGTTCGTGTAGTTCAGGAGCGTCCCGGCCGGATTGAGGAACATGAGCCCGGACGAGTTGAATATGTTCGAGGCTGGAGCTGGCAGCGAGCTTGCCAGGTACAGGTCAAGGGTATTGGCAAAGAGAGAGGCCTGCCTAATCAGAGTGAGATTGGAGTTAGACACATTCACGCCCACCCCGTTGCTGTAGGCGGTGCAGTTGGTGATGTTGTTGAGGGTCGATGAGCTGTTACCAATGGCGAAACCGTTGGAATTGCCGAAGGCAGTGTTGTTCTGGAGGAATGTGTAATTCGAATCGTGAATGTAAAAACCGTACGTATAGTTAGTAACGCGGCAGTTCCTGATCGATATGTTGGACTGGGACTTGTTCACCAGAATGCCGAATGTTGTGCCTAATTCGTTTGAGCTGTTGATAAGGTAGCCCTGGCAGTCGAGGGATACATCGGAAGAGGATATGATTACGCAAGCGGTGGAGCTGCCGGTCAGGACCGCCGTGCCCAAGGGCGCCCCGGCGATATCGCTATGAAGCGAGTAATTGCCAGGATAGCGCAGGACCATGCATGTAGATCTTGGCTCGAAGGAAACGGCATATGACTCGGTAGCGGTTGAGTAGGTGTTCGCGGTTATGCTGCTATCCCCGTAATTCGTATACGCTGTCCCGTCGAAAAAGAATGATCCGATATCAATATTCGCATTCAGCCGTGCCGAAAGGATTTTCACGAGCTGGCTGGCCGCCGGGTTGCGGTACATGGTTATCCAGCGCCCTCGCCCGACGTATGTCGATGTCGTGGATGTCCCTCCGGTGCACTGTGGAGAGCAGGCCCTCTGGCTGAGCCTGCCTCCTGCGCCGTCGGTGTCCCAGACCAATCTCCCACTCGATCCGGCTGAGGACCATTCGAAATCAGCGCATCGCTCAGTGTTCCGGTCAAGGCCGGTGTCTATGTTGGAAGTGACGGCCCACGCGGCCCCGTTCCAGTAGGAGGTGTGCAAATCGCTGCCGCTGTCCATAATCACCATCTGCAAATCATCCGTTGCCGGGTCGGCCTTCAGGTTTATCCACCTGGCGTCCAGCGTATCTCCAGGGTCTATGTCGAAGGCGATTATCGCGGACCATGCCGAGCCGTTCCAGTAGCGCGTGTTGACCGTTCCAGCAGTCCCGGTTCCGCCAACAGACATGCCCTTGCTGCCATCTTGGGCATATCGCACTGCCAGGGCTTCGTAGCCCCCGGTAGCGGTGGATGCATCCGAAATTGATATCTGGTTGCCCCACGAGGCGCCATCCCATACCCAGGAATTTATGTCATTGTCAGTGCTGTCGAAGCCAGTGACTATGAGTTCGCTGCCGGCAGTCGGCTTCCGGTCCATCCTGACCCAAGAGTACTGGATATTTGTCGCGTGTCCCCCGTCGTTAATGTACTGCTCGGTGATTCCGCTGAAGCTGGATGCGTTGGCCGGCAGCACCTTGTAGGCAAGATCCTGGGTCACAACCGCGCTGTACACCCCGTAAACCACCACCGCATTGCCGGTAGAAGACTCGAAATCCACATCCACCCTCCGGGATAGGGGGGTTGGTGTGGCCCCAAACCATATCTGGCCGATGTTGTTGGTCACTGTCCATGATGAGGAGCTCCCGCAATTAGACATGCACACATAAGCGTCAAGATAACCGTCCTCGCTTTGGCTGATGATGATTTTTTTATCGGATATCGGAGACCATTTGGCGCTCACGTAGATTACGGGCGAGCCGGCAGTCGCAAGCTCTACCTCTGAGCCCCAGCTCCCGGCCCCCCCGGCTGCAGAGGAGTTCCACAATTTGATTTTCGGGCAGTTGAGCAGGTTCCCGGCGCAGGCACCGGTGTTCGAGCTGTATGCCATGAAAGCGTCTGAAGCGTGCAGGCAATGGGAAAGAAGCACAAAAAGCGCCAGCAAAGAAAGAATCCGACTCATCAACCCACCGAAAGCCCCGCTGCTTCCACCTCTCCTAGTGCATGCAGGAAAATCACTAGGTCCGACATATCACCGTAAAACCAGCCATCCTCGTACTGGTTGCCGTTTCCTAGGCAAAGCGCCTCCGAGCTATCGGAAATGCTGTTGGTAGCATCTTCGAATTCAAGCTCCGGCCTGCCATCCACATAGCCGCGAATGGTGCGGCTGGCCCGATCACGAACGAAAACGACGCGGTGCTTCTGGCCGTCTGCAAGGTTCCTTGAGCCCTGGCCAGATATCTCTCCGCTCCCATCATTCAACTTGATTGAAAGGACTGCGGATTCGCCGTCTGTGCTAAGCTCAATCGCCCAGTATTCCTCCAGACCGCAGCATTCCCCAGAGCTGACCAGGGGGGAGTCGGCGGATGCCCGGGAAGTGGAGAAGGTGAGTGCGACCGAGAATCCCCGATCCCCGGGATAGATGTCAATTGCATTCAGCCTCGCCTGCCTCTTTTGGACAAATGAGATGGCGCCTGGAAACTCGTTCCAGGACCCCTGCCCTTTTCCGGCCTCGAAGAGCTCACCATAGCTTTGCAGCCCTTCAGGCTGGAAAAGACCTTCCTGGCCCACATCCGGCTCCTGGAAGCCAGTCTGATTCATGTAACTGTCAATATCCACAAAGTCATCTATATCGTCCGCAGGAACGCCCTCCACATATTCGTACTGGGCTCGTGGATAGTCATCAACTTCCACGAAGACGGAGTCGCCCCGCGAGAGGTTTGCAGAAGAGGAATTCAGCGCTTCTTCAACCGACTCGAAGCATTTCCCCTTGAAGCCGGCGCATGCGCTTGCCTCGTCCGAATGGTGACCATCCTCAAAGGCTCCGCCCGCAGTCATCGTGAGCATCAGAAAAAAGGGCGCCAGCAATATCGCTGGAAATTTGTTACCCTTCGACGACAACATGCTTTACACTCGGGAATACACTTTAAATAGTTTATCTTCGGAGAGAAAACGATGGATTGCACGAAGGTCATAGTGGCCATGCTGCTTCTGGCATCCACGCTGCTGGCGCAGACCTCCACGGAAGGAGGGAATGTCACGCAGTTGGAGATAATGGACAATACCAGCTCATACCACTGGGGGGGCCTCTATGGCGATGTGGTTTTAGGGGCTGGTGGGACATATAACCGGACGATTGCGGGGAATAACATCAGCCTGCTGAACATGGTCGGCCAGGTCCCGCCCTGCCCCGCCGGATATACGGTCTCAGGCAGGCACGTCCTGGCCGTAAACGGCAGCAATTTCACGCTTCCCCTCGGCCCAGGCAACCTTGGCGCACTTGACTCTTTCCTTTCCACCGAGAATGAGAATGGGAGCAGCACGTTCACCTCGCTAAGCGCATTCACCCTGAGTTTCGGGACATTCACGAACGTGCCGACAAGCTATCTTTTTGCCAACAACGCAACTTCAGCGGATTTCAGGGAGGGCTACCTGACAGACGCCATTGGGCGTATGGTATTCGTAACAGAAGTCGTGAACGACAGGCCAAACTGGATGGGCGGAACCAGCGACTATCAGCTGATGCTGCCGACGCCCAACACAACTACAACGGATTATACGCTGTGGCTGGATGTCATATATACCTGCACCCCCACTGGCGGGGGTGGAGGCGGCGATGAGCACAGGATAGTCGTGCTGCCCCCGGGCACGTACACTGCAACCGCAGGCGATTCCTTCGACGTGAGTGTGATTATCAGGAACACCGGCGATTTCAACGAAAACAATATACAGGTCTCCTTTGACTGTCCTGCCGGCCTCTCCTGTGGCTCCGGAAGCATAGCCTCGATACCAAGGTATGGGGAGGCCGGGATTGGAATCCCTGTTAGCGCGCTTGAGCCAGGGGAGTATATAATCACGGTTAGGGCCTGGAACGGCAAAGCGTATGATGAAGTCGATTTTATAATAATCGTCCTCCTGGAATGCTCTGTGGATTCTGACTGTGCGGATGAGGAGTATTGCGGCGCCGGAGCGTGCGAGCAAAAAAAGAATAAAGAGGAAGAGTGCGGTCGGGACGGTGAGTGCCTCAGTGGACTCTGCGAGGGGGGCGAGTGCGCCCTCTGCCGTACGGACTCAGACTGTGCAGGTTATGAGAAGTGCGCATCCGGCTCCTGCATCAAGGTGGAGTGCCCGTGCGGAGAGGTCAGCGCCCACTCATGTTCCCCCTTTGAATGCTGCTTCGATGCTGACTGCCAGGGAACCGAATACTGCAGCAGCCATGAATGCGTGGAGAAGGAGCTGGATTTGCTCATATTCATTGAAGAGGCTATGGAGGGCGAGGACTTCCTTGTAAAGATAATCGACAATCTCGGGGAGGGGATCCCGGGAGCTTATATATTCACCGAGTATGGCGGCGTCTATGCTGATATAAACGGCTACGGCACCATCCAGGCCCCTTATAACGGTCTGATATACGCATACGCAAACGGGTTCCCGCAGATAGGCCGGATAATACCAGTAATCAAACGGGGCTTCTTCATAATCACAGACGGGATAGTTGCTGGCCTGCAGACCGTGATATGCCTTACCGACAGCCAGGGCAGGCCGGTTGATGAGGCATTGGTCAGAATAGGCGCAGACACTGCGATGACCGGGACTGACGGCTGCTTTAGATATACCTTCGAGATGCCAGGGGAATATAATCTTGGCGCGGAGAAAGAGGGATATTTTATAGGCGAAGCGAAGGCAGATGTCGGGGGCGGATATGTGTGCAGGTTCCCGATTTTCCTAAACTTCTGGGAGTTCCCGCCAGGGACCATATACCTGCTTTGGATATTATCGATAACAGGGGCTGTGCTCAACTTCAGGTTCGCAAGGAGGAGGTGGCTCTGGAAGAACCTGAAATCAGCGGCTTATTCCCTTGCACCGCTTGTCCTTGCACTTCCGAATCTTTGGCTCCTTAACATCTGCTTCATGTCGAATGTGGTTATCCTGCAGCTGATAATTGAGATGCTACAGCTGGTAAAGAAGAAGCTACTTGGAGATGGGGAAAATGAAGAAGAAGCCGAAGGGAAGCACGGCAGCAGAAGTAAGGGCGCCGCGATGCCAGAAGGCAGCAGGAAAGCTACTTCTTCCGCGTCAGGAAATACGCCCCCGCAATCACAGCCAGCAGCACGAGAGCGCCAATAAGAAGGAGCGGGTCTATCCCTGATGGCGGCGGCACGAATTCCTCCTCGATATTCTTGTTAAGGAAAGCCTCCCTTGAGCCGTAGTCTGCGCCGGCCACCATCTTTCCTCCTCCCTTGGCAATTGCCGGGAACTTGAGCATCCGGCTCTCCCCGCTGGAGAGGCCATATGTCTTATCATCCTCCAGCCTGGTGCTCCTGCCTTCGACTTCCGCGATGGCATAGGGCTGGAAATAGACCTCCGAAGCGCCCAGGTTGCTGAAAGTCACATAAAGGTCGCCGCTAGGCCCATCCACGCTGAAGGAATCAATGCCAAGGAGGGACTCGTCCAAGAATGCGACCGTGCCAGCGCTCATCAGGACCTGTATGCCGGTCTCTGCGGACCTCCGGGACGAGCCAAACATGGATGTGATGTTGGCGGACACCTGACCTTCCTCTATCGAGATTTCGTATCCGCGACCGGATTTCTCCCCCTTGCCCAAGGGAAACGCCACCTCATCACCCAGAGTCGCGACATATTCACCATCGGTGAATACAAGAATGGTGCTCTTGACATACTCCGGGGCGTTTCCGGTGTTCTCATAAGTGATTTCAAGCTTGCTTGTCGCCTTGTTGTAGTCCACACCGACTATATTCATGCCAAGGACCGGGCCTGGAAGCGGGAAGAACTCGACGGGAAGCATCCCTCCTGAGAGGGTCGAGCTCTCCCCGAATTTGACGAAAACGTGGAGGGCATCGGTCCCGACCTCGCTGTTTATCGAGCTCTTGAGGTCATAGGCGGTCTGCGCGTACCCTTCCTCCACCACCAGAGCAACCGGGATTTTTCCGCTAACGGCATTCTCCTTGATGAAATCGCGGACAATCGAGGGTATCACGGGGCTTATCAGGACCACCGGATTATCGCCAACTGCAATTGTATCATCAACGGCATTGCCATCCGAGAGTATGACCTGCAGAGGCGGCTCGCTATCCTGCTGGTAAAGGCGGACAAGCTCAAGATTGTCCTCGAACTTGTCGCCGTAGTTTATTTCGCGGAAGGGAAGGCGCCCGGATTCGAGCGCATCCTTGACATTGGAATCCGTATAACCATAAAGAAGGAGGTCCTGGGGATTTCGTTCCTTCAGAAATGAAACGACTTGGGCGGCATTCTGCCCGTCAACGAATATGAGGTACATGTTTTTCATTTTGGCATATGCAAGGGCAGATATCGTATTGTATCCGTAGACAGGGTCGACCAGCACAAAGCTGGTTGCTCCGCTCATCCGGGCAAGCTCAAGGTTTGTGGAATATGGGTTTTCAGAAAGCAGAACATCCACTTCATTGTCCTTGTTCCTCAAATCATCGGCCATGCCCGGGAGCGCAGGATGTGATGATGACTGGACAATGAGTATGCTGCTCCCACTGCCAATCTTGCCATAGAGCTCCGGGGCATTCGGAACCGGCGGAGAAAAGATGAAATCCTCGCCCTTTAGAGCGGCATAGTACATGGCGGAAATCACGTCCCTGCCGTCAAGGGAATTTGTGACAACTGTGCTGAATCCTAATTGCGCCATAAGAATGAGCGCTATGAACAGTTTTTTCATACTGGAAAATTGAAGTGAAATATTATAAAAATGAGCTTATGAGCAGAAAAATAAAAAGAAAGGGAAAAGAGCCCTAGTCGAGCTCTATCCAGAAGTAGTACGTCTCAGTCGCACCGTCGGCTTCATCGGTAGGGACAAGAACCTCGTAATCCCCATCCTGCCCGTTGAACAGGCTGCCCCCCTGCGATATGTTCGTGCAGAAAGCCAGGTCAGATTTTGCCGCCGGGGCCCCATTGTCGGCCACCGCACATGTCTCGAATCCACCGACACCAGTCAGGTTACCGACAGTAGTGACGGATGTCCCTGCCACGTAAACGTTGCACACGGCCTGCGTGAGCGTGTTAGTGGCGTTGTCCGTCGCGTCGCCGAATCCCCAGACACTGTCCACGTCGTTCGCCACTGCCGCCTGGACATTTGTCCAGTCGAATGGCACGGGCGAGGCAACCGCGCAAACTTCACCGCCCCTTGCAGAGCTCCATGCCCACCTATAGAAGATGGATGTGGATGGGGAGAGGATTATCTCACCTGTGACGTTCCCCCAGAATCCGGCCCACCTCTCTGTTGAGACGTTGCCTCCCAAGTTCACGTTGGTGACGTTTCCGCCCTCAGTGGTTACGTTCGCTACGACAGACTGGTTGTACTTTCCAGTTGCTACTACCGTCCAACTGCTGGCTGGCTGGATAGCCATTATAATGCCCGCAGACAGGAGGAGAGTCATTAGCAATATTGCTTTTTTCATTTTTTCACCAAGCTTTTATTTTGGGTTGAATAAACCGCTAACCTTTATAAGCTTTATCAGGGCTTCCGACGGAAAACATGATTGGAAAAATTATATGACATGAGAGCATACAAACGAAAAACGAATTCCTAAAGTGCCGGCAGGGGGTCATTTTAGCTTTCCGAGCAGGGAATAAAATTTCTCGGCCTTCACCCACTCGCAACCGATTTTATTGGCGAATTCTATTACTCCCTCATCGGAGGTGACAACCGCGGCATCCAGCTCCTTCGCCAAGAGAAGCAGCTCGAAATCCTCCTTGCTGTCCAGGATGCCGGTCCGCATGGCCTCACGGTACTTGTCCCGCAGCTTCCGCAGCTTCTCGTCATTGTCCGGCTGGTTGTCTTTCGCAAATTCCTCGGCCAGGCGCAGGCCCTTGTTTATCCTGCTCCGCACATCATCAATAAAATCATAGAATACCGCCGCCGGAAGGTAGATTGCGTAGGTGTTCGGCGCCTTCTTCTTTATCGCCAGTTCCAGTTCGGTGGCGCTCTTCTCGGTTAGGAAGTTCCGCGTTTCCATGAAAATAGAGGGCGGCATGTAGATGTGGATGTTCTTGACCTTGATTTTCTTGACGAAGGCACTGACTGCAGCAGTCGGGGTTTTCCCGAACTTTTTCCTGGCGTTCGGATTCACGAAAAGGGATGTGTCGATTACGAATTTGCGCTCTGGCATGAACTTGCTAACAGGTTGGTAAAATAAAAAGGTTTTGATGGGAGCCGGATGGTGGCGGCCGCTCATTTTTTAGGAATCTCATTAAAATCCCTGCCAAGGGATTTCTCTCCTTTTTCTTTACTTTCCCAAAGCTCCCGCGCTTCCCCTACGGTAAATAATGAGCCTGTAATTAGGACCAGGTCGTTTTTACCGGCAAGCTCAATCGCCTTCCCAACCGCTTCCTGGACATCATCGATGATTATGCACTCCTTCTTGTGGCGGGCAGCGTGCTTTGCGATTTCTCCTGGCTCGGCTGCCCTGTCCATCACCTTGTGTGCAGTGGCAATTACCAGGTCGGCCTTGGGCATGATTGCATCTGCCATCTTTTTGATGTTCTTGTCTGCGGATATTCCAAGGACGAGGATGAGCTTCGCATGTTCCATGGTATCGACTGTTTCCGCCAGGCGCTTCATGGCTTCAGGGTCCTTTGCGCAATCAATGACAACGAGTGGGTCCCCCCTGATTGTTTCCAGCCTTCCTGGCCAGGCGACCCTTCGCAAGCCCATCCTGACCCCCCGCTCAGGAAGCGTTATTCCCCGCAGGTCCAAGGCGTGGACAGCGCCTACAGCACAGGCCGCATTCTCCAGTTGGTGAGCCCCTGCAAGGGGGATTGAAAGCTGATTGTAGGTCTTTCCGTTGACAGAGACGCTGAATATCTGCCCGGCCATCGAGGATTCGGACTCCGCGAGAACTATCTCCTTGCCCAGCCTGAGCATCTTGCACTTCTTCTGCTTGCACACCTTCTCGAAAACAGAAAGGGCATTTTTGTCCTTTGAGGCAGATACAAGAATGCCGTTTTCCTTTATTATGCCGGCTTTCTCCCCGGCTATCTTTTCCACGGTATCCCCAAGGATTCTGGTGTGCTCTAGCGAGACGTTGGTGATTACTGAAACAAGCGGCTCTGTGATATTTGTC
>JBDRLQ010000015.1:0-5706 GCA_043812915.1 Microcaldota archaeon | reverse complement strand
TATGTTCCTGAACTCATCGGAATGGAAATCCGGATGCCTGTGGCGCAGGTAATGCAACGCCGCCCGGTCCATCAGCGTATTCCCTGGGAAGCTCTTCTGCAGTGCAAAGCGGTTCTTATTGCCCAGCATCTCCAGGAACATCCCTAATTTCATCTTCCGGGTTATGCCCTCATCCCTGTTTGCTAGGTAGAATACAGTGCCTATGTGCTCTGGCGCGATAATCAGCCTGTAGCTGTACCTGTTCTTCCGCTTCATCAGGCGCTTTGCGACCTCCACTCCGACGACCATCCCGGCAACATCATCATTCGCCTGCGCCGCGTGGCAATTGTGCGCGTTGAGTATAATTGTATCCTCCTTCTCTCCCGGGATGTGCAAATCCAGCACTTTCATCTTGCCAGGGGTGGAAACTGTCTCAAGCTCAACCTCGTATTTTCCAGGCTCCAGCTTCTGATACTGGTCATAGGGCATGCAGAAGCCCCAATCCCTGGCATGCTGCTTGTAGTACCAGTCGCAGTGGTACCCGATGCACTCGGGCATGTCCTTCCTGTAGGAAAGGTGCTTCTTGAGCTCTTCCAGGTCAATTTCACCAGAAAATGAGTTGGAATATCCCATCACGCAGAGGGGGTGCTGCATCCCGTCATAGATGAGCTGCCCGTCCTTTCTGATGGACGCTTTCTTCACCTCCCAGTTGAGCGGAACAGTCCAGCCGTTGTGCTCTGCTAGCGAAGGGTATTCCAGGACCTCGAATGGAAGCTCATTGAGAAGAATCTCATTCGCCTTGTCTACGCCTTCGGAAACCGGCGCCATTGAAAGCGGGTAAATCCTGCGGAGGAGTTCCATCATGTCCATAGGGATCACTTCTTTGCTTCCATGCCCTTTGTTGAATAGCCCGCCCGGAAACCCATCGCGTCGTCGAGCTCATTCCTCGGGGTGAAGAACCTCTGGCCGACAGCAACGCTTTCTGTAATGTCATTCCCATTCTCATCCAGCACCCTGCCGAGCTTCACGGTGCCATCCCTGGTGGCAACAAATAGCGAGCCGCCATGGACCTTGTAGACAAGGCCGCACTGGAAAGGGTGGAATGCGCCTTCTGATGAATCAATAGAGCTGCCCTTGAGGAATACCTTCTTTCCGTCAAGATAGGTGCTCGCTCCGGGATAGGGCTCGTCGAATGCGCATATGAACCTGTCTATCTCATCGGTGTTCCATGACCAGTCAACCAGGCCATGCTTCTTGGTGTAGAGCCTGGGCATGAACAGGGACGCGGACTCGTCCACTGTCATGGGAGAGAAATCCTTCCCTTCTTTTACCTCACGGACGAATTCCAGCAGGAATTCGAGCTCGTTCTTGCCAGCCTCATTGAAATAATCGAGAGGAGTCCTGGCACTCTCCGAGAACTGGTATTCCTTCCTTTTGAGGAGCTTGCCTGAATCGAATTCGCCTGGCACCATCTCGGCGTTTATCTCCTGGATGTTGCAGCATCCGGTCCGGTTCTTCTGGAGAATCTGCCAAGTGTAATGCGCTCCGCCCCTGAACTTGGGAAGCGGTATCCCCATGAAGTCTACCAGGCGGCCGGCGAACCTGCTTATCACATCCTGCGTGAAGGTCCATTGCTCGCCAATTCCGATTGCCAGCGTGGAGCCAGTAATCACTCCGAGGAAGTTGTCATCCTGGTTGATATCGTCCGCGCAGAAATATTTAGTGCCGCTATTTTTGAGCAGCTGCTCTAAAGTGGTGCCTTTCCCGTCCATCGGCTCGTCAAGCTGCCTGCGGCAGCTGAAGACGGTCAGATCCCATTCCTTCGAAAGCGCCGCCGCAACCTCTGCAAGAAGGGGTGAGCCGCCGAGAAGGAGAATCCTGTCTACTTTTCCGAAATTCATGCCTCTCACTTAGGGAAATAGATGTCGGCAAATGGTTAAGAAACTACCTCGAAGGCCTGTTTTTGAGCAGGAATTCCCTGGCCTTCATGCTCTCTTCGTATATCCTCTCTGTGAATGTTGGCGTCCATCTGCCGACATCGAACCATTCCTGCCGATCATGGAATATTGCATGCGAATAACTATTGGCGATGAACTCCTTGCACGCCTGCCAGTCCATCTTGAAGTCTTCAATGCGCATCAGGTCCTGGACATGGCTGAGCCGCGGGATTACCCCCTTCGGATAGCCCGCCCCGAACGAGACGACCTTATGCTTCTGGACAATGGCTTCGAAGCCGACGCTGGAGTTGATTATTATCACGTACTGCGAGCCCTTGATTAGCTCTTTTGTGCTGCAATTGTAATCGAGCAGCCTGACCTTTGGCAACTTGGCAAGATGCCTCATGTCCCGGACGCTTATGTCCGAGCATTTCCAGTGCGGGTGCGGCTTGACATACAGCGTGGTGTCGCTGGGAAGCACCTTGGATATGTCCTCAATCAGTCGTATCTGGTCCACGAGGGGGGTAATCGCCTTGATTGCCGCGTCCCTGGAGAAGTGAATCGGGAAGAAGACGTACTTCTGCCCCGGAATCGGCTTCTTATTGAAGAAAAGCCTGGAGATTTTCGAGTTCTTGAAATAATGGAACTGTCTCCAGAAGAGCTCGATTGGTGAGAGCCAGATTTTTCGCTCCACCTCAGGAAGCTGGAAATAGTACCTTATGAAAGAGGCGTTGAGCGCGCCGATATTCTTAGATATGGCAGAAGGGTTGAAGAAATTGAAGTAGCTGTCGGCCAGGGCCACGATGGACTGGTTGGTGACCCCTTCTTTATTCATCATCTCGAGCGCTTCCTGGTATTTCTTATCCGCTTCCTCTGGCTTAAGTTTGTTGTAGAATATCGGGATGAAATCTGAATCAGTTAGCACATATGCCAAAGTGAATCGGCCGCCAGCATAGGCTGAGACTATTGGGATTCCCATCGCCTTGGCAACTTCCACCCCTATGAATCCGGGATAGTCATCCATCAGCCCGCTCATGAGCAGCTCTATCTTGTTCTCGCTGTAGAACTTCTTCCAGGCCTTGACCAGCTGGGCAAAGTACCTGTCATCAGGCAGACCCTTTATCTTGTTCGGGTACCTGACGAACGTGAGCGTATGCATCTGCCTGATGTAAGAGAAGGGCTTTCCGATGAAATTTTCCAGCTCGTGGATTTCCTCATCGGTGAGCTCCTCAAAATTCTCATAGAGATAGAAGAGATTGAGGCCTGAAATCCTCTTTTCTGGAAGAAGGCCACGATAGCGCATCACGTTAAAAATCTTATTTCCTTCAGGCGCCTCATCACAGAACTCCCTGAATGCCTCTACAGCTTCCGGAGTCTCACGGTATGCTGCAAAATAGGAGGCGATATTCATAGATTGAGGTTATACGCCAACGTTTAAAATCGTAGCTTAAGCCTCACACTTCCTTGTGCAGGAACTCATTCCAGCGCTCGGTGGAAGTGCCAATCGGGACTCCCCAGAAGTTCTTTATGAACTGGTAGTTGTTGAGCTTCACCATGCCCGCCTTCTTCAGGAACCACATAAGCCCCTTCAGGAAATTCCGTAGCGCGCTCTTTGGCATGATTAGGAGCACCCGCCGATATATGAATAGGAAGACGCCGTGGAAGCCGAATTCCCTGATGAAGAACCCGAAATCAAGCTTCTCATTCTTCTCCCGGAACGCCCTCTCGCACAATATGAAGAAGTACGCCCTGGCGAAGTAGTTGAAGTACCTGAACGCGAACTTCAGCCGGTAGCCAAGCTTGACTTTCGGAAGGAAGAAAAGGTTCCTGTAGGTCACTATGAAGCATTTCGAATGCACAATCAGCTCCCAGGAGAGCGGAGGGGAGGTGTTCGAGCCGCCGTTGAGTATTGCCGGCTTGTCGAAAATCATCAATTTCGTCCTATCCGGATAGTAGAGCCCGTTGAGGCGCATCACCCAGGAGTGCACGTGGATTGTCTCAAGGCCCTTGTCGACAAGCTTCCGCTCGAACCTGTGGAAGAGCTCCCTCTTCATGATTGTGGAATTGATGAACGTGTGCGGGCGCATCACAAGGTCGCTGAAGAAGAAGTCCGCATCCTCCTCCATGGTGCGCACCTTGCCTTCGGTTGTGAGGCTGATATAGGGCACATAGAGGATTTCTGGGTCGTTCTCCTTGAGGAACTTAAACACTTTGGCGAAGCCGCCCTCAAGGAACTCATCGTCATCGCCCATGTACCAGATGTACCTGCCCTTTGCGATGTCCACAAGGCGCATGAGGTTGCGGTCAACCCCCTGGTTGGTGGGGCTAAGATAAATAGTTGTGCGGTAAGGCTTTTTTGTCCAGTTCTCCTCTAGATATTTCTGTGTGCCATCCTTGGAGCCGTTGTCGGATATGCAAACCTCAATCTCGCTCTCGAATCCTGCGATTTCCCGCTCAAGGGTCCCGAGCATCTTGATAAGAAGGCCCTTCCGGTTGAAAGTGGGCACGCAGATTGAAATGAAAGGGGCCTTTTCCCCTTGTTGCGGGCTGGCTATCACAAACACCTCTTCTCTGAATAGGGTGGATAATAATAAAAACCCCGCCAACAACTATAATATGACGCGCGGGAGGAACGAAATTGATGGATGGCGCAGACGAAGAAATGAAGACGGTGATACTCTGCGGGGGGCAGGGTACGCGGCTCAGGGAAGAGACAGAATTCAAGCCAAAAACCCATGGTGACGGTGTGCGGCAAGCCAATCCTGCACCATATCATGGACAGCTACGCCCATTTCGGATTCAAGAACTTCGTGCTCTGCCTAGGCTACAAGGGGGAAGTCATCAGGGAATACTTCAATGACCAGTCCAATTTCGACCCGGACTGGGACGTCATTCTGGCAGACACCGGGCTTGAGACTCAGATAGGCGCCAGGGTGAAAGCCGTCGAGAAGCATGTCAATGAGGAGCGGTTCTTCGTGACCTACGGGGACGGCCTAACCAACGCGAACATCTCCAGCCTGCTTGCATTCCACAAGAGGCAGGGGACAATCGGGACGATGACCGCCGTGCACCCGCATTCCAAATGGGGGCTCATCAAGGCCGGGTCCGATGGCATTGTCGAGCGCTTTGTGGAAAAGCCGGTGCTGGTCGACTACATAAACGGAGGGTATTTCTGCTTCAACAAGAAGTTCTTTGATTACCTTGAGAGCGACCCGAACTGCGTGATGGAGAAGGAGCCGCTCGCGAAGCTGGTGTCAGAGAAGCAGCTCTCCATGTATACCCACGAGGGATTCTGGCACGCGATGGACACTTACAAGGATTATCTGGACCTCAATGCCATGTGCAGGACAAAGCCATGGCAGCAGAAGGCAGACTAGGTGAAACATATGATTGATGGCGTATTTATCAAGCCGCTCAAGCAGATACCTGATGAGCGCGGGAAAATAATGCACATGCTGAAGAGGACGGACGTGCACTTCGAGGAGTTCGGGGAGATTTATTTCTCCTGCGTATACCCTGGAGTGATAAAGGGATGGCACAACCACACCAAGATGACCCTCAACTACGCAGTTGTGCAGGGCATGATCAAGCTCGTTCTCTATGACGCCCGCGAGAAATCTCCGACAAAGGGGGAGCTGATGGAGATATTCATCGGCGAGAACAACTATTCCCTTGTCAGGGTCCCGCCAGGGGTGATCAACGGCTTCAAGGGAATCGGGGAGAAGATGGCGATAGTCGCCAACTGCGCGAGCATACCCCACGACCCGGAAGAGATAATCAGGATTGACCC
>JBDRLQ010000014.1:0-25347 GCA_043812915.1 Microcaldota archaeon | reverse complement strand
GTCACCGGCTCGGCAAGATACCATGACAAGAAGGGCCAGTTGCGCTCGATGTTCAAGAGCCTGAGTAAAACAGGCGACCCTTCCATTGAAATGGGACGGGAAGTGCTGAAAATGACTGGGATGGGCGATACAGAGATTGTTGAGGTGACAAAGGGATTCGGAAGGATAGTCGTGAAAACCAAGAATTCCCCTATTGCGGAAGAGTATCTCAAGACCCGGGGCAAGAGCAAGGCCCCAATCTGCCATTATCTGCGGGGAATAATGAACGGAGTAATCCAGGGGGCAGGTCAGAAAGGCTATCGTTCAAGGGAGTTGGAATGCCGGGCGACCGGAAAGTGCGATTCCTGCGTTTTCGAATTTATAAAAGAGGAGTGACTACTCATCCACTTCCGAAACCTCTATCCCCTTCTCAGTTATCCTGAATTCATAGACGCCTTCCCGGTATTTGCTTTTCCTCATCTTCACTATGGAAAGCGTCCTTGTCACTCCTGCGGCGCCCATTATGTGGTATTCAAGAAGTATTATGCCGTCGCACGCGAATTCGCTGATTGTGTCCCTGGAATACCATTTGGAGTCCCTTGAGAGCTCTGAAATCAGAAGGGCAGTGCACCCGAACTTCCTGATTTCCGAAAGAACGGCGTAGATCATCTGCTTCTGAATCGAGTCCCCCAGTGCTATCGGCGGCTGGCTTTTAACCTTGTCAAGGAATGAGATCAGGTCTTCAGGAAGGTTCCGGTAGGAGCCGCAGTAGACAGAGAGTATCGACAGGGAATCCAGAACTATGCGCTTGGCCTCCAGTCTCTTTACATGCTTGGCCATATCATCAAGGAGCAGATAGATATCTGCCGGATTAAGCTCAACGATATCCAGTTTTCCGCCCTCTATCAACTTATGCGCATCGACGCCAAGGCCCCTCATCTGCTCTATCAGGTAATCCTTTTCGCTGTCAAGAGTGAAAAACACTCCATTTTCCCCCTTTTTGATTCCCTCGAAAATGTAATGCATGCAAAGGATAGTCTTGCCCGAGCCTGGCGGCCCGGAAACAAGGATCTGATCGCCCTTGGGCAGTCCTCCCTTCAATATCGGTTCAAGTGATGGAAAGGCAGTAAGTTCCATAAAAATTCTATATTCAGAGAAATCTATTAATAGTTATCTCCACATCTTCTCATTAGGAATTTTATATCCGAGGCTAGAAAATGGATGATTTAGACCGGCAGATACTAGAATTATTACAGCGCGACGCCAGCATGCCGCTAACAAAAATAGCAGAAATTTTACAGGTTCCAAAGCCTACAGTCTATCTCAGGTTCAACAAGATGAAGGAGAATGGGATAATCAGGGGCTTCAGCATTGTCCTTGGAAGCAATAATGGAATGACTGCCCACGCCGCGATAATCAAGGTGCGCGATTACCTTCTTTCCGAGATGGGCACCCGCACAGTCAATCGCATCGGGGAAGCATTCTCGCTCAGGAGCGAAGTCCTGTTCGCGGCCAGGATTTCAAGGAATGAGATAATGGTAGTCTGGAAAGGGGACACATTCAATCCCGCGGAATACCGGGAAGTAATAGATATAACGAAACTGGATTCCGCGGTGTTCAAGGCGCCGCAGTAATCAGTTCGTATAGTAGTAGTTGCCGCTTTCTTTCTGCTGGGAATCCAGGTTCGAGCCGGGCTTGTTTATTCTGGGTCTTTTGGTGTCCTTGTCCCTCCTCATCGTAATCCCGGCGACCTTCAGGAAGCTGTTCATCCCCTTCTTCTTGTTCAGCGGCATGGTGGCATGCCCCTCGACAGAGCTCTTCCCCTCGAAGATAATCAGCCTGTTGGCTATGGCGTCCATAAAAACGACATCGTGGTCAACAACGAAGGCGCTCTTTCCGCTCTCGCTGATGACCTTTCGCAGCAGGTCTGCGAACTCGAACCTCTGCTCTATGTCCAGGAATGCAGAGGGCTCATCAAAAAGGTAGATGTCAGCCTCAGTGCTAAGGGCCTTTGCTATTGCCACTCTCTGCAATTCTCCGCCGGAGAGCTCCGAGAGCTTCTTCTCCATTAGTATGTTCAGCTTCAGCCTCCTTTTGCACTCCTCCAGGATTGTCCCCCTCACCGCCTTCTCATTTAGAACCTCAAGCACGGTGCGCTCATCGGAAGATATGTACTGCGGCTTGTAGGAAATCCTCAGATCAAGGGCATTTCCAGAATCAGGCTTCTCCTCCCCCGCCATCATCTTCACGAGCAGGGATTTTCCAAGCGCGTTCTTCCCGACAAGGCCCAGAATTTCCCCCTTGCGGATTGCGCCAGGCTCGCTCCTGAATATGAATCCTTCGAATTTCTTCTCAAATGAGCCGTATTCAAGCGCATTGGGCGCCCTAACTTCACCCTCGCTGTAGCCTGAGAATCCGATTTCATACTCCCTGAACCTCATATTCTCATCCTTCAGGAAGCCGCGCAGGTATTCGTTGATGCCAACCCTCACGTTCTTCACTCCGGAAACTACACCGTAGACATTTTCCTCCCCATAGAAGACGCTGACGTACGTGCTGACATAGTCGAGTATCGTCAAATCATGCTCCGCAATCAGCACGCTCCTGCGCTCGGCAAGCTCCTTTAGGATGACTGCAACGCGCAATCTCTCCTCAATGTCAAGGTAATTGGTGACCTCGTCGAAATAATAGATGTCGGCGTCCTTCACATACGCGGCCGCTATCGCGACTTTCTGCAATTCCCCGCCGGAGAGCTGCGAAATCTTCCTCTTCATAACTTTCTCAAGGCCGAACATCCCGACGAGGGCTGAAATATCCTCCCTGCCCGAGGTCTCCTTGAGCAGCTCATCAACAGTGCCGGAAAACACATCGCGTATCCGGTTGATGTACTGCGGCTTGCTGGACACCTTCAACTCGGTCCCCGCACGTTCGAAGTACCTCCGGGCCTCCATTGAGAGCCTTTCGGATATCTCCTCTTTGCTAAGGCCCGTGAATACCGCGAAGTTCGGGTCCATCTGCCGGCTCAGAAGCTTGATTGCGGTCGTTTTCCCTATCCCGTTCTTCCCGATAAGGGAAACAGCGCCTGATTCCTTGGGAAGCGGAAGGCCGTAGAGCCTGAAGGCGTTCACACCATACTGGTAAATCGGATTCTCAAGCTCCCTGGCAAGATTGATAATCGCAATGCACTTCATGGGGCATTTCTTGACGCAGATGCCGCACCCTATGCATAAAATTTCTGAAATCACCGGGAACTTTGTCTCATCATCAACAACAATACACTCCTCGCCCATCCGGTTCGGAGGGCATACTTTGGAGCATACGTAGCCGCATCTCTCCTTTATGCACAATTCCCTGTCGATAACCGCTATTCTTACTGGCATTCTATTTACCTTTTTGAGATTAGTCTTGGAAATAGCTTGAACACTGAGAAACATTTAAATTTATTGGCTTTGCTTATGCTAATGGTTTTTCTCTACTGAGGAAATTGCGTTCACATCATTAATGCATACATACGCGACGAAATAGGTGATACCCATGGAAGAATCAAATGAGCACACGGCCAAAGGCATGGCAGAGGTCCGAAGAGGGAGAGACGACAACGTTGTTTTTGTTGGCAAGAAAGGCGCCATGGGATATGTCCTGGCGGTCGTCACCCAGTTCAATAATAACGCCGATGAAGTGACCATAAAAGCTAGGGGGAAGCTGATTTCCAGGGTGGTTGACGTAGTCGAAATCGTAAGGAACAGGTTCATGCCGAATTCATCCATCAAGGACATCGCGATATCCACCGAGGAACTGACATCCGAGGACGGCTCAAGGAACAAGGTCTCTGCGATAGAGATTATACTTCGCAGATAGGTTTTTGGTGCTTTATAAATGGCCAGGGTTCTTGACAAGGGCGGCATTCTGCTCGCCTTTATCATGGGGGTCCTGATAACTGCATATGGCGGCTGGGAATATCTGGCCCTTATGCTCTTCTTTTTCTTGCTTGCTATTGTTGTCACCCGCTATGAGCATGAGACAAAGCGGGATATGGGGATCTATGAGCACGAGCGGGGCTGGGAGAATGTATTGTCAAACGGATTCCTGCCAACAATACTGGCAGTCGCCAGCCCTTTCATAGGCGCGATTCCGTATATCGCCTGCGTCGCCGCTGTCACGGCGGACAAGTTCGGCTCTGAGCTGGGAGTGCTTGACCGTGGAAAGCCGATTTCGCTGGAGACTTTCCAGCCTGTCAAGCCAGGAGTTAGCGGAGCGGTGACTGCCATGGGGACTGTGGCGTCCCTTGCAGGGGCAACTGCGATAGGCCTTGGCGCGTTCTTCCTTTTTGACATCAACGCGACCGCCGCGTTCCTTATCGGCCTTGCCGGGCTCGGAGGCTCTGTTGTGGACAGCGTTTTCGGGGTTCTGGAAGAACGGGGCATCGGGACCAAGGGGACCACAAATTTCATCTGCTCAATAGCAGGCGCAGCCCTTGGATACATATTCATAAAATGAACGGCATAAAATCAGATATTGGTGATCAGATGAAAGCATTTGTTTTGTGCGGCGGAGAGGGAACCCGCCTGAGACCTTACACTTACACCACTCCGAAGCCCATGCTTCCGATTGGGGGAAAACCGATACTTCAGTATGTAATCGAGAATCTCAGGAGGGGCGGATTGAAGGATTTCGTCCTCACCTCCGGATATCTGGCAGGCAAGATTGAGGAGTATTTCGGGGATGGCGCGGAGCTTGGGGTGAAGATTGAGCATGCGAAAGAAACTGAGAAGCTGAATACTGCCGGCTCGGTGCTCCCACACAAATCCAAGGTGAAGGGCACCTTCGTCGTGGCGATGGGAGACCACATCACGAACATAGATGTCAAGAAGATGCTCGAGAGCCACAAGAAGAGCGGCGCAGTGGCCTCGATAGCGCTTCTGCGAAAGAAGATTCCCCTGCAGTTCGGCATTGCCCAGACTGACGAGGCTGGATTCGTGACAGGCTTCCAGGAGAAGCCGCTGATAGAATACCTCTACAACGTGGCGATATATGTTTTCGAGCCCGAAATATTCAACTACATTAATGAAAAAGATGATTTCGCCAGGGATGTGTTCCCCAGGATTCTTAAGAATGGCGGGAAAATCAACTCATTCATATTCGATGGCGTGTGGTTCGATATCGGGCAGGTCTCTGAATATGAGAGGCTCAATGAGGAATTCGAGACATCTCAGCTGCTCAAGGACCTCCATCACAAGTAGAGCAGGAACAGTATTATCGCGAAAACCCCTTCCGCAGCGATGAAGAGCACTGAAAGGTCCCTCTCCCTAATTCCATTGAACATCTTCATGGCAACATGGACAAAGCCCTTCACTTTTCCATCCAATGGGAACAGCTTCCCATCCCTGATTTCCGAATGGGTGTGGGGCAGCCTATTTTTCAGTTTAATGAAGAAATCTATCACATACGGAATCATGAGCAGGGCCCCGGCAGTCTCGAAATTCCCTATTATCACTGCCGCCGCGAGCGTTCCGCCTATTGTCAGGTTCCCGACATCTCCTGGGAATACCTTGGCCGGGAACCAGTTGAACTTCAGGAAAGCAAGAAGGGCCGCAAGCATGGCGATTGAGATGATTGCCATCTCAGGAAGGGAATGGGCATATGCGATAAGGAAGATCGTCAGGAAGATAATTGAGCCCATTCCGGCTTCCATCCCGTTGTATCCAGCGAACATGTTTGAGAGGTTTGATGCCACCGCGACAGCAAGCGGCACAAGCGCGATGATGTAGATTATCCCGAAATCGATCTCCCCCAGGAACGGGATGCCGATTACTGTGCTCCCGACAGCGCTGACAGCGACAAGGGGGATTGCTGCACCGAGTGGCAGCAGTGCCTTCATCCACTGCGGGACATTGAGCAAATCATCAACAACACCTATGAATGCGATAAGCAGTATGGTAATCAGGGCGGCCAGCATGTTCACAAGGTGGAAATCGAATCCCATGAACGTGTTGAAGAAAATCGCGAGCAGTATCCCTGCGGTGAGGCCGGCAACAATCGCAAGGCCCCCCATTTCGGCGATCTTCGGCCGCCCGGGCTTGTTCTCGTCATCCCCAGTAATGCCAGCGGCTTTCAGCCTCGGGATGATGACGTTCGTAAGGATATATGTAACGGAAAAAGCGGCAGCTCCGAAGAAAAGGTAATACGCTATCAAGCCCTCATCTCCTCAAGAATCTCCTTTGCCCTTTCGACAGTGAATTTCTTCTCCTGCCCGAGCTTTTCAGCGACTTTGTTGACCTCATCATCCTTCGCCCCTGCGAACGCGGCTATATTCCTCGCGTGCAGCTTCATGTGCCCTTTCTGTATCCCTTCGGTTGAGAGGGCGGATAGGGCGGCGAAGTTGTTGGCCAACCCGACGGCTGCGATTGCCATCGCCAGCTCCCTTGAGCTTTTTGCCCCGATAATCTTTATGGCGATGCTTGTCGTGGGATTTGTGCTTATCGCCGGGCCTACTGTGGCAACAGCCATCGGCAGCTCAATGGTCCCGACCAGGTCCCCTTTCTCGTTCTTCTCATATCTTGTTAACGGGTGGTACTGGCCCATGGAAGCGAAGCAGTGCGCCCCAGCCTCCACTGATCTCCAGTCATTTCCGGTGGCGATCGCGACTGCATCAATCCCGTTCATGATGCCCTTGTTGTGGGTCGCGCACCTGTAGATGTCAGCCTTGGCGAATTCGTAGGCCTCAAGCACTCCGCTAATGACATTCTCTCCGATGGCATCCTTCTTCCACACCGCGCTGACGGCAACTTTCCGCCGATCCGCCAGGTTGCTCACAATCCTGAGCCTCGCCTGTCCGCCCGTCAAAGGAATGATGAATGGGGTTACGCCTTCAAGCGTTGTGTTCACCATGTTCGCGCCCTGCGCGTCACCAACGTTAATCATGAAATTAAGGACGAGCATTGTGCCGCTGCCAGTCACTCTCACGCGCCATTCGACATCATGCACTCCGCAGCCATATCTTTCATGGGGTTTCATGAACTCGGCTGCCTTATTGAGCACCTCTGCCTTGTTGGCCTCGAGATTCTTCTGCGCCAGGAGGATGTCATCTATGTCGGTAATCTGAAGCTGCCCTATCATGATTGGCTCATCAGCTTCTGCCTTGAAGCCTTGGGGGAGTGTCTGCTTGGCGGCCCTGCATGCTGCCGCGACCACCGAGGGTTCTTCGACCGCCATGGGAATGATATAGTCCTTCCCGTTAATCCTGAAGTTCGTGGCAAGGGCCAGGGGAAGATGCATTGTCCCGATGACATTCTCTATCATCTTGTCGGCGGTCGCATTCTTGAGCGCACCCTCGTCAGAGAGCACGGCGGCCTCCGCGTCAGTGAGCTTGGCATGCTCCTTTACTCTCTTGAGCCTTTCCTCTACTGAAAGCTTATAGAAACCTGAGAACTCAGACATGAAGACGATATCCTCGAAAAGCCTTATAAAAATATGGAGTGGGACAGCTGACTACGACATCCGACTGAAAGGGGCTAATATTTGCTCTCGAGCTTGTTGAGCGCGGTCTCGATGTTCTCGAACGCCTGATTGGTCTTCATCATGTAGAAGTGCTTGAAGAGCTCCGATAGCCTCTTCCCCTCGCCGTCACCGAAGAAGTACCTGCCTTTTTTCCTGGAGATTATTCCGAAGTCCTTTAGCCGCAGAAGGTGGTAATATACGGCCTTTGGGTTCTGCTTGGCCTTTGTTTTGCTCTCAAGCTGGTCCAGGATGTCCTTGGTGGTCGGATTCTCGCTTTTCACATGGAAGTCAAGGAGGGAGTCAAAAACGTCGAGTAGCAGCCTCCGGCTCTCGTTGGGTGTTATCAGGCCCAGGGAGAGCGCAAGCCAGCGGATAAGCGATTTTCTGGCAAGGATGACATCATCAGGCAGCGAAAGCTCGCGTATAGTAATCTCTGACTTAATCAGTTTTGATTCCGGAATCATAGACTGGTTTTCCAGGTCAAATATAAAAAGCTTACCCGCAATTAGTTACACATTAAGGTGAGGTATTGATAAAATTCCAGCTACGCACGCATCCTGAGGTGCTTTTCTGCTACACCAACAACTACCTTGAGCTCATTTCACGCGTTGAGAACCGCGGTGAGCACTCTTTATGGGCTGAGGCTGATGTCAAGGTCCCGGAAAAGCTTTCCCTCAGCCCTGACAGCGAGCTCCGCAAGGGCCGTGTGCGTGTGGGCATTGTGGGCACGAGGGAATTCCTTGAGAAAGGCGTGCGTGTCTACGCAAATAAATATTCCGCCCCCCAGATGTACAAGTGCGATGTCACGCTCTATATCTACAACAAGGACGGCATAATAGATAGCCGCCTTGAAAAGTCATTGAATGTCCGCTGCGAAAGGAAGAAGGAAGAGGCGCTTTAGGCTAGTTTTATGTGCATGTCTGCTGCCAGGTGCGAAACGTATCCGGCAACAGCCGCAGCAGCGAAATACTCATCCAATAAGGCGAAGATAATAAGCCCGTAGAGCACCGAGGCCAGCACCGTATGTGTGATTCCCCTGTGCGCCGGCTTGAAGAACCTGAAGAATAGGAAATATACACCCACCATCGCGAGGAACAGCTGTATCATCTCCTGCACCGCCTCATAGGGCGGGACGCAGAGCCCCATTCCGCCGCACATGGTGTTGTAGGCATAGAATGCGACAATAACAACGAATCCGACGTCCAGGACCGCTTTCCCCTTGCTCTCGTGATGGTCCAGGTCGGGTACAAGAGCGCTCATTCCACCGAACAGTATGAGGAGCATCAGGAGCAGGGGGTTGTCCCACTCATAAAGCCCGAGCAGGGGAAGAATCAGTATGAATGCTATGGCAGCCGCTGCGCAGCCGAATACAAAATGGGGTCGCCAGTTCATATTAGAAAAAAGAAGGGAAAAAATAAAAGAGAAGGGGTTCAGTTGAGCCCGAAGCTAGCGTAAACCGTCGCGCTGACAGTTACCTGCCCTGGCGAGACTGAAGTCTTCGGGGCGGCGGCCCCAGCTTCCATGGCATACGCGTAGTTGTCATATCTTGGATAGTCATAGTAGTAGTTGGCCGATTCGCCGGCGCTAACCGCATTTCCAAGCGACATGCCAAGGCCTCCGGCAATCTCAGAAGCCTTTGATTTGGCGTCTGCGGATGCCTGCCTGAGCAGGGATTTCTCAAGAGCTTTCTGTGTTTCAGGCTTGAGGGTGAAGCTGATGTAGTCTATCTCGGTTGCGCCAGCCTTTATTGCGGCGTCAATCACATCCCCTCCCCGGTCAAGTGCCTCAACTTCCACTGAGAGGACGTGCCTGGTCTCGTATCCGACCATCACATAGTCCCAGTAGCAGTCAGTGCCTTCATACGCGTATGAGTCATAGGGCGCTGGCTCCGGAGCGCCATACATCCCGGACTCGTCTATATAAGGCCTTGAGGTGTTCACGCAGATGTAGTGGCTCTCCTCCTTGACATCGACCCCGTATGAGGTGGTCTTTATGTTCTTCTCGGGGATTCCGAGCGCCATTATCGCGGCTTTTACCGCGTCAACATCCTCAGCGTTCGCCTCCTGCGAGGCCCCGGCAGTCCTCGCCTCGCTCTCAACCCTCAGCTGCACGACAAGCAGGTCGGGCTCGACCTCGGTTGTCGCAGTGGAGCTCACGTCAATCGTGTGCTCGGCAGGAGATGAAGAGACATAGACATCACCGGGCTGGTAGCTTCCGATTCCCATTGAAATCATGTAGGCGCTTCCAAGAAGCGCGAGCGCCAGTATCAGTTTGCCAATCAGCATTCCAGAATTATGATGGTATGCAAAATCCATTTTCTCTTTGGCCATAAAATCACCGATGATATCCAGAGCTTAAAGTTATAAGTTGTTTCGGTTTTGTTCTGGTTATTACCGAAAGATGATGCTTATCATGAATAGACTGTTTGCCGCATTACTTTTGCTTTTGTTGCTGTTCGGATGCATGCAGGGCCTCAGGAACGCCGATGACAGCCCGAAGAAGGCCCGAGGCATCTGGGTCGAGGAAATCAGGGATTATTAGTCCTTAGGCAATAGAAGTAAAAATGAAAGAGAAGATTAATTTTCGTCAATTTTTTTCTTTGTGCCTTCAGCAGTTTCAAGTGCGGCCGTCAGTGCAACCCTGAGATTCTCAACCATGTGAGGATTCACTTGATCAACACCATCACGCTCTTTTACCACCTCGGCTAGCGCCTCAGCTGCAGCATCCACATCCATGCCAACATCAGCCAAAGTATTGAGTAGTGTTGTCATGAACTCCGCCTCCAGGTCATCACCTTCGTCGAGGTCCATGTCAGCATCGGCATTGCAGTCGTCGCAGTCCCCATCAACTTCCATGCCGGCGTCCAGCTCCAGGCCGTGCGAATAATTGTACCGCCAATTCGAATCATAGATCCGATCTAATTCATCCTCTTCAGGCTCCATATCTACATCAACGTCGGCATCTTCACCCTCGCAGGATTTAAGTGTTAATGTAACGGATCCAGCCCCGATTCCGTCTTCCGAATCGGTTCTTTCATAGCTGACTTCTATTTCTGAATCGCCAAGAGATGCTTTTTTTGAGCCCGTTTCTGGAACCTCTACGGTTGCCTTCCGGCCTTTCCCATCAGTCAAAGTGACTGTGACCCCCCCGGAGGCCTGTATTTCTGCATCAAAATCCCTAGATGCCATTGGCTTTTTTTTGTTAAAGCCATCCCTTCCGCCTTCCTTCGCATCACTATTCCTTTTCCTGTTTACCGGTTCCATATTTCCAACTCACGAATGTTATATGCTAAATATGAACCGAAATGTTTAAAATGATTTACAAAAATTAACTTATTAACACAAAATAAGGGAAAAAAGAGGAGCTCAGACATTCTCATTCTTCTTCTCGAGCTTCCTCTTGATGCTCTTCAAAGAAACGAACGAATCCCTCTCCATCTCCTCAAGGCGGAAGGAAATCAATGCCTTGGTCTCATCAAGGCGGGGAATCAAGACGAATTCAAGGGCATTCACCCTCCTTTTGGTCTTCTCAATCTCCACAATCAGCCTCTTCATGGCCGTCTCGGTCTCCGCCAGCTTGATTACCATCTCCAAAACAGCGTCGAAATCCTCGACAGCCTGATCAATCTTGGCGCTTGTCCCTGCAACCGAATACGACTGGAGGGACATATAGGGGGTGGTCCCCAGGTTGATGTCGAGAGTCGGTATTTTCACGCCCATGACATTCTTGACCTCGATGTCAACCTCTATGTTCTTCTGCAAATCCAGGGAGACCTTGGCAAGCTGGTAGATAGGATGGTACGCTTCAGCCAGCTCCAGGGACTTGTAGCCCGTAGCCATCCTCTTGGCGAGCTCTCCGCGCAGATCCTTGGCCTTCTTAAGGATTTTGAAGAACTCAAGGATAAGGGCATCCCTCTTCTGCTTGAGGAGCTTGTGCCCCTTCTTGGCAAGAACGATGCGGTCCTTTATCTTGATGAGTTCCATCCTTGTTGGATTGACGTCTGTGGACATCCGGCTCACTCCTTCTCTTCTTCCTCACTTGGTTTCTTGAGGTATTTCGCTAGGAACTCCCTCTTGACCCTCTTGAGCTCATCCTCAGGCAGCATGGCCAGGAGGTCCCATGAGATTGCCAGGGTCTGGTCTATGTCACGGTCCTCATACGGGTCCTGCTGGACGAACCTCTTCTCGAATTCGTCGGCGACCTTCAGGTATTTCCGGTCTGTGGCAGTCAAAGCCTCCTCACCGACAACCGCGCTCAGCGACCTCAGCTCACGGCCGTTGGCGTATGAAGCGTAAAGCTGGTCGGCAACGCCCTTGTGGTCCTCCCTCGTCTTCTCAGGCCCGATACCAAGGTTCATCAGCCTGGAGAGCGAAGGCAGCACATCGACAGGCGGATAGATGTTCTTCCTGTGGATATCCCTACTCAGGATAATCTGTCCCTCGGTAATGTAGCCTGTAAGGTCTGGAATCGGATGCGTCTTGTCATCACCGGGCATCGTAAGAATAGGAAGCTGGGTAACCGAGCCCTTCGAGCCCTTCACACGGCCGGCCCTCTCATAGATTGTGGAGAGGTCTGTGTACATGTATCCGGGATAGCCACGCCTTCCGGGAACCTCGTTCCTGGCTGAGGAAATCTCACGCAAGGCCTCGGCGTAGTTGGTCATGTCCGTAATAAGAACCAGAACGTGCATGTCCTGCTCATAGGCTAGATATTCGGCAGTGGTCAACGCAAGCCTCGGCGTGATGATACGCTCGACAGAGGGGTCATCGGCCAGGTTCAGGAAAAGGACCGCATTCTCAAGGGCCCCGGTCTTCTCGAAGTCCCTGATGAAGTAGGACGCCTCTTCGTGCGTGATTCCGATTGCCGCGAATACTACGGCGAACTTCTCCCCGCTTCCGCGCACTTTCGCCTGCCTGGCGATCTGCACGGCAAGCTGGTTGTGCGGAAGCCCCGCGCCAGAGAAAATTGGAAGCTTCTGGCCACGGACAAGAGTGTTCATTCCGTCAATGGTGGAGATGCCCGTTTGGATGAACTCCGAGGGCGTCTCACGGGAATAGGGGTTAATCGGAAGGCCCGTGATATCCACCTTCTCCTTGGGGATAATCTTCGGTCCCTTGTCACGGGGCTCGCCAAGGCCGTTGAAGGCGCGCCCAAGCATGTCCGTGCTGAGGCCAAGCCTCATGGTTTCCCCGAGGAAACGGACGGTTGTCTGTTGGGTGCTGATTCCGGCGGTCGGGCCGAAAACCTGCACAACGGCGATCTTTTCGCTCACGTCCAGGACCTGCCCCTTCCTCCTCTCCCCGTCAGGGAGCATAATCTCCACAATCTCGTTGTAGCCTACTCCGCTGACGTCCGAAACGAATACGAGCGGGCCCGCAATCTCGCTGATTGTCCTGTACTCCTTCATCATAATCACCTACTTCTTGGCGAGCTGGTCGAATTCCAGCTCAATTTCCTTTTCGAGTTTCTTGAACTCATCCAGCCTGTCCTGTGGGATTTCCTTCATACGGCCAATCTTCGCCCTTGAAGGGAGGCTCTCGATATTCTTGAGCTGGGTCCCAAGGTCAAGGGCCCCGTTGGTCCTCTCGCCGAACCTCATGACAATCTTAAGCATCTCGTACTGCTTTTTCAGGTCGCTCCTGGCGTCCACATCGGAGAAGGCGTTCTGCTGCAGGAAGTCCTCGCGAATCATCCTGGTGACCATCAGGATTGCCTGCTCCTTCTCAGGGAGCGCGTCCGGGCCCACAAGCTGGACGACTTCCTGGAGCTCAGCTTCCTTCTGCAGTAGTATCATGGCCCTCTTGACCATCTTCGGGTAGTCGGATGAGATGTTCTCCGAAATCCATTCCGCCAGGCCCTCATGGTAGAGCGAGTAGCTCTTGAGCCAGTTGATGGCCGGGAAGTGCCTCCTATAAGCCAGTGAGGCATCCAACGCCAGGAACACCTTTGTGACACGGAGGGTATTCTGCGAGACTGGCTCTGAGATGTCACCGCCAGGCGGGGACACTGCTCCGATGATTGTGACCGAACCGTACCGGTCGTCAGTTCCAAGGCAGCGGACCCTGCCGGCCCGCTCATAGAACTCGGCGAGCCTCCTTGCCAGGTAGGCAGGATATCCTTCCTCGCCAGGCATCTCTTCCAGGCGGCCACCGATTTCACGCATGGCTTCGGCCCACCTTGAGGTGGAATCGGCCATCAAGGCCACATCATAGCCCTGGTCCCGGAAGTATTCGGCGATTGTGATTCCCGTGTAGATTGAAGCCTCACGCGCCGCAACAGGCATGTTGGACGTGTTGGCGATAAGGACGGTCCTTTCCATCAATGCTTTACCCGTGTTCGGGTCGATGAGCTCCGGGAATTCCTTGAGTACTTCAGTCATCTCGTTTCCGCGTTCCCCGCATCCGATATAGACCACAATCTGCGTGTCGGAATACTTGGCGAATGCCTGCTGCGTGACTGTTTTTCCAGAGCCGAAGGGACCTGGAATGGAAGCGGTGCCGCCTTTTGCGATTGGGAAGAACGTGTCTATGACCCTCTGCCCTGTGACAAGCGGGATTACTGGCGGGAATTTCTCAACCACGGGCCTTGCCTTCCTGACGAACCATCTCTGCATGAGGGTGAACGGCTTCTTCTTGCCTTCGAAGAGGATTTCGCCTGCTTTCTCGTCAACGCAGTATTTCCCTGAGGAAATGGCTTCTATCCTCCCCTCAAAAGGAGAGAGAATCTTGTGCTCGATAAGTTCGGTCTCCTGGACAGTGCCAAGGACGTCCCCGACCTTGACCTTGTCGCCCTTCTTCATTATCGCCTTGAAGTCCCATTTCTTCTTCCGGTCAAGGGGCAGCGCGACGACACCCCTCTTCATGAACGGGCCGCCTGATTTCTCCTCGACTACTTTGAGCGGCCTCTGGATGCCGTCATAAATGCCCTTCAGGATTCCGGGGCCAAGCTCTACCGAGAGCGGCTCGCCAGTCGTCGACGCTTTTTCACCCGGCTTCAGACCGGAGGTGTCCTCATAGACCTGCACAACGGACGTATCCCTTACGATTTTGATTATTTCGCCGATAAGGCCCTCGTCGCCTACCCTGACGACGTCATACAGTTTTGCATCCGGGATTACGGCCTCTACGACCGGGCCGGATATCCTCTTTATGTAACCTTCTTTTTTAGGTGCCATTCCTATCTTCCTCCTAGTGATTATTTCTGCGCCGCCAGGTCGAAGCCCAGTGCCCTCTTTATGAGGCTCCGGATTTCATCCCCTTCGCTGCTCTGCCCGCTCGTGTCCGGCATGGGCACGAGGACGGGATATGCTATTGTGTCCAGCTTCTTGCGAAGCCTCCAGTCGATGCCATTAAGCATGCTTTCATTTACCACGAGAATCCCGTATTCGGGGGTGCCCAGCGCCTTTTCCAGCTGCTCCTCGAAGCTCTCGGAATCGACCACTATGCAGTTCTCAAGGCCGGCTAGCTGGAACCCCTGGACAAGCGGGGCATCGCCAAGCACAAGTATCTTCGCTTTCGTCATGGTAAATACCTCAGATTATCACAAGCATCTCCTTCACTTCGGCTTCAGGCAGGTTGAACTCCTTGGCCTTTGCGATTTTCCTCAGGTTGTTCATCTCCTCCTCTTTGAGCAGAAGGAAACCGAGGATGACCCCCAGCGAGAGTATGCTCCTGTGGAACGAGGACACCTTCTCGGCCGCAAGCGCCTTCTCAAGGGCAATCTCAAGGCCAACCAAGGATGTGTCCCCCTCTTTGAGCTGGAGCCTCCTGAACTTCGAGCGGATAAGCGCGACCGTGGCGCCAGTGTCCTTGGCCTCCAGGAGCTTGGCAACGAAGCTTTCCCTGAGGGTTCCGCCGCGGATTAGCGCGCTCCTGATTTTGCCAGCCTCGTAGCCGTGCTTCTTCATCCTCTCAACTATAAGTATGTTCTTGGCGTCAATCTCGAGCTTCATGATTTTCCTTATGCTCTGGATTTCCGTGCCTCCGACCTCTGACAATGCCTTGTCCATCAAAAGATATATGTAGGCATCCATGATGGTTTCCATCTGCATGAACATGTTCATGCTCTTCAGGGCGTTGTTGAAGGTATCCCGCATCTGCTTGCTGAAGAGCATGGTGCTCGATGCGAGCATCTCCGCCCCAAGCTCGGTATGCCGGACCTCCCGGAAAATCTCCCGATCATTCGCCCTCATGATTCTCTCGAAATCGGCCTCTGTTATCCCGCCGACAGGAAAGAGATAGGGCTTCACTTCCTCATATGTCTTCCCAAGCCTCTTGGCGTGGATGAGGGTTTTCAGGTTGACTAGGCCCCATTTCCTTAAGAGGGCCTGTATCGCCGGCCTGCTGTCCTTGGGCGTGAAGCTCTTGAGCTTCTCAACCGAATGCAGGAAGCTCCTGCCTGCTGCCAGCTCAACAAGAGCCGAGCCCGAGTAGCTCACAGAGCCCTTTACGAAGTGCCCCTTATAGTGGGTCCTCTGCAGGAGCTCTATCATGCCATCGACGGTCCGGACCTTTACTAATTCCTCGAGCGTAGGCTGGTCAATGAGAAGTCCCTTCATTCCCTTGACCCTCGCGTTTGCGTATCCGTATTTCAGGGCCCTGCTCTCGATTTTTGGAAGTACCATCACTTTCCTCCGAATAGTTTGTCAGATATCTTCTTTCTAAGTTCGTCCCTTCTGGATTCGAAGAGCATCTCAAGGGTGAGATTCACTCTCACATTCCCGTCCTTGCTCTCCACTATCGCGCCCCCCAGGGCATCCAGGTCCTGGACCACTTTTACGCCCTTGACCTTGACCAGCTTGCCCTCGCCCTTGCAGACGTGGACCACCAGCCCGGAAGTTCCCAGCTCGGAAATTGCGCTCTTTACCGCAGAGCCCATGAATTCCTTGTATTCCTTGGACTGCTTGCCCTTTGAAAGAGCCTCGAAAAATCCCTCGAGAACATTCTTTATCGCATCCTCCCTTGCTTCGGCGAGAATCCTCTTGGCTTCCAGCCTTGCCCAGGCGATGCGCTCATTCTTCTGGCCATCAAGGATGCGGTCAACATCCTCTTCCATGCCGCTCTCGAGCTCCTTATTCCTGGCACGCTCTTCTTCGACCATCTTCTGGACGTGGGATTCGGCCGCGCTTATGATATCGGCCGCTTCCTTGTTCGCCTCCAGAAGGAGGGAAGAAGTTAGCCGTTCAATACCCATCTTACAAACCTCCTAATAAAAGGAAGTTTTAGTGGGCTTCGCCCACTGAGCCGATGAGCATGAACGCGATAACGAAACCAAGGATAGCCAGGATTTCCGGCAATACCAGGTAGATAAGGACGTTCTTCTCGAACTCAGGCCTCTCTGCGATAACGCCAAGAGCCGCAGAACCAACTGCACCCTGAGACCAAGCAGCGGCTAGTGCGCTGACTCCCATTGCTATTCCTGCACCCAGCGCAGCTGCGGCGCCCGATGTCATTCCTGCTGTTACATCTGCCATATTTCATTTCACCTCAAAACTTATCTTGAGCGTAAAGAGAACGGTTTGAAAGGTAATCCGCCGCCCTCAAGGAACTTTGACCGGAATTCAAGGAGGTTGAGACGGCCTCCCTGTATCAATGCCTCGAACATCGCGATGAACGCGTTTGCGAAGTGCAGTATCACGAACAGGGGGAAGAACAAAAGTGCGAAAATTCCCTGCGACGGGTTCGGCATAAGGAAATCATTGATTATCTCCGCGAGAATAACACCGACAATCCCGATTGCCGCAATCCTCGCGTATGACAGGACATTGCCCATAAGCCCTGGGACTTCAAGCACACCGGCAATCCCCTCTGTGAGGAAAAGCCCCGCGATTGACACCGCGAGCAGAACCTCCGCGTAGATGCCAAGGCCTGCAGGAAGCACCCCGAGTATCAGCGCACATACCGCGACCGTGCCCCCGATCTCAACGCCGAGCCAGGCAATCTTCGCGTACGCGTGCTTCCTGTGATGCCCCCAGAGGTTTATTGCGCCAAGCAGGAACCCGATTCCCAGCTGGATAAGCCCGACAAGCGCGGTTATCCCTATAAGCGTTGTGAGCTGATGCACCCTATGGAATCCCTGGTAGAGTGGCTCTGTGAAGAGCATGGGTACTCCCCAGGCCCCCAGCGCCTGCATGAGGCCTAGTGAGCTCGTTCCCATCCACTCATCGAAAATCAAGCCGAAGACAATGGTCGGGAACGCCGAATAGAACCAAAGCTTCGCGACATTCGACATCACATAGCTCTTGGCGAATTTCTTCATCAGCCATTTCGAAATCACAATCGAGATAAGGCCGTAAACCACATCCCCCACAATCATCCCGTAGAGGATGGGGACGAATATCATATAAATCATTGACGGGTCCATTTCCGTATAGTTTGGAAACGAGTAGCTCCTTGTCAGGAACTCGAATGGACCTGCAGGCTCCGGATTCTCAAGCACTGTGGGGGGCATCTCATCATGGCCAGGGTCAACCTTTTCCATATGGACCGTGTCCCCAAGGCTCCTGACCGCTTTCTCAAGCTCGGGGAAATCCGCAGCCTTCACCCAGCCCTCAAGAACGAATGACCTGCCCGAAAAGGAGAATCTTGAAGTGATTTCAGAGCGGTCCGCCGCCACTTCCAGGGAGGCCAAAAGCGATTTCACCTTCGCGTAGCTGGTGTCTGCCAGCCCCCGGATTTCATCCCCCAGCTCGTTCATCCGCACTTCCCGAGTCCGGATTGCCTTGTGCAATTCCGAAGCGGTTACGCTCGGCCTGCTCATTCCGGGCGGAACGGACAGGGATGCGAAGCCTACTTCAGCCAAGGCGTGCTCGAGATCAACATCATCCGTCCTTTTGTATAATACGAGGACAGGTATCGTGTCTTTCGCATTAGGAGGGGTTAAGACAGAATAATTATCGATCAGTTTTCTCATTTTTGCATTCAGCGCCTCAAGCTTCACCACAGGAATCTCCCCAATCTCATATGCGAGTGTCCTGGTCCTGAGCTTGGAGAAATCGACATTCTTGAAAGCCTTCAGCTTGTTGGTGACTTCCAGGTGCGCTTTATTGGCATTGATTTCATCAGTGAGCCTGGCAGCTTCCTCGCTCAGCTCACGGAGCTTCGAATCGAGCCTGAGCTCTTTGGCCTCCTCAAGCGCGGCGTTGGCCTCAATTATCTGGAACTGGCCCGCGCCGGCATTTCCGCTCTTCTTCTCCTCCATCATTGATAGGATTGCGCGGAGCCTGATAAGCTGCGCGGAAACCTCGTCGAAGAATTCCAGCGGCCTGCCTTTCCCAAGCCCTTCTATCGCGGTCTTCTTTATCTCAACAAGGCCCGCCTCGTGGAGTGTCTTTATCAAATCCTCCACGTGGGACTTGAGCGCAATTATCCTGACCTTCTGCATCGCTGCGGGTTTGAACATGTCAATACCTTTATTCACTGGTCAATAACGTCTTCACGAGAGAGTCGGTGAATTTGTCGTCTGCCTTGTTCTTCTTGATTTTCTCCGACTCGTCCCTTGCCTTCTTGAGAATCTTGTCTACCTCAGCCTCGATTTCCTCACTGCCGCTCTTGAGCCTCTCGTTCTTGTAGGCGGTGGCGCTCTCCCTGGCCTTGTTCCTCTCCTTCAGAACCTGCTCTTTCGCTTTTCTTAGGATAGCGTCGGCCTTCTGCCTGGCATCCGTAATGAGATGATCATATTCATCCTCGGCTGACTTTATTTCCTCAACCGTTTTCATAAACTCTGAATGTTCAGAAACTTCCGCCATGTCAACACCAAAACCAGTTCAAAAATCCTTCTAAAAAGAAATGTTTAAAAACCATGAGTAGCACAAAGAGTTTGCTGTCGAATTCTACGCAGGCAGTGCAGAAGCCCTTCTGCGATTTTCAGGGAGGAATTGAAGAAAATAATATTTAAAGTGGTGCAAATGGGTTCTTACAAATATATTGAGAAGACGCTCCAGCAGCAGTACAAGGAGAGGGATTCAAGGTACAAGGACAAGCTTATCGGCTGGAGAAAGGAGCCGGTAATGGTCAAGGTCGAAAGGCCTGCCAACCTCACGCGTGCAAGGCGCCTGGGGTACAAGGCAAAGCAGGGCTACATCATTGTCCGCGTCCGCGTGGACAAGGGAAGGAGGACAAGGAGGAAGCCTTCGGGAGGAAGGAAGCCCAAGAGCAACTACCTGTTCGTGCCACCCGGAAAATCCCACAAGGCAATTGCCGAGACGAGGGTCAACAGGCAGTACAGGAACATGGAGGTCCTCAATTCCTACTGGGTTGGAGAGGATGGAAACCACAAGTTCTTCGAAGTGATCCTAATTGATTCATCAAAGCCTTCCGTAAACATCAGCGCTGGTGTTAGGCAGGGCAAGACCTTCCGCGGGCTTACCAGCTCGGGCAGGAGGGGAAGGCCGACCAAGAAGGAAGGGCTCAACAAGAAGCTCCGCAAGAAGAAGCTGCTCGGCAAGCCCCCGGCAAAGCCTTATGAGAAAAAGGAGAAGACCAAGGCAAAGGCAACAATCCGGAAAAGGGGCGTGAAGGCGGCAAAGGCGAAGAAAAAGGCCGAGAAAAGGGCGGCCAAGAAATCTGCCCCGAAAGCTGAGAAGAAAGAGGCCACGGAGTAGCTCTTTTTCTATTTTCTTTCCTTTTTTTCCTATTCTGGCTGGCGAAATGGGTTTCGTCAGAAAGGTCAGTGATTAAAACCCATCCATACAAACATATACTAATGTTCGATATCCTCAAATGCAATGCTGACCCATCAGATTATGACTTCGAGAAGTTCTACTCTTACAATTCAATAAAGGGCAGCATTGCCCACGCCGATAACCTGAAATCTTCCGTAAAATTCAGGAACAAGAAGACGCTGATCATGCTCAAAGAATACGATTTCGATATCGGCTCCGTGAAGAACATCGCGGAAAAGAGGAAGGCATGCTTCCTGATCGACCTGAACACCGTGATTAAGTCATCCGGTATCCAGCGCAGCCTCAGGATTTCAAGGCTCAGGACATTCCTTGAGCAGTGCAACAAACATGGCGCCTTCTATGCGTTCGCTTCTTTTACCGAGGAAAAGAACCAGGTTCGATATCCTGAGGAGCTGATGCATATCGCGATGCTCTTTGGGATAAACAAGGGGCAGGCAAGGTTCGCCCTGAATATGCTGGACCACTACCTTGAATGAAGCTTATTCAAGCCCTTTTCCTGTTAGCCTCTTGTACGCCTCGAGATACCTTTCAGTGGTCTTCTCTACGACGTCTGCAGGCAGTTCGGGCGGGGGAGGGTTCTTGTCCCATTTCGTCTTCTCAAGATAATCCCTGACATACTGCTTGTCCAGGCTCTCGATTATCCCCTGGTCGTGCCTCTCCTTTATCCAGTACCTGCTGGAATCCGGAGTGAGCATCTCATCAATAACGATTATGCTCTTGTGCCCCTCGGCGTCGGTGAGCTCGCCGAACTCGAACTTGGTGTCGACAAGGATCAGGCCGCACTTCTTTGCGTGCGCCTTCCCGAAGTTGTAGAGCTCGATGCTCTTCTGCTTGACGAATTTATAGGAGTTCTCCCCGACAAGCTCAATTGCCTTCTCTTCTGTGATATTCTCGTCATGGCCGGTCTTCGCCTTGAAGGCAGGGGTAAAGATCGGATGCGGCAATTCAGAGCCGTTCCGCAGGCCCTCCGGTAGCCTTATCCCGCAGACGCTTCCGCCCTTCCTGTAGTCCTTCCACGCGCTTCCGGTTAAATATCCGCGCACGACGCATTCGATTGGAAGAGGTTCGGTCTTCTTAACAATCATGCTCCTGCCCTGAAGATATTCAGGCAGGGAACTCGGAATGGCGTCCGTGATGAAGTGGTTCTTGATTATATCGGAAGTCCTCTGGAACCAGAATATCGACAGCTTGTTCAGGACCTTCCCCTTCATCGGGATTCCCTCATTGAAAACGACGTCAAACGCGCTCAGCCTGTCGCTTGCGACCATAAGAAGGTGGTTGTTGAGCGTGTACGTGTCCCTTACCTTTCCCCTGTGAACTTTCGGAAGTTCAAGCTCCATTTCAGTAAGTGCTTCCATTTGTGCGCCTCAAAAAGCTGATTTAGAAAAAAAGGTAAGAAAAGAATTTAAAGCTGAGTTCATTTTCTGCCGTCATTTCCAGCTAAATCGGCGTCATCCGCATAACACACCTGTGAAATTCATATGAGCTCTAGGAGAAGCTTCATGTCCTTCGGATTGATTACCGGCTTCCCGAACATCTCATTGTCATCCATAATCCTCGGGCACGCGGTGTTCACGTAGGCGTCGAAGGACTGGAAATTCTCCAGGGAACCGGCATTGAGCTCATTGGCGATAAGTATCTCCGCCTTCTTCCCCTTCTTCTCCAATTCCTCCTTGATTCTCCTGGCGCCCATGACATTGCACTGGCCGATTTTCGTGGAGACCAGGATGCCAAAGGTCTCCCCCTTTGAAGCGGCGATAACAGCGCCGCGCCTCTTCCTGGCCAGCTTTTCGATCTCATCGTTTATCTGCCGCACTTCCCCTGATTTCGGATGGATTGCATACACAGGCTTCTCAGAGCTGATTGCCAGCGCATGGAACATGCCATCACCGACAAACACCGTGGCCTCAGAATCCTTCGCGTACCTCGCGACAGCCTGCGCGTCGCAGCCAAGGACCTGGCCTTCATGGTAGGCAACTATGCCCTTGCCGGTCCTGGCCTCGATTCCGGCTTTTTTGAAGATTTCTAGCATCTCCTTGAGCTGGTGAACATGCTGCACGGTCGTCCCGAACGCTACCGTTTTGAGCCCCCCAAGCTTCTCCATGGCACCCTCCAGCTTATCAAGGTCCACATCAACGTGGTATTCCACATACTCGACCTCGACCGGAAGGTGGATGCGCACGAACTGCGCGTGGCCGAAGTGGACTATCTTATCTGCCTCGACCTTCTTGGCTTCCTCAAGCGCAAGGTCGCAGGCGCCATAGCACGCGGCGCAGGATAGGAAAACCTCATGGCCTTCCTTGCTGTATTTCTCAGAATATGAAATCGCCTCTTTCTTGAGGCCCTCGGGGAACTGAAGTAGGATTCTCATGATGATACTCTATTGGGAAACCTTTTTTAAAGCTCAATAAAGCGCATAATGGGATGATGAAAAATAAGGAAAAAGGAAATGGAAAAAAAGAATGTTCGAGGGGACTAATCGTCCCCTTCTGAGAATGTGCTGTCCCCTTCCTGGAGCTTGAGGTGCTTGGCAATCTTGGCCAGCCTCTGGAGCATGATTTTCTGCTCGGCGCTCTGCACAATCCTCCTTGTCCTTGTGACGGCGTCAGGATTGACGGACATGCTCGTTGAGCCGAATTCCACCAGCTTCTCAGCAAATTCAGGGTACACGGATGGCGCCTGCCCGCAGAGGGAAGTCGTTATCCCGTGCTTCTTGCAGGTCTCGATTGTGTGCTTCAAGGCGCGCAGAACAGCCTCATTGCGCTCATCAAAGCCCCTTGCCAATTGGGCGTTGTCCCGGTCAATTCCCAGAATGAGCTGGGTCAGGTCATTCGTCCCGACAGAAATCCCGTCGATTCCCTCCTGGCAGAACTGGTCGATGAGGAACACGGTGCTTGGCACTTCAACCATGATCCAGAGCTTGAAGTCCCTGGTCCGGTATATCCCGACTTCATGCAGGAACTGCTTGATGGCCCGCAATTCTCCCACCCTCCGAACGAACGGAATCATAAGCCAGAGGTTCTTGAGGTGGTACTCTTCGCGCACCTTCTTGATTGCCTTTAGCTCCATCTTGAAGATGTCGGGCTCCGCAAGGTATCTTGCGGCCCCCCGGTATCCCATCATCGGATTCTCTTCCTTGGGCTCGTATTTCTCCCCGCCTTCCAGGTTGCGGTACTCATTCGTCTTGAAGTCAGTTGCGCGGTAGACCACAGGCCTCGGATAGAATGCGGCTGCGAATTTCCTGAGATCCCCGGCGAGCCGGTCCACAAATTCCTGTTCACGCCCCTCATCGTACATCTTCCTCGGGTGCTGGCCCATGTCGGCAATCATGAACTCCGCACGGAGCAGCCCGACACCATCGACCGGAAGCTTTGCGACCTTCTCGGCCTGGTCCACATCGGCAAGGTTGACGTAAATCTTTGTCCCCGTAATGGGGGCGGAATCGGCAGCCCCGCTCACGCTTGCTGAAGTGGATGCGGCAGCTGCTTCCGGAGCTGAAACAAGGCCCTCATACACTATTCCATGGCTTCCGTCAACGCTGACATCGATGCCCTCCTTGAGCACTGTGGTGGCCTCGGAAGTGCCGACAATGCACGGAACGCCAAGTTCTCGGCTGACAATCGCGGCATGCGAGGTCATTCCGCCGGTATTGGTGACAATGGCGGAAGCCTTCTTCATCGCGGGCACGAAGTCGGGGGTGGTCATGTCGGTAACGAGCACGTCTCCCTTGCTCATCCTCTTGATTTCCTTTGCCGAGGCGATTATCTTCACTGGTCCCATTCCCATGCCAGGGGATGCCCCGAGCCCGTTCAACAGAATCTTCGCTTCTGAAAGGTCCTTTTTATCATGCTCCATGCTCTTGCCTCCTTCTGCTTCCTCGGCTTTCGCCTCTCCCTGCTTTCCTGAATCCAGGGTGGTTATCGGCCTTGACTGCACTATGTACAGGTTGCCCTTCTCAAAGGCGAATTCTAGGTCCTGGGGGAAATTGTAGTGATTCTCTATCTTCTTGCAGATTTTTGCAAGGTCCTTGATTTCAAGGTCGGTAAGCTTCTGCGAGCCCTGCGCCTCCTCCTTGATATCCACATGCTTATTCTCCCCGTTGATTTTCACAATCATCCAGGTCTGCTTGGCGATGTTCTTGTCGATAATCTTCATCTGCTCCTTGTCTATCCTGTAGGTATCCGGATTGACCTGGCCGCTCACGACAACTTCACCAAGGCCATACGCGCCTTCTATTGAGAGGATGTTCGGGTCCTGGTAGAGCGGATCAACGGTGAAAACAACCCCTGCCTTCTCGCTCTGCACCATCATCTGGACTACCGCCGCGAGCCCGACCTTCATGTGCTCGAAATTGTTCTCGACCCTGTAGAAAATTGCCCTTGGCTCGAAGAGTGATGCCCAGCAGTCCATAACCGCCTTAATGAGGCCCTCCTCCCCATGGACATTGAGGTATGTGGACTGCTGCCCCGCGAAACTGGCGGTCGGCAGATCCTCAGCGGTTGCCGAGCTCCGAACGGCTACATAGGTCTCCCTGCCCGCCATCTTGTTCAGTTCCCTGTAGGCATGAAGGATGTCCCCCCGGACGTCATCGGGCATCTTGCCAGCCTTAATCAGCTTCTGAATATCCTCGGAGGCAGCATTCAGTTTCTCGGTATCATCAACGTCAAGGTTTTCCAGAATCCTGGATATCGGCTCCCTGAGGCTGTTCTCATCCAGGTGCTTATAGTACGCGCCGCTTGTCGCCACGAAACCGTTAGGTATCGGAAAACCGGCCTCATACATTTCTCCGAGGTTAGCCCCCTTCCCACCAGCCTCGGCCAGACTTCCCCTGTTTAATTCCTTGAACCATAGCACGTTTTTCATAGCGGCACCAGCCAAATTAGAAATCTGTCTAGTTCTCTCGGATATATTTTATAAAACTTGGTTCAATTGAATTCATACTGTTATACTATTAGACACATAATTGAATAAAGGCAAAAAACCAAAAAGAGAAACTAATTGAGTCTGAGCAGCTGCCTCAGCCTCTCGACATCGAATCCTATGACCGGCGTGCCGTCTATTACGGTGACCGGGATTCCGCTCTGGCCGCTCACGCTGAGGGCCTGCCTCGCATTCTCGGGATTGCTGACATCCTTGTCCACAAAGTCAATCCCATTCTCCTGCAGGAATTCCTTGGTCTTCACGCACCA
>JBDRLQ010000013.1:0-24590 GCA_043812915.1 Microcaldota archaeon | reverse complement strand
ACGTGACCGAATGAAAATTGCAGTTTTTACCGACAGTTTCCACCCCCAGAAAAACGGGGTGGTGGTTTTTCTTTCCGAAGCCCTTAGAGCCCTTTCTGAAAAGCACGAGGTAATTCTTTTCGCCTCGGGCGAGGGAAAGCTGCGGGAGGAACGGATTAATGGCAATTACAGAATCTACTGGGTGCCCTCGACCCCATTCCCGTTCTACGAGGGATATAGGGTGAGCAGCACAACCCCGCTTGAGATAAACCGGATACTGAAGGAAGAGAAACCGGATCTTGTGCATCTCCACGCGCCAGTGGTGCTGGGCCTGCATGGCCTGATAGCGGCAAAGAAGCGCAGAATCCCCATCATCGCGACCTACCACACCCATTTCCCGGATTACCTGCCGCACCTGCTGCGCGGGAAGCTGTTCAGGCTTGTTGGCGGGATTGGCGATTATACCACCAAGAAGCTGATAAAGCTGGTCTTTTCCCAGGTGGACATATCCACCGCGCCGACAAAGGAGCTTGTGAAGGAGCTGACGGACTACGGGATAAAGAATGTGGTCTACCTTCCGAACGGCGTGAACATAAAGAAGATGCATTCCATCAAGGGTGATGGGGGGGCACTCAGGGAGAAGTTCGGAATCGGCGCAAAGAAGATTGTGCTGTATGCCGGCAGGATAAGCTTCGAGAAACAGCTGGAAGTGCTGCTGGAGGCTTTCCGGGAGCTTGACGACGGCAGCACGGCACTGCTCATCGTAGGTTCCGGTCCTTCGCTGGATAGGTATAAGGAGATGGCGGGGGTGTTTGGGCTGAAGAATGTAGTATTCGCCGGATTTGTTGAGGATGACATTCTATCGGCCGCATATTCAACCGCCAATGTCTTCGCATCTCCCTCCGGCTCTGAGACGTTCGGTCTCACTTTCGTGGAGGCGATGTCCTTCGGCCTGCCGGCAGTGGGGGTGAACAGGCTGGGAGCAAAGGAACTTATCGACGGGAAGAACGGGTTCGTGGTGGAGCCTGGGGATGCCCATGCTTTTGCTATGAAGATAAAGGAGATAATATCCGATGACAAGCTGCGGGCAAGGATGGCGAAGGCCGCGCTGGCAACTTCCAGGCAGTATACGCTTGAGAAATGCATGGATAAAACAATTGAATTGTATGAAAGGCTTGTTTCTGAAAAGGAATATAAGTGATAATTAGTCGTAAATTACGGTGTGCAACAAAAGGTTTATATAGGGAAATCGCTCTAAATCATTATCGCAGGTGATCAGTTGGTTACTAATCGTGGAAAAAAGACAAACAAAAAGGCAGGGAAAACGGTCGCAAAGGCGAAGGAATCGAAGAGGATAGTTGCTAAAAGGCCAGCAAGGGGGGCAGCTACGAATAACGCGAAGGCGGTCCCTAAAAAGAAGGCGGCGCCAGCCAACGGCATCACAAAGACAGTCAGGCAAAAGGCAAATGTGAAAGCCCCCGCCAAGAAAATCAAGATACAGAAGCCTGATAAGGAAGAGCTGAAAAAACAGGAAATCGCCAGGAGACTTAAGGAAATCAAGGCAGAGATGGTCAAGGTGAACGTTATCCTTTCAGATTCCGCAGTCAGGCAGATGCTGATCGACCTGGGCGGAGAGAACGCGCTTACAATCATCAAGAACTTCTATGGTAATCTGAGCGATGAGGAGCTCGCAAAGAAGCTGAAGATGAAAATCAGCGACGTGAGAGCCACCCTGAACAGGCTGCACAGTGAGGGAATCGTCAACTATGTCCGTGAGAAAGATCATGAGACCGGGTGGTATTCATACAGCTGGTCCCTGAACAGAAACAAGATGGAAAGGTGGGTAAACAACCAGGCCGACCGTTTCAGCCTTATAAAGGATGACAACATGGAATACTATTTCTGCACCGCATGCGGTGTGCCAAGCGTCGTTGATTTCGAATCCGCTTCTGACTCATCCTTCAAGTGCTCACGCTGCAACAAGAGCCTTGAATATGTGGATGACAAGTGGACAGAGCAACTGAATGAGATTTTAAAAAGAAGGCTGTAGGGCCTTTCTTTCCATTTTTCTTCTATACTGATTTAAGCTCCACCAGCATCTTATTGAATTCAGGGATAGTCTGCAGCTGTGCAGAGCTTCCCTCGGTTTCCATCTTCACAACGAGCGGTGCGTTGAACGGGGAATTGAGCAGCATACTGAAATCGTGCTTCTCCGCCTCATTCCTGAACAGGATGATGCTGATTCCCTTGCCCACGGTCGAAAGAACGTTCGAGAACAGTTCCTCCCTGTTCCTGCTCTTGTCATAGAAGTGCACGTACATCTGCTGACCAACAACCTCTATTTCGCTGTCAGCCACATTTGATTCGTTCAGCCCGGTGAATGGGACCGCATTGTTCACGCAGATGTCACGGAGCTTCCTCATCATGGCAAGGTACTGGACGCTTTTCTTCGCCCTGCCCTCCCAGGAGAGCGGACAGTAGTAGTCAAGGAACTGCCCGACCTTCTTTTCCTTGATTAGTTCGTCGAGCAGGTACTCCACATTATAGTCTGTGATGTATATCGGCCTTCCCTGGTAGAAGATGTTGCTGAAGCCGTTGCGGATTTCAGAGGTTGTGAGCGGAACGTTCTTCCACTTGTATCCTTCATTCACTTTCTCGAATACGCTCAGGACCACATCGGTGGAAAGAGGCACCTTCGTCCTTGCAATCGGAGGGAAGTCAGGGATGTCGAGCGAGTAGTAGACGGTCTCCTGCCTCGCGAAATACATTCCCACAACCGCGATGCCGCCTGCCAGGAAGATGACCAGCAGGAACAATGGGTCAGTAAGAGGGCTCGGGGGAATCTTGCGCTCTATCGCAATCGTTTTCTTCAGCCCGCCGGCCGTGAACTCGAATGTGTGGTTTCCGAGAGGTAGCTGGTCCCCGCCGGTGTACTTTGAGATGTCTACAACAACTGATGAGACGTCATGGTATTCGTAGGTTCCGAGCCTTCCCCCATCGATTTCAACGACCACATCCTCAAGCATCACGGGCTGCCTACCCATGGTGAATTCAAAGGCATACTGCGAAGAGCCAAGGCCCCGCTGGGAAGCACGTGCAATCTCTATTGAGACTACTTCCATGTATGATTCGGCGTATGTATGACTTCCGTCATCAACAAGGCTGACGATGTATTCTCCCTGCTCAAGGTAAATCGGGACATCGAAGTTGGTGTCTGACTGCACATTCACAGTACCCTGAGGGATGCGCGCAACTTCCATCCTTTCGTTATTGGTCATAACCAGGTACATATTTGGCTGTGCTGGCTCAGGCTCGTCCAGCCTGGCGTTCATCCTTATCCTTGTGTTGGTGATGTTTGTCGGAACTACCGTGTATCCGCCCTCAATATAGAGCTCCCCGTCCGCCTCCTTTTCCACGCGGGCTATTAGCACTCCTTCGAGCGGGTATTTGGATGTCGAGGAGTATCCTGTGAATTCCGCCTTCACCGAGCACCCAGTGCCCTCGAACGGGTTCGTGAAAAGTATTATCGAATTGGAATAGTCCCTGGTGATATTGAACTGGTATTCCTTCTCATTGGAATTCGGGGAGAGCCAAGGATAATCAAAGACAAACATTGATATATCAGCCGCGGCAAGAGCGGCATCCCCCCTCCATCCGCCGTCAAGAGTCTGCGGGATGAATATGAACGCGCCGCTGCTGGATTTAAGGACTGAAACGGAGCCGAAAAGCATCTGGCCGCTCAGGCCGCCACCTTTGGGGGTTGCCTGATATGTGGGCTGGAAGAGGTGGAATTTATCGCTTGAGAAGAGGTTCACATCCTCATTGAATGTGACGGGCAGCGCATCCAGCACATACTGAGGGGTGGAAACTATGAACTGGCCGTTGTACATCTTCCAGAAAGGCTGGCCCATATACACGAACACCACGCCCCTATCGATTAGGTCCTTGAAACTGGTTTCGCTCCCGACACCCAGGAGTTCCTGCGGAACGACACCGGTAGGCACGATTACCATCGCGCTGCCTGGGATTGTCTTGAGCTGCTCCAGAGTAATCTCATTCAGCGTTATCTGCTTTCTTGAGAGAATTGTGCGCAGCTCCCTCAGGAAAGTGGGGTATGTGCTGCCCTCCTCCACATGCGCCTTAAGGATGAAAACCTCTGACGGGAGGCGCTCTTTATAAGTGGTTATATTGACCGCGTACCACTCAACGCTGGATGATGAGAGGTCTGCATAGATTAACGCGCTGTGCTCACCGTAGCTGCGCTCTCCGGCAGTGAGCACATCACCGCCAGTTATCCAGTTCGCCATCACCGGCTTCTCAAGCTGGGGCTCGAAAACGCCTGGCCGGAAGTTCAGGAAGGCTGTGGATATGTACATCCATCCGAGTCCGATTATGAGCAGGGCCACCATGATTGCGGCTCCCAGAATCTTGAGGTTGAATCCAGAGGGTGGTGGGGCGGTTGTGCCTATGCCCTTCTTCTTGGGCTCCTCCTTCGGCTTTGGGGAGAATGCACCCTTAAGGCCATCTTTCAGCTTGTCCATCGCACCTTTTTTGTGAACAAGATAGTGTTTCACGTTCTGGTAACGTCTCTTGACATCGAAATGATAGGTTTTTTTCCGGATCTTTACATCCCTAATGTCAACCATGGGAAACACTTGCCTTAGGCTTTATTCCACTACCTCTAGGTAGCCTTCGCTAACGAGCTTGTTAAGCATGTACTCGACGCGCGAGTCCGCAACATTGTGCACGCGGATGAAGTCAGATACATTGACAGAGCCGTTGTGCTCCAGAATCCATTCCTGGAGCTTGGATTTGAGCGCGTCGTCTGAGAGCGCCTCCAGCTCGGTTATCCTGAGCTTGAGCTCATCGTTCGTGCTCTTAAGTTCATAATTCTGGGTTGTGAGCGCGTTGTTCTGATCCTGCAGCCTCGCAACCTTCTTCCGCATATCCTCAACCTCCTTCTTGATTGAGTCATAGGAGGTATAGAGCTTGGAATAGTCCATTGTGACGGAGCTCGTAAGCTCCTTGACCGCCCCCTCCAGGAGCTGAAACAGCACGCGAGTATCTACCGCATAATCCTTCTCCACAAGGCTGAGGATATTGAGCAGATACCTTATGACATCCACCCGCCTCTTCCTGGGGGAGACCTCTTGGGGGATAGAGTATTTCACTTCCACTTCATTATCCTCAATCCTGGTGATTGAAAACAGATAGGGGTTCTTGTTGATGTCCCTGCTCTCAGTATACACCACATTGACAGCTTCCTTTTCCTGGGCAACCTCCAGGAACGAAATCGTTCTCAAAGTGGCGGCGATTGCCTTGTAGCTTCCCTTCAGCTTCCCGCTGATTCTGAATCCGTCCACCTTCGGCTCCCGCATTTCATCCCCTGCGGGCTTCTCGCCCTTTTTTCCTGAAGGTACTGCCATGTAGTATCACCTATTTTTTCTTCTTGGCTGCGGCGCTCTTCGCCGGCTTCTCCACTGCTTTCTTCGTTTCCTTTTTCTCCTTCGCTTCCTGCGCGCCCCCTGGAACGAGCTGTGCGACATCACCCTCCAGGGCAGGGGTGTACTTGAATATCAACGCGAAGAGGAGTATGAAGCCCCCGATAAGGAATGCGGAAAGGATGATTCCGATATCGAACCTGCCGGACATCACGATTGTTGACAGCATCAGCAGGACTACTATCACCGCAAGTATCCCGAAGAACAGCATGCTCTTCTCGAAAGCGCGCCTGCGCTCCTTGTGCTTGTCGATGCAGTCCTCGGAGACATATAGCTCGTTGTTGGCTGCAATGCCGAGGGTGCGCTTCACTTTCCTAATTACACCGATAATTCTGTCTTCCTTAACCCGGACGGCGCGGGTACCCGCGACATCTTTCTGGCACACAATGCATATTTTCATCTAAAGCACCGGATTAATCCTCAAGGATGACCTGGGTAATCTCCCGTCCGCCACCGCCGCTTTTCTTGAGGTCAACTTTTCCGAAAATGTTGATTATTGTTATGTCGTCAATGCCAGCATCCTTGAGGAAGTCGCCGATGTTCCTCCTCACAATGCCGTCCCTCTCCAGGATAATCACGAATGAGACCACGTCCATGTGCCGGTTCGCCTTATCGAACGCCTTTGTCAGGCCCTCAATCTTCTCATCAGTAAGGCCATACTGCCTCAGTTTTCTCCTGAAATCTTCTCTCATAAATGAAACGGTGCGTGCCACGGAAACATCCCTCTTCTGCGTTGTTGTCAGGACTGCCTCAAGGTCAAGGAAGTATTCCTTGGTCGGCTCCTCACCCTCTATCTTCCTGATTAGGAAGGTTGATGGATATGGTGTGGGCAGGGTGAGCGACATGTTCACCGCGCACTGCCCGACACCGAGCCGGCTTATCTCGTCCCGCATATAATCACTGAAATTGAGGGAGCCCTGAAGATAATCAAGGAACCTCTCGAATTTCACCTTGAGCACGAAAGTTGTACCGACGTTAGAGAAGATTGTCTCGCTGATGTCCGTCGGGTTCTGGGAGGCGATAATCATGCCGAAGTTGTACTTACGGCCCTCCCTCACAATCATCACCGCGTCAGAGTTGTCCTCCTTGGCGATTTTCCAGGCCTCATCCAGCACGATGAGCAGCCTGATGCCTTTTGTCTCCGCCCATCCGGCCAATCGCATCCTCTCCTTGATGAACTGGAGTATTGTAAGAGCTGCCAGTGCCCTGTATGTTTCGTCAGGGAGCCCGGCCAAATCCAGATCCACAAGGCCGGATGAGATGATGGCGTCAAGCCGGACGGTGCTCTGCTGCGCAAAGAAATCCTCTCCTGGCTTGGTGAAATGCCTTAATCTGTAAATGGCGTTTTCAAGCTCTGCTGGGAACTCGTAGGTTCCCATCGAAGCCTGCTCGCTAAGAACACGGACAACATCCTTGAGCGTAGGGGGGCTAAGCCCCTTTCCGAGCTCGTCCTTCTGCTCTCTGGCATCCATCCTGTACTTGGCCTCTATGTATGCCTTTTCAATCGCCTGCTCGGTGAGCCTCTTCTGCTCAGGATAATTCTGGATGTCTGTAAGAAGCTCAAGGGTCCTCATAATCTGCTTAATCCTGTCGTACGGCTTCATGCCTCCAAGGTCCAGCAGATTGAGATATGAGCCTCTTCCTAGGCCGATGACCTTTCCTCCGGTCTCCCTTACCCAGTCCTTGTATTCCCCTGCCCAGTCGATTATGAGGGCATTGGTGTTCCAGACATAGGCGGCCCGAAGAAGGAAGGTCTTGATGAAATAGCTCTTTCCTGAACCTGATATTCCCACTACCGCGATGTGCGGGTTGGCAACATTCTCAAAGGTCCAGTAGAAGGGGACATTGAATATTCTGGTCCGGCCGACGTAAATTGAATTGGTCGGGTCGGAAAAAAGGACGCTCATCGGGGGCTCAGGAGGATGGACAAGGATGTCCCTCCTGGCAATATCCCGGTTTGAAACCTTCGTAAGCTTAATCCGTCCTCCAAGAGGCATGTTCAAATCACACTCTCTTCAAGCTCCTGGGGCGTGGTCGGATAGAACCTCTCCCACTCGAAGCATTTGAGCATTTCGTCTCCCTGCAGGCCGACGACCTCGACGTTGAGGGCGTTCGCGAGCACCGTGCGCAATTCGCTGGCCTGTGATTTGGCAGCAGCAATCGCAGCTTCCTTGCTCACTCCCACCGCAGTGGTCATGGCATAGGCGATTATCCCCATGGGCTTGACGCCCTTGATGAGCCTGTTGAGCTGGGCGTCCCACTGTGCGACCTCCCTCTCAAATTTGTCCATCTTAAGGGAATCTGCATCTGTCTTGTCACGCTCCCTCTGGAGCCTGAGCATGGCCTCGGCTCTCTTTGTCTCAATAAGCTTTCTCTTCTCACCCACATCCTCCACGAAGAGGAGGTAGGAGATCTTTGTGACGTATTTAAGGTTCGAGATTGCCCTCTCGAAATATTGGGTATAATTGAGATTCTCATCCATAGTCTTCTCGGTAGTTGATTCGAAAATCTTAAGCCCTAGGAAGGAAGACGCATAGAAGACACCACCAGTGTTCTTCAAAATCACATCCTGGGATGGGGGTATCTCAAAGCCCCCACTGTCCATCATAACGATTCTGGTTCTCTGGGTTATCAGAGGAACAACCAGGTATCCATACTTCCAGAAAACTACCCCCATCGCGCATCCGATGCCGGCAAACAGGCCAGCAATAATCGCAAAAGACTGGCCCATGGCAAGCACGAGCACAAGCCCGAGGGCGCCGATTGCCAGGGAAGCGTACAAGAAGTTCTTACCAGCGGTCGCGGTCATCTACATCACTCTTAGACGTTATAATCAAGGGGATATTTAAAAGCTATTCCTTTATCGCTTCCTCGACAATCTGCTCTGCTTCCCCGATGTAGCTGGAATAGTCGAAAACCTCGTCCGCCTCCTTCTCTTCCAGCAGTTTCCCCTCCAGGACAAGTTCCTTGAGGTGCCTCTTCTCCCCGAAGGCCCTGTGCGCCAATTCCCTCATCAGCTCATGAGCCTCCTGCCTTCCCATGCCCTTCTTTGTGAGGGCAATCATGAGGCGCTCGGCCATGATAAGCCCCCCTGTCCTCTCGAGGTTGGCCCGGATGTTCTCAGGGAAGAATTCCAGCCCGGAGAGGATTTTGTCGGACTGGAGCAGCATGTAGTCCAGGCACACGAAGCTTTCCCCGAAAATAGCGCGTTCGTTGGCGCTGTTTGTCAAATCCCTCTCATGCTCGAGCGGTATGTTCTCCATCGCGACAATCACGTTTGCCCGGAGAAGCCTTGCAAGAGAGCAGAGCCTCTCGCTCTTGTGGGGATTCCGTTTGTGAGGCATTGTGGAGGAACCCACCTGCTTCTTCCCGAAAGCCTCTGCAACCTCGAGTATTTCTGTCCTCTGGAGGTTTCTTAGCTCTTTTCCTATTTTATCAATCATGGACCCGGAGAGGGCGATTACCGATAGCACCTCGGCGTGCCTGTCCCTCTGGATGACCTGAGTGGTCACCTTGGCAGGCTTGAGGCCCAGCTCCTCCATAACGAGCTTCTGGATTTGCGGCCCCTGGCCCCCGAAAGTAGCCATGGTGCCGACCGCGCCGGACATCTTCCCGACGCCGATTCGGGCCTTGCACTCATTGAGCCTTGCCAGGTTTCTTTGCAGTTCCTGATAATAAAGCGCGAATTTCATGCCGTAGGTCGTCGGGACGGCGTGCTGTCCGTGGCTCCTTCCTATGCAGACGAGGGCCTTATGCTTTTTTGCCAGCCCCTTCAGGGTTTTCCCAAGGACCTGCATATTCTTCTCAAGAATTGCGATTCCCTCTAGGAAGAGGAGGGCCGTTGCCGTATCCTCGATATCATAGCTGGTAGCCCCCAGGTGAACGTACTTGCCAGCGTCCCCGCACTGCTCTGTGAGAGCTTTTACCATCGCCATCAGGTCATGGTGGATTTCGGCCTCTATCTCCAATATTCGCTCAAGCTTCACCTTCTTCATGCCCGCCTCTATTCTGACGGGGGCATCCTCAGGTATGTTGCCGAGCTTTGCATGGGCCTTTGCTAGGGCGACCTCGACTTCCATCCATTTCCGAAGCTTATTACCGTCGTCAAAAACAGCATTCATCCCGGTTTTGTACCTTTCTTCGAATGGTGAAATAGCCATGTTACCACGTAGAATATTGATTTGGAACGGCTTAAAAAGCCGTCTGCGCAGGGTTTTTCCCAAGTGGCCAGACCCGCACAAAAACGATAGCTTTAAATACATCAAAATCCATTATATGTAACACAGAAACACCTGTAATTAGAGGTAGAGATACCAAATGAATACACTCGAAAAAACGATTGAGATGCTGGAAAAAGGCGATTTGCGCGCGGAAAGCGACGCGCTCGACTTCCTGGGCTCTGAGGCAATCAGCCAGAAGGACAGAAACAGGCTCAGCTCTGCCCTTGTGAAAGCACTGAACAGCGCCCCGCCCAGAATGTCTGTGGATGAAATCATGCAGGGGCTCAATGATGGGGAGCTCACGGCGGTGGACCAGCTCATGAGGCTCCGGATGAACGGGGTTGACAAGATCCTATTTGAGATTGAACGGGGGGCAGAGATGGAAGCGGCGACCAAAAAAAGCGCCGAGATTATCGGCAGCCAGCCAGGGGAAGAGAGCAGGAATGCCTGGACTGTGAACGCACTGCTGAATGCCATCGGGCCTCTTATGGCGGAGAGGGATACAGAAAGGCTTGGCCGGATGGCAGGAATATACTTCGGAGCAGCTTCCAAACTGAATGACAAAGAGGTTGAAACCACATTCATAGCACTTGGGACAGTGGCAACCCACACAAGCAGCGGAAACCAGGATATTGAGCAGGGCGCTGTGATTGCGATTCTGCGTGTGGCTGGCATGACTGTTGACATCCTTGATAGGAAGAACGTCGGCCTGAATGAGCATAACCAGCGGATATTTGTAGAGATGGCAAAGAAGAGCCTGGCCAAGCTTGTCACAACCAACGCAGCAAAAGTATGGGAAGCTCCGGGCATGGCGGTTGCCTGCGAGGCGCTTGGGCTCTTCGAAGGAAAGGAAGTGGAAGATGCGCTTCGGTACGTCATAGAAGAATCTATTGATAATAAGGCCCAGGAGGCGGCAAAAATCTCATTGGACATTGTCCAGAGCAAAGTGGAGGGGGGGTATGAAGAGCCTGAAGTCATAGAGATTTCAGGCCCGGATGCAATTGTTGAGAGGAAACCGAAGCAGAAGCTTACGCTGGATGTTGAAGGCGCCGGCCTTGTGAAAACTATCTATCAGACCTCGGTCGCTCTTCTGACTGCTTCGATGGGGGAGGACGACGAGATGGTGGCAGTGAAGATGCTTGGCTCTTTTGTCAAGAGGGAAGGGAAGATGAAAGAGGCGGCCTGGAAGATTCCGGTGCGCACAGCCGACAGCATGGATACTTCAGCGATTGCGGCTCTGCTCAAGACCGCGGTTGAGGGAAGGCCAAACGCAAGTGCGGCTGCAATCGAGGCGCTCACTTATTCAAAGGCAGCTACCACTGAAAGAACGCTAAGGAAAATCAGGGATGAGAACGGCCAGGAGAAAAGACCCCTGATTGACATAGCAGAGAAAGCGCTCAGCCTGCGGCAGCAGATTAGCACTGGAAACATGCACCTTTCAATGAAGCTTCCGCCTCCGATGCCCAGGGCGACGGGCGCAGCAAAGCCTGCCAGGCAGAAAGGCCTGAGCAGCTAAACCCTTTATCTTTTTAAATTCGGTTTGAGATAAGCTCTCCTATGGTGAGAGCGCGGATTCTTAAGCGGGGAGAAAGCCGCTATCTTGAGCTCCCGAAGGAGCTATGTTCTGCTGACGAGCTTGAGCTCTTTGCGCTCCGCGATGGCTATTATCTTCTTTCCATCCCCCTTGGGGGAAAGGCCGAGCCCCAGAAGAAAGGGATCAGGCTTGCTCCCGAAGAGATTGCGGTGCTGCAGAAGCTCCTTAGAATCCGCTTCGAAAAAAGGGTTCCCCCATATGTAAGCAAGGCGCTGAATGAGCAGGAGCAGAAGGTGCTGGCGGCCCTTGAGAAGAAGGGGTTTGTCAACGTCTTCAAGGGGAGGAAGTATCAGGATGGCGTATATAATATAAGGGATGATGTTTACCCGCTGATTAGGCCTTCAGGGGCTGGAAATACTCCTGATAAGACCCAAAGCACGCAATCCGCCCCTGCCGGACAATATGGAATGCTCAGGGACAGGGGTTTCATGGTGCTAGGCAACAAGAATGAGGCCAGGGAATTTTCCGAAAGGGCAAATCAGGAGATAAAAAACGGCTCGCTCAAGGGGGTTAAGGGATTCGATGGCAAATTCTACGTTGTGACTGAGGGCTACCTCACAAAGGCTTCAGAGATAATACTGAAGAAGCTCGATAGGGACATGAACCTTGAGACCCTGGCAAAAGAGACAAAGCTTGAGATGGACGGATGCACCGCGGTGCTGCGCCTGCTGGCTGAGAGCGGCGATATCATCGAGAAGAAGAAGGGGATGTTCGCGGCTGTATAGGAGCTGATTTTCTTGATAATCAAGGATGAGATTTACGGGACAATCGGGTTTGACGAATTCGAGGAGCGGATTATTGACACGCCAGAATTCCAGAGATTGAGGAGGGTTAAGCAGATGTCGGTCACCAACCTGGTCTACCCGGGAGCGAACCATACCAGGTTCGAGCATTCCCTTGGGACTGCGCACCTCTCCGAGACGATTGGGAGGAGGCTTGGGCTCGATTCTGAGGCTTTGAAGAAGCTGAAGCTCTACGCCCTGCTGCATGACATTGGCCATGTGGCATTCTCCCATGAAGGGGAGGATGTGCTGAAGAAGCACATAGGTGACCATGAGAAAATCGGGAAAGAGAAAATCCTCGGAGGGGAGATTGCAGATGTGCTCTCAGAGAATTACAGGCCCTCGGAGATAATAAAGGTCGGGGAGTCCAAAGAAGGGAGCATTGTCAGCTCTGATATTGGGGCGGACAGGATGGATTACCTAAAGAGGGACGCCAGAAACACCGGCGTCGCTTATGGCATTATTGATATTGACAGGATAGTGCACATGCTCTCTATGGAGAAGGGGGAATTGTGTATCTGGAAGGGAGGGCTGGAAGCCGCGGAGTACCTGCTCATAGCGCGCTTCATGATGTTCTCCACAGTGTATCTCCACCACACTGTGCGGATAGGGACCGCGCTGCTCTACCGTGCGATTGAGGAGTCGGTTTCTGATGGCAGCGTGAAGGCCATTGAATTCGCGACCCTTGGTGATGACGAGGCCATGGTGCGCATGAAGGGCTCCAGGAATGGCCGGAGATACGTGGACGCCCTGCTTGAGCGCAGGCTCTACAAGGAGGTGTGTTCGTTCCAGAAGACCGGGAAGAAGGAGAGCGCCATAAGGAAGCTTGGGGGGGAACTGACGGAAAAATTCGGGCATGAGATCATAGTTGATTACCCACATCCTTTCTTCAAGCCGATCGAGTTCCAGGTGAAGACAGAGGGTGGGCTGGTCCCGATTGGTAGGCTCTCCACCATAATGAGCTCGCTGAAAGAGTCCGAGGGGCAGAGGATGCGAGTGCTGGTTCTTGCTGACCAGCGAACAAAGGAGAAGGAAGGCGCGCGAATCAGGAAAGAATTGTCCGGATATCTCTAGTAGCCGCTAAGGGCATCTGCAATCTTGACTGCCATCACTATCAGAGTGGCCGCGATGACAAGGAACTTCGGCTCGATTTCCACGCCGCTGATTTTCATGTCTGATGAGAACCCAACGATTCCCGCCGAACCGGTCGGCATAGAAACGCTCTGCTGCTTGAATGACATAATCGCAAATTTGATGCGAATGGTATAAAAGCTTTTGTCAAGTGATACTAGCATGAGCGACGTCAAAATCCACAAAATAGCAGCAATGAAGATGAAAAAACCTCTCGTTGTTTTAGGTTTTCCAGGAACCGGACTTGTGGGAAGCGTCGCCGCCTCACAGATAATCGAGGCCCTTGAGATGGAGTTTGGGGGGTATATCTCAAGCCCCGAATTCGCCCCTTTGGCTGCTATTCATGACTATGTTCCCTTCCCCGCAGCCCGCATCCATTTCTCTAAAAAGCACAACATCATAGTCATTCTGTCTGAGATGAGCATCCCGAATTCCGCAACGCTGGATCTTGCTGAAAAGCTGTTCGAATTTGCAAAGGGGATGAGCGCATCTGCCATCATCTCCCTGGGCGGGATATCCGCAAAGGAGGGTAAGAATGACGTCTACATAATATCAAGCGACAGGAAGGCCCTGCAGGACCTTGTGAAGATGAAGGCCGCCAAGCCGATTAAGGAGGGCGCGACCACAGGGGTTACCGGGATTCTGCTCGCAAAGGGCACCCTCAACCACTATCCGGTGACAACGCTTCTTGCAGAGGCTGCTGAGGATTACGTTGACCCGCAGGCCGCTTCCAATGCCATAAAAGTGCTCTCGAAGATGATTGGGAAGAAAATCAGCACAACCATGCTTGACCAGGAGGCTGTTGAGAAAACAAAGGGCCTCAAAGAAGGGATGGTGCAGTCAAAGATTCCGCGAAGGGCAGCCCCTGGGGATGAAGGCGGAAGCATGTACGGATGAACATCCAGTCGTTCTCCAACGTGGGCCCAGGTTTCTCTTTTTCGGTTTTGAGTTTTGGACTTCTGCAAAGACGGAGAACACGGATTCTGAATGGCTGATACTAACACGCATTGACTAGTTTTTCCTGTAATTATCAAAACCGGTCTCTTTCCTCTTTTCCTTGTATGCCCAGTCTAAGAGCATTTTCAGATTGGATATATCTGCGGCATTATAGCGGACCAATTTGTCCAGCGCGGCCTTGTCATTCCGCTTCTTGTACCTCTGCCAGAGAAGGACCGCATCATAGCCGGTGAGCCCCCTCAAATCACCCTCCCTCTCCAGCCCGAACTGCCTCTCGATATTTTTGAGACCGCCGCGGATATTGAGGGATGAAAGGACGAACCTGAGGTCGACGTGGAGTTTTGGAATCTCGATTCCTCTCATGGATTTTTTAAGGAATGGGACATCGAATAATGAGCCGTTGAAAGTGACTACCATGTCGAATTTCTTGACATCCTTGTAGAGTTCATCCAGGTTCTGGCCGTCGATATAGCTCTTTGTGTTTTCCCCGTCATATATGCCAACGACGGTAAGGTCATTGCTCTCGGCTGAGAGGCCGGTAGTCTCGATATCGAGGTATGCAGTCCTGCTAAAATGGGGAAAGCATCTCCATGCCTCGTTCCTAGGGAGGGCCTCTGCGAAATATTGCGCATCATTGGATTTGAGCGCATGCCTGGAACTGGCAACAGTCCTGCACTGGCCCTGATGGTAAGTTGATTCTCCGAACCTCTCAAGAAAATCGTCCCAGTTTTTCACTCCAGAATACCAGAGCTTTCTCTCGCGGTTAGGCCCGAAGTTAGGAAGATGAATGAAGGTGTTGTCAAGCATGGAGTGCATTCGGAATTACAGTTAATAAAGAGAGGGGACGGGCAGAAGAAAGATTGGTAGTCATTTAAATTTTATGGCATAATTTTTCTATAGAATTTTTTTATCTAGTGATTCCCATGAGAAAAATGATAAACAAGGCTACAGAGACTGGAGGAGATGGTGGGAAAGCCCAGAACACTCCAATTTCCGAGAGGGCAGAAGGGTTTCGAAAGGTCCTGATGGTTGCACGGGACGGCTATTTTAGGGAGCAATTCGCCAAGATAATAGCTAAACAAATTCGAAGGCTTGGTGTGCTTGGAAATATATCCTTTGTGGGAACATCATCTGGTTCTGAGGCCCTTGAGCTACTCAGGAAAGGCGGGATTGACCTTGTAATAACTTCCCAGAAAACAAGCGATATCGAAGGCGTGGAGCTAACCAGAAGGATAATGGCGATTGACAGTAATGCCAAGGTAATTATAGCGAGCGGGGATTGGAATGGCAACTGGCAAAAAGAGGGACTGGAAGCTGGCGCAGTCGCAGTTGTGAATAAACCTGTTGGTGACTTCGATGACTTCTGCCTCATGATTGCCGCGGGGATGGATCTGATAAGAAATTGATTAGTTGCTGGATTCCTGCAGCAGCTCTTTCATGGCTTTTAGGTTGTAATCCACGCCTTCCCTGGAAAGCTCATCGATTCTAGAGAGGGTCGGGGATATCCTTCGGAAAGCGCCCAGCACCAGGGCAAATCTGCCCTCTGGCCCAGGCGATTTTCCCTTTGAATCATCGGCAGCACATCCCCGGCAGGCCTGGATATCGGCAATAAGGGCTCTCGGATCCGCATCCCTTAGCCATTCCGAGAGAACGCGCTTGTTTGCAAACCAACCCAGGCAGAGGCTGGTCCGCACAAGGCCATCACGTTCCGCCGCCTTCTTGGCGGCCTTGGCGTGAATAAGAAGTTCCCTGAGCTTGGCCCTCTGAATTTTTTTCATAAGAACACATTGTCCCAAACTGTTTATAAATATTTATAAAAAGTGTATTATAGTGTATTATTAGCCTCCAGCACACATTTTTTATTCGGCTTTGTACACTATCAGCATGATGGATTTTTCTCTCGAAGCGCCTTACAAACCAGCAGGTGGCCAGCCACAGGCAATCGAAAAGCTAACGGAGGTTGCGGCAAAGGGCGGAAAGCAGACCCTCCTGGGGGTAACAGGCTCTGGAAAGACATTCACAATGGCAAATGTCATTGCCAGGACAGGAAGGAGCGCCCTCATAATCTCACACAACAAGACGCTGGCCGCCCAGCTTTACGCAGAGTTCCAGCAGTTCTTCCCAAAGGACAATGTCGGCTTTTTTGTTTCGTATTACGACTACTACCAGCCGGAGAGCTACATAGCGCGCACTGACACGTATATCGAGAAGGAGTCGGACCGGAACGAGAAGCTTGAGGAATTCAGGCTGCAGGCGACAAGCTACCTCCTCTCAGGGCGGCCCAGCGTGATTGTCGCCTCGGTCTCATGCATATACGGCCTCGGGAACCCTGGGACCTACGAGAGCCTTGGGCTGCATTTCAAGATTGGCTCGGCTTTTAAGAGGAAGGAACTGCTCGATTCATTGATCCGGATGCAGTACGAGAGGAACAGCGCTGTCCTGAACAAGGGAAATTTCAGATTGCGCGGGGATTTGCTGGAAGTCTTCCCCCCGTTTGCCGACAGGGCGGTCCGGGTTCTGTTTGAGGATGAAAAGGTCGGGCGGATTGAATTCTTCGATGTTCTGCAGGGGAAGAAGACAAGCGCGCAGAGCTATTTCCTGCTTCCTGCAAAGCATTTTGTCGTTCCGGATGAGACGCGGAATTCCGCCCTTGAGACGATTGAAGCCGAACTCAAAGAGCACGCGCCAAAGCTTGACTTGCTTGAAAAACAGAGGCTTGAGCAGAGGACCAGGTACGATCTTGAGATGATTTCTGAACTTGGCTACTGCTCCGGGATTGAGAATTACTCTAGGCATTTCGATGGCCGCAAGCCAGGCTCCAGGCCGTTCTGCCTCCTTGATTACTTCCCCAAGGACTTCCTTATGTTCATTGATGAGTCGCATGTCACAATCCCGCAGCTGCGGGCCATGTACAAGGGGGATTATGCTAGGAAGAAATCCCTAGTTGAGAATGGCTTCAGGCTGCCCTGCGCATATGACAACCGGCCCCTTAAGTTCGAGGAATTCGAAAAGATGATGAATGATGTCATATTCGTTTCAGCAACGCCTTCAGCCTATGAGCTCTCCTTATCAAAGCAGGTTGTGGAGCAGATAGTCCGGCCGACAGGCCTCCTCGACCCTGAAGTGGAAGTGCGGAAAACCGATGGGCAGGTGGAAGATTTGCTCGGGGAAGTTAAAGCACGGGCAAAAAAGAATGAGCGGGTCCTGGTGACAACGCTTACAAAAAGGATGGCCGAGGATTTGGCATCCTACCTGCACGAGCACGGGGCGCGCGTGAGGTACCTGCACTCGGACATTGACACGCTTGAGAGGACGCAGCTGATTCGGGCTCTGCGCGCCGGCAAGTTCGACTGCCTGGTCGGGATAAACCTCCTCCGGGAAGGGCTGGACATACCGGAGGTTTCGCTTGTCGCCATCCTTGACGCTGACAAGACCGGTTTCCTGCGCTCTGAGACCTCGCTTGTCCAGACCATCGGCCGTGCCGCCAGGCACATCAACGGCAGGGTGATAATGTACGCGGATATCCTCTCCGAGGCCATGAAGGCAGCAATCCGCGAGACAAAAAGGAGGCGCAGGAAGCAGGAGGAGTTCAACAGGGAGCATGGGATTAGCCCCAGGGGCATCACAAAGCCAATTCCAAAGGATGAGCAGGAGGAGCTGGAATTCACGATTCCAAAGAGCATGACCAAGAAGCAGAAGGAGGATTTCATTGCGGTTCTTGAGGGGGAGATGAAGGCCGCGGCCGAGCAGCTGCAGTTCGAAAGGGCGATTGCGCTAAGGGATAAAATCCGGGAACTGCGGAAATGACCCGCCCAAAAACAATAAATACCTCTTCTTCCACAATTTATTACCAGTATCCAATTCTCCTAGGGTGGGTATAATCACGGATGAGAAGAAAATGAGCAGTGATAAGATTGTCATCAGGGGTGCAAGGGAGCACAACCTCAAGAACGTGGATGTAGAGATACCGAGGGGCAAGATAACGGTGATTACCGGCCTCTCGGGCTCGGGCAAATCCACGCTCGCCTTCGATACCCTCTATGCTGAGGGGCAGCGGCGGTATGTCGAGTCACTCTCGGCCTATGCCAGGCAGTTCCTCGGGATAATGAACAAGCCGGATGTGGATTCCATAGAAGGGCTGTCCCCGGCAATATCAATAGACCAGAAGACAACTTCCAGGAATCCCAGATCAACGGTCGGGACTGTGACCGAGATATATGATTACATGAGGCTTCTATGGGCAAGGATTGGGAGGCCGCACTGCCCGATCTGCAAGAAGCCGATTTCAAGCCAGGGGACAGATGAGATTGCAGCCGGAATTCTCTCTTCATATGCCGGAAGGAGAATCGAGATCATGGCTCCGATTGCAAGGGGGGAAAAAGGTAGGTATGAGAAGGAATTGCAGGCATTGCGGAAAGAGGGCCTCTATCGGCTCTATATTGATGGAAAGAAGACAGATATCAGCGAGGATCTCCCAAAACTCGACAAGAACATCAAGCACAATATCAGCGTTGAAATTGACAGGATGACAGTAACCGGGGATTGTATGGAGCGGCTGCATGAGGCAATAGAGTCCGCGCTAAAGACAGGAAATGGGATAATGATCGCAAGGTCCGATGGGAATGAGCAGGCATACTCCAGAAAGAACGCCTGCCCTGAGCACGGCATTTCAATGGGCGAGATTCAGCCAAGGGACTTTTCATTCAATTCGCCATTCGGGGCCTGCCAGGAGTGCCATGGGCTAGGATTCAAGATGAATTTCGATCCTGATTTGATTATCCCCGACAGGTCGGTTTCAATCTCAAGAGGCGCGATAACCTGCTACAAGAGCCTTATGGAAGGCGGCTGGAGGATGCACCAGATAAAGGAAGTTGCCAGGCGCTATGGAATTGACCTTAAGGTTCCGGTCTCGGATATTCCACAGAAGAAGCTGGATATCCTGCTAAAAGGAACTGATAAAAAAATTAAGTTCACTTATGAGGGGAAGAATTCCACGTATGAATATGAATCAGAATTCGAAGGGATTATCCCGCAACTGGAGCGGCTATTCCACCAGACAAAATCAGAGGGCAGGAAGAAGGAGATATCAAAATTCATGCTGGAAAAGGAATGCCCCTCATGTATGGGGAAAAGGCTAAAGCCAGAGATGCTGGCAGTACTTGTCGGAGAGCGCAGCATAATGGAGGTCTGTGATATGCAGATATCCGGGGCCAGGGGATTTGCAGACTCCCTGGATCTGACTGATACGGAGAGAAAGATTGCCAGCCCCATTCTAAAGGAGATAAAGTCCCGCCTGGAATTCCTGGAGAATGTGGGCCTAAAGTATCTCAATCTTGGGAGGGAGAGCTCGACGCTTTCAGGGGGGGAATCCCAGAGAATAAGGCTGGCGACCCAGATTGGCTCCAACCTGACAGGCATTATATATGTCCTGGATGAGCCTTCAATCGGCCTCCACCAGAGGGATAACGCCAAGCTTCTTGGGACACTCAAGAGGCTTCGGGATTTGGGAAACACGCTTGTCGTGGTAGAGCATGATGAGGAGACCATGCAGGAAGCTGACCACATAATAGATATCGGGCCTGGGGCAGGAAGGCTTGGGGGAGAGATTGTCGCAACTGGGAAAATCGATGAAATCATATCCAACGAAAAATCAATAACAGGCGATTATCTTGGAGGAAAAAAAGCCGTGCACCTGCCAAAGGAGAGGCGGGTGCCAACAGGTTTCGTAAAGCTGATTGGGGCTGGGGAAAACAACCTCAAGGATGTTACTGCCAATATCCCGCTAAGGGCATTCACCTGCATAACGGGCGTCTCGGGCTCTGGAAAATCATCTCTTATCTCAGAGACTCTGTATCCCCTGCTCTCAAATATCCTGAACCGCTCGAGGCTCAAGACAGGATTCCACAAGGGGGTTGAAGGCGTTCATCAGCTTGATAAGATAATCGCGGTGGACCAGTCGCCAATCGGCAGGACCCCGAGGTCGAATCCAGCTACATACGTCGGGGTTTTCACTCCGATACGGGAACTGTTCTCAAAAACCCCGGACGCAAAGGCAAGGGGATACAAGCCTGGCAGATTCTCCTTCAACGTGGCCCAGGGCAGGTGCGAGAACTGTGAGGGCGACGGACTGATAAAGATAGAGATGCATTTCCTGGCCGACGTTTATGTCCCATGCGAGGTTTGCAAGGGAAAGAGGTATGACTCGCAGACCCTGGAGATTAAGTACAAAGGCAAAAGCATTTCGGAGGTCCTGGATATGAGCGTCAATGAGGCCCTTGAGTTCTTCGCGAACATCCCGGCAATAAGCCGAAAGCTCCAGACTATAGTCGATGTCGGGCTTGGATACATTAAGCTCGGGCAGAGCGCGACCACCCTTTCTGGAGGAGAGGCCCAGAGAGTGAAACTCGCATTCGAATTGTCAAAGCGGGCAACAGGAAAGACTATGTATGTCCTGGATGAGCCGACGACGGGCCTGCATTTCGATGATGTCAATAAGCTTCTTGAAGTCCTCCAAAGGCTTGTGGAAAAAGGAAACAGCGTGCTCGTAATCGAGCACAACCTGGATGTTGTCAAGAGCGCGGACTGGATTATCGACCTGGGCCCTGAAGGCGGGGATGAAGGCGGCAGGATTGTCGCTGCCGGAACCCCGCAGAACATTGCCCGCTCAGGCACCCACACGGGCAACTATTTGAAAAAGGCTCTTGAGAAGGGATAGGCATGGAATTTGAGGGGGGAAGATATCCAAAGCGCCCTGGCGTCTACCTTATGAAAGACGCGGATGGCTCAGTGATATATGTTGGCAAGGCAAACTCCCTTCGAAACAGGCTATCACAGTACTTCACCGGGCAGCATGAGGGCAAGACAAGGCTGCTGGTCAAAAGGATTGCGGATATCGAATTCATCGTGACTGGGGATGAGGGGGAAGCCCTCATCCTGGAGTCAAACCTTATCAAGAACTACCAGCCGCGGTTCAACATGGTGCTAAAGGATGACAAGCACTTTTCATACCTGGCGATTACTGACGAGAAATTCCCCAGGCTGCTTGTCGCGCGACGGAATTCTAAGGGGAAGTTCAGGATAAGGGCAAAGCACCTGTTTGGCCCGTTTATAGAAGGCTCCAAGAGGGCGGTATCCGCAAGGTACCTGCGCAAACTATTCAAGGTAAGGATTTGCTCGAAGATGCCCAAAAAAGAGTGCCTGCAATACCATCTTGGCAACTGCGACGCTCCCTGCTCCGGAAAGATAAGCCATGGGGATTACCTTGCCAATATCGATTCGCTCTCACTTATCCTGAAAGGCAAGAGGGAGGCCCGCCAGGTAATCGGGATTCTTGAAAGGAGGATGAGGGAGGCTGCAGCATCGGAGGACTTTGAGGGCGCGGCCAGCATCAGGGACCAGATTGACGCTCTTGGCATCTTCTTCGAGAGGCAGGGGGTTGAGCAGAAGGCACGGGGGGATGAGGACTATATATGCCTCGGGATAATCGGGGACATGCTCCATGTACATATCCTCCGGGGCCAGGCAGGAGTTATCGGAAAATCCATCAGGCACAGCCTGGAAATAAAGGGCCAGGAAGAGCCCGAGATCGCGTTCTGCCTGCAGTATTACAGCGGAGATATTCCACCAAGGGTGTACTCCAACCTCAAGCCAAAGCAGATGGAGAAGCTGAATGCCGCCCTTGGGCATGAGATTTTCAGGAAAGCGGCAGGAATCAGGGGGAAGACGCTGGAAATAGCCTCGCTTTCGCTTGAGCAGAAGGAAATGGACCCGGCGATCCTTGAACTTAAGGAAGAGCTTGGGCTACCGAACAACCCGGTAGTAATCGAGACGTTTGACATCTCCACCCTTTTCGGGGAAGATTCTGTCGGCTCAATGGTGAGATTCGTCAACGGGAAGCCGGACAAGTCCGGATACAGGAAATTCAGGATAATGAGTGTTGGGGGGCAGGACGACTTTTCCATGATGCGCGAGGTCGTTCTGCGAAGATACTCCAGGCTCCTTCGGGAAGGGGGGCAGATGCCGGACCTTGTCCTAATTGACGGTGGCGCAGGGCAATTGCATGCTGCCATCTCTGCCCTGGATGAAGCCGGAGTACGGCTGCAGGCGGCTTCCATTGCCAAAAGAGATGAAGAGGTTTACCTCCCGCAGAAGATGCGGCCGATGCGCCTCTCAAGGCGCAGCGCGGCCCTCAAGCTGCTGCAGAGGTGCAGGGATGAGGCGCACAGATTCGCCATAGCGTATCATAGGAAGAGAAGGGGAAAATCCGGAAAAAATGCAGGAGGAAGGTCCTCCGTACTTAGTACAGTGCAGAAGCCTTGAAGCAGAGCTTCAAGTTCCTCCACGAATGCTTTTCATTCGTGAAGAACCCCGATTTTTCCGAGTTCCGCTGCTGGACTGATGCGAGGCAGAGTTTATAACTTATGCCTCAACATTTCAACAAGCTCCTTTGTATTCAGAATCTCAATCTGGTTCTGTTTTTTGAAGTGTTTATCATCACTCCAAATAGGAGCTTTGGTTGCCAAAGCTGCCGCAATAAAAGGGGTATCTGCCGGGTCAATATCTTCCATAATATCCGTTGCTTCTCCCATGTATAGAACAATTATTTTATCTTCTAGAATAGTCATTTTTGAAAAAAGCTTGTTTAGAATCATCTCGAGATCTGTTTCGGATATCTTTGCTTTCTTAAGAATCTCTTCCTTATGGTCTCCTAATTCTCCTATTGAAAAGCCAATGGTAATTAGTTCTCCATCGAAATGGGTGATGATTTTCCTAGAAACTCCGTCTCGCACTAAAGCAGCGATGATTCTGTTAGTGTCTACAACAAGCCTCATTTTGAGAACCTTTTTCTCATTTTAGCTTTTACATTGTGGCCTATTTTCTCAGCATCTTCTTCTGTCATCTTGCTGTTCTTTAGCACTTCGTCCATCCAATGCAGCTCCCTGACCTTCTTCTCAAAAGCCTGCCTAGCAACATCGCTCCATTTGAGCTCTGAGTGGGCCATCATCTCTTTGTAGAGTTCTTCTGGAACTGAGAGCGTCATGTTAACCATATTCTCACCTATTTGTATTATGTGCTAACACATATTTAAAGCTTTGTTTTGTGGTGATTAAGTTTGCGCTCTAGCATTCAACATTGCATTGCTCATTTACCCAAAAGCAGTATGCAGTGTATTCTGCAGGATATTCATTAAAGAAGGATGATACCTCCTCCCAGGTATTCGGATAAAACTTCTGGCACTCTTCGTAGGTTTTCGAATAGTTCAAACAGATTGAGGAGCGTACCTTTGGAAACTTTGTGAGATACTTCCGTAGACATCCGTTTTTTATTTGCACCTGACATTGTCCTAATGAATATGAGTCATCGAGTATTTTGGAACATAAATCATAGTCCATATTTTGAAATGCAACTTCATGAACGCAAATATTTTTCACATCTTGATTGGAGATGCGGTCACAACTCCATAAACTGTATTCTGATGCTTCAGCAAGGCACCTAGCATATTCCTCCCCTCTCTCTTCTTCTCCTTGGATACATAGACCTGGATTGTGCGTGTTAATAGCTACACTCTGCAGACACTCGACTTTGTACGATGGGTCGATCTCATAGCAGAGCTGAGAGATACTATGTTCCTTTGCTAATTTCAGGAGACAGATGTCTCTTTCGCGGCATTCGAAGTTGATAGCCCCATGCCCATGACCGCTACAGACTCCAATCTCAGGTAGTTCTTTGCATTCTCCGATTTGTTGTCCTACCTCTGGCGAATAGCACCCCATAAAGAAGGTTGTGCAGAATATGAGTGCAGTCCAGTGGAGCCAGTTCATATTATCATTTATGGCTAATAAGGATTAAGAATCAAGCTTTCTTCACATGGTCTTTTTCGGGTAGGAACTGTACTAAGTACTAAATGCAGGAGGAAGGCCCTCCGTAGCTAGTACAGTACAGACCCCGAAATCTCGAGTTCCGACGCAGTACTGATGCGGGACAGAGGTTAAAAACCTGATGAAAATTATCTGGACTCAGCTTCCTCGACTCTCCTAAGAAGCAAACTTGCAAGTGATAAATATTCAATTGTTTTTACTGGGTCTTTTTGCACGATATTTTCGTGTGCTTTTGGATTACGGATGCCTAGCATAGAACCCATAAAAATATGCATAAATCCATCCTGCTCGTCAATCTCAGTTCTTGTTTTTAATTCAGAAAATCTTAGTTTTGGATTCCGAGAATTGAATGCCTTTGTCATTAGACTTGCGCCATCTTCCCCAAGTAGTTTACTTTTCCTTTTCACTGAATTATTGACCTCCTTAAATGCCTCAAAAATTGCTTGTGGATAATGTTCTGTTGCAAATAAGCTTCCGCTTACTTCAACTATTCTTGGATGCATGCCTCTCTCAGTTAACAGGGAAATCCCTTCTTTAATATCTTTTTT
>JBDRLQ010000012.1:0-88307 GCA_043812915.1 Microcaldota archaeon | reverse complement strand
CATATGGAAAGGAACAGGCAGGACATTGGCAACCTTCTGGTGGCAGAGAGCATGAGGGTGAACGGCACTGCAAATACAGAAGAGGCCGCAAAGTTTGCACGGGACACTCCATGGACCGATGATTTTAACGACCATCAGATGAGCATCATTGTCGCGACCATGGCGGCAATGGGCCCTGAAAGCGGATGGAATGGCAGGACACCCCAGGACGTGTTGTTCTCAGCAATTGAGACCTGGGGAGAGACCATGCATCCAGGAGAGAAGATGGGCCAGTATATGGGCTCTGTGCTCCACAACCTTGCAAAGGTGCTTTATGTTATCGGCTCGGCAGACCAGCCCAAAAGGGAGAACCTACCGAAGATAATGAGCGAGGAGACTGCCAAATCCTATATTAAGGGAAAGGTCGATGCGCAGTTTGCAAAGGCAAGGGCGATTGCAGAAGAACTCGCATTTACGGTGATTACAACTCCCGCGGACAGGGAAGTGACATACGAAGTCACAAATTCAGACGGGGAGAAGGAAACCAAGAATCTGGGGGTTCCTGGACTTGGGCTTAAGATACCGACTGCCGATGAAATTACAGCCGTCAAAAGCAATCTTGAGGCCAAGGAGGCGGAGCTTGAGCGCAAATCAGGAGCGCTTGCAGGCAAGAAGAAGACTCTCCAAAAAATGAGGGGAGGGGAGACTGATGATAGCAACCAGCCAACAGTGGAAAGGGAGATTGCGACCCTTGAGGGAGAAATCAGGGCACTAACGAATTCCCTTGACACACTAAGGCCCCAGCATGCCTCAATGATGATGGCGCAGTCCGAGGCGAAGGGAAGGGCGGCGCTAGTCGCGAGCAACCTCGCATCAGCGCTCATAAACTCATCAGACCCGATATCAAAGCAGCTTGAGGGCAACCCGGAGCTGTTCAGCGCGGCAAGGAACCAGAATAAGGTCCTGATGTCTGCACTTGCAGGCATTGACGGGCTGGTGGCCGAAAGGGAAGCGCTTGACAGCTACAAGCCGAAGCACGACGAGCCAAAAATCACCGGCAAGAAGATTGAAGCTGTAGAGGGCGAAAAGCCAAAGACAATTTTGGAGTTTGATGGTGGAGAAAAGGGAAAGGAATCCGAACTCTTCAAGCTGAAGAAGGCGGGGCTCGCGCTAAACATCACAAAGCTCATGGCCAGCATCAGGGCGGCAGAAATCCCCCAGACAGTTCTGGATGAAGAGGATGGAGAGCAGTCCATCGGCAGCCTGAAAGGAGAGCTTATGAAGCTGGCCGAATCTGTCGGCGACCTTGAGCAGTCCACAGATGAGCTCAAAGCCGCTGTCGAAACAAACAGGAAGCAGCTCCGGAACAAGATCAACCCGATGAGGGCAGTCGTGGAAGCTGCGAGCGAGGAGATGGATGACCAGATGCTCATCATGAACGCGACCTATGATGGAGGCCTCGACAGGCAGAAGGGAAGTGCGCCGCAGGTTGCCCAGATGACCGGCCTTGAGAGAATGTTCAGGGGGCTCTGGAAGCTCTGGGACTTCGGACACGGGCCCAAGATTATCGCGAAGACGAAGAAAGTAATTTATGCGCCTTTCAAATGGCTTGATGGGGGAATGGCCAATCACATTCCGGTAAAATACGTTCAGAATGCTGATGGCACAGTGCAGGCAGAGCCTTCGCGTTTCCCGAAACTCAGGCAGTTCGGGTACAAGCTCCTCTGGCCGTTCGGAAGCCCGCTTCTCCGAAGATGGAAGAACTGGGATAATGAAAACAACAGGACAAAATGGCAGTGGAGACTGCTAAGGGGCGCTTCAATGGCAGTGCTCGGCCCGACCTGGCTCTGGACGCTCCCGCAGGGATACATGACCGACAGGTTCGGGTATATCCAGCCGAAGAGGGATGTTGAAAAGCTAACAGGATGGGAAAAAATAAAGAGAAAGGGCTTCGAACACGGTTTCGGCCTCAGAAGGGGAATTCTTGGGGCTGCAATCCTAACCCCGTTCATCGGAGTCGGTGTTGTCGGGCTGACGAATTCAGTTCTGCTGGGGACCCACTCACTGCTGACTGGCGGGGATGTTTACCGCGAGGAAAGAATCAGGAGGAGAGATGAAGGAACAAGGCTCGCAGGTCTTGAAGGGGAGATGTCAGACTTCTGGTACGCGGAGAGCCCGCTCCATGACGCATACAGGGAGACATTCTACGGCTTCCCGTCCGGATACTTCACCCTGCCGCTTCCTGGAGGATGGAGTTTCGGATGGCCGGCTGGATGGGTGAGCAACCCTGTGAGTTTCTCGAACGGAGCTCCAAGGCCAACTCCTGAAAATGGTGATTTCGTTTCTTATGACCCGGCGCAGCTGCACATGCTTCCGCAGGAAGAATTCGATGCGCACATGAGAGCCACGTTCCCTGGAATCGACGCAGAGTCGCTCAGGTACCTGCAGCGCTATCCGCAGAGGAATGTTTTCGCGCACCACGCAAGGGCGGGAGGGGACCTGGTTCTCCAGCAGCCTGCCGAGTCCGAGAGCGCGCCCCCAAGCAGAGGCAGGGGAGGCTCAAGGAGTGGCGCTGGCGCCCGGAGGCAGGAAGGCGGGCAGAACGCAGCGCAGGCTGATGCTGGACCTGGAACAGAAGCGCAGGATGACTGTGATGGAGGGGCATGCGAGCCCGAGGGAGATGGGGGGCCTGCTGGAAACACCCCTGATGGAGGAGAGTGATTACGATGGCAGAAACCAATAGCAAGGACAGGAAACTGAAGCCAACAGGGGCCATACAGGCCAATGAGACCAGAAGGCCGTGGTACAAGCGTGCAGTTGGTCCGCTGGCAGTTACAATTTTAGGGGGGCTAACAGGCTGCGCAGGAGGCTGCATGGGGTGTGGAGGAAGCGAGAGCAATGAAAGCGCTGGCGCAAGCACAGCCACAAAAGCGGCCGCGGCACCTGCAAAAGCTCCGGAAAAGGCTCCTGCAAAGGCAGAGACCAGCAAGCGGGGAAGGACCGCCAAGAACATGCCAAGGCTTGTTTTCGTTCCGCGCGCTGACGGGCTTGTGATGAGCCGGGAGGAGGGCTCTGTGAACAATCTTGTCAAGCTGATGAACCGCATCGAAAGTGATGAGCGGAGGAGGCAGCTTGCGGAGAACGAAGCTGCAGAAGCCGCCGGGAAGGCAGCGCCATACCCGAACTGGGATAGATTCATACCAGGGGTGGAGCATTTCCAGAACCCACGGAGCACAAGGCTGCTCGTTGCCGCCAACGTCCTGGTTGACGGAACGCGCGAGGACTACAGGAGCCGCTACGGCGTCAGTGACAGCAGGAATATCGAATTCCTCGCAAACCACAGGCATATTCATGTAACAGAGAGGGATGACCCGGGAGGAAGGGTTACGCTTGATGAGTTCTTCAGGGGCATGGCCAACAAGACTGTTCCTAGAACCTCGCACTTCCTTGACATTTCTGCAGAAGCCGGTGAAGGGCAGGCCAGCCGCGCTGACAGGTTCATAAGCCTTGTCAGGGCAAAGGCCGCGGCAAGGGAAGATGGAGGCTCGCTCCACATCTACCAGTCGCAGACCCTCAGGCTGGCAATCCAGGAAGCGGCACAGGATGGCACTTCCGAAGGGATTTTAACTGACAGGACCACAGCATTCAACCGATGGATAAAGGAGCAGAGCATCTCGCACCTGGCAGGATTCATGGAGCCTGAGCAGCGCGAATATGTGCTCCAGAATGACAAGCTAAGAGGATTCCTGCTCAAGTACGCCCCGGAGAAGGCTCCGGAGAGGGGCACCAAGAGGGACCCTACAGTCGCAACAAGGACGCATGAGCTGATTCCGGCGAACCTTAACAGGCTGGTAATCGCGATCCGCCCGCTTATAGAGCCGCGCGGCGAGGATGGCCCGGAGTACAACCTTGAGCAGGGCGACCAGGAAATGGAGATCCTTACCTGGGGCTCACAGCCATCCCAGAGGTTCTTCAAGCATATAAGAGGCGGCGGAGGCCCGATTGGAGAAATGGGCGCTGAGGATGATTCCCAGTCCAGCGTGATGGTCAAGGGCATAACCGAGCTGCTCAACGAATTCAAAGTTGCGCCAGGCATGCACCCGAAGGTGATGGAGCAGCTGGTCGCAAGAGTGATGAGAGAGGCAAGAACCAAGGACGGCTCTTATGACTTTGACAACGGTGAGGCCAGGAGATGGGCTTCCAGGCGGGGGCTAGACCTTGCCATCAAGGGAGACGAAGTTACCCTCAGGATGAGAGAGCGTCCGACAAAGAGGGAGAAGCGCCAGTTCAAGAGCGACGTTGACCAGATTACCGAAGCGCTCAGGCAGCTGCAGAAAGCCGAGCAATGATTTTTTTCTTTTTTCATTTTTCCTTCTTTTTTGATTGACATTTCTGAAAAGGCACCGCAGGGTGGACATCGTTCCGATACGAATGGCATTTATAAATGTAAATGTCGTGTATTTTTCACCCTGTAGTACTATTGCCAAGGTGCCTTTCCATGGTGAAAAAGAAAAACAAAAAAACCGGAAAAAAAGCTTCCAGGCGCGTAACGAAAAAGGCCGCCAAGGCCAATGCCTCCAAGGGGCTTCCTCTTTCTATAAAGAAAAAAGACCTGGGAATGCTTGAGGACGACACCCTCAAAAGAGTGAAATCGACTCTCGCTTCCCTCGACAAGTTCCTGCACAAGTGGGACCGGACTAAAACGCATCCGGATGAGATGTACAATGACGTCAGGCAGCTCCAGAGGTACAGGGCCGCGCTGGGCAAATGGTACACGGGAGCGCAGAAGGCCAGGAAGGATAAGGAAACCGACAGCGAGCGGGTGAGCCGGCTGCGGGAATTCATCCTGATTTGCTTTACGTATTCATAGAGGTGGATGGATTATGAGCGGAACACTAGGAACAAGAAGAAGAGAGGATGCAGGTGTGCTGGCATCCATCACACCAACGCTGGCTGGAAGGCTTAGCGGCATGATTCCAAGGAGAGAGGGGCTGCCCCAGGAGCTTGTGCGTGAACTCGACCGGGCACTGGAAGTCAGGGATTCCCTCAGGGCATACGCGGGCAGCCTGCAGCAGAGGGTTCCGCTTGAGGACATGAGGGCCGAGATGGAATGCGTGGGCGAGATGCTCGGCGACATCGGAATTGCAGGAATCACGATAATGGGGGAGAGGAGATTCCAGAATGAGGAGAGGCACATCCTTGGGCTTGCAGATTTGGCCGTCAGGCTGAGCCAGAGCGATGGCGAAGCGGACCGGGCGCGGGCGATGGATGTGTACGGGGAAGTGCGCGCGAAACTCCGCGGCCTGGCAGTCACAGTAGACTTGGTGCACCAGGTGGTGAGCATAGGAAGGCCGCCTGGAATGAACCAGGAGAGATATGAGCTTTTCCTTAACGGTGTTGAGAACCTGTTCCGGGACCTGGGAACAGGCAACAGGGATAGGGCATACATCGGATGGCAGGCCGTCCGTGAGTATATCAGGTACAACGCGGAATACAACGCAGAGGATGAGCGCATCAGGCTACAGAGGGACGCGCTCATTGATTTCATAATCGACCGCGGAAACGATTCGCTAGCCGGTGTGGAATACAGTGGAGAGCAGGCGGGCGGGGACCGCAGGATGCTTGTTGATTTCAGGAGGCAGATGGAACAGATAATAATGCAGCTGCGGCGCCAGGACATCGAGACCCTGGCCATGTGGAACACCACCCTGGAAAGTGAGCTTGGAACGCTCAGGGAACTTGAGATGGACGCGGACAGGCAGAGGATGCTCACTGAGCTTGGCAGGGATGTCACTGCGATGATAACAAGGCTCCGTGATGTGATGCGCAGGGATTCTGTCACCGCGGAAGAACTGAGCGAACTGAGCAGGAGATACCAAACGCTGACAGGAAGAATGCAGCCAATGACGCTGGCGCAGAGCAGTGATGAGCTTGTGAGGAGGGCAGAGGCCCTTGCAGATTCCAGGGCGGCCAGGCTGTCATCAGGATGGTGGGGGCAGCGTGCCCTTGAAGCCATTGAGAGGGAAGATGCGATGATGGCTGAGCTGTGCATCTCCATGGGAGTGCTGCAGACAGTAGCCGCGGAACATGGGCTTGGGGGAAGGGACAGATATTTGCGCGAGGAAACTGTGAGCGAGATAGCAATCGCAGCGACAGAGGGAAGGAGAGCGGGGCAGCTGCAGATGGTCAACTGGGCCAGCACCGTTGATACTGCGGTTCTTTATGCGAATACTTACAGGATTGCCGGCAACAGCGGGCAGGCGCTCGGGGCAATGCGCACCAGCATAGCTGAAGAAGCCAGGAGAAGGCTTGACGCTGGTGAGGCGGACGAGGCGAGAAGGCTGATACTGATGGCGGTGCAGTTCCTGCAGGCCGCCCCCGCGCGCGGTGGAAGATGGCCTGGCAGGGACATACTGCTTGCCGCGCTCGGAACAGAGCTTGAGGGAAGGGACGCGTCTGTGTTCTTTTCGCAGGGCCTCAACATGGTGCAGCTCGGGAGCAGTTCTGAGGAATTGCGCGGGAGATTGGGCTCATGGGGGAGCGGACTGCGCGCCCAGAGGGCTCTTGTCCAGAGCGGCCTTACAAGGGTGGACGCGCTCCTTTTGGAAGACAGGTTCCAGGAGGCCAGGTCGCTCCTGACCAGCCTGGTTATGTATGCCGACACCCTTGAGAGGTTCGGCGTTAGGAGGGAAGTGCGCGGGAGCGTAACGATAGCGAGCCTCAGGGATGAATGGAGCGGGGCGAGGATGGAGACCGCGCTCCGGGGGCTCATCCAGGGGCGGGACAGCGTTGAGGTGTTCGGCTCTGCTTGGAGAAGCGCGCAGGCAAGCGCACTGGAGCTTTATGCCGCAGACCTGCGGGAACTTGCTGAACGCAATCCTGTTGGGAGAGCCGTCATCACACGTGCGATTGCAGTCGGGCTGCGCAGAGCGAGGACAGACCTCACTGCCGCATACAGGACGCTTGATATGGTCGGGGCTTACTATGGCGACGGCGGCGCGAGATACACCGCCATGACTTCGGAAGGCGCGCTTCCAGGATACGTTCAGGGGAGGGAGACGATGCTTCGCGCCATCAGGCTTGAGCTTGAGGCTGAAACTGACAGGGAGCGCGGAGCCGCGGTGCAGCTGTTCGAGGATGGAAGGCTGCAGGTGGATTCCACCGCTGAATTGACTTCAGCTGCCAGGAACCTCAGAACCGATTATGATGGGCGCACGGAGGACCTGCCAGAGATTCTACGGACAGGGACTGAGGAGAGCCCGAGGATGCAGAGGCTATGGAGCAGCCTGAGGGCCGCCGCATCAAGGGGAGATGTTGCTGAGTACCGCAGGCTTGCAGAGCAGCTCGGGCGGGCTTATCCCGAAGTTGCCGGCCCGCTGATGGAAAACGAATGCAGGAGCGCGAGGGACGAGGCGCTCCGCACCCTCCGGGCCATGACCGGTGAAAGCAGCCCGAGGGCGCTATTCACACTGTGGAGGCGCGGCTGGAGAATGGATGATACCATTATTTCAGAAGAAGGCTTCCAGCTTCAGAGAGCGAACCGCGAGGCGGGCAGGCTGGAGGGGAGGCTTGCGGCCCTGCTGGAGGATATGGCAGACCCGGACCTCATAGGGGGAACCGGATGGGGAGAGCACTTCAACGCTGTAATGGACGAGTATGTCCAGTTCGCAGCGGATATTGAGAGGTTCAGGAGAAGCGGTGAGGCATTCTCAACCGTGCGCAGGGACCTGCGGCTGCTCCGCTCGGAAGAGGCCGCGGTGCAGGCTACGACCACTGTCGCTCCGTCGCCCAGCTGGACCCTTGAGCATATCGAGGCTGCCAGGATGCACCTGCAGAACACTGCCAGGATGCTAAGCAGCCTTAGCACCAGCTTCGAGACAATTTCCCTCGAATACGGCGCCGCAGCGGACGAGACGAGGCAGGCGATGCACTTCTGGAGGGCAATTCCAGCTGACGCGGCTGCAAGGAGACGGCAGGAAGGCGGGCATGACCTTGACTTCTATGTAAGCGCAAGGACAAATTGGTTCAATCATATTCTATGGCTTGATCGGCCAGCAGAGGCAGTGGAAGTTCCTGCCGAGGATTTGGCGGATGAGGCCAGGGCGCTCATGGATGCCTCATCAAGGGCGGCGTACCTCGAGCAGGTGATGCTCTGCGTTCCGGCAAGAGGGGTCGAGCGCATCACCGGGCCGGTAGTTACACGCGCAATAAGATTGGCTGGGGATATGCTAACAATGCCCCAGCCCCCTGGAGAAGGAAGAAGGCCGATGACCGCAGAGGAAAGCGTGCGGTTCCAGGAGGCTATGAGGCAGTGGGAAGCAAGGCGCGCTGAGCGCGGGGCCTATGTTTCGGACGTAGGGGCTGCACAGGAGAGAATCCAGGCAATGGCGCTTAGCGGAGTGAGCATGGAGCAGATGGAGCAGCAGGTGAGCCAGCTTCTTGGCCAGCAGCGCATGGACCAGCTGAGCGTCGATGTAACCGCTTTTGCCGCAGGTGTCGCCTCATCCTTGATTCCTGGAGTCGGGCCTTTGATCAGCACATCGATATTCATGACCCTAGGATTCAGGGGGGCGGTAATCCAGCAGAGGGTTGAGGGGAGAGTTGCGCCGACGACATGGGTGATGCTAGGAGGGCTTGCCGTAACCGCAGGGCTCTCAAGCGTTGCAGGCGTCTTCCAAACAGCTGGAAGGGCCGCACTGGAGACGCACCGCTGGGCATCCATGACAAGGGAGATGACGCATTTCTACCAGGCGCAGAGGATGTTCGGAATCGCGCGAGGAATCACAATCGCGAACATGGGAATCGGGGGGGCGTTCATGGCCACGATGGGCTATGGGGCCTACCAGGCATTCCAGGCAGGGCACTTTGATGAAGGGGTTGTGCACGCCGGAATGGCGCTGTTCCCGCTGGTCCATATAGGGGGCGCGCACCTCCGCGCGAGGGCAAGGGCAGAGGCATGGAGAGAGACCATGCTCGATTTGGAAACCAGCGGCGGTGGCGGTCGTGGTGGAGGCGGAGGCCAGGCAAGGGCGCTCGCCGATGACCTGGCAGGTCGCGCATTCTTCCAGCTGACTTCAACCGAAAGGGTGGCGCGTGCCCAGGCGCTTGCGAACCATGAGAACCTTGTCGCGTACGCTGGCGAACTGGCAGGGCTGGACCCGGTGGCAAGGCTCCGCATCCTTCAGAGGGAGCTTCCTGCGAATGTGGTTCCGCATGTGCAGGCGCTTTTCGAGAGCCCCGCTTTCATGACATATGCAAGGACCGGGGTTGAGAGCCCGCTCTCTGGCACAAGGATCACCATAAGCGTTGAGGAAATCGCAGGCGCTGTCGGAGCGGAACCGGTGAGGCCTCCGATAAGGGGGACGGCGGATGAGATTGCCGCGCAGATTACTGCAGCCGACCTTGTCAGGGAACTGCAGGGCGCGGGCCGTGGGGTTTTCCTAAATGACCTGACGTTGATTGCCCCTGGGAGCAGGGCAGGGAGAGTAGCCGCGGCGGATGCCGCGCGCAGGCTGCGCCAGCTTCCCGAGGGCACCATGGAAATTGTCGACCCGCTAATTTCAGATGCTATGGCAGAGGCCAGGCAGCTTGGAACTCCTGAGGGATTGAGGAATTTCATAAGGGAGATTTCAGGGGAGAGCGCTGATGTGCAGGCACGTGTCCTTGGAAGATTGTCTCCAAGCATTAGGGCTGAGATATTCAGGAGCCTTGGGATAGAGGCGCAGCCGGGGCAGAGCCTGGCGCAGGTGCTCGAGGCCAATCCCCTTGGAACGAATCCTGTTGTCCGCGCGTTGCGGGGAAGGACAATCCCGACCGAGCTAACAATTGCCGCTGAAGCGATTGACGGGTTTGTCTCGCCAGTGGATGCCGCGCGGCTTGATGCTGCTGCAGGAGAAATTGAAGGCATGATGCCAGCATACATGATTGACGCCCTTACTGCTCCAGGAAGAGGTGGCGCTGCGCCCGCGCAATTCGTTGAGACGCCATTCGGTACCGTCCAGGTCATCCCCGCAAGAGGCGGTGGCGGAGGGCCAAGAAGGCCAACAGTCCGCGCTTCGGCAGATGAGACTACAGGTACGGCAGGAGGAAGGCTTGATGAGATGAGGCAGGCGCCGGCTCCAGAGCCACCACCTGCCCAGGCGCCGGCTCAGAGGGAAGAGCGGCCGGCAGGGCCGCCAGGCAGGATGCAACCAAGGAGGAGAAGGGCACACCAGCGAGGCTACCGGCTCGGTCTCGCAAGAGGGAGGCGCGGAGATGTCGCAAATCCGAGAGCAGAAACGGACAGGCCAGCAGGAGCATTGGGAAATGCTTTCGATGAGGGATATGCCCGCGGATACACTGAAGGTGAGAGGGCGCGCCAGCGCGGGGAGAGAGGCGGATCGGCACCCCCGCAGCTAACTGGAATTGACCAGAGCTATATCAGCGGGAATGCCCCATATCAAGCGCTAATGCGAAGGTTCGGCCTGGAATTCGGAAGGCGCCTCGGGGACCCAACGGCGGCGCCTGAAGTCGTGGAAGTCATGCAGGCGCTGTTTGATGAGATGAACCGCCTGCCGCCCAACTCAAGGCAGAGCCTGCTGGACACCCTCCAGAAAATGTACGCGATGGAGCATGTCAGGGCTGCAATGGATCATAATTCGCCTATGTACCAAAGGCTCAGCGACCCCGAAGTTTTCGGGCGTGTTGACCTTGAGGCAATCGAACGGAGGCAGGCGGCCAGAATAGAGGACATGGGCGAGATTTCCGGGGAGAGGGTCCGCCGGCTCGTGGATTCTGGTGCAGCCGAGCAGATTCCTAGGGTTTTCGAGCCTTATGAAATTGCAAGGATTGTTGAAATTCTTGAAGGGCGCCGCAGCGGAAGGGACGCCCGCGCGCGCGTGGAAACACCCGATGGCGTGGAATCTGCAGGATATGTTCCGCTGCAGGAGAGCAGAAGGCTTCTTCTTGGGGAGAGGGGTGAAGAAACAGTACTTACCGCCCCCGAGCGTGCAGCAGGGCTCGTTGCCCTCAACGACCTTGGAATTGTTCCAGGAGAGATGATTAATCTTGGAGCGACGGACAGGGCTCCGATTGCCACGGCCCTGCAGGAAGCGGGCCTTGACGCGGGCTCCGGCAGGACGCCAGTCCTCCGCGCGCTGAATGAGGCGCTTGAGCATGCATTGAGGGCAGGAGGCAACAGGAGGACTTCGCTCGACTCTGCAGTCTCGGCAGCCCGCAGCGACCCGATTGTACGGGACACGATACTGGAAAACCTTCCGGCCGCAGAGGAAGGCACGCTTGGGCACACATTGGGCGATGTGCTCTATCGCACCCTGAACGGGCAGAGCGGAGAAGTGAATATGGTCGACGCGCTCAACACCGCGCTTCGGGACCCGATGGTAAGGGAAGCAGTAATCGCCAGCCTGGAAGGCCGGGGCCTGGGAAGAGCCGCTGCGAATGAGGCCTGGGACGCGTATGTCGGCGCTTTCAATGGCATCAGGCCGGAACAAAGAGGTGTTCCCGAGGGCCAGCGAACAACAGGGAATCCGCTGGAGATACTCAGGGAAATGGGCACGAGGCGGACTCCTGGATTGAGTACCAGGGGCAGGGAGCCGGCAGGGGAAGTCGCAAGGGAGATTGCTGATTTCATGGAGGCAATAGAGATGCTGGACTCTGAATATCTGCGTGATGTTGCCATATTCGATCGGCAGGTAAGAGGCGCGGGGCCGCTGCGGGAAGCGGTCGAAGCAAGAAGCATTTATGAGACAAGGGATTTGCAGATTTCACAGCAGGAATCGCGGACAGCAGAAGGGTACATGCTCAGCGATGACCTGATAAATTGGGCTGATTTCGGGAGGAGATGGTTTGGAATCGGAGTAACGCCCCGTACATGGCGCACGTCAGGACGCTTGGGGGCAGCTGCAGATTTCATGGCATTCGGCCAGTTCGGGCGCTCGCTTCCCACAAGGGATGCTTTGGCGCCGCTCGGATTCTGGGGCAGGGCAGGAAGATTATGGAGCCAGCCCAGGTGGGGAATGGCGATGCTGTCGCTGATGACCGACGCGGCCCTTGCAGGAGTCGTTATCGGATTGCCGACCGCCCTTGCAGTCTACCGCTTTATGTATCAGGATGAAAGAGTCGGTCGTGAGGAATTGCAGGCAAGATACCAGCGCCTTGCCACCGAGCTCGGAAGAAGGCTGAACATCGAGATCACCACTGAGGATATAGAAGATGCAGTGCGGCGCGATGCAACAAGGATACCGATGTCTGAGGGCAACCTTGAATGGATTGGCTCAAGCCCTGAATTAAGGGACTTTATCGACAACAACCTGCTCCTGCGGATTCCTGGAGCCCGCGATGTGAGGCCTGGTGAGGCAGTGGGCACAATCGAGGATTCTGTTGGCTGGCTAAGAACGCAGCTTGAGAGGACTGACCCAGTTGTCGACCCGGCAAGGCTCAACGACCTTCTAACAGATTTGAGGCAGACCTGGACGGCGCTGCAGCCAAGGCTAGGGCAGATAAACGGATACCTTGCCAGCATGAGGAGCGGCAGGGGCAGTGAGGCTGCGGAAGCATCCCTCAGGAGCGCCTGCACTGAATTGGGGCTTGACTTCGAAGTCGCACGAGGGCTGGACCGGATTACATTCAATGACCTGTATGAGCTGCGGAGGGGAAACTGGATTGAGAACAACTTCCTTCTGACCAGCAGCGACTGGACAGCAAGGGCATTCGCAGCTGATACCGGAATAGATATAAGGACCACTGAAGGCCGCAGGGCAGCCGAATATCTGGGGAACCACCCGGAGACATTCATTTTCCTGTTCAGGGGATATATGGAAGGGCGCATACCGCGCGCATATATGATGGATGCCATTGAGAGCCTGCGCACCGCGCCAAGGGGACAGCAGGAAGCTGCCAGGGTGGGCCCGCGCGAGCCGCCGCTTTCACAGGACGCAATCACAGCGATTCGCGGAGTTCTTGAAGCGCCGATTCAGCCGACCGGAGGAAGGATTGCGGAGCTGAATAGGGAGCATGGCGCAGGAAGCGTTGATGCTGTCCGGGGGATTATCGAGCTTGAAGGGAGACTGAGGACAAGGCTGGCAAGCGCGACACCGCCGCTCTATCTTGGAGATGTCACAGTAGCAAGAAGAGTTGAAGGCGCGCAGACCGAAGTGACGGTTCCGCGCGCAGTCCGCGCAGGCATTGTGCAGGACTTCCTTGACCAGCTTGACTTCCAGAGCATCGGGAGCCCGCAGATGCGCGAGCAGTTCCAGGACATAGTTGTAAGGTATAGCGGAGATGCAGAAGCCTGGGAGAGGCTGCGCACTTTCACGCTGCCGCCTGGAACGGCTGTGTATGGTGACAGGCTCCCGACCGCCGAGGAGAGGACCGCTTACCGCGCAGGGGGATTCAGGCCCGGCCCGCATGAGATGGTTCTCGAAAGAGGCATGTGGAGAGTGGCTGAGATAATCGCGAACAGCCCGACGCAGGCTGCCGCAATCGCAACGCTGCAGCGCGCAGGATACCTGCTGAGGCCCATTTCAACTGTGAGAGGAGTTCCGATACACCTCTACAACTGGGACCCAAGGTTCCGCTGGGACAGGAGGGCAGCATCATTCGTGTTCGATTCAGTGCATTCAAGCGATGACCTGACGATAGGGCTCGCCAACTGGATTGAGGCGAACCACCAGGGATTGAACTGGGTGCGAAGGGACGAGGAAGGAAGAGAAGTGCCTGAGCGCCATGAATATGACATTGTGAGATACCTGATGAGGAACCTATCCAGGGACGTTGCCGGGCTCTCTCCGGAAGCCCTTGAGAGGAGGCTCGACCAGCTTGTCGGAACACGGGAAAGCCCGGGAGTCTTCATGAGGCCGCCGAGGATGTGGTGGAACGCTGAAGCGCGCCCGCCTCCAATGAGCAGGACAGCAGAGGACCGGAGGTCAAGGCCGCCTGAAGAACTGCTCTATGGATACCAGCCAACAAGAGGAAGAGGGGCTGGAGGCTCGGTTCCAGGCGCAAGGGTTGTCAGCGAGGTCGCACTCACGCCATACATGCTCACAGCTCTTGGGGACCTTATGACCGACGCGCATGCAGGAGGAATGAGGACCTATGTCGGGAACTCGGTCGGGCAGCTGGCAAGGCTCTCCCTCAATCCGGACGCAAGAGCGGCGACAAGAGGGAGGATATCCAGGCAGCTTCGAGGAATGGGAATATTCGTGGCCGGAACTTTCGAAGAGCCAATAGTCGCGCCAGTTGTCAGGATGAACGAAGAGCAGATGAACACATTCGTAGCGACGCTTCCAGGAGGTGCCGAAGGGGAGATTGCCGGAGCAGCGAGGGCGATGTGGGGAAGGCTCCGCCCGCCAGCAGAAGGAGAAGAATCTTCAAGAGCAAGGAGGCAGGCACTCCGGAACCTCGAGCTGTACATACGCGCCAGGGAGAATGAAGGGAGGACCGCCCAGGAAGTAGTCGTTACCGGGGATGTGATGCAGCTCCTTCGGGCAAGGGTGGACGCAAGGGAAGGCCTTGAGGCGGAGCAGCGCACAAGAATCCTCGAGGGGCTGCAGCGGGCAATTGAGACAGATCCTGACTCATGGGCTGAAGCCCAAGGATTTTCCAGGCATGAAAATGAGATTCGCCTTGTTGGTGCCCAGCGCGCGGCAGCAGAAGCCAGAGTTGATGACATAATAGAAGCGATGCAAAATCCGAGAACGGCTGAAGAGCCGGAACCTGCCCCGGAGACTCCGCCGGCACAGGCAGAGGGGGTTACTGTGCACGGCTCGATTGATACTGCGATACAGAGAGCTCTGCGCGGATCCGGATTGAGCGCATCAAGGCACGCGCCGCTAATTACGCAGCTGCGATCGGACATCGGAGCGCACAGCGCGGATGCGGCATGGATGAGGCAGCGCGGGCTGCATGTAGACGGGGGCGCAGTCCGGATAGACCGCCCAAGCAGCTTCAACGGCTGGGTGAGCGCTATGATACAGGCGGAGATTGCCATGAGGGCAGGTGAAGAGTAATGGCTGTTAGCATTAGAAGGGCAGAAAGCGGTGCAATCACTTTCATTGTAACCCATGGAGGGAGGACGTACAGGATTAGCGGCGGAAACCAGCCAGCAACAGAAGCCGGGGTTGTCGCTGCAAGAAGGCATGCGGTTCGCGGAGGGCTAGCGCAGTTCATGACAAGGGAGAGCATTGATGATTTCGGTGTTGCGGCAGCCGTCCTCGGGCAGCTAAACAGCGCGAACGCAGCAACGCTCGCAGCATCCCTCCAGCCAAGGGCTGCAAGAGCGGCAGCAGCGCAGCCAGCCCCAAGGCCAGCAGCAGCCCCACGAAGAGTGGCTACCCCCCCGCCTCCAAGAAGGAGAGTGAGGCAGGACCGGCCCCCGCCCGTCGCCCCGCCGCCTGCGGCAGAGCCTGAGCCGCCGCCAGAACCCGAAGAGGAGAGGCGTGAGGCAGTTGCCCAGCCGCCTCCGCCACCGGCAAGAAGGGGGGCGGCAATCAGCACCAACTGGATTACGGAGCACCTCAGGGATGCCGGAGGGCGCGGTGCTGATGCGGCGGTAACAGAAATCCATCAGAATATAGACGGGATAAACACTTTTCTTTCCCAGACCGCCAGGGCAAGGGGAGCCCTTGCCTTCGTTTTGCGCGCGCTTGCGCAGATACCTAGGTTCACGATGTATGCAACCTCACAGGCGCCTCCAGAAATCGCGCAGGTTATTTCGCTCGCATCAGCAGGAACGCTCACGGCAAGGCATCTTGGCGCGGAGGGCGTTGCCGACCGCGCGGTGGGATTTGTTCATGATTATCTTGTAGCCGAAGCCCAAAGGACGGGCACATCAGAAGCCGCGCAGGCGGCAAGGCAATTCGGGGCGGAGGCTAGGGGAGTTGCCAGTGAGATTCCATCGGCTCTTGACGGGAATCTGATACTCATCGCCTCGTTGTATGTAAGGAGGATGGCGCATAGTGACGCCAGGGTGTGGCATGCGGAAGGAGCGCCGGAACCGCCGGTGGTGCTTCCTGAGCCGGCTGATGAGCACGAGCGGGAGGGCAGGCAGATACTTGCGCAGGAGCAGAGAATGCTTGATGAGGCGCGGGCAAGGAGCCTGGCTTCGCTCACATATTTCAGGAGGGTGCAGCAGCAGCCGACAAGGGTAGTTGCAACAGAAGACAGGCCGACTCCAGAAATCCCCAGCAGAAGGAGAAGGGCGCCAAGGGAGAGGCCGGCAACAGCCGCGCCAGACCCGGCAAGGAGCAGAGCACACCCAAGGCCTGCAGCGGCAAGGGACAGCGGAGGAAGCCGGAGAAGGGCGGTCATATTAGGAGATTCGCTCACCGCCGGGCTCGCATCAGGAGGGCAGGATGGGGTCCACCCGCTTGGCACGACAAGAAGGGATTTCTTCGCAACGCTCCGCCCGAACGTGGATGTGACAGTCGCCGGCTGGAGCGGAAACGGAGTTGGCAGGCTACACAGAAGAATGCGCGAGGATACCGAGCTGCGCCGGGAAGTTGCCAGGGCGGACGAGATATTCATTGAGGCGGGCGCAAACAGCATCGGCTGGGGAGCAGAAAGAAGGGCACAGTTGCATGCGCAGCTGACGCAGCTCGGGCAGTTGAGAGCCAGCCTGGCCGCCGAAGCCGGAGACCGGAGGGTGGCATTGCAGCAGAGGATTGAGCGGATACAGGAGCAGCTTGACCAGGCTGTTCAGGAACGGATTACCGCTGTCACAAGAGGGCTGCAGTCCATGCATGTTGAGGCGCGCAGAATCAATCCTGGGATAACGATAATCGCGGTGGGGCTGCCTCCGATGTTCGGCTATGGCGGCTCGGGAGAGCTTGAGGAAAGAGTACGTGTCGGAGTGAACCAGTGGCTGCAGGAGCGGGTGAGGGCAGGGGATATTCCGGGCCTCACCAGATTCGTGGACCTTGACCGGAGGCTTATGGCAAATCCGCAATCCACAGACCTTAGCGATGCAGCCGCAAGGCGCTCGAACCCGATATACTGCTCTGACGGGGTGCATCTCACGGCAAGGCCGAGGCCAGGCGAAGAACTGAGCGGAAGGGACGTGCAGCTTCGCGCTTACGCCGAAGACGGGTATCCGCTTGCGGCAACCAGGCCCGTTAGGACCGCGGAGCCGGCACGTGCACCGGTTCCGCAGCCAACACCGAGGGTTTCGGATGAGGATAGGATAAGGGCAGGAGATATGCCCCAGGGAGTGAGGCTAAGGTGATTTGAATGGCGGATCCAGTACCAGCTGAGCCGGAATTGTTTAACGTTGAAGAAGTAAGGGCGCGGGCAGGGCAGGCAGCCTCCGCTTTCCGGGATTTTATGGAGACCGGCGAGCGCGCCGCGATGGAAAGGTTCCTGCAGATATTCAACAACCGCGGGGATGCTGCCACCATGACAGCATTCAATGTGGAATTCGAACAGCAGTTCCGCACCATGGTAAGGAGCGTTGAGGAGAACGAGGGATACATAAGCGCGTGGGAAGATGCGCACCACGGGCACATGAACTATGTCAACCTTGCCCGCGATATCAGGGCGCTCTACGAACGCGGGAGCCAGATGGGAGAGAGGCTGCAGAGGGCCCTCACAACAGGAAGCGCGGAGGACGCAACAGCAGTTTCACAGGCACTTGGCGAGGACCTTTTCCCGGACGTAAGGGGAGCAGGGCTGCTGCGGGACAACATATTCTTCGCAAGGGCCTTTGGCGGCTCGATACTGCTCCTCCGGGATCGGGACAATGATGACAGCGACGCTGTGCAGTTCCGCAGGATTGAGGATGCTTACAGGTTCTCGACATTGAGGATTGCCAGAGCCATACATGAATGCTACAGAAGGCTTGGCGCAGAGGGGATGGATGAGCGGGAGATGCGCCAATTAAGGCTGCAGCACGGCGCTGAATTCGTAGACGCCTTCCTTGATTTGAGGAGCGAAGTTGACCTTGAAGGAAGAACGATACAGCAGATAATGGCCTACCTGCGGGAGCGCAGCAGGGACCCGACTGTCACCTCGCTCAGGGAGAGCATGGTGTATAATATTTCTGATATTGTGCGTGATGTGCCGGCAATCTTCCAGGCCCTGCAGGGTGAGGATTTCCCCACCGTGGAGGAGATAAACGCGCTCAACGGAAGGTACGGCACGGACATAGTGGATGCCGTCCGGGTCGTCGGGAGCATACCGCGCCCAGCCGAAGGGAGGAGGGCCGAGGAAAGGCGCGACGCCACCATCGAGGATGCAAGGAGAAGGGTGAGGAGCGGCATAGGCTCGGTCGACCAGATAGAGGAATTCCTTAGGGAGACCACCATGGAAAACCCTGATGGGGAGCAGGTTCCGCTAAGCTCAATTCCTATCATCGCAGAACTAATGGAGGAGTATTCAGAGTACAGGGAGCGCCTGCAGGGGATGAGTGATTACAACGACAGGCAGATTCTGGATAGCAGGGATGAGATACTGAGGGTGAGGGAAGACATCGGCTCGGTATCCAACCTGATAAGCGACATGAGAAGCGCGATAGCAGACGCCAGGAATTTCATGGTGCTCTATCTTGGTCAGAGGAGATTTACGCACACGTTGAGCCCGATGTGGTTCTCGCGGGCGGAGACGCTTATCGAGCGCATTGAAAGGAGGCGCGGAAGATTCGGAGGAATCTACACCGCAATATTCGATTCAAGGATTGGCGGGCCTGAGAGGTTCCAGGCAATGACCGAATTGCTCAATTTCATCGGGCCGCGGGCGGCAACGCTTATGGAAGGATACCTTGACTTGACGGCGCACATCGGCTCAGAGGAGATTCCTCCTGAAGGGGAGGAACTTGTCGGGACCGAGACCATGGACAGGCTCCGGCTCTTTGAGGAAACGTTCGAGCAGATAAGGGAAAGGCTCAACCAGCAGATTCCGGAAATCAGGGACGACTTGCTAGAGAGGCTCTCACTGCAGTTCTACTCGCAGTGGCACATTGACTTTGTTGGTGACGAGGTTGATGAAGAGCGCCCTTACCATGTCGCGGTTGAGGCGCACAGGAGGCTGCTCGGAGACCGGCTGTTCATGCAGAGCAGGCTGGAATTCCTGACAATGTTCACCGAAAGGCCGCTTGAGATTGAAAGGCCAATTGGGGAGCCGACAACAGTTGATGGAGGGGATGTCGCTGATATCTTCTCTGGATTGTCGCTTCCGGCGCAGTATGAGCTTATCCGCATCGCGCGCCAGGTTTCGGGCGGGGACCTTGAGAGGATTACGGACGAGCACCTGCTCTCCCTCGCGGTAATAATAAGGGGGCTCGAGAACCACTCTCCGGCGTACACCCCTTACCTGCTCAGGCAGGCAGGGCGCGAACTGGTTGAGCAGCTTGAGCCGCAGCAGGTTGAGACCGTGATAAATTTCATCATGACCTTCGAGAGCGCTTTTGTCCGGGCGGGGGATTACGGAGGCCTGGAATCATGGTACGCGACACTGCCAGAGAGGCTCAGGGAGCTTATGAGGATTACCTCGCGCTCGCTCATAATGGAGACCAGGGTCGAAGGAGAGGAATCGATGGATGTCAGGATACAGATGCCATCTGAGAATGAGGAGTATGCCACGGTGATGAACCCGAGCGGGCAGGTGCTCTTCCAGATTCCGATTCACGTATACACCGCTTGGAGACAGGATGGGACAATCGAGATTCCGCCGACAGTAAGGGAGATGCTCCCCCCGGACATCAGGGATTCGCCAGCGAGGGCTCCATCAGTAATCGCGACAGAGCAGAGGTATTTCGAGGGAAGGATTATCGAGGCCGTGGTGCACAGGCCGAACCCGTACATCAGGATTCCGGTGACTCTTGAGAACCTGCGCGCCCTGGCGCCTGACAGGCTTCCGGAAATCGGTCCGATGTTCGAATGGGAAAACACCATCGGCGGGGATTACAGCTACACGGATGATAGCTGGCTTGGAGGAGTGGCAATTTCAGACAGGTGGGAAGGGTTCGGGCCGACAGTGTGGACCGAACTGAGCGCGCGAGGAAGCGAGGCGCTGCAGCAGTACAGGCTGCAGAGCGAAGGGCAGGACATCGGGAACGAGAGGGTGCTCTTCAACTGGGATGCTGATGTAGATGTGGACGTGGTCAGGCAGGAGCTTGATGACGGAAGCGAGGACACCGACGTCACTGACGCTGAGGAGATTGCGCTGAGCATGATTGCCCCGCGCGGAACCACCGCGTCGATTTATTTCCAGAGGGAAGACGATGGAAGCATGAGGGCGCAGCTATATACCATGGCCGGCGGAGTGCTCATCCGCGGCGATTATCTTGAACTGACACCGGATGAAGCGGAAACGCTGTATGCGCATGTGTTTTCCGAAGATGAGGCGGACATAGTCCGCAGGGAATATTCAGAAATCACGTACACCGGGGGGCGCGGGCAGGTGGGCCTTGACAACTGCGTCCTGTTCTTCGGAAGCGAGGATAGCGCGGTGAGCGCGCTGCAGGGAATGGGGGCCTGGGGCGAGATTGGCCAGGAAACCCGCGGGGTCCTTGGGGCCCAGGTAGAAGGGACAAGAGGCGGACGGGGAATGGTGCAGGCGGGCGCGCTAAGGCCTGAAGATCGATGGTTCGCAATCGGAAGGGTTTACATGAGCGGCCTCGGCATTGAGGAGATGATGCCGGATGAGGCGGGGCTTGCAACAGGGGATGAGGTAATCGGAGACCACATCCAGGTTGAAGGATGGGTGCTGAGGGCAAGAAGGTACAGCGTTCGCGCGTTCGGGGACTTCCTGCTTGAGCAGACAGAGGAGGGCCACGACCTTATCGGCGGCGGATGGGGAGCACTGGCAAGGGTGGTGCAGGACAGCTATGGCTGGGGTGTCGGACACGCTGGCTCTGTTGTGCCGACCAATCCGGAAGCCCTTGAGAGGCTCGCGTTCTCAGGATACTGGGTAAGAAGGGAAGTGACGGACGCGATTGTCGCATCATTATTGTTTGAGGACGGGACCAACACTGTGCGCTTCTCCGCAGGAGGCATCTATAATATTGTTCCGAGCACGGTTGTCGCTGAAATAATCGGCGGCTATGAGCGCACGCTGGAAACTGATGAGGAAGAGGATGCTGAGGATATCGATGTCGAGCGCTCTGGCATAGGTGTGCTGAGGATGGCCCTTGGCTCCACGGGCGGCGTGGACATGGAGGAAGGGCAGAGAGCAGCAGGAGCGATGAGGATAAGGTGGACCCCCCAGGGCGAGGTTGTTCTCGACTCCCTTGAAGGGCTGGGGATAGTGTACCAGAGAGACCAGGAAATAATCCCCATTGTCGGCATGCGCTTCGAAACAGACGACGACAGATTTGTGAGCGGGGACCTTGAGGCCTACTGGCTCGGGCTGCGCGGGGGCGCTGCCAACGGGCACCTCACAATCGGAAACGTGGACCTTGCCTTCGGGGGCGGAACGACATTCTCCGGAGGATACGGAATGCATGGAGGCCTCAGGCTGAGGCTGGGCGATGGGAGAGTGACCGTATTTGCGGTCGGCTCAGGGGAATATGACGCCCAATTAGGGGATGCTCAAGAGGTGGAGGAAATTGATGAAGTCACCGATATCGATGCGGAGCCCGAACCAGAGCCTGAAGTTGTAGAAGAGACTGATGAGGAGGTCCCAAGGGCGACAGTGATAACAGGGATGCTTGGGACCAGGGTAAGGCTCTCCGGCGATTCATCTGATGAGACGGTGACCACGCTGGTTGCAGGCGCATCGGTTTTGGCCGAGCTCTTTGCAGGCGAGCAGGAAGCGTGGCAGCTTGATTTGCAGCTCGGGCTAAGCAGAAGAGACCCGCGCAGGACCCTGGAGACCACAATCGGGTATACCCACCATGAAGGAATTGAAGGGGACTGGAGGGATGAGGCGGCCATCGATCTGCGGTACAGGAGCGAAAGCGCCTGGGGCGCGCTGATAAGGCCTTACGTGGACTTCTCATACGGCCATGATTTGACAAGGCCACAAGGATTCGGAACTCTCCAGCTCAGGCTTGGAGGGGAATTCTAGGTTTATCTTTTCTTTTTCTTTTTGCCCTTTGTCGCCTTTGCCTCCTTTGCGGCATTCGGGCGCGGGGCGCCTTCTATTTTCAGGTCAGGAGGCATCACCGGCGGATTGAAATTGAGCGCTTTGGCAACAAGCACCCCGTTTACGGAAGATACGTACGTAATCAGGCTTGCCATCTGCCTTGCGAGCATGTCATCGACAGTCCTCTGCTTCTGCCACCGCTCCATTATCCTATCGAGGTTGGCGTCAGTATCTGAGATTATAAGGGTTCCGCTCATCTTCAGGTAGCCCACTCTCGGGCCGTACTGCGTCGTGTATGAATATGTCGCTTCGATGCCTTCCCTGACCTTCTTCAGCTTGGGGATATCCACCGCGACATCCATAGTGTTTGCCACGTTCTGGCTGTCTCTCTGCGCCTCGACCCTCTGCAAGAACATCTTCTTGAATTCGACCATGTTTGCACCAGGAAATCCATCCCACAGAAAGCTTAAAAAGCACATTCATGGGTGAATGTTAGTTAGAGGTAATCAGTGACACCCATTTATTAACCTTTACAGCCAAATAATGTACATGGGTGGAGGACCGTCGCGCTTAAAGCCTAGCGATAATGAGCCCCGGGCAAAGGCCATGGGGGAAAGGCCGAAAAGAAGCAGGTTGAAGAGAGCAGTCAGCTACATTCTGACGGCGGCTACTTTTTGTGCGGCAGGCACCGTTGACAAGATAGCGCGTGCGCAGGACGCCGGACCGGTCCCGGACGGCGGCGAAATCCAGGAAGATACAAACGCGCATGCAAGGGAGGCCGCAGAAGCCCTCAGAAGCTTCATGAGGGAGGGAAGCACCGAAGCCATGGAAACGTTCCTTGGCCTGCTGCGCTCGCATTCTGCAGAGGAAGGATTCAATCCATCCCTTGACAGGGAAGTTGCGGCGCTAATCCGTGTGGATTCGGAAGGAGCCTCCACAAGGGAAGACGCTTTCATGACCGCTTGGGCCGAGAATGAAGGGGAGATGGATTATACGCTGCTGGTGCAGGACATCCAGCTCCTAAGAGGCTCTGCAATGCAGGCTGTTGAGGCGCTCAGGGATTTCATGCTCAGTGGAGATGCCGACGACCGAAGAAGGTTCGAAGAATCATTTTCAAGAGAATATCTCGGGCAGTCTGTCCGGGAGAACATATTCTATTCAAGCTCATTCGCGCGGGCATTCCAGCATGTCCTTCGGGATAGTGATGAGGCCCGCGAGATGGAGCAGGCATATTCGCGCTCCACTTCCAGGGTTGGGGTCGCCCTCCATGACTGCTATCAGCGGGCAGGAGAAGGGGAGGTGACGGATGAAGTCAGGGCGCAGCTCGTGCAGCAGCATGGGGAGGAATTCGTGGCGCTTTTCATGACGCACAGGGCCGCGCTTGGATTGGCTGGACATAGCGTGGAGGAGATGATTGAGTATGTCGAGGACCATGAGGAAAGCCCTGATGGTGCGGCTCCTGATGTTGAGCGGGCGGCATATGAAAGGGTGAACCAGCTGCGTGAGGCCCTTGGATATAATATTTCAGCTATGGTCGGGGATATCGCGACCATTTATTCGGCCTTCAGCGGAGAGAGCAGGGACGCAGACCAGATTCGCCAGCTCGAACTGATGTTCGGAAGGAGCTTTGTGGAGCGCATAGAGGAAAGGGCCGCGCCTCCGGAAGTGGATGAAGAGGAGCAGCAGAGAATGGTCAGAAGGCACAAGAGGGTCTTTAGCGACGCGTTCTCCGCGCTGCTGAACATCGATACCCTCCTGAACCCTGGAACTAGCCGTGTGGACAGGAGCGAGCTGGACAGGTACCAGCGCTATTTCGAGCGCCTCCCGGTAGCTGAGCAGGTCGCTTTCCAGAGATGGGCAGCAGAGACGCTTTCCGCATGGGAAAGGGTGAATTCCGAGGACCTGGGGGAAGTGAGGGCATTCTTCAGGGAATATTTCCCAAGGCTTCCGCTTCCTAGCGGTGAGCACCTGCCAAGGTTCGGAATGATAATGGATGTCATGAACTCTTATGTCTCTCACGGGCGGTTCAGGTTCGATAATTACATGGACCAGCTGCAGGAGAGCGCGGACGCGTTCTCAGCCTACATCATCACATCCGGCAGAAGGGATGAAGGGGTCTGGACGGAGGCGATGCAGGCGGCATTCAGCGCGGTTGTCGCTGAGCGCGCAGCGGCCGCAAGAAGAAGGAGGCTGCCAAGGGCAGTTTCCATCCCTGAAGGCGGGCAGGCCGGAGCCGACCTTGCAGAAAATCTATTGCCATCATCAGTCCGCTCGCTGGGCGAGGCGGACCGGGACGAGGAAGTGGGGGAGCTGCGCGCGAGGGTCGCGATTGCGGACATTCTTACAGAAACAGTATTCGGATATGACTGGGATGTTATTGAGAGTCTCAGAATCGGAAGGCACAGCCTATTTGATGAGGAAGGCCGCAGGCGCATGGGCAGACTGCGCGGAATCGGGAAGCTTGCCGAACTGCACAGGACAATCAGGGAAAGTTCCGATTTCCAGAGGGCACGGGACGAGTATGTGGCGTTCATAACCGGACCCGAGCGCGCGCTTGGGGATGATGAGGTGCTCGATGTTGAAGACGCGATAGCCTCCCTGGAGGATTCTGAAGATGACCTTGCGGAAGCGGAGGCGAATCTTGGCGGCTCACTCTATCTCGACATGCTTGACAATATGGACCTTCTTGCGCAGTACGCTTTCTGCGCTGTCGCATTCCCCGCGATAAGGGATGAGACGGGCCTCACAATGCTTGAGCAGGAGGAAGGCAGCGACTCAACCGCGCTTGAGAGGGATGCCACCGAGCAGGAGAGGATGAGATATATCCTTGATGAAGTGGAGCTGTTCATAAGGACTAGCGGAAGGGGGGGCCATGTCGGATTCATGATTTACGCGATTCCGCTCTCAATCGAATATTCGGACACGTACAACAGCGTTGTGTCCATTCTCAACAGGATTATCGCGACAGCCAGCACGATCCACAATACCAGCATGTATGATTACGCGGGGCGCGGAAGAGTCGCGTTCATGTACATGATGGAGCAGGTGCCAAGGAACTTCGATGAGGCCAACAATGACAATTACAACCAGCTAATCGACATGATGCTCCGCTACCCACAGGCGTCTGACTACACCTCTGATGACATGCGTGAGGACATGTTCGACACGCGCACGCTTGGAGAGATGCTGCGCAGGTATATGCGGCTCATGTCCGAGCGCTCCGGGGCTGTTCGGCCATCGCACATCCACCCTAGAAGGGCGCCGCAGGACTTCAACCTTTCCGGCTCGCTAACAATCCTTGAGGATGACATCAGGGTGCGCGCCGGATTCGATTACGGAAGCCTGCTCTCAGGAATGAGCATGCTTGATGACGAGGAGAGGGAGCAGACAATCCAGGAGATGCTCCTTGGCTCGAGCGACACCGACCTTACGCGCTCGTGGAGGCAGAATGTAGATATGCATGAGGAGTTCCTCGCATTCTTCAGGCCAAGCTCGGTGAGCCTGGTTCCTGAGAGGAGCTACCGGGTGATATCGATGATTCCGATGTCGATATCTTCGCTGCTCCGGAGGCTCTCCTCTGTTGAAGGGGTCGACAGGCTCATTTACCCAATTGACATAAGGCAAGCCGGAGGCTACATGGGAGTTGGCGTGGACCATGCATCCTTTGAGCAGGTCAGCGGTGGAAGCGAAGGGGACAGGCAGATGAGGCAGGGCTCAGGAAGGGGGAGGGCTGAACTGAACGCGGCAGTGTGGGGGCCGAGGCAGGAAGGAAGGCTGGAAGCCGACCTGCAGTATAATACCGCAGAGGACCTGGAGACCATGAGCGAGAGCGAGACATGGGCGGCCACGCAGGAGATTTTCATAGAGGACATGCCTTACTTCGATGAGGACCTGGCAACCGGAAGAAGCAGGTTCAGCGCGACCGAGAGCTTCAGGACAGACCGGAGCGAGACCCCGTACCGCAGGCTCGCGGAAGTGACCGACATCCGCCTCACAGAAGTGCTTGACTGGTACGCAAGGCGCTCTGACACCGACGGCGCGCTGTACATAACCGGCCTTGAGAGGGCGGAGAGCAGCGGCTCTGAAACTGACGGTGAATGGCAGGAGGAGAGCGAGGGGAGCCACGACTGGCGCGTGCACTCATATGCCAAAATCGAAAACCGCTGGTACAGGGTAGGATACATCGACGTTTCAGATGACCAGCTCCAGAGGGCGTTCATCGCCATGCAGGTTCCAGAAAGATGGAGAGACTTCGGAGAAGCGAGGGTGCTCTTCGGGGACGAAGCGAGGCGGGAGCAAACACCTGGAGAACTAGAGCGGGAAGTGGAAGTGAGCACCAGCACAGAGCTTGAGGGGATGCTGGTAGGAATGAACATCAGCAACCTTCTGGGGCTGAACTCGCCTGCAGTTACGCTTGCCAACATCGAGAATTTCGGGCGCGCGATTGACGAGCTTGAGACAGACCTGCCAGAAGATGAGAGCGCCGCGCTGATGGTCCGGAGAATGGAGGAATACGCGAACGGGATAAGCCTTCTGTTCAGGGACCACAGGCCCCTTGGAGGATTCGTTAGGACCGTTGGTTATGTGGTCGCAACCGCCAGGAGATACAGAACAACAAGCGTTTATGAGCCGGTCGGGGATGGCTCTGCTACCGAGGAGGAGCAGCCGGATGACTGGACAGGCGGCGGCGGGGCGATAGTGCAGATGAGCGGCCCGAGGGAGGATGATCAGAGGGTAATCGAAGCTGCGCTTGCGGTCGGGCAGGACATTGTCGATACCGCAATCAGGCAGGTGGAAGTGCAGTACACTGACACTGATGGCGCTCTCCAGACCGAATGGAGGGATTATGGAGAAGACCTGGCTGAAGGAGAGGAGATTCTAAGCGAGAGGCGCATCTACCGCGAGAGGCAGGAGCAGCTGGGCCTCACCCTCGGATGGAGAAGCGCCAACTTTGGTGTGCGCAGGCTTCACATGCTGGCGCTTGCGAACACCGAGGCGTTCGAGGATGTTAGAGGGCTTGTCGGCTTCAGCCACAGCAACAGCGCGGATGAGGATGCGGATGGGCATGTCAGCACATTCGGGATGGTCGGCGGGCAGTACGAGCCCTATTACGAGGACCATGAACTGCAGGCGATTTTCGGAATCCGCGCGGGGAACACAAGGGTGCAGCTGAGCGGCATGTATTCCCAGACAGAGCTGATAACGAGGATTGAGGAAATCAACAGCCGCCTTGAGGGCGCCTACAGGGAAATTGCAGAGCTGCGGACCGGAAGCAGCCTTCCGGCAGACCTCGGTGAAGGGGTTTCCAGAAGCGAAGAAATCACCAGGCTCGAGCGTGAGATTGAGGTTTACAGCGCTCTCCGGACGGCGCTTGGGATTATGGGGGCGCAGAAATTCTTCGGGACCGCGCAGTGGACGCAGGAGTTCGGAGATCGGACCAGGGCCGCCTTGGAGGCGCTCTATGGAGGGTTCGATGACCACAACCTCCTTATCAACGGATGGGTGGAAGTGGACGAGGCCTTCGCCTTGAGCTACAACATGACAGCCCTCCCGTTCGGCTCTGCCGGAGGAAGGGTAGTCGTGCCTGTCCGTGAGCTTACCATCGCAGCGACCGCCGGGGGATACTGGATGGATGACGAGGAGGGCGAGAATATTTACGGAGGGCTTCTCTGGACACGGCAGGATGAGAGGTTCGGCATCGGCGGCATTCTTGGAGGCGGGCAGAGGACCAGCACGTTCACCCCAATCGAGGATGAAGAAGTAACAGATGAGGAAGAAATTGATGAAGAAGGGGCGACGCTTGCGGTCGACAGGCACCGCGTTGAGGGAATGATTCTCGGCTGGCACCCGGTGCGCAGCGCCAGGATGCAGCACTACATCGTGCTAACCTGGGAAGAAGGCAGCAATGTCTGGCAGGCGAATGTTGTACCCGCATCCGACATTACCACCTGGAGGTTCGCCGCAGGGACCATGGTGACCTGGATTGACAGGCGCGGAAGCTCATGGAGGGCGCGAGCCGACATCATATACAGGCACATGGAGGAACTGCGCTCTGGAACCGGAGTGGATCAGATATTCGAGCGCGACACGGTCGCTGTGCAGGGAGGGGTGGAAGTTAGCCCGAGGAGGGACTTGCGCTTCATGTTCAACCTGTATATCCATAATACGGATGACACCTATGGCGGCCTCACCGAGTGGAATGATGTAACCAGTGAAAGCGCGGAGCGCAGGATGGGCAGAATCCGGGTTGGCGGAATGTGCGTATTCGAGTGGGAGTTCTAGGCTTCCAGTATTTCTTTTCCTTTTTCCGAGGGCTCTATCCGGATTTTCCCCTTGAACTTTTTATCGAATTCACGCGTGAGCTCTTTTCCTTCCATCAGCCGGTCAAGGATTATGGCCAGGGCGGCGACCTCGCTGTGCGGCTGGTTTGTGACCGATACGTTGTAATCCGCAAGATGGTAGATGTCAGGCGGGACATGCTCCGAACCGACTATGATGAGCAGCTTATCGTGCTTCATTATTTTCTTCGAGACTTTAGGAATTGGAAGGCCGTACATTGAAAGGTGCACGATTGTGAATCCGTCGTCCTTCTTCCCCTTTATGTATTTCTTGTATTCCGGCATGTACTCCACAGTGAAAGAGCCGCCCCACCTTCCTGCGAGGAGCTCAACGCTCTTTTTGAGCCCTTCGTCCTGCTGGCCCGAGTACGCCATCGATGAGGCGCCGAATGCCCTGGCAACAAGCGCGACATGCGTGCTTATCCGCTCATCCCTTGGGAGGCGGTGGCTGAGCCGGAATACTTCGATTTCCATTGGATAAAGATAAAAGAGAAAAAAAGAAAAAGCAGTCACTTTTTGGCGACCTTCCCCTCTTTCAGCACTACCTTGGCTATCAGGAACACTGCAAAAGCCACAATAATGAAGTAGAGCAGGTCTGAAAGGAATGCGCCTGCCTTGAGGGCGACAGGCCCTAGCTGCAAAGAGATGCCCTGCCAGTCCCCGGATGGCACCGCCACGCCCACAAACGGCATTATGATATTGTCCACAAGCGATTTCACAAGCGCAGTCACCGCGGCGCCGATTATGAATGCGATTGCAAGGCCCATAACCTTATACTCATTCAAAAATTCCCTGAATTCTGATATTATCCCCATATAATCCACCTGCAATAGCATCAATGCGCATCTTTTAATCTTCTTCCGGAGAATGAACAAATCATGTCTCGTTATTTCGGCACCAATGGGGTTAGGGGCTTGTTCAACAAGCTCGGGCCGGAGCTTGCGCTGAATGTTGCGCAGGCCGTGGGAGTGTACTTCGGCCGCGGCAAGATAGTGCTAGCAAGGGACGGTAGGATTACCGGCGAAGTGCTGCACAATGCTGTTAGCGCAGGCCTGATGAGCGTTGGCTGTGATGTCATCGACTTGGGATTCGCCCCCGCGCCCACCGCTGAATTCATGGTGAAAAAACTGAAGGCGGATGGCTGCATCATCATTACCGCATCGCACAACCCGCCCGAGTGGAACGCGCTGAAAGTGGTTGACTCGGAAGGGATTGCAGTCTCTAAAGAGCGCGGCGAGGAGATTGAGAAGCTGATGGATTCAGTCATCCCTGCCGGATGGGACAAGACGGGAGGGATATCACAGCACCCTGATGCGATTCCGGAGCATATCGATGCGATAAAGGGGCTTGTAGAATCCCCGCTTATCCGCGCGAGGGCACCGAAAATTGTCCTTGACTGCGGAAACGGCATGGCCGCGCTTATTGCGCCCAAGCTTCTGAGCCAGCTGGGCGCCGAGGCAGTTGTGATAAACGGCACGGTTGACGGAAATTTCCCGGGCAGGCCTTCAGAGCCCACTGAGAAGAACGTGCGGGGGCTGATTGAGAGCGTAAAGAAGGAAAATGCCGATGCGGGAATAGCATGGGACGGCGATGCGGACAGAGTCGTGTTTGTTGACGAAACGGGCAGCTATGTGATTGGCGACAAGGTCTTCGCGCTATCGGTTCTTTGGAAGCTTGGGCAGAAGAAGGGGAATATCGTTACAACTGTCGCGACAAGCAAGGCGGCAGAGGACATTGCCGCGAGTGCCGGCTGCAAAACGATTTACACGAAGATTGGGGCGCCTTACCTTTCCGAAGAGGTCGCAAAGGGCGAATGCGTGATGGGCGGCGAAGAGGTCGGAGGGGTAATCTGGCCGGAGATGAGCTTAGCCAAAGACGGACTCCTGACCGCCGCCAAGATGGTGGAGAGCATCTGTGAGAGACCATTGTCAAAATGGCTCATGGAAGTTCCGGAATACCACAATGTGAAGAAGATGATAAAGGCCGATGACGAGAAGAAGAAGCGGATTGTCGCAAAGATGCTCGATTACGCGAAGGAGAACCGGCTTGATTACACCGATATTGACGGGGTGCGCGTGAACCTTCCTGATGGATGGGTGATTATCAGGGCTTCAGGAACTGAGAACTATATCAGGGTTTTCGCTGAGGCACGGACAAAGGAGCGGGCGGAAGGGATAATAAAAGAGTATATGCAGGTACTTGAGTGATTATCATGGGACTCGCAAGAAGATACCTGATTAATGTCTCCCTTGGAATAGCGTTCCTGCTTGTTTTTATCACAGGGATTATCAAGATACCCGGGCTAATTCGGGCGGTTGGACTGTCCTATGACGCAGTGCCGATACTGGCAATAAATACGGTGCATGACTGGAGCGGAGTTGCGTTCGGAATCCTTGCGATAATCCATATCTTTGTGCACAGGGCCTGGTTCATCGCATCCACAAAGACGCTCACAAAAAAGAACTAGTCCACGTATTCCTTAAGAAGCTCCATAATATCGACATCAGCAGCCTCACAGGGAATGGAATTGGTGACGAACATGCCGTCGCAGATGTCCTTCAGTTTTCCATATGATTCGCGCAGGAAGAACCCATGAGTGGCGGCGCAGTACACTTTCTTCGCGCCTCCATTTTTCACATTCTCAACAGCGCGAATCATGGTCCCGCCGGTGGAAATCATGTCATCCAGGATGAGTATGTTCTTGCCTTCGACTTCGAACTTCCTTTCGACACCCTCGATTTTCCTGTAGGCTTCCTTTCCTTCCTCATACCCGCCGCGGACCTTGCTCATGCTCTTTCCGCCGAACTGCTCAACAAGATAGCTTGCGCCCATATCCGGGGAAATCACTTCCAGTTCATCAGAGCCTGCCATCTTCCTGGCCTGCCCTAGAAGGAGCTTGTTCGCTGAAAGGCTGGTAATATTCAATCCGCCGTATTCCGCATCACCTTCCTTTTTCAGGAAATGGCAGTCGATGGTAACGAGCCTCTGCGCCCCGGCATTGGCGAGCAGCCCGCAGAGCACCTGAGCGCTGAGGGCTTCCCCTTCCTTGAATGTCTTGTCCTGCCTAGAATAGGGAAGATAAGGCGAAACCAGGGTGGTCCTTGCGCCAACGCGCTTGAGGGTGTCAAGCATCAGGATTGCCTGGAACATTGACGTGTTCTGCTCCGGGTAGAGCCTGTGGAACAGGTTGACTTCCTCCCCCTGGTATTTGGAAACATCCGGAATCCTGATATAGGTGTCCCCGTCCGGGAATGCCTTCATCTCGATGCCCGGCTCAAGAACGTCTGAAAAATTGGGACTGACAAGGTACATGGTTCTAGTTAGGCTGCAAGGGAATAAAAAATATCAGCTCTGATGGTGGTTTTTCATAGTATTTTACATTTTCTATAACTTTATAAGAGTTGTGCTGCAATAATATACTGATTCACATGGCAGGTTCAGAGAGGACGCTAATTAACAGGACAATAGGCGAGGAGAAGAGGGATGGGCGCTGGCTAAATAAGGCCGAGGCCTTTCTTTCCGATAAATTCAGGGATGCCAGCTTCGGGATGAAGAAGGCTGCGATATACGTTATTGCCCCGGTTATGCTGGCAACAGGGGCCGGCTGCGGGGCGCAGTCAAGGTCTCTTGATGACGCCGCAACTCCTGATGCTGCCACAGACTCCGGGCCGGACGCTGAGGCTGATTCAGAGCCTGATACCGAGGTGGCTGATGGCGATGCCGATATTGACTCAGACATTGAAGCGGACGGTGACGCGGACTCGGATGTAGACGGGGATGCGGATGCTGAGCTTGATGGCGATGTTGAGGAGGACGCAGACACTACTGCGGACGGGGATGTTGATGCGGATGCAGAGGGGGAGCTTGATGGCGACACGGAAGATGATGGTGATGTGGAAGCGCCGCCCGAGCCGCTGATTGCAAACCTTGTCGGGGATTTCCTGAACAGAAGGGCTGGCGACAGGACGGAAAATGTTGCAGGGGAAGTTGATGCTGAGTATCCGCTTGGCGGCTCGCACACATCTGCCAACGCCAATCCATTTACCGACGGGAGCGGCGGCAGCCTCGGGCCAAGCGAAGTGTTCCTGCACAGGATCGATGGCACGATGACGCCACTTCTTGCTGATGTTACATTGATGGACATGAGTACCGGGGACATGTACCTTGAGGAACAGACAATCTGGGTGCGGGGGAACTCGCATTTCGACTGGGTCTATGATGATGTTGTCGGTGAGGTCAATTTCATCTCGTACACAATCAGGCTAGCCCGGAGCATGGGCCTGGGCACCCATGGGATACCAGTCTGCACAGCTTCTGAATCCGGAACCGATTTCACGGACTGTCTGGAAAGGGGGGACCGATGGGACCAGGCGACTGCCGGGCACAGGCTAACCGTACAGCTGCCTGGCTCGGAGTGGAGCTGGGTAGTAATTGGAATGGAGGCGCCATCGGCAACGGAAGCGCCACTTGACAATGACACCACGCTAGTCAATGGAGGGCGGATAACGCTTGCGACCGAAGCAGTCTCCGGAATTGTGATGGAGGGAGGCTCGCTCCCATATACCCACCCGAGCGGTGATACGTACTCCTTCTATGTGGAAACCATCGGAAGGGTGGGGATGGATTATGTAGCCATAATCGAAATCCAGGATAGTGCCGGGGTTCCAATCGTGATGGAAATGATGAGCGCCGGGGATACGCCACCGGTCTTTTCCATCGACGGTGCGGAAGTTCCTTTCTACATATACTATCTTGCGCCAGGGGCAACGCCTGCGACCAGGTGGATTGACTGTGCCATCCTTGGCAGCATGCTTGTACTTGAGGACGGGCGGGAGCTTAATGCGGCCGAGGATGACAATGACGCTTGGAATGTTGCGCTAGGATGGAGCAACATTGATGGCAGCGCGGCGGACCCGCAGGCGGACAGCCTGGCAGTGATTTCCATTTATTCGGATGACATTGAGGATATATCAAGCAGCGGTGAGGCGGAGCTCCTTCCTGGAGACGAACTCTCGATACTCTCAAACCCCGAGGCATGGAACATTGTCTATGAGGGGATGGATGTTGCTTCTGATGAGCTGCATCCCCTAGAGCTCGAGGTGGAGAGGAACGCCAGCCGCTCGATTCCAGCCAGCAGCGGCCCGACCGACTCAACCGGCGCGCAGGTCGCCTGCGATGTTACGGCACCATACATAACAGTATCCGTTGACTCCTACGGGCTGTTCGTAGTGCGTGAGGTCCTTGGCGGGGGGGACGCCAGCGACAACGAACTCATAGTCGCTACCAGCGGAGGAAGCTGCGGGGGCACGATCGGCCCGCTTTCAGAAGGCGCGATTCTTTTGCACGAGAGCCCTGCATCAGGAGATTACGCACTCAGGCAGTATGGCAGCCCGGGGCACATGGTTGAATTCGACCTTGCGGGAGGGGACGCTACTTGGGAGAGCGGCGGAGTTATTGAGATTGCGGCATTTGCAGATGCGGATGCCTCGTCAGGAAGCTCCCGCATTGCAAATGAAGGGTACATATACTCCTCACTCTTCCCATTCGCAGGGCCGCTCCCTGATTTCGTAATCGGGCTTTCAGAGGATGCAGGACCTGAATATTCCGAACACACTGACAGGTTCTTCATCCCTTTCTGGATCGCAGGTCCTGCCAGCACTTTCACGATGGAGCTTCATGATTCCATGTGGAGGGAGCTCGCGGCTTTCGACGGCCTGCCAATGCAGCATGCAGGACCCGTAACAGGCGGGGACGGAAGCTTCAGAGTGGAGGATGTAGGGTATACAACCGAAAGGGGCTCCGTGTTCACGAGCATGACGGACACCACTCTAGAAATCCAGATTGCCGAGAGAGTGGTATTTACCACCTACACTCTTGTGCCATCCTGGCTGTAGTCTTTCTTTTTCTTCTTTTTCAAGGCCGAACAGTCCCATTTTTAAGAATAAATGATTAACATTTCCTGAGGTGGGATAATGGCAAAAGTGCTGATGATTATTGCGCAGGAGGGCTTTCGGGATGAGGAATACCAGATTCCTAAGGAGACTATAGAAAAGGCAGGCCACAATGTCAAGGTTGCCAGCCTGACCAGGAGCAAGGCAACCGGCAAGTTCGGGGCGATTGTGCAGCCAGACCTTGCGGTTCATGAGGCTAATCCGGACTATTTCGACGCCATAGTTGTCGTTGGGGGGCCGGGGGCGAAGGCGCTTGCCAACAACCAGGAAGTAATCAGGCTCCTTGAGAATGCGAATGTCAAAGGAAAGAAAATCTGCGCAATCTGCGTGGCTCCGATGATTCTGGCAAAGGCGGGGGTGCTCTCGGGCAAGAACGCCACGGTATTCCCGGACAGGGATGCCATCAGCGAACTAAGGGCAGGAGGCGCATTATACCGGGACCAGGATGTCGTGAAGGACGGGAATGTCATTACAGCCAGGGGCCCAGAGGCGGCCGAGAAGTTCGGCAGGGCTGTAGTTGCGCTGCTTTCAGAGTGAATTTAATCCTTTTCATCTGGAATACACAGAGGGAACAATATGATTACCATCAAACATGAAGGATGCATTTTTTGTGTTGGCTGCTCATCGGTATGCCCGAAGAATGCGATTGAAGCGGACGGGACGAGGATGAAATTCTACCCAGAAAGATGCATAGACTGCGGCCTTTGCGTGAAGGTCTGCCCTGCGAATGTCATCTGCATGAAGAAGGGCGCAAAGGAGGGAGAGCAATGAGCAATTACGACATGATTATCATAGGCGCCGGGCCCGCAGGAAGCACGATGGCGAGGGTCGCCGCGCAGGGAGGGATGGATGTCCTCGTTGTTGACAAGAGGAAGGAGCTCGGGATACCGGTGCGCTGCGGAGAAGGCCTTGGGGAGAGGGAAGTCGTCGCGCAGGACCTTGAAATACCGAAGCAGTGCATTTCCACGGATATTGTTGGGGCGAAAGTGATTGCGCCTAACGGAAAGTCAATCGTGTGGAAGGACTCCACTACGACCGGATGGGTGCTCGAGAGGAAATTCTTCGACAAGTGGCTTGCCGGGCTCGCGGTTGAAAAAGGGGCCAAGATCCATTCATACACCAGGGCAACAGACCTCATAATGGAAGGCGGTAAAATCGCGGGCGTGAACCTCTCCCATGGAGGGAGGGAGCCATACCAGGCGTATGCGCCGCTGATTGTCTCGGCCGAGGGCATGGAGTCCATGATTGCCAGGAAGGCCGGGTTCAACACCGTGCACCAGCTCTATGATGTAGACACATGCTACCAGTATGAGATGAAGGAATACAATCACGAGAACCTGATTGAGCTATATTTCGGAAACGACATTGCCCCAAGAGGATATGTCTGGATTTTCCCGAAAGGGAAGAAGAGGGCCAATGTAGGAATCGGGATAGGCGGGCTTCTCTCAAACGGGGACAAGAATGGAATCCCTGGGGCAGACCCGAAGGTGCTGCTTGATAGGTTCATAAAGAACAATGAGCAGCTAAAGGATGCCAGCACCCTGATGGACTTCGGGGGGGTCATTTCAGTTGGAGCCCCGATAAACGAATTCGTTAGAGACAATTTCCTTGTCGTTGGCACCGCTGCGAAGCAGGTCGACCCTATACACGGCGGTGGAATCGCCCTTGCCATGGAAGCCGGGATTCTTGCTGCCGGAGTGGCGCTTGATGCCCACTCGAAAAAGGACTACTCAAAAGAGATCCTGATGCCCTACCAGAAGCAGTGGAAGGAGACCGCCGGAAAAAAGGTCGCCAAGAGGCTGATGCTCAGGAAGGTCATGGAAAAGGTTTCTGATGATGACCTGAACCACATCTTCAATACCATCACGGATAAGGACCTGAACGAAGTGATGGACGGGAATTTCGCAGGGCCTGTCGCAAAAGTAATAGCTGGGCGGCCGCAGCTCCTAGGAGCCCTTAGCGGACTCGCCCCTGGCCGCTGACGGCCCTTTTCAGGGGCTTTGGAAGCGGGGAAGAGTGCCTCTGGAGCCCAAGGGCCATCTTCCTGGCAATGGCGATTGCCGTCCCTTTCTTTAATCGCATGCTGTGCATCCTTCTCGCTGCCTTTTCCCCGATTTCTTCCTCTGAAACATAAACGCTAAGCGCTTCAAGCTTGTTGGCAGCAGGCTTCGGGAACATTGATCTTACGATTCTATGATTAGTATGCTGAGGCCCCAGAAGCCCCTGTTCCCGGCAGGTATCGGCAAAAACAGAGTGCGTGATTAGCTCGAAAAGCTTCTCCTCGGCGTTTTCAATGAAAACGCGCTGCCTTTCCCTAATGAGGGCCTCCAGCCTGGAATCACTGTCTCTAAGAAGCAGGATTTCTCCGCCCAAAAGCGCATCGAAAAAAGACTGCGGCTGCCTTAGCATCCGGGTCCCCCCATCAAAGCCCAGAAGATAGGGGCTGATTCTGGTATCGACGATTTCAGGGGTCTGGGCATCATTCACATAAGCAAGGTAGGATTCCCGGCCTGCAAAGGCGAGCATGAGCTCGAGCTTCCCCGCATCTTTCTGGTGATATTCCCCGCCAAAGAGCGCGATTCCATCAATAGTGAGCCTCATTTTAGAGAGCCATTGGAAAAAATTCTCGCTAGGGATACCTGCCTTCTTGGATAGTTTTTTTACTGCCATGTTCAGCGCTGGCACAATCCCCTCGGGACCAATCCCTGTCGACTCGAAGTAGTGGGTCGGGCTGACAACCGTGACCATGCCTGGAATAAGGCCGCATCTCATGGGGATAATAGTGATAGAACCTGTTTAAAAAGGGACAGGAAAGTGGGATTTCGGCCTTTGGAAGGCTCTAAAAAGCTTATCTGAGAAGTTCAGGTATAAAGAGGGTGAGGCTTATTATGAGCGAGGAATTCAGCGGGGAAGAGAGGAAACAGCTGGCCCCATTCGTCAGCAACTTCGACAAGGGCATTTTCGTTCTGCGCAACCTTCCTGAGGTCGTCAAAGGAGCGCTCTTCTCAAGATACAGCAGGAGCACCAAGAGCCTCCGCAGGACATTGCTTGACGAATTCATCAAATCGGACATCGGATTCACTGATATCATGGAAGGGCAGGCAAAGGCAGGTGATTCCATCGCCACGGAGAAGGCTGAGAAGTTCTATGACCGGGTGCTCGTGCAGTACGGGGATGATTCCGTCGCCGAACTTGCAGGGGCGCATATCGCCCTTGAGGACATCTCAATTATTGCCACCAAGCTCGTGGAGGATGCCAGGCTCGGGCTTTCCCCCCTGGAAAAATCCACCAGATACGTCTATTTCGACCAGAAAGTTGATGGGAAATACAGATTCTGCCGGGAACAAACCCTTATGAAATCCGAATTCGCTGAGGAATATGAGCGGACCTGCAACATGCTCTTCGATACCTACGCCTCATTAATCCCGAAGGTATCTGAATACGTGAAGAGAAAGATGCCAAGGGATGAAACGATATCGGAAAGGGTGTACGAGGCGACGGTGCGGTCAAAGACCTGTGACATATTAAGAGGGCTGCTTCCGGCCTCAACGCTCACCAATATGGGGTTCTTCGGGAACGGAAGGTCTTACGAGTACCTGATAACCAAGCTGTACGCCGAGCCCCTCTCCGAGATGAAGGACATCGCCGCTTCCATGCAGCAGGAGCTGCGGACGGTGATTCCATCCTTCGTTAAAAGGCCGGACAGCGAGCACGGAAAGGATATGCAGGAATATTTCTCAGGCGTCAGGGATGATATGGAGAATATTGCGTCCACGCTCGGGCACGAGAGCGCGAACAGCGATGTCACGCTTGTTGATTATGACCCGGGAGCTGAGGATAAAATCCTAGTGTCCGCGCTCTACCCATACAGCGGGCTCACCATGCGGAAGCTTAGGGAGAAGGTTTCGGGCATGGGCGCGAACGAGAAGGCAGGAATACTGAAAGCGTACATCGGGAAGAGGAAAAACCGGAGGCACAAGCCCGGCAGGGCTTTCGAGGAAGTGTATTATACGTTTGAGATCTGCACCAACTTCGGCGCGTACAGGGACCTGCACAGGCACAGGGTGCTCACCCAGCAGAGGCAGCTTCTTGGATGCGCTCTTGGCGCCACAGTCCCGCATGAGATTATCGAATCCGGGCATGTGGATGTGTTCGTTGACGTAATGGAATCCGCGAAGAGGGCGTGGGAGAGGATTGCCGCCAAATACCCGAAGGAGGCGCAGTACGTCGTTCCCCTCGCATATAATATCAGGTGGGAAATCAAGCTCAACCTTCGCGAGGCGTTCCATTTCTGCGAACTGCGCTCGGCCAGGCAGGGGCATATTGATTATCGGATAATCGCACAGAAGATGCATGAGGAAATTAAGAAAGTTCATCCATCCCTAGCCGATGGAATGAAGTACATGGATATGGGAAGCTACGAGTTCGAGAGGCTTGAGGCTGAAAAGAGGATAGAGCGGAAGATTGAGGAGCTGGAGAAGAAGCATGGAGGATAAGGTTTATGTAACTGGGGCAACGGGCCGCCTCGGGAAAGTGGTGATGCGGAGGCTGGAGAGCGCAATCCCGCTTGTCCGGAAGAAATCAGGGCTTCCAGGGGAGATTGTCACTGATTTTTCCAAAGATGACCTATGGCGGATTCTAGCCGATGCGAAAGCTGTAATCCACCTTGCCGGCTCACGGGATTTCCTTGATGAGAGGAAGGCGAGGGAAGGAAATGTTGAACTCACCAGGAGGATTGTTGAGGCCCTTCCGAAAAACGCCAGGATTATTTTCGCAGGCTCGATTTCAGTTTACGGCAAGAAGATGGCGCAGGTCCCGGCTGACGAGAACACCGAGACCAGGCCGGATACCCCCTATGCCAGGACGAAGCTCGAGGCGGAGGGAATCGTCGCGAAGCATAAGAGCCACGTAATACTGAGAGTAGGCCCGATATACGGGTCCGGCTTTGAGGAATATTCCAAGGTCCTGGACAAGATTGCACGGGGCAAGATGAAGATAATCGGCGATGGCAGCAACAGGATCCCGTTCGTGCATGTGGAGGATGTCGCAGCGGTGATTGAGAACGCATTGGAAAGGGGACAGGGGACATATGTCATAGTCGGGGAATGCCTCGGCCAGGACAGGGTTTATGAGATTGCGGCTAAGGCGCTGGGAGCAAGTCCTCCGAAATCGCACATCCCGGTTATACTGGCAAAACTCTTTGCCAGTTTTGAGCTTTTCAGGACTACGCATTTCGGCGGAAAGCCGGTTTTCATCCCGGAGGATGTAGCAGTCCTCTCTAGCGACAGGGCGTTCAACTGCGAAAAAGCGAAAAAAGAGCTGTTTTTCGCCCCAATCCCGCTCGAGCAGGGGATTCAGGAGATGGTAAGGCAGCATAAACACCCTTATAAGATTTCGCCTGGGGATAATAGTGAGGGGAATATATGAGGAGGATTATTCTATTGCTTATGGCATCTTCGCTTCTGTTTACGGGAAGCGTGACGCAGATCTACCACCAGGTTGTAGGTGAGAGCGGAAATTCTGTCATCGGGGACGAGCTTGACGTATCATTTATTGTGCAGCTGATGCCTGACAACTTCCTCTCTTCAATCGCGACCACCTGCGCCTTCGATAAGGAGCTTGGCTGCTCGGTTGATGAAGAGAACAAATGGGTATACATGAGCCGGGAATTCTCCTCTGGCGGCAGCTACTACTCATTTAGCGCAGAATACGGCATCCCCTACGTGGATTATTCCCTTACAGTGAATAAGCTCCCGAAAGACCAGTTCAGCAAGGAGATGGAAAGAATTATGGTCGCCTCCGGCATGGATGTCGTGGAAGGCACATCCGTTGCCCCGCTTGACTTCAGGGATGCCGATGAGTGCCGGAAGATGGCTTCAAGCATGGAGCTCTTTGGAATGGAGATTCTTTACAGGGTTGAGATGCCAGGCTCAATCGTGAGCGCCCAGGCGGGAGCTGCCGGAGCAGAGGTTTCAGGTTCCACCGCGACATTCAGCCTTTCTGAAGTGCTTGCAGAACAGGCTCCGCTTGTGGTCAAAAGCCGGCAGGTCAACTGGCTCTACATATTTGTGATTGGCGGGGCAATCGTCGTTGCGGCGCTGGCAGTAACGTTCCTGAAGCCCAGAAAGGCGAGAACGGCAAGGGTACCTCCGAAGGCAGGGGCAAGGATGGCAAAACCAATGCCCGCGCCGAGGCTCAAAACGGCCCCAAAGAGGCGCAAACAGGCCAAATAGTTGGTTTTATAAGAGCCCCGCTGCTATATCATTTCCAATAACCACAGAGAGAGGAAGATATCATGAGCGGCATAGTCGGTTATGGAGCTTACATCCCGGTTTACAGGATAAAGACTGCAGAGATAGCCAAAGTGTGGGCTGAGGAACCGGAGAGGATAGAGAAAGGGCTTGGGATACTTGAGAAGGCCGTTGGCGGGCTTGATGAGGATGCTGCCACTATAGCGGTGGAGGCGGCCAGGAATGCCATGGCAAGAGGGGATATCGAGCCAGAGGAACTCAAGGCGCTCTATGTGGGAAGCGAATCACATCCGTACGCCGTGAAGCCGACGGCGACCATAGTTGCCGAGGCAATCGGAGCAACACCGAATCTCACTGCGGCAGACCTGGAATTCGCCTGCAAGGCCGGAACTGCAGGAATGCAGATGGTCCTGGGCATGGTCGATGGCGGAATGATAAAATACGGGATGTCGATAGGTGCCGACACCGCGCAGGGAAGGCCCGGGGACGCCCTTGAATATTCTGCGGCTTCAGGCGGAGCGGCATTCATCGCGGGGCCGGACAAAGAGTCCCTTGCAATAGTTGAGGACACATTCTCATTCACAACAGACACTCCAGATTTCTGGAGAAGGCAGCATGCTGATTATCCATCGCACGGGGGAAGGTTCACGGGCGCGCCAGCCTATTTCAAGCATGTCAGCGGGGCGACCGATGGGCTGCTGGAGAAGACCGGAACCAAGGTCGGGGACTACGACTATGTGGTGTTCCACCAGCCGAACGCGAAGTTCCCGCTTCAGATTGCAAAGAAGATGGGGATTCCTACTGAGAAGCTGAAAACCGGGCTGCTAACGCCCGTTGTCGGGAATACATATTCAGGAGCTGCAATGCTGGGCTTAACGGCAGTACTTGATGAGGCAAAGCCCGGGAGCAGAATCCTGATGACTTCCTTCGGTTCAGGAGCCGGAAGCGACTCGTTCTCGATTACTGTTACGGACAGGATTGAGGGGGCCAGGAACAAGGCTACGACCACCAGGGAGTATGTGGGCAGGAAGAAGTACATCGATTACTCGACCTACCTCAAATACAGGAGAAAACTGAGGAAATAACCTATAGGTGCTTTTTTTAATATATCCTTATTCATACATATCCAAGGTGCACTGTATGAAAAGGATATTTTTGATACTGTCAGTACTAGTGATGCTTGCCACAGCGGCATTCGCTGTATCCGAGGCAGAACTGAACAGGGACATTCAGGTGGAACTGGTGCAGACCAATCCATCGGTTATTGTGGATGATACCGAATTCACCGCGTATCTGGTTTTCTCCAACAGCGGAACCCAGACACATACGATCTCATTCTCGATTGTGAGCTCGAGCATATTCTCGCACATCGGGGGGATTGTAGATTACCGCGACCTCCGGATTGAGCCTGGGGAGTCGGTGAACCATGAAATCAGGGTTTATGCAAAAGAGCTTGTGCTAGCGGATAATCCGCTCAAGCTCGGAATCCGGGAAGATGATGCCTCCACAGTGAAAACCGTTTTCATTACAGGAACCCTTGAGAAGAAGTACATAGACATAACCATGACCGACCCGCAGATGGTCGCAGATGACGAGATGGAATTCAACCTCACGCTCACGCCCTCCGAGGAATTCTACAATGTGCACCTCGACTTCGGGCTCTCAGGGCTTCCGATGATGATTGCCAATGACGACAACCTGAAAATAATTCCATTGCTCAGGGAGAAGACGGACATCCCCATTACGCTTGTGTTCGATGACAGCGCGACATCCCAGATTTACCAGATAGATGTAACGACTACTGCCAATGACGCCAGCAGCAATGGATATTCGACAGAAACGCGCCTCGCGCTCAAGCTGGAATTCCCGGAAAAAGTAGCTCTTGGCAAGTTGACCAGCACCCCCCAGACCCTGAGAAGGGACACGAAAAACAACCTCATCAACGTTGAAATTGCGAACATGGGAAATGACCGGATTGAGAACCTGCAGGCATCTTTCGTCATTGACAATGAGGGGTTCACGCCCACATTCTTCGGCTCTGAGTCCGATTTCCTAGGGACTATTGACCCGAAGGAGAGGAAAGGGGCGCTCTTCAAGCTTGACATCGATGATTCGGTGGAGTCGGGCATATATGATGCCCTAATCGAACTGACATACTACCACCTGGGCGATGAGAAGAGCAAAAGCCTTCCGATTGAGGTTAGCGTGCAGAAGCTGCCTTACTTCATCGTGAACCAGACGAGCACTGAAAAGGATGAGAATGATTATGTCAGCTTCTCGGTCACCAATATCGGTGACGAGTGTGACAGCGTTGAGATTACCGGGCTTACAAAGAACCTGCCGATAAGCTGGAGGCAGAACTCTGACAAAGCGGCCAAGCTCGGGGAAGATGAAACCAAGGAGTTCAGGCTGCAGCTCACATTCAACGAGCTTGCAACTACCAAGGAATACGGAATCCCGGTAAGGATAAGGTGCGTATACAACCAGGAACCTGTGACGCAGGAGGAGGAGATTTACGTGCAGAGCAAGGGGAGAGAGGAGAACATACTGCCCTTCGCGCTGATTGGAGGATTCATCATACTGCTCTTCTTCCTGGTGGGCAAATATTTCTTCATCCCCAAAAAACAAGGCTGATGCGGGCATGGGCGCACTAGACAGGTTATCAGATGGAGTAGGGGAAAAACTGGACGTGGTTGTTCCAAAGTATTCCGCGTTCCTCGAGAACGAGCGCTGGCCGCTCCTCCTGATCTTCATGATATTCATCACATTCATGGCATACCACGCCATAAACCTCCAGGTGGACTCATCGCAGAAATCATTCTTCTATGAGAACGACCCTATCATACTGCGCAACAACCTGGTGGACGCCAATTTCAACTCGGCGGATGCCATGACCATTTTCATCCGCGTGGACAAGGGCTCAACTGAAATCGACAGGGTAGATAGCGTCCGTGACCCGCAGGTGGCCGAGTATATCGCAACAATGGCTGAGAAGTTTGCCGACAAGGGATTCGTGGACATGGTGGCCACACCGGCAGATAACCCGTACCTGATTAACCCTGAGGGGAGCAGCGCCCTTATGCTCGTTTACGCGAACATTGGCGACGAGGACATAATCCTTGGGGAAAGGACCAGGCAGATTGAGGAGGTGATTGAGAACACCAAAACACCCAGCGGTATAAAAACGACCGCTGGCGGAAGCCCGGTCATTTTCTCCGAAGTTTCCAGGCTGCTCTTCCAGGACCTGATTAGCACTGGTATCGCGAGCCTGCTGATAATAGCATTGTGCATCCGGCTTTTCTACGGAAGCAACCAGATGACAATCATAAACATATTCATGATTTGCTGCATCCTCTCGTCCATTTTCGGCGCGATGAACCTTATGGGAGTCCCGCTCAACATAGCAACTGCACTAATAGCAGCACTGACAATAGGAATAGGAGTCGATTACACCCTGCATCTTCAGAACGGATTCATCAGGGGCTCGGGCAGCCGCAGGGAGATTGTCACAAACACCCTCCTGAACATCGGCCCGCCGTTATCGATGTCCTTCTTCACAACGTTCATCGGATTCTTCTCGCTCTTCTTCGCTGGCTCTGCGGTCATGGAAGACCTTGCGATTGCGACTTGCCTCGGAATCCTGTTCGTTTTCTTCTATAACATCACGCTCACACCGATACTGTTCTTCATGTTCGGGCTTGGAGATGCCCCATTCAAAGAGGAGGAACGGGAAGAGAGAGAACCATCGAAGCTCTCCGGAGAACTCCATGAGAGGCTATTTGACATCAGCGAGTACATCGGCAACCACACTGGAAAGTTCCTTGCGCTCGCGCTTCTGTTCGTGATTATCGTGGCGTCTGGGATGATGATGTTAAAGACTAAGATGAGCTATTCTGATTTCATCCCTTCCGATAATCCTATCATGATTGATTTGGTTGAGCAGGGAGATGCTTTCCCGGGTTCCTCAAACAGCATGAGCATAATCGTGCAGGCAGATGACGTTCTTGAGTATGATGTGCTCAGGGAGGTAGATGCCTTTGAGAAAAGGCTCATGACACTTGAATATGTGGAATCGGTCGATTCGCCGGTTGATGCAATCAAGGCTATGAACGACGGGCAGATACCTGAGAGCAGGGCAAGGATTGAACACCCTGGAGTGGGGAATGACCTTACTATGATGAGGATCAATCTCGGATATTCCGGCCAGGCATCTATTGATGAGGACATCCTTATCGGGCAGCTGCTTCCGGCAATTGAGGGGGAGTTCCCTGAGAAGTACGAGACGTATTTCGCAGGGAGAATCGCCTATAATGTCGGGGAGAGGTCAACATCTCAGGCGGGCTCCGGAGCGGTGACGCTATTCTCCTTCGCGCTGATTTTCGTTGTGCTCACGCTGTATTTCCGCTCCATCGTGACAGGCACTCTGATGCTCATTCCCATCGCTCTTGCGCTAATGTGCACCATGGGACTGAACGGCTGGAGCGGAGTGCCATTCTCACAAATAACATCCTCCATATTCGGGATAATTATCGGGATTGGAATCGATTTCTCAATCCACACCGGCTCGGAGATAAAGAAGCTGCTGAACATGGGGGTGGGCTATGCGCAGGCGGTCGCAGGTTCCCTGGACCACCTTGCCAAGCTGCTGTTCCTCACTTCACTGACGACCATCCTAGGCTTCCTTTCCATGAGGATTGCCCAGCTCAGCTTCCTAAGAGACTTGGGGGTATCGCTTGCCTACGGAATTATGCTGGCATTCTTCTTCTCGATGATTGTCTTGCCGGGCTTGATTGTCGCGAATGAGAAGATGTCCGCAAAAGCAGGGGAGATAGCCGGAAAAATAAGAAAAAGGATAGGGCGCTAAAAAAAGCCCTTACTGGCTCACTCTCTTGCAGGTTCCCATGGCGTCGGCAGCCCCTCCAGGCTGCAGGTCTGTGCACACCCAGGCTGGCGGGCAGGAAAATCCCGCGATCCCGCCGCATTGGCAGCGGTCCGAGTCCCAGTTGCCCCCATATTGCTTGCACATACCTTCAGTTACAGCATTGGACGTATCCACATCATCCTCAGGCGGAGTAGTTTCTCCTGAAGGCCCGAGGCATCCGAAAGATACCAGAAGCCCGAGAGCCAAGCCGAACAACACAAAATTCCGAATTGACATGATAGGATTAGGAGTCCAGACATTAAAGATATTTCGGAAAAGAGCTGCACTTACAGAAAAAAAGGATTGGGCCTGCCGAGATTTGAACTCGGGACTTCCGCGGGGAGAATTCCCCTCTACGGCTAACTCAGACTGTCTAATATGAGTTGTATTAGAACGTGTCATATAAGACCGTCGCTCTAACCAGGCTGAGCTACAGGCCCATAGTAGAGGGAATTACTGATAAACCGTTTTAAAACCCTTCTCCGGCCTAATATTATCATGTACAAAACCCTTTCCGGAAGAGAAGTCTCTGATGCGCTCCTCATCAGCATAAAGAGGAGGGTCGAGAAACTGGATCGGAAGCCGACCCTTGGCATTGTGCTGGTCGGAAACGACCCCGCCTCCCAGGTTTACGTCAGCATGAAGGTAAAGAAGGCGGCAAGCGCAGGGGTGGATACGCGGCTTCACAAGCTCCCGGAGAATGCCAAGGAAGAAGAGCTGCTGAGCCTTGTCGACAAATTGAACAATGACACTGAGCTGGACGGATTCATAGTGCAGTCGCCCCTGCCACGGCAGATTGACGGGAACAAGGTCATCGAGGCGATAAGCACTGAAAAGGATGTCGACGGATGGACATCTAAGAGCCTTGGGGGGCTTTTCCTGGATGCAAAAAGGGATGATATTTTCTATCCGGCAACTCCTGCAGGTGTTATGCGCATGCTCGAGTACTACAGCATCCAGATGGAAGGAAAGCACGCAGTAGTCATCGGACGCAGCAATGTTGTCGGGAAGCCGATGGCCATGCTTCTCCTTGCGAAGAACGCGACGGTTACCATTTGTCACTCGAAAACCCCTGATATCGGGAAGCACACCAAAGAAGCCGATATAGTAATCGCCGCGGCAGGGGTGCCCGGGATGATAAGGGGCAACATGGTCAAGAAGGGTGCTTACGTCATTGACGTGGGCACTACCAAAGTCGGGCATGCTGTCGTCGGAGACGTGGTATTTGAAGAAGTGATAAAGAAGGCCCACTGCAGCCCGGTCCCAGGAGGAGTGGGCCCGATGACCGTCGCGATGCTAATTAGCAACGTAGTAAAGGCGGCCGAAAGGAAGCAGAAGGGCTAGGTGTGCGCTACCCTTGCCTGCCTAAGAACATCCTCCTCATCCGAGAAATTGTACTTCGCCCCCAGGAAGCGCTCGTAATACGCCTTCCTGACGCTCGTTTTTCCGGCAGCCTCGAAGAAGTTTTCGTACCCGGACCAGAGAAGGTACCAGGCAAGAACGGAGACCATGGTAATAAAGGGCAGCAGCTCGGGTCCGGAAAAGACCAGCATAAGTGTCGAAATCGCAAAGCCCGCCAGAAGGCGCAAAAGCCCGTTCTTCCTCAGTTCTTTTGCCTTCTTGTCGGCCTTGCGCAGGCGCCCGCGGAAATGGTCCTTCAGCCGCTTCCGTATCAGCTCCTCGGTCTTCTCTGAGCGCTCCTTTTTTGGCAGGGTAAAGTTGACGATGAATTCCTCCTTCCGGGTCATCGCATAGCGCCTGTAAAGCTCTTTAAGGAAGTCATCCGAGAGGAGCCTCCTCTGATAGGGAGACGGGTCGAAATCGGAAAATATATCATCGTAGTTGTCCAGCGCTATCTGAATCGACCTGAGCGCGTCGGACACTGTCTTCACTTCCGCTTGCTTTGGCTCCTCCATGGAAGGAGCGGCGCAGGAGAGCTTTATATTCCTTTTTGGGGGGCTGGAAACTTCCGGTTCAGCTCGTCCGCGTTCTTCATGATTACCTTATGTATGCCTGATCCGTACTGCATCGCCTGCTTTCTTCTTTTAAGGACAATGTCCGGGACCCCAAGCATCTTGGCAGCTTCCCTGAGAATGGGCTTCTTGAGTTCACGGCCGCCCATGCGCTCATCAAGCGGGATTGAGTGCATGAAATCAGCCAGCTTCCGGTTGTAGAGCGGGAACCTGGCCTCCAGCCCGTGCTTCCTGCAGATTTTGGAAATCCAGGATATTTCCCTCTGGGCAAGACCCTTGAATTCGTCTTTTAGCAGTTTTTCCAAATCGCCCCCATCATCTCGGAAGACGAAATAGCGCTCATATCCAACAAACAGCTCTTCTGCGGCCGCCCCAAAAAAAAGGACGCTGTGGCCTTTATCTGCAGCCCTCTTCGCAGCCGCCCACACTGGAACCAGAATCTCCACTTTCAGCAATTCGTTGGGCGCAACAGAATAGCATTTTTCAAAGGCCTCCAGGATGTCTTCCTTCTCCATGAGGATTCTCTCAAGTGGAAGCCCCATAAGGCCTGCAGCCTTCTCTGAGAACTCCAGGTCCGGGCAGCCTTCCATGCCCGCGGAGAACAGCTCCACTTCAGCGTCCCGCTTGGCGACCTGGGCTATCACGGTGGAGTCCACGCCCCCGGAAAAGGCTACCGCTATCCGGTCCTCGAGGGTCTCCGCGATTGAAGAGCGGATAAGAGAAGAGAGCTCAGGAATCATGATTTGGAATAGCCGTAGAAAAGGATATAAAACGAAGGGAACAACTCTTAGCATTATTATGGGCCCGTAGCTCAGCTTGGACAGAGTGACGCTCTCCTAGCGTCCCGGGGAATCGGCCCCGGCTCGGAAGACAGGCGAAGGTCGAGGGTTCAAATGCTTTGGCCTGGAGACCAAAATCTCCAGCAGAGCTGAAGATCCCTCCGGGCCCGCTCATTCTCAAAAAAAGAAAAGATGGAACGGCTAGTTTGTCAGCTCTTTCCTTCCGGCAAAGTAGTATATGAGAGTGCCCAGGGAACCAAGGATGAACATCCCGATTACCCATAGAATCTTGTTCAAGCCGCTCTGCTTTGAAGTGAGCACTTCGGCAAGGCCCGCAACCCAGGCCACAAAGCATCCAATCCCGGATAGTCCAAACATCAGGAATGAAAAGAGCACAACCAGCCCGCCTATGTCACCGCCCATAAGACCCCCCACAAAGAAGATTAGCATTGCTAAAAAGCCGACAAGGAATCCAACCAATAAACCCAGTTTAATCCAATTGCCAAGTTGCATAATAATCGAAATTAAATGGGCTTTGCGCTTTATAACGGTTTAGAATTCCGGCAGACGCAAGCTAACCTCGCATCGCAATATGCCACCTCCGGAGACACGGCAAGCTTTAATAGGGTATAACGAGCATTCATAAAGGTTAAATTAAAGGAGTTAGCAAAACCCAAATCGACCAAAAGGTGATATGATTGAATAAAAAAGGACAGGTTTCGACAGAATACTTAGTGATTCTGGCAGTTGTGCTAGTAGTAGCACTCGTAGTGGTATTCCTGGTAGGGGGATTCTCTGGTCTTGGAGCAGGCTCCATTGAGACACAGAGCAAGAACTACTGGGCAGGTGCTTCGCCCTTCTCTCTGAAGACGTACAGATACGCCGGCACGGAAGTGATGATTGAGATTGTCAACAATGACATCGACCAGCTTACGCTTACAGACATCAGCGTGGAAGGATCCTCGATATTCTCCACCAGCAGTGTCTTCGACAGCGGTGAGAGCACAGTCATCAACGCAACCGCGGCTTCGCCATGCGGAACAACCGGTGACCCGTTCCAGCTTGAAAACGTTGTAATAACCTACAACAAGGGCGGAATAGCCGGCATTACACAGGCTGGTGTTAAGCCGATTGTAGGCAAGTGCTCATAGATAGAGAGCGCTTGAACTTTCTTTTTTTTTTCTTTTTATTTTCCCTTTGCTCACGCTACTCATTCTGAACAAAAAAAGAATTATCTGCCTGTGGTTCTCCTGAACAGGAAGTAGATTACCAGTATCGCAACCACCCCGAGCACCAGAACCATGAATGCCAGGTTGCTGAAAATTGACTCGTCGGTAACAGTCTCCGGCTTGGTGGTCTTCCGCTCATCAGCCTTCTGAGGCGCAGGCTCATCTTCGGGCTCATCGGAAGATATCAGGGCCGGCTCGGGCACTTCGGGCTCGGGAGTTGGCTCCGGAGCCTCCTCGGGCTCCATTACCGCCTCATAGTCGCTGTGCCCAGGAAAGACATGCTCCTCGGCTTCTCCGCAGACCACCTCATCTGGGCAGTAGTTGGGCATGGTCATCTGAACGCATTCTGCGCCCATCTCTGACGGGGAGACCAGCGGGCAGCGAGCGATATTGCCATCGGGCTCATAGAAGGTGCTGCCTGCGCCAGGAACCGTGGAGACGACCCTCACGACATTCCCGAGGCATAGGTAGACAGCGCCTACATTCTCTTCCTGGCACTTCTCCCTGGCAGTTACCTGCGCCCACTCCGCTCCGCCATCCCCTGAAGTGAGGATTGCAGCGAAAGCTGCGGATGACAGAAGTACCAAAAACATGAAAAATGCGAATGCCCTCATCGAATACACCCTATCACTAGCTGATGCTGCGAACTCAATTAAAAGCTATGGCTGGAGCCATTCTATCTCGAAATAGTCATATTCGCTGCCAGGAAGGTCGATTCTCTTTATGACATAGTAGGTCACCGAGCTCTCCCGGTCTGAGATGGCCATCATCATCTCCAGGCCGAAGTGGTCGCACTCAGCCAGGGCCTTCGCCAGTTCCTCACCGCCGAGATACTCGTCCTCGCTGAGGGAGAACATCAGGAACCTTGGCACCCCGTCCTTGGGGGTCTCTATACCGCCGCTTTTCCTGTGAAAGAGGAGGAAATCCAGCCTCGGCTTCTTCAGATTGACAGATATCTTGGACTTCTTTCCGGGGATTGCCAGGATGAAGGTCTTTTTCACGCTGTGCGCCACCCTGATTGCCCTGGCCCACTCCGAGATAAGGAGCTTGTTCCTCCTCGAAAACACGTGGATTACGTGTTTGGAGTGCATCCATTCATTCTCCAGCCGCACCGGAGAGGCTCCGGGGAAGTATATCCTGAAATGAGTCCCGAACTTAAAGCCGGTCTTGACCACATATCCCCTGAGGCGCCAGTCCTCGTAGACGGCATACAGATCATCGAAGAACTTGATTCTTTTACGCGCTTCCTTCTGTACTTCGGCAAGCGTGGAGTTCCTGAGCCTGAGTCCGGCGTGCTTGAGCAGGAAGATTGTCTCGTATACGTCGAGCTTTGAAATCCTTCCCCGGTGCGCGGATTTGTATGTCCCAAACTGCCCCAGCCAGTGCTGCTCATAGAGCTCCTTCCCGACAATCTGGTCGTCTACGATGGTAAGAAGATCACCCTTGAAGAAAAGGCCCTCGAAAGTGAACTTGCCCAGCTTCATACCTGACTTGGTGTACTTCTTGAGGATTGTCCTGCCATAACTCCCTTCAGCCTCTGAGACGGGCCTCAGTATGAGCCCCTTGTCCCTCCAGTCCTTGTAGGTGAGGTACCTGGCCAGCAGCTTCCTGTTCCGGCTGAATATCAGGGCAAGGTCGTTGAAGGAGTATGAATTGCCCGCCTTGTCATAGCACTTGCCATTGCGTATATCCATGACATACAGCGCTTCCTCTGGAGATAGGAAAATAATGCCCTTTTTCATCTGGCCGTAAAAACCGTTCTGCAGGGATGTGACGTCAGCAGGTTCCTTAACAGAAACATCACGTTTTTTCCGGTCCAGCCCAAGTTTTATCATAAAGCCAACTCAAGCGGAATTTCCGTATGGAAAATTATCGAATTACATGAATATAAATGCTTCTACACCGAATGGATACCTTTAAATATATGAAATACCATATATTATAACATGAATACACTAGCATTCAGCCGCAGCTCCGGCGATAGTACAGCCCGGGAGGGGATAAAAAGCGATGGCGGCCAGGCTAACCCATTTATCGGCAGAGAGCTTGCCGGAAAAAACAGGTACAGGCTCAAAGGACTCCTTGGCAGTGGTGGCACCGGAGCGGTGTACCGCGCAGAGGATGAGTCCGGAAGCCATGTAGCGGTGAAGATTGCCAGGGAGAGCTTTTACCGGGCAGTTTTCGAGAAAGAGATATTTGTCCTTAATCTTGCAGACAGCGATTCAGTCGTCCGCATGATAGACGATGGACATACGGAAGAGGGCATGAGGTTCCTTGTGATGGAACTTCTTGAGGGACGCAATCTAGGGGAGGAACTCCAGGCCGTTAAAGAGCTTCCATGGAATCGGACCAAATCAATCATGCTCCAGCTCTGCGAGGCTCTTGAGCCCCTGCACAGCATGGGCCTGGTCCACAGGGACCTGAAGCCTGATAACGTAATGATCCAGCCAGGGGACATAATCAAGCTCATGGACTTCGGTTTCACGGTGTTCGCAGGCCGTCAGGAGATGAATGGTGATGCGCCTGGAACGGGGGTCTGCGGCACTCCGAATTACATGGCGCCCGAGCAGATGATGGAGGACATACTTGACCAGAGGACAGACATTTACGCGATGGGCGTGATGCTCTACCGGATGGTCACCGGGGTGCTGCCTTTTATTGGGAATCCGCTTGCGGTTATGACTCAGCACCTGGCCATGATGCCGACGCCTCCAAGCGGGATGGTGGACACGCTCATACCCGAAGAGCTTGACATGCTCATTTTGCGCGCGATGGCAAAGAATCCCGCCCACAGGTTCCAGTCGGTTGATGAGTTGGGCGAAGCGCTCTCAAGATTCGAAGCAGGCTATGCTCCAACCCTTCTACTGCCAGATGCACCATCCATCAGTGGGGACGCCCCCACATTGGTAGGCAAACGCATGTCAGCCGAGTAGTGATTTCAGCCCTTCATTCTTCAGGTTTTCAATCACCAGGTCGCACTCAGGCGGCTCCATGGAAGGATATGGCCTTAGCCATGCGACCTTCATTCCAGCAGCCCTCCCCGCCTTGCAACCGGCATATGAGTCCTCGATGACCAGGCACTCTTCTGGTGGCACCCCAAGCTCCCTGGAAGCGAGCAGGAATGGCTCTGGGTCGGGCTTCCTCTGCGGGATGTCATCAGCGCTCACTATGAATGAGAATGAGTCTTTTATACCGAGGGATTCCAGAAGCAACTCTATGTAGCCGCGGTTGCCTCCGGAGACGATTGCCGCCTTCACGCCCTTCTCCTCCAGAAGCTTGAGGAATTCCTTCAGGCCGTCCATCTCATGCATCCGGCCGTCCCTGCACATCTGCATGAATATCGCCCTCCTCTTCTCCGCGAATTCCTCAACGTCCGCGTCAATCCCATACTCATCCATCAGGGCCCTGAAAATGCGCCTGGAGCCGGTTCCGGCGAATTCCTGGAACCAGCGCTGATCTGAAATCTCCACTCCATATGGGGAGAGGATGTTCAGGAAGGTCTTCTTGTGCAGGGGCTCGGATTTCACGATTACCCCGTCAAAATCGAATAGCGCGGCATGAATCATTGATATCCATCATCTGCGAAGTGTTTAATACACTTTCGCGAGTAAGAGGAAACAAGGTGAAACTTATGAGTAAGTTAATTATCAGCATGCTGCTGTTTTCAATACTGCTCTTCGGATGCCTCGGCGAGCCCGAAGTACCGGAAGAGCCCGAAGGGGAAACCCCTCCTGGAGAGGATGTGACAATCCCGATGCCTAGCTTCACAATCGTGAGCCCGGCAGCCGGTGCAGTCGTAAAAAGCGCTGAGGAAAATGCCGAAGTGACGGTATCAGTATCGGCGATGAACCTCATCATCAAGACACCTGGAGGAGCTGCCAAGAAGGGAGAGGGGCATTTCCACTTCATGCTTGATGGGGGAAACGCCATCGTAGTGAGCGAGAAGACATACACGCTCACCGGGATTAACCCTGGAACGCACACCCTGAGGATTGAGCTCATGAACAACGACCACACTGCATACTCACCCCCCATCGTGAAGGAGGTGACATTCACTGTGGAGTATGAGCCGGCTGAATACCTGCCTCAGGAATACACGGTGAAAATAAAGGACTTCGCATTCGAGCCTGCGCAGATTACCGTGAACGTGGATGACGTTGTCACGTGGGTGAACGAGGGAGCATACCCGCGCTCTGCAACCTGCTACCTCAACGGGGTTGAGATCTTTGACAGTGATATCATCGGCCCGGGAGAGCAGGCAAGCGTCACCATGAAAAAAGCGGTGACCTGCGAGTACTACGCCCTCACCTACATGGCGATGAAGGGACATATAACAGTAGAGCCGCACGACTAAAGCGGCTTCTCATTTTTTCTTTTTCTTATTTTTTAGAATCAGTACTCGATTGTTACTTCTCCCTTGTTCACGACAACCTGGCAGGCGAGGCGCTGTGCAGGGGTGGCTCCCCGGGACTGGAGATGCTGATACTCCTTGTCAGTCCTCTTGTTGAGATTCTCAGCGCCCTTTACGACCGTGCAGATGCATATGCCGCACTCCCCTTTCCCGCAGCCGAACATCAGGCCGGAATTCTCCTTGGCGTAGGGCATCAGCCTAGCGCCATCAGGAACCTCAAAACTCACATTATCATTCAGAATCGTCACTTTCGCCATCTTGCTCATCCCCAAAAAGCTTCTTCTGCTTCAAATCCTCTATCGTCTTCCACCGCTCACGGATAAAAGGCTTGAGCTTAGTCATGAACTCCATGTCCTTGAGCGCGTTGGAGGTCTTCTTGTCCCCTGGATAGCCACTGCCGAAATCTCCGACCAGCTTGGCAATCTCAGAGACCTTCTTGTCGCGGAGCACCTTTGCGTATATGGAAGCGGCCGCAACGATGGGATAGGTCTCATCAGCCTTGTGCTCTGCCTCGAACTTATCCACCCCGAATTTCTCCATTCTCTTCCTGAAGGTCCATGAATAGCGGTCAGGCATGTCTATCATGATATCCATGCCGACGCGGAGCTGCTTGATGAGGTCGCACATCACCATGGCCTCGATGTCGTTGAGGGACATGGTCTTCATAAGGCGGTTGAGGTCATCCGCGCTCACCTCCACCCAGCGGAAGCTGCAGAATTTCTTGAGTTCTGCAAGCGCCTCCTCTCGCTTCTTTGGAGTTAGCTTCTTGGAATCCTTGCTGGCTGAGGCTCTCAGCTTTTTCTCATCGCCCCTTCTACAGTAGGCGCAGCATACAACCAGCGGACCGATGACGGGACTTGCAGGCTAAAAGGGGAATCCCTCACAGCTCTCTGCCGGCTTCATCGATCCCGGCAATATATGAAAACATAAAAAGGAAATCTAATAGGTCATGTTTCTCTTTTCGACAATGATGAAATCGCCGACGGCCAGCACGCTCTCATAGTGCACATGGACCATGCCGTCCTCCTTTCTCATCTTGTCTGCTAGGCTGCTGTCTGGGTTGGGTTCAACAACTAGGTGCTCTATCCTACCGGTAACTTCATTGACATTCATGTCAACGAGCCTTCCGAAATCTTCGCCTTCGTTCGTCACTACTTTCTTCCCAGAGAGTTGCCTTGCGAGTAAATATTTGGCCATACTAACCACCCTATGCTGGCGATTGGCGGGCCTTAACCCTAATCACCATCACGTCGTACTCTATTCGTGATTTAAGTTTATAAACCTTCTTCCGAGAATGGTGCCCCACGTCTGTAAATACCAGTCAGAGTCTCAGTTGCTCTTAAAGTCGAGCGTCTTGAGGCGGCCATATTTGGTCTCATACACGGGAACCAGGGCAGGCGTTGGCACATGCCCCTGCTTCACCTGGAAATCAGTCCTGTCCTGGAAAGTGCCGGAATTAATTATCAGGGTGCCCCGGTATTTGGTGTAGCCGTTCTTATGGACATGCCCGCAGTGGAGGATGTCCGGGACATCGTCTATGACCAGGTAGTCCAAATCCTCTGGAATAATGAGATTCCCCCCATATAGCGGGGAAAGATGCCTCCTTTTGAGATATTCCATCATCACCTTCTCCGGGTGCATATATGAGGCGTTGGGGAGGTTGGCAATCATGGAATCTATCGAAGTGCCGTGATAGACCAGGTGCTTTATCCCATGCAGCTTCACCATCGACGGGCTTCCTACCCTCACGACATTGGACTTGATTAGCTCTTCGCTGATTGCGGGCATCGGCTCCCCCCTGCGGACGGCGTCGTGATTGCCTGGGGACACAATGACCTCCACGTCATCTGGAAGGCCCTCGATGAAATCGTCGAACATCCCGTACTGGGAATAGATATCCTTCACAATAAGCTCGTTCTCCTGCCTTGGATATATCCCAATCCCATCGACAACATCGCCTGCAATCAGGATGTATTTCACCTTTCCGGCAAGCTCGGTGGCCTTGCCCCTCCCATGCAGCCAGTCGGAGAATGAATCAAGGTGCTTTTCCAGGAAGTATCTGCTGCCGAAGTGCAAATCAGAGAGGTACGCAATAGCAAGGTCCTCCTCGGTGAGCTTCGGCTCCCTGAGAATTGGCGTTTCCGGCCATTCGATGTCCTCTGCAATCATGAAGGCCTCGAGCACCTTGCCCGTGATTGCGACAACATCATCGAGCATTATCCCCTTTGCCTGCTCGGCCGCCTTCTCATCCCTGCCTGATTTGGAGACAACAACCTTGAACGTTCCGGTCAGATCCTCAACTTCCAGGAGGAGGTTGCCTTTCTTGGTCTCCCTTTTGTCAGATACCAGCACTATCATCCTGACCTTCTGGTTGAGCTGCCTCTTGAGGTCGGCAAGGTCGCAATGCGTTGCGTTGCTGCTCTTCTGCTTGAGCATCCGGGAGAGCCGTTCATACCGGTTCCTGAAGTAGTTCACGAAATTGCCGACGTCCCCCCTTGTCCGGGACTTGCCGGTGACATCCCTGCTGTGGATTACCTGCACGTCGGCGGAGTGCTCCCTGGCCTCTGCCCTGAAGGCGCGGGGGCGGATGATTTCGACTCTCTTGGCATCCAATAGCGCTTTCTCGACGTCTTCCTTGCTAAAAAAAGGCTTATCCAGAAGCAGGAGCTTCTCCACTGCGGCATCCCTGCCGTCGCTGGACATCAGCAATGTTTCTGCATCCAGTGACAGCCGCACTCCCTTCTGGCTGAGTTTGTCAAGCATTCCACCAATCCCGACAAATCCTTAGCGCGTTAGGACCTCTTGATTGATTCCAGCGCGCTGAGAATGGCCCACACCTGCGTTCTGGCGTGTGCGGGCATGTTAATGTCATCGCTAATCGATTCAACAAGATAAATAGCAGCGCTTACCTTGACGTTGATTTCCTCTTCTCCATCCAGGCGGCCTTTTGCCTCTGAGAGGGCTTTCCTTATGTTCTTTGGAATAGTAGAATCGGTAACAAGAGCACTCAACATCTCCGAAATCTGGGAAACATCCATCTTCATAGAACCACCTTTTCAGGAATATAAACGGGCCCGGGGGGACTTCCTAAACCTTCTACTGGATTATGAGAACACCAGTTAAAAAGGCTATTTGAACCCCCGACCTTCAGCTTAGAAGGCTGCCGCGCTGTCCAGGCTGCGCCACGGGCCCTTTTAAAACCAGAAAAGGGCAGAAAGTGCTTAAATACCTGATGTTTTTCACAGTTACACATTTGTGTAAACTGTTGCCAGGCAACCAGATGCATGAAAATCAGATACTTGCTTCTAAGGACAAGTCCTCGCGGGGGCTCTCGTGCCACCTAATTTGCGCTTGCGCTGACCGGGCGGATTCGAGGATGCGACGATGATAAGCTCGACGAAGCTGGTTTCGATTACTTGAAAACGCGACCAAGCTAAAAAGCTTAAAAAAAAGATAAATGGATGTAGGACTATTCCTCCTCTTCCTCATCCCATTCTTCATCTTCGAAATCTTCTTCTTCCCAATCCTCTTCTTCATCTATCTTGAGGGGCATCATGAGTCTCACCTTGGTCGATGCTGAACGGATTGGTATAGCAGAGAAAGGATTATAAACCGATTTCTTACTTCTGGACCAGCAATCGCTTTTATTAAGATTATCTGTTTTCATTCGACGGGAGGAATTTTGTTTCCCAAAAAAGTGCATTTGGCACTTGGTGTTTGATATGAAAAAGACGGTATTTCTAATTGGTCTTCTGGTTTTGGTGATGCTCTCGGGCTGTCTCGGGCCTTCTGCGCCCGCAGAAATCAGCGCGGAAGCTGTCAAGGGTGGCATTGAGGTTACCTGGGGGGCATCGCCCTCTGCGAGCGTTGCGGGATACAATGTCTACAAGAGCATGGAGAAAGGATCTCTTGGCAGCAAAATTAATCCCGCGGTGCTTACAGGCACCAAGTATACCGACTCCGATGTAATCGACGGAGATACTTACTACTATGCTGTCAGGGCCGTCACTACAAGCGGCTCCGAGGACGGAAACTTGAACCAGGCTTCTGCGACCGCAGATACCACGCCTCCGGACAGGCTCACCCTGGCAATCAACGGCGACGGGACGCACGCCAACAGCACAAGCGTGCAGCTGACTGTTTCTGCCAACGGTGCTACCGCATGCAGGTTCTCGAATGACGGGACCACCTGGGAGGGCTGGATGGAGTACGCCGGCACTTACAACTGGCAGCTCACTTCCGGAGACGGGATGAAAACGGTTTATGCCGAATGCAAGGACAAGGTCGGCAATGTAGCAGGCCCGGTGTCATCGACAATCACGCTTGACACGGTCCTGCCTGAAGTCACCATATCCAACCCCGCGCAGGGTCAGGAATACAGCCAGAACGTTGATGTCACATTCACGGTGACCGACAGCGCGGCCACAGTTACATGCATAGGTTACCTGGACGGCAACCAATTCGACATCGGGGTGAGCGAGACAGGAAGCACCCACAGCGTGAAGCTGCACCCGGCAGAGGGACAGCACACATTATATGTGGAATGCTCCGATGAGGCGAACACCGGAAAGAGCGGCAGCGTCTCTTTCAAGGTCACAAAGCTGCTGCCAGCGACCGTCCGCATTGAGAGCGGCTCTGGATACACCGATACAACAAGCGTCACGTTGGATGTTTCCAGCGATGGAGCCTCCGACTGCAGGTACTCCAACGACAATGTGGACTGGACCGGATGGTCATCATATGTAGCGCAGAAGAGCTGGTCGCTCACTTCCGGTGACGGTGAGAAAGTGGTGTATGTGCAGTGCAAGGACAGCTCTGGAACGCTCTCAGTAATAGCCTCGGATAGCATTGTCCTTGACACCAGCCCGCCGCCTTATATATCAGTCATAATAAACAACGGTGACCAGGTCACCAACACGAGGGATGTTGTGCTCGGGCTTTACGCATTCGGCGCATCCAGGTGCAGGTTCTCCAACGAGGACCTCCAGTGGAGCCCGTATGAGCTATATGTAAGGAGCAAGAACTGGAAGCTGACGCAGGGAGACGGGCTCAAGACGGTGCACTACCAGTGCAATGACAGGAGCAACAACTCCGTCGGAACATCAATCGGGAGCATAACCCTCAGTCAGATTCCGCCTGTCGCGCCCGACGTTCGCCTTGAGATAAACAATGATGATTCGCACACTTCTTCAAGGAGAGTTACCCTGATTATCGATAGCCTGTATGCGAGCAAATGCAGGCTAAGGAACAGCGAGGATGATTTCGGTGACTGGTTCACGCACACAGGCAGGGACATCTCATGGACACTGAGTGCCGGAGAGGGGCGGAAAACCGTCTATGTGGAGTGCAAGAATGACTACGGCACCGGAAATGACCATGCCTCAATATACCTGGATTCCGAGAAGCCCGGGACTGTAACTGACCTTGACGGGCAATTGCAGGATGGTGCCGTGTACCTGTCATGGAGCAGGCCCGATAAAGGCTCTGATATCAAGAGCTACTCAATCTACAGGAGGGTCAATGGGCAAAGCTACAGCCTCTACCATTCCTCATACCAGACGTCATATACTGACCGGGATGTAAAGGGAGGGCTGACCTACGACTACTACATTAAGGCAAGGGATGCCTCAGGAAATGAGGGGGCCAAGGGCAATGTGGTGACAATCAGGATTGATTCGTCGGGCCCGAGCGTACAGATAACCTATCCGAAGCCGGGCGGGGAAGTCGCATCCCCGTTCGCAATTGGGTTCACAGTTGTGGACACGCAGTATGATTCTGTGTCCTGCAACTGGGCGTTCGATGGCCATACTGCAGGGAGCGACACCTACCCCACAGGCTCAGAGCAGACTGTGCACACGGGGCTGACGCCCCCAGACCAGAGGGAAAGCCACACCCTGACTGTAACTTGCAGGGATGGGGCAGGGAACAAGGGATCCGCAGGCCCTATGCAGTTCTACCTCATTCCGTCGGTCGGCCCAACATCAGGGCCGATTGGCCCTGGAGGGCTTCCGCCTGAAGGAGAATAGAAATGGAATTTCTTTACCTTAGCTGGGATAAGGCCGCTCAGATGTGTGAGCGGCTTTCTGAAAAGATAGACTTCGTGCCGGATATGCTTGTTGGCATATCCCGCGGAGGCCTTGTCCCGGTCCGCATTCTTTCCGACAAGCTCGGGGTAAATGACGTCGGCGTGATGGGCATCGGATTCTACAAATCGGTCGGCCAGACAAGCAAGTTCCCGCAGATAACCCAGGAGCTCTCCAAGGATGTTGAGGGCAAGAAAGTGCTTGTTGTCGACGATATTGCTGATACGGGGCGCAGCCTGGTCGTCGCCAAGGAATACCTGCGCAGGAAGAAGGCTGCTAAGATTAAGATTGCCACACTGCATTACAAGCCGGCATCGCAGCTGAAGCCGGACTACTTCATGGATACAACTACCAGGTGGGTAGTTTACCCCTGGGAGCAACACGAAGTTGCCAGGGAACTTAAAAAATAAATAGGGCTTATCGAAGCCTTATCGCTTCAAGGTCGCAGAGCGCCCTGGACTCCTTTCTTAGCATCATGCCGGCAGCCCTGGCGAAGTCCTCGGTCTTGCCCCAGTCGCCGTGCATGGTGATTATGCGCTCGGGGGTAGGTCGCAGGTTCTTCAGATACGCCATCAGCTGCGAGCGGTCGGAGTGCCCGGAATAGCCTTCAGCGGTCGCGGTCTCCATGTTTATCTTGAGCGCCTTGGTCTTGCCGTCATCCCCTGTCATCGGAACCTCCTTCAGGCCCCTCTGGATTTTGCTTCCAAGAGAAAGCGCGCTCTGGTAACCGACGAAGATAAGCGTGTTCTTCGGGTCGTCCGCCATGAGCTTCAGGTATTCATAAGACGGCCCTCCCGAAAGCATGCCGGACGGCGCAAGGATGACACACGGTTCCCCATTGACGATTTCCTCCTTGCTGGTTCCCTTGGCCACCTTGATTACCGGTGACTCGAATGGGCTCCGATCGGAAAGAATCCTCCTCTGGAGCTGCTCCCTCATGTATTCCGGGTAAGCGGTGTGGATTGCTGAGGCCTCGAGCACCATGCCGTCTATGTAGACAGGGGCGTTGAAATTGTGGTTCTTCCTGGCGTATTCCTCAAGAACAAGCAGAATCTCCTGGCTCCTTCCGACAGCGAAGACCGGAATCAGTACTTTCCCTCCGCGGTCGATTGTCTGCTGGATTATTTTTGTCAATTTACGGTCGCTCTCGAAGCGGTTCATGCCCTGGTCGTTGCGCCCGCCGTAGGTACTCTCGATGAAAAGGGTCTCAAGGCGCGGGAACCGGGTGTTCGCAGGCTCGAATAGCCTCGTGAACCCGAATTTCTGGTCACCGGAATACACAAGGTTGTGTGCGCCCTCGCCTATGTGCAGGTGCACGCTCGCGCTTCCAAGAATGTGCCCCGCATTATAGAGCGTCATCTTGATTTCAGGGGTGATGTCCACCACTTCCTCGTAATCCACCGTGATTATGTTCCTCAGTTCCTTGGAGATGTCCTTCTTGGTGTAGAGCGGCTCTATGTTGAATGACTTCTTGCACAGGTTTATGTAATCCTGCTGGAGAAGCACCATGATGTCCCTTGTCGGGGGAGTGCAGTACACCGGCCCTTCATAGCCATTGGCTAACCGGTAGGGAAGGAATCCCATGGGGTCCATGTGCCCGTGGCTGATAACGACCGCGTCCAGGTCCTTGAGCTGGAACCCGAGCAGATTGAGATAGGGATATGCCTTTGAGGTGTCTCCGGTCGCCGGGTTGACGCCGACGTCTATAAGTACCTTGCTGTTCTGGGTCTGCACAAGAAGGCAGGACCTGCCGACCTCCTTGAATCCGCCGAGCGCGACTGCCCGGATCCATTCGCTGGAGGGGGTCGGCTGGCAGATTTTCTTTCCGATTGAAAGCAGGAATTTTTTCCGCTCGGCCGCTTCCAGGACGGATATCTTCCTCACCCCGTCAAGGGTAACTGAGGGCATTGTCGGAGCGCGGACGGCTACCGGCGCCCAGCCGGTCTTGAGCATGATTTCCTTTAGCACTGAGCCGCCCTTCCCGATGACCAGGCCCGGCTTAATCGCCTCGACGCGCACTTCGCACATCTCTGGCACGAACATAATGCTCTTTATTTCTGCTTCTGAGGGGATTAGGTTCCTGATTATCTTCTCCGCCTCAGTGTGGTCCATCAGCCTGGACGGATCCACCCTGATTGTGATCTTCTTCTTGAGCGTGCTTGCGAGCTCTTTAATCAGCCGGTCATTTGAATAGAACGCTGTAATGTCCTTAAGGTATATCACGGTCGCCAGGCCTTCGGGCTCAACTTTTGTGACGCCGCAGTCGCTGGGCATAATCTCTTGTATCTTCTTTTCAATCTCCTTATAGTGCAACAAAACACCTCTTGCTCAAAAATGAGCCTTTTATGAACGTAAAATAATGAATGACGCAAGAAAATCAGAAAAGTCCCCTGATAAAACAGCAGGACTCAGGCTTTCAGGATTCTCTTCACGTCTTCCCTTGGCATCCTTTCGAATCCCTTCTTGGTAACAAGCACAAGGTCAACATTCTCGCCGCTGGCGGCATCCCTCTTCATGGCGGCCGCAACTGCCTTTGCCGCAATCGGAAGGTTGATTTCGGTTACCCGCCCCTCGATGAAAAGCTCCTCAAGAACTCCGAGCGCAATCGGGGAGCCGCTTCCGGTTGACGTCATGGTCTCTTCGGTGATTCCTCCGAGCATATCAACGCTGAACAGCCTCGGCTTCTCATCAATGCCACCAAGGAGGAGCTGCACGAAGAACGGGAAGTATTTGTACTGTGAAAGGATATTGGCCAGCATTGTCGCGGCCGCCTCCACAGTAATTGGCTTCTCGTGCTTTAGCTCATAGAGCTTCACTTCCGCAGTCATCCATCTGATGAGCGTCTGGGCATCTCCTACACCACCTGCAATGGTCATTGCAAGGTGGTCATTGAGCGGATAAATCTTATCCACGTCCTTGCTTGCGATAAAATACCCCATGGTCGCTCTTCTGTCAGAGGCTAGAATAACGCCATCAGTGCATACAAGACCAACAGTGGTCGTTCCGGTCTTCCTTGCATCAATCATACTTGGCATACTGCCGTCCATAATATCACGTCGGGAGAACAAGTTAATACCAGTTATACTAAGAGAATATTTAAAAAGCTGATATAAAACTAGTTTCCCTATTATCTGTTGTATATGGAATATAGTAGTGTATACTATATTATAAACCTTCCGCAGCAGCTTCACGCCTTGAGAATGCCGAAATAACTAAGGTTCTTGTACATTTCTCCGGAAATCAGCACCAGTGATGCCATTCCCGCAATCAGCACCCAGTGCTCCACGTCAAGGGGCGTTGTGTGGAAGAGCAGATTGAGGGCGGGCAGCTGGACCACCACGATGGTAAGCAGCGTCGTTATGAGCAGCGCCCCCAGCATGTAGCTGTTGTTGAACGGGTTCGTCTTGTGCAGGGGCTTCTTCAAATCCTTGAAATTGAACAGGTTGAAATTCTCGGCGAATATCAGCCCCGCAAATGCCATTGTGCGCGCGACCGCCTCCCCCTCCCCAAGGAAGCTGCTGAAAAGATATAGCACAATCGCGGTCTTTACAGAGGCGATTGATAAAACCGCAAAAGAAGAGCGCGCGGTCATTATGCTCGCCTGCGGGCTGCGCGGTGGATTTTCCATAACGTCCTTTGGGGTCGGCTCAAGCCCCAATGATAGTGCGGTTATGCTGTCGGTAACGAGATTGATCCATAGTATCTGTATCGGGACAAGGACAAGCGGCCAGTTGAGGAGCATTCCGATGAATATGATCATCACTTCTGCGATGTTCGAGGAAACAAGATAATACACGAATTTCTGGATGTTCAGGAAGATTGTCCTGCCCTCGCGTATCCCGCTCACGATGCTCACGAAATTGTCATCAGCTAGAATGACATCCGCAGTCTCCCTTGCAACGTCCGTTCCGCTTTTTCCCATGGAGATGCCGATGTCCGCCTTCTTTAGGGCCGGAGCGTCGTTGACCCCATCGCCGGTCATGGCGACTATATCCCCGCGCTCCTGCAGTATCCCCAGGACGAGCATCTTCTGCTCCGGGGTTACCCTGGCGAACACCTTGATTCTGTCTATCTTCTTCCTGAGTTCGTCCTCGGACATTGCCGCAAGCTCGCTCCCATCAACCGCGATTGAGCCGGATTGCATCAGGCCCACCTGATCCGCGATTGAGGATGCGGTGCTCTTATGGTCGCCAGTGACTATCATGACGCGTATACCGGCATCCCGGGCGTCTTTAATTGCCGCGACCGCCTCGGGGCGGACAGGGTCGATGAGGGCCATCGAACCCACGTAAATCAATCCCTCTTCGTGCTCTTCCCCTTCCTTGAAATCCTTATAGGCAAAGCCGAGGATGCGGTAGCCCATGCCGGCAAGCCGCTCGTTTTCTTCCAGCAGAGCCTGCCTTTTGGCGGGGCTTATGCGGACTACCTTCCCATTGGCAAGAAGGCGGGTGCATTTGGCGATGACCGGCTCGGGGCCCCCCTTTGTGTTGACTGTGGCACCATCCCGGTTCCTGGTTATTACGGACATCATCTTCCGTTCCATGGAAAATGAAAGTTCTCCCAGTATATGGTGCTGCTTATCAAAATTCTCCTTGTGGATGCCGGCCTTGGCGGCCGCAACCAGGATTGACGCCTCGGTCGGGTCCCCCAGGATTTTTCCGTCTTTGAGTGAAGCATGGTTGCAGAGGGTGCCGATTTCGAGCAGCTTATGGAGCGATTCCGTTTCCTTTGAGAATTCTCCCTCTGTGGAATAGCCGGTTCCGGAAACCAGGATTTCCTCGCCGTCCACATAAATCATCTTGGCAGTCATCTCGTTTTTTGTGAGCGTTCCGGTCTTATCCGTGCAGATGTAGGTGATCGCCCCCAGAGTCTCCGTCGCCGAAAGCTTCCGGACAAGGGTATTCACCAAGCTGAGACGGCGCAGCCCTATCGCGAATACGATTGTGACGACTGCGGGCAGACCCTCAGGGATTGCCGCGACCGCGAGACTGATGCCTACAAGGACCATGTCCGCGATATCCCGCTGTTCAATGAATACTCCGACAAAAACTATTGCCAGGCACATGAATATGAAAAGAAGAATCAGCTTCTTTGTAAGCGCCCCGAGCATTATCTCGGTGTGAGTCTTCCGCTTCATGACGCGCTGGGTGAGGCCGGCAATCTTTCCGAGTTCGGTTTCCATGCCGGTTGCGACAATGACCGCCTTTGCCCAGCCGTTCATGGTGAGGGTCCCTGCATACACCATGTTCTGCCGCTCCGGGAGAATCGTCTTCTCATCCACGGGCTCAAGCAGCTTTGAAACAGGGATGGATTCTCCGGTTAAAGGAGCCTCATTCACCTTCAGGTCAGCGATATCGATTATGCGAGCGTCCGCTGGCACTTCATCGCCCGCCTCCAGTATAATGACATCCCCGGGAACGAGCAGGATGGCATCGATAATCTCCTCCTTCCCCGCCCTGAGCACGCGCGCCTTCTTCACAAAGAGGGCGCTCATGGCCTCCATCGCCCGCTCCGCCTTCCAGTCCTGGCTGAAGCCAAGAACTGCATTCACAATAACAATGGCCAGAATCATCAGCGCGTCAAGCTCATGGCCAATCATGTATGATACCAGGGAGGCGACAAGCAGGAGGTAAACGAGCGGGTTCTGGAACTGGTTGAGGAGTATTGAAAGGATTGAGGGGCCCTCCTTCCGCTCAAGCTGATTCATGCCGTATTCCTTCAGCCGGGTTTTTGATTCGTGGGCAGAAAGCCCGTTTGAAGAAGTTTTCAGCCTGCGAATGGACTGCGAAAAAGAAATCGAATGCCAGTCTTTTTTCCCGACCGACATGCTCAGCTTCCCTGCGGTTTTGCAAGACTTACAAGAGTAACCGAGTAGTCGAGGGACTTGCCTGAAAGAAAAGGATTCTCATCGAAAGTGATTGTGTCATCCCCCAGCGCTTTTACCGATACCATGGCGAGCTGGCCTGTTTTCGGGCTCAGTGTTGTGTAGCTCTTTCCTTCGAGCACGTCAATCATGATAGTATAGGTTCCATTGGTCCTATTAACGACCATCTGCGGGAGACCTGCATAATAGAATATGTCCCCGACTTCAAAAACATAAACCAGGTCCGCATGAGTTTCGTTGAGGCTGTCAATGAAGACAGTCCCGACATCGGTTTCGAACGACGTCCCGTTCTCCAGGGTGATATTGCGCCCTTCGAAGTATTCAAGCGGGACGACCTCCACCATGCCCATCTCATAATACCTGCTTACGTTGAAAACCAGCGATTCGTCATACAGCCCATAGCCATCTTCCGGAGGTATTGTGAATGTCTTGGTATCGGCGACCTTCATCCCCACAACGCTATTTACGAACCCGTCAATCAGCCCTTCTCCCAGAAGGACCTGGAATTCCAGAGGGGAGTATTTGGGCCCTGGGCCGAAGTATATCCCTTCCGCAATCGCGATGGACTCTATGTTGGTGTCCATAACCTCGCCATCAACCCTGAGCACGTAATTGACCGAAACAGTATCTCCGTATTCCACCACCTCAGGCACTTCTGGCTCAATGGTCTCCGTGCACCCGAAAAGCAGGATGGACAGAGCAAGTATGGCAATGATTTTATTCATATGATAACACCGCATTAGTCATTTGTAAATATTTGGGGCCGCAGGGATTCGAACCCCGATATGCAGGTTTCTACGGCCACAAATATCTTTGCAAGAAGCAAAGACGGGATCTGGGGCCTGCCGTGCTAACCTGGTTATACAACGACCCCATCATTGATGGGGCAGCCTGAATCAAAAACGTTCAGGCGCCTAGTTAGTTGCTATAATGGAACACGTTTATATAAATTGCCAAATGCTCCGGCCAATGGAAAATGGCGAAACCTGGATACAAGGAAACAGGAAATTTTCATTATTGCATGGAATTTGACAGAAGATCGGGCGTTCATTGTGCCTAGGAATACTAATTAGGCTATTGCCACTATGGGCCAACATTGGTTTATAAATATTTCCTGATAATAATGGTGTAGAATAAATAATAATGTGGTGACAAAATGGCACAACCGCAAACAGAAAGACCAGGCAGAAGGACTTTTTATATAGGAGAAGACAGATTCACGATTGTTGTCCCCCCTTCATTAAGGGACGCCTCAGTAGGGAGGCTAATCCGGGATAGCAGCACAATTATCGTTGGCCCGGGCGGAGAGCGGATAAGCGGCCCCGCTCAGGAAGCCAGGACGGCACTGAACAGGAGATATACAGACCATCTTGTCAATTTCCTTGAGCAGACCGAGCCGGAGCTTCTGGCGCAGGTGCTCAGGATGCCCAACCAGGTAGCGGCCGGGAGGCCTCAGTTAAGCGACCTCACTCCGCGCAGGGAAGCGGAACAGGAAGCCCCCAGATACGCGAGGGGCAGGCATGTTGAAATTCACGGAAGGCAATATTGGGTGGAATACCGAGCCGAGGACTTGCAGCGCGAGGGGAGAAGGCATGGGATGCCATCACCTGATGCGCTCATGAGGGCCAGGATATATCCTGCCAGAAATGAAGGCACTGCCAGGGATCCCCAATGGGTGAGGATGACCGAGACCCCGCTCACGCGCAGGGAAATCAGCGGGATGCTAAGGGAGCAGCGCGAACTCGCAAGGCATTAGCCCCGAAAGCACAGTGATTCAGATGCTGAAACAGGAAAAGCAAATGGCCAGGCCAAGCGCCGCAGGAAGGGCTCCTAGCATGAGGGCCGTCATTCCAATGGTTGCTTTTTCGCTTGTTTCAGCATTCTGCACGCCACCAATGGCCCAGGCACTCCCACCAGAGCGCCCGACGAGAGGCATGCCCGCATTCTCCTTATATGGAAGCGCTCCTGCAGCTGCAACTGCAGGACCGGCAACCACTGCCGGACGGCCATTCATATCGCATACTGTTGGCGGGGAGTCCTGCGGATTTTCGGCTGAACGCGGAACAATATCAGTAAGCACCTCGGTGGGGGGAACTACACGCGTAAGGACTTCGCCGCCTCTTGAAACCGCACCGGCAGATATCGCAGGCGGATACGAGCATCTTTTTTGCGGGGAAGGAAGGTCAGTGATTTTAGCTGGCGAGCGAGTGGTTGTCACCCTCGGGCGCCAGGCCATAAGGGATGGCGTTGGAGAGATGCCAGGTGGCTTGCCCTCATTCAGCGTCCCATTAAGCGAAGGAACCGGAGTTCGCATGGCTGCACACTCTGTGAGCGAGGATGCAGGTTACTTTTTCGTGCTCTCAAGCCAAGGCAGGCTTGTTTACAGCGACACTCAACGGAGGGGGGAGAGAATCCTGCAGATAGAGCTTGGTGGCCGGCTTGAATTCCCTGCTGGCGAGCACCAGGCCCACATGATTTACAGTGATGGCCATCTGTTTATTTTCCAGGAAGGCTCAAGGCGGATGGTCGAGGTTTACCTGCTTCCGGAAGGGGTGGTTGTGAGGCCTTTTAGCCTTGGCGCCACCTGCCCAGAATCTCCGCAGTTCAGTATCAGCGGAAGGACTCTTTCCACAGTGTTCGGGGACTCGCAGATACGTATCACGATAAGCAGGGGGCTGAACACCACAATCCGGGAAGACCCGCAGTAATCAGAATTTCAAGGCTCCTAAGAATCCCTCGATTAAGCCCCGGTTCACCATGATTATGTAGAGAATCAGGATGAAAACAAGCGTATAAAGTATCCTTACCTTCTTTTTCATCATCCATTTGAAGTATTTCTTCCCGGGCCTGAATATCAGGAATGAGAACAGTTTTCCGAATGCCTTGAGAATAAAATCGAGCAATTTGAGCAGGAAGCCGAATATTCCGCTCCAGATGGAGGGGCCTGATTTCTTTTTTGGCTGCCGCCCTTCCTTTGCTGGCTTTTCAAGTCTTGCAGGCTTTTCCTTCTCGGCTTTTGCGGTTTTCTCAGGAGCTTTTGCCGGAGCCGCTTTTTCAGGAAATTTTTCGCGCTCCCGGTATTTCCTTATCAGTTCCTCATCCGTTGACTGGATGAGGACTTCATCCGGAACGATATCCATCGTGGTTGCCGGGGCGAACATCCGCACCTCCTTCGGCTCTGTCTGGTTTCCTGAAGAATCCAGAGTGGAGACAACTGCCACTCCGGGGGGCATGCGCTTGAGAGTCTCAAGGACATCCATTTCTGACCTGGGGAATGAATTTGCAAGGGCTTTCAGGCGCTTGTTCCCCTTCTGAGTGAATACCTTCTGCGAGAATATGATTTTTGTGGACAGCTGGCTGAGAATCTCATCCGGAAGGTCGGTGACATCCTGGGTCACAAAGAAGACTGAAACGCCCTTCGAGCGTATCTGCTTGAGTATCGTCACCATCCTGTTTTGCAGTGATTTGTTGGCATCCTTGAACAGGTAGTGCGCCTCGTCAAAGAAGATTGCGAACTTCGGCGCATCCACGTTGCCGACTTCTGGCAGGGAATCGAAGAGCATCTGGAGAAGGAAGGCTGGCGCGATTGCAACGGTCATGTCCTTTCTGGAATTCGACAGATTGAGCACGTTGAGGCCCTTCAAATCCCCAAGCGAGAGCGATGGCTTTCCAAAAAGCCCGCCGACCCCGGATTCGTCCAACGCGATTATCTTCCTCTGGATGACCGATACACTGGATTTGCTCATCCCCCTCTGGTTTGTCTCCACCATCTCATCGAGTATATCGAGAAGCTGGTCCAGCTCAAAAAGCGGCTTTTTCTCCTTCCTCGCGTATGAGAAGGCGAGGGCAAGATGGCTCTCCTGGGTCGGGTTGAGGCAAAGCAGTCTGGAAATCAGGACCGGCCCGATCGAAGAGACTGAGAACCTGATTGGAGCGAACCTGTCGCCGATGCTCCAGTAGTTGGCCTGAATCCCCCTTGGCCGATAATCTGCCAGCTTGTTTCTTTCGTTTTCCTGCCCCGCGACGCAGAAGCCTGAGGCGTCGCCTTTCACATCCGATACGAAAACGCTGGAGCCGTTTTCAGATAGCTGCTCAGCCAGGACCTGCATGGTCCTGCTTTTTCCGGTTCCCGTGCTTCCTGCGATTAATCCGTGCCTGGTCAGGAATTTTGAGGGGAGGGAGATTACATCAGAGCCGCTGACCCCAAGAGAGGGATTGTTTTCCATAAGGAAGAGATACCATCCGCGATTTTTAATACTTGCATTGCGGAGAAGGCACATAGTCCGTCATGGTTAAAATCAGCTTTATAAGAGATAACCCTGAATTGGGTTTATGGAGAGCATCGAAAGAATCACCCGCTCGCTATACATCCCTCCAAAAAAGTCACGGAAAGGGATGAACGGAAAGCTTCTGATTGTCGGCGGAAGCAGACAGTACCACGGCGCCCCTATGCTCTCAATAATTGCCGCACGAAGATTTGTTGACCTGGTGAGCTTCTATCCGCCTGACAGGGACATCCTGCTCATCAGAGCAGTGAAAACAATCCCTGAAGTGATTGTGAAGCGCTCTGCCCCAAAGCCTGAGGAATATGACTGCGTGCTCTTCGGAGTCGGGCTTGGCAAGGCCAGATACCCCCTTGGCGCTCTTGCGAAGGCAAAACGTGCTGTTATTGATGCTGATGGGCTAAGACGCGTTAAGGGCAAGATTCCGAAGGGATGCATACTTACGCCGCATGAGGGGGAGTTCAAAATGCTCTTCGGGAAAGAAGGCACTAAGAAGAACGTGAAGGAGATGGCCAAGAAGCACTCCTGCATAATCCTCAAGAAAGGGCATGTGGACATAATCAGCGACGGGAAGAGGACCCTGTTGAACAAGGTGCACAATGAGGGCATGACTCGCGGGGGAACCGGGGATGTTCTTTCCGGCCTTGTCGCAGCGCTCTTCTGCAAGAATCCCGCTTTCGAATCAGCAGCTGCTGCCGCATACCTGAATGGGGTGGCAGGAAACCTAGCGAAAAAGGAGCACGGGCTGAATTTCTGCGCCTCCGATGTAGCAGACAACTTGTCGATTGCCCTAAGGAAGGCAAAGGCCTGAAAACGATATCCAATTATTGCTTTCTGCTTGATTCTATACGCTAATTGCATACATTTACAGAGGTCGGAAAGCATGGAAGAGAAGCACAGGAACATAAAGGAGTTCGGAGAGGGGCAGAAGGATGGCCTTGAGCCGCTGAAGCCGCTTGAGCTTGGAGACTGCAAAACGGTTGATGATATTGTCCGTGGGATGAAATTCACCGCTTTCGGAGGGAGGAACCTCGGCGAAGCGGCGGATGTCCTGGAGAGCATGACAAAGGACAGGAAATGCCTGAAGGTGCTCACCCTCTCAGGGGCGATGACCATTGCAAAGATGAGCCACGTTGTGTGCGACATGATTGAGAACGGCATGGCTGACATCGTAGTAAGCACGGGCGCGCTTATGGCGCACGGCTTCACCGAGGCTGCCGGCATGACGCATTTCAAATACAGGCCTGACATGAATGATGAGGAGCTGTATGACAAGGGCTACAACCGGGTGTATGACACGCTAGAGATGGAGAAGAACCTTGACGCTGCCGCGGAGATTGTGAGCCATGTGCTTGATGAGTGGGATGGGAAGGAGCCTTTATGCAGCTACAAGCTCAATGAGAAGCTGGGCGAATTCCTTGTGAAGAACGCTCCCGGGCGTGGAGTGCTAAAATCAGCATATGTGAAGAAGGTGCCTGTATATGTCCCTGCATTCACTGACAGCGAACTCGGCCTTGACCTTGGCACAAACAAGAGGAAGAGGAAGCTTGATGGGAGGCCAGACATCACCTTTGACCCTTACCTTGATTTGGAGGATTATACCGAGCGTGTCAGGAAGGCGGATAAGCTCGGGATATTCACTATAGGCGGGGGAGTTCCAAGGAACTGGGCGCAGCAGGTTGGCCCGTATCTTGATCTTATCGACAGGAGAATCGGCGAGGGCGGGGCTATGAAGATGTTCCAATACGCGACCAGGATTTGCCCTGAGCCTGTGCACTGGGGCGGACTTTGCCTGCACGGAGATACAAAGATAGACTCCCCACGGGACCTTACGGAATATCCAGACGGAGTACCAATACGGGAACTTGCAGACACTTCGAATTTTCCTGTGTATGCATATGATTTCCATAAAAAACGGATAGTTCTGTCAAATGCCCGAAGAGTTTGGAAAACTGGAGTCAAGAAGCTCTATAAAGTCAAATATGGCTGGATAGCCGGCTGGAGCAATGGTAGAAAACTAAGAACAGAAGAGATAGTCGCTTCGGCAGAACATAAAATCATGCTAAGAGATGGAAACTTCAAACTAGTTTCTGAATTAAAGGAAAATGACAGGCTGATGCCGTTCAACACATATCATAAAGCAGACAAGCACGGCTTCTACCGGTTCATCAGCCTGAACAACGGTAAGAAAATTCCTGAACATCGCTTCATCGTGCAGGAAATGATAGGAAGAAAGCTGGCAATGAGTGAAGCAGTACATCATATTGACCACAATACCCTGAATAACACACCGGATAACCTTGATACGATAGATTTTGTAGACCATGCAAGATATCACAGATTTGCACAGACGCAGGAGAGCATAGAAAAACAAAGGCAGACCCTTAAGGAAATTACAAATCCATTAGTTATGCAGGAAAAATCAAGAAAATTCTGGAATGACCTTGATGAGGAAGAATATCAGAGGTTATGCGAAAAGCGCAAACAAACAGCATTACAACCTGAAGAAAGAATCAGAAGATCTGCCATATCTACTTCCTACTGGTTGCCTATGAATAAAGAAGAAAAAAAGATTAGGCTACAAAATGCACACGAAGCTACCAGAAAGAGATGGGGGTCCCTCTCACCAGAGACCAGATCAAGATTGGTAACAGGAGAAAAGAATGGCAGATTCATAAAAGGCATAACCGACACTGCCATCAGGAATGCCCTGATTGCAGAAGAAGGGGTGATAACAAGAGCTGCAAGAAAATTGAATATCAGCACCAAGGTGTTCCAGAAGAGAATGCAGATTCATGGAATTGGACGGAAATGGATTGAGGAAAATTGTGTAGACAATCATTTCGTAATGTCGGTCGAGTATTTCGGAGAAGACGAGACATATGATATGACAGTTGATAATACACATAATTTCGCTGCAAATGGAATTATTGTCTCAAATAGCGGCTGCACATATTCCGAAGGTGTCAGCTGGGGGAAATTTGTTCCAAGAAGCCAGGGCGGGATGCAGGCGGAGGTTTTCGCTGACGCGACAATCGCCTGGCCAATAATCATAAAAGCCGTCATGGAGAGATTGAGGAAATGAAAAGGATTGCATTCGGGCTGCTTCTTTTTGCCTGCATCTCTTTTGCCGATGCCATGCCAGGGCCGCCGCCACCCCAGCTGGAAATCATTTTCATGGATGGGGGAGCTGATGCTATTGGTTCTTTCGAGGCCAAGTATGTCTGCGAAGCAGATAGGGAAGACGATTATGAGGGCATCATGGAAGAGAGGGAAAGAGAACTCCCTTGCCTAAAGAATAGGTGCACGAACGAATACTGGTTCTATAAGCTAAACCCCTGCTTCTATGAGGCTGACGGCCATATCTCCTATAGCCGTGATGGGGGGGCGCAGATGGAGAGCAGGAGCTTCTTCATGACTGAAGGCGGAGCCGAGATAAGGGTGGATGCTGCCAGCGGCGAGATTGAGTATACCGAGAAAACGCCATGCTGCTTCAGTGTGCTGTTCCTTGTATTGCTTGCCCTGGGGGCATTCAAATCAGGTGCGAAATGGAACTGAGTTTTCCGCAGGCTTTCCTGCTTACGCTGGTTCTTGAGACATCTGTGATTTACATACTGCTGCGAAGGAGATATGAGGCAAAGGACATTGTGCTGAACAGCGCCCTCGCCAACACCATGACGCATCCATTGGTATGGTTCCTTTTTCCGGCCATGGGGCTAGGCTATGGGATGCAGGCCATATCCTCGGAGCTCTTCGCGTTCCTTGCAGAGGCAGTCATCCTGAGCAGTATGTTCAGGAACATGAGCCTGAAGGAAGGGGCGGTTCTTAGCCTGGCGGCAAACGCGGTTTCATTCGCCACAGGGCTGCTGTTTTGGCTAGTGCTTTAATAGGATGTCATCACAGTATTTTTGAGTGGTATTCATGAATGTAAAGGACATCGAATCCGGATTCGACCTGAACGAGCCGGGAAAGCTCGAGAGCATGGGCTTCCAGGCGACAAATATCGCAAAGGCCATAGGCATAATCAAGAAAATGAAGAAGGAGAAGGCAACTGTCTTCCTGTCATTCACGTCAAACATGGTAGCCTCCGGGCTGAGGGGCATCTTCACGCAGCTCTGCCGCGAGAAGTTCGTGGACGCGATTATTACGGCAGGCGGAAGCATAGACCACGACCTTATCCGCTCATATTCTGATTATGAAACTGGGGCCTTCAACATGGATGATGCGGAGCTGCACCGGAAGGGGATAAACCGGCTCGGCAATATACTGATTCCGAATGAGCGGTATGAGCTTCTGGAGGAGAAGATTCTGCCTGTTTTCGACAAGCTCTATGGGAAGGAGAAGGTGACTTCCCCAAGCGCCATTGCGGAGGAAATCGGCAACCAGATTGAAAACAAGAATTCCTTCCTCCACTGGTGTTCAAAGAACAAGATACCTGTGTTCTGCCCGGGGATTACGGATTCCGCAATAGGATTGCAGACATATTTCTACAAGCAGAAGAAAAAGGACTTCGGTATTGACGTCACAAAGGACATGGGGAAGCTCGCTTCCCTTGCGCTTGATGCTCAAAAGACGGGCGGGATAATCCTTGGGGGCGGAATATCGAAGCACCACGCCATAGGGGTGAATCTCCTCCGGGGCGGCCTTGATTATGCAGTCTATGTTACTACCGCGTCCCCTTGGGATGGCTCATTATCCGGGGCGAGGACCCAGGAGGCGATATCCTGGGGGAAAGTCGGTGAAGCCGCAAAGCATATAACCGTTGATTGTGACGCCACTATAGCCGTTCCGCTAATCATGCGGCCGTTCCTGAAGTGAGATTTATGATTGATGCCCTTCTTCCGTTCCTGGTTGCGCTTGTCGCAGGATTTATTGTCAAGATAGTGGATTGGATTGATGATGATAAGAAGGGCAAGAACCCCTTGAAATGGCCCCTTGCAATGGTGTACGGGTTCCTGATTGGCTATCTTATTGGAACTGCCAGCTTCGCAGTCCTCTTCCTCGCGGCGGTTATTGCGCAGGTATTCGCAAAGAAGATTGATACGAAGGCGCATATGCTCGGCATTGCGGTGACTGCGATATCGATGCTGTACTTCGGGCTTCAGCCCATTGCGCTCAATTTCTTCGCGTACTTCCTGGTACTTGCCTTCCTCGACGAGGCGGACTATATAGGCAAGCTGAGGCCCCTGACCCAATACAGGCTTGTGCTGAAAATCGGCTCGCTTGCCATGCTGCTTGTCGGAAGATGGGACTTTTTCATAGCCATCCTGAGCTTTGATTTCGGGTATGAGCTCTTCAACTACCTCCAAAAAAGGCTTTTTAAGTAGAAGATGCGATACTAGCTATATGGAGGGGCAAGGAGAGCTGGATTTTGCGCTTAGGTACCCATTCAGCTCCGCAGCAAGGGTTCTTCTCAAGGAAAGGGAGGCTAAGGTTGATGAGCAGCTAGTCCAGCTTGCCAAAGAGAGGATAAAGCAGGCCATGGAGGGAAAGCTGGCAAAAAGCAGCGCGCTCCACGATGAGCGGAAAATCGAGGAGATTGCGACTTACGCAGTTGCCAGGATGATTCTCGGCTGCCTCAGGAACAGCTATCTTACCAACAAATTTGCGGTGGAGGAATCCAAGAGGATTCACGCCTATCTCAATTCCGAGCCTGAGGGCACAGTGAAGAAAGTCGGGGATGAGCTTGGCGTAACTTCAGAGGGCGAGGGGAACAGGCTCCTGATGGACATACCGGTGTTCCTTTCCTCAGCCCCCAAATCAGTTCATTACAGGCTGATAAACAGGCAGATAATCAATGGGAAGGCAGTTCTGAACAAGGAGGAGCGGAAGAGGCTGATTGAGGAGGCGGCAAGAAAATATATGGAGAAGATGCCGCTTGTCAATGACCCGCCGGACATGATAAAGAAGGCTGGAAAGGAGCTGCTTGAGATGCTACCAAAGCCCAAGCTGCCCTCTGTGAATGCGAAGCCTGGGGACCATCCGCCCTGTATCGACAAGCTCCTGGAAGCGGTCAGGAAGCACCAGAACCTGCCGCACACCGCCAGATGGTTCCTGGTGACCTACATGATAGCGATCGGGATGAATGACGACCAGATTGCGGGCATATATTCCAACCTCCCGGACTACAGCGAGAGGATAACGCGGTACCAGATAGAGCATGCCAGGAAGAAAGGTTACAGCGTCCCTTCCTGCGCTACCGTGAATACCTACGGGCTCTGCATAGCCAATTGCAGAATCGGGATACCGATACACTGGCACACGCGCCACGAGAGGCGCAGCGGGGTGCAGGGGAAATGAACGAGCAGGAGCGGCAGATCATAATCAAGAGGTTCGCGGATTACTATTCCACTGCATCCTTCGGGATACCATTCATAGAGAACAGGGAGTTCGGGATTGGAAACCGGAAGAAGATTGATGCGAGGCACCTCTCATTCTTCAGCGAGGATGATTTCAAGAGATACCTTGCCCAGAACACTCCCTTGTTCGTCTCCCATTCCATCGCATATTATGAATTCCCAGGCGCGACCCCGATACAGAAGAAGCAGAGAACCGGAGCAGATCTGGTATTCGATCTGGACATCCATGCCGAGGGCAAATTCGGCGCGTATGAGAAACTTGATGAAGTAAAGGAGGACGCAATCCGCCTTGTGGATGAATTTATTGTCGGGGATTTCGCGGTCGACAGGAAGAATGTGAAAATCGCATTCTCAGGAAACCGTGGCTATCACATCCACGTCACTGATGTCAGGTTCCGGAACATAGGGGGGGATGAAAGGCGGGAGATAGTCGATTACATCAAGGGCAACGGCCTTGACTACATGCAGTTCTTTACAGAGGAGGAGATCGGACCCCGCCTGAAGAAGCTGACCGGCCCGAGGCCGGATGAGAGCGGCTACCGAGGGAGGCTGGCCCGGGCAGTTATCCGGACCCTTAAGGAGAAACCGGCAATACTCTCAAGGAAGTTCTCCAAGGAGAATGAGAGGGAACTCTTCATATCAGGAATCAATGAGGGCAACTGGAGCAAGACAACATTCAGGAGCAGCGAGCTTTTGAAGAGGCTGGAGAAAGTGACGGAGGCGCTGCCGGTCCGTGCAGTCGACACCGATGCGGCGGTGACGCATGACCTTAGCAAGCTGATTCGGGTGCCGAATTCAATCCATGGGGATACCGGGCTTGTGGCTAGAGTCGTGGATGACATTGGGAAGTTCGAGCCATTCAGGGACGCGGTAATGCAGAGCAATGATTCCATGAAGGTGATATTCACTGAAGATGTCCCGGAGCTCAGGTACATGGATGGGACTGCAGAAGCTTACAAAAAGGGGGATGTGGCAAGCGTCCCAGAGCCGCTTGCGATATTCTATATCCTCAAGGGATGCGCGACCAATTCTATTTGAGAAAAAGGGGAAAAGAAGAAGATTATTTCTTCTCCTTGAGCTGTATCCTCGGCGGGATGAGCGGGGCTGTCAGGCCGATTACCCTTGCGAGCAAAGTGCCGTTCGCACTGCCGCTGTAGTTAATCGCGCTGAGGGTCGACTGCGCATATTCATCGGGGATTTTCTTGTGCTTCTTCCACTCGTCCTCGATGCTCTTGGCGGTCTTCTTGTCCTCCTTGGCGATGAGGATGCCCCTGATGCTCAGCTTTCCGACTCCCTCCTCATAGTTGGCCGTATAAGAGTAATGTATCTCCACATTCTCCCCGTCAACCTTTACATCGTCCAGGGAAATGTTGATATTCAGGCCCTTTATGGGCTCCCATTTGTCCTTGTTTCCGGTTACTTCCACTATCCGTTCTCCTACTATCATATCAATTCGCCTCATTCGTTGAATTAAGAGTATTTAGTAATGAAGAGAGGTATTAAATATGTAACCAAATGCGCAGTGGAAAATGCAAAAATCATCCATTTACCACAACCAAAACTTCCACTATTATTTTAATGCTTTGCAGAGTATCCATAACATGGCTTCTTTTGATGAAATTCTTTCAAGGCAATCCATCTTTCGCAATATGTCAGTGCTATCACCACATCATATTCCGAAGGATCTGCCCTTCAGGGAAGAGCAGATACTGGAAGTCATGTCAATAGTTTCCCCGGCTCTTAAGGGGCAGAAACCCAGGAACCTAATAATCTATGGCAAGACCGGAACGGGCAAGACCTCCAGCATAAAGAAGATTATGGATGATTTTGCCAACATGGAGAAAAATGCCAGGATGCACTACGTCAACTGCAGAATCTACAATTCCAGGTACAGGATTATGCAGAAAATCATGAAGAATTACATTCCCGAGATGGACAAGGCCGGATTCGGGCTGCCCCACCTTTACGAGAAGCTCCTGGAGACCACTTCTTCCGGGCACCAGAGCGTAATCGTACTGGATGAGATTGACATGGTGAAGGATCTTGATGAGCTTGTTTATACCCTCACCAGGGCAAATGACGAGACCACTGCCGGAGGGGTGAGCATTATCGGCATCTCGAACAGGCTCTCATTCAAGGAAGCCCTTGACCCAAGAAGCAGGAGCAGCCTGTATGAGACCGAGATGGTCTATCCACCTTATACCTCCGAGCAGCTGCGCAAGATACTGAATCAGCGGGTCGAAGGCGGATTCGAGAGCGGTGTCGTGGAAGACTCCGCAATCAACCTGGCAGCTGCGCTCACCGCGCAGGAAAGCGGAGACGCCAGATACGCCCTCAAGCTGCTCATGAAGGCAGGGGAGATGGCAGAGCAGACACAGAAGGAGAAAGTGACTGATGAGGAGGTTGAGGCGGCCAGGAAGAAGGTTGAATTGGACCTCACCGCAGAAACCGTGAGCACGCTTCCGGACATGCACAGGATGGTGCTTTATTCGGCAGCGAACGTCACGATATCCGGCAGCAAATATTCCAGGTTGGAGGGTGTGGAGGACGGGTTCCTGCTCTCCGGAGAGGTGTATGAGGGTTACAGCGCAACCTGCAAGAAGATGAAGAAACGGGCCAGAAGCACCAGGTGGTTCAGGGAATACCTCAACGACCTTGAGATGCTGGGCCTGATAATCACCACACCCAGCAGCAAGGGGCTCCGAGGGCACACCACGCTGATAAAGCTCGGGCAGAGCGCCGAGGACATGCTCTCTATACTGAAGAAGGACTTCGCCTAAAAAATCAGGATTTCAGCGCTTCTCTAAGGTCTTTTCTTAGGCGGAGGATATTCGTCTTCCCTTTTTCCTCTTTCTCAAGAACTCCCCTTCTGATAAGGCGGTCGATTACGCGGTGGGCCCTCACTTTGCCAACACCCTCTATTCTTGATAGGTCTGACTGGAGAGACTCCCCACCACTCTCTATTATCTTCTGCATTATCTTCCTTTCGGATGGGTGCAGCATTGATAGATAAGCCTTGTTCTTGTCAGCCGATGGCACGGGAAGCTCTATCTTTCTCTCGAAATAGAGATATGATGCCGCGACACCGAATAGGAAACCAAGTACAATGATGGCTGGCATCAAGGCGATAACTGTTTCCGCATACTGCTCATGCTGGCATATCCCGTCCTCTATGCATATCTTGGGAACCTCCTGCTCGAAGAACCGGGGCACATAGAATACGACAAGCATGAATAGTGCGACTGCAACCAACCCCAGAAACACTTTCCGGTTCTTATCCGCCATAGTGATGGATAATGGGTGGATATTTATAAAATTGCGCTTTGGTTTCGCAAAATGAAACCATGGTTGCGCCAAGGAATAAGTATCGTTTCAGTCCTGCGAATTGTAGGTGCTTTGCATGATTTCGATAATAAAGAAGCTAACGCTAAAAACAAAAGGCATGGAATGCCACTCCTGCGAGCAGCGGATAGCATCGGCTGTAAATGAGCTGAAAGGCATAAAGAGCGTTAAGCCGGATTACCAGAACGAGACAACAATAATTGAATACGATTCAAAAATGACGGATGAGGGTGCAATCAGGAGGGCAATTGAGGACTGTGGGTATTCTATTGGTGATGATGGCCCGAGGCTAGGAAAGTTCGGGACATTCGCAATTGCATTGGGGATTCTCGCCATACTTGTTGGATTCTACTTCATTTTTGGAAAAGGCGTCAATCTTGAGTATAATATTAGTATGGAAGCCGGGTTCGCAGCCCTCTTCGTGCTCGGCTTCCTGACAGGTTTCCACTGCATCGGGATGTGTGGAGGCTTCGTCCTCTCATATGCCGGGAACCTGAGGAGTGCAGGCGACCTAAAACCGCATTTGTTCTACGGGGCTGGAAAGACCATATCCTACGCTGCCATCGGTGCAGTGTTCGGGATTGTCGGCTCGCTGGTTTCATTCACCCCGGAACTTCGGGGGAGTGTTGCGCTGCTCGCGGGCGCTTTCCTCGTCATATACGGGCTGAACATGCTCAACATCTTCCCGATATTACGAAGGCTCCAGCTTAGGATTCCTTCACTTATCCCCATGGGTGGGGGAAAGAGCAGGGGGCCGCTGGCAACCGGATTGCTGAATGGCTTCATGATTGCCTGCGGGCCCCTGCAGGCCCTCTACATATTCGCTGCAGGAACAGGTAGCGCCATTGCAGGGGCGCAGGCGCTCTTCTTCTTCGGGCTCGGAACTCTGGTTCCCCTGCTGACTTTCGGAATAGCCTCGAACTTCCTAAGCGCTGCATTCTCACACAAGATAGTGAAGTTCTCTGGGGTACTTGTCATCTTCCTTGGGCTGGCAATGGCAAGCAATGGCCTGAATCTTATTGGAGTTTCGGTGCTCCCGGCTGCGATTTCTAATGGGGGCGGGCCCAACGAAACACAGATAAATATCACAATAACAGAGGACAATTACCAGGTAATACATATGGACGTTACCGCTTACGGCTGGGAGCCTAGCAGCTTCGTTCTCAAGCGCGGGGTCCCGGTGAGATGGGAAATTGATGGAAAAGAGCTCAACGGATGCAACAATGAGATTATCGTTCCGGAATACGGGCTGGATATCAAGCTGAAATCCGGGCTGCAGACCGTGGAATTCACTCCTGAGGGGGAAGGCACCTTCAGATGGAGCTGCTGGATGGGCATGATTCCGGGCCAGTTCATAGTGACTGATGATATTAAGGCTTATTCAGCAAACGGCCCTGAGAAGATTGCCCCGCCCCCTCCATCCGGTGGGGGATGCACAGGCAGTTGCGGTGGCGGCTGCGGCGGAGGATGCGGTGGGGGCTGCGAAGGCAGGTGATTTTTATGGAGATAAAACTGAAAATCGGAAAAATGCACTGCAAGGCCTGCGCGCCCAATGTGGAAGATACCCTGAAGGAGACCGAAGGGATCATGGATGTGAGAGTGGACTTCGAAAGCGAAACTGCAGTTGTTGGATTCGACGAGGCTGCAATTGGAGAAGCACAGATAATAAAGAAGATTGAAGGGGCAGGATACAACGCCAAGGTGGAAAGATGAAGAAGAAGATTATAGTCAGTGGGATGCATTGCGCCAGCTGTGCGCTCAATATCGAGAAGACGCTAAAGAAGACGGAGGGTGTGAAGGTCGCTAACGTGAATTTTAGCACCGGGACTGCAACGGTCGAATTCGACCAGAAGCAGATTTCCGGGGAAGAAATCAGCAAGAAAATTGAGGGCGCGGGCTATGGAGCCAAGGATATTGAAAGGGGCGAGGTGGCGGGCTTTTCAACCGAGGATGAGGTTGCCGGTTTCAGGAAAAAGACGATAATCAGCTTCGTTTTCGCAATCCCGATTTTTATCCTGGCAATGTTCATGATTGATATTCCGTACAAGCCCTATGTCCTTTGGTTTCTCGCGACTCCTGTCCAGTTCTATATCGGGCTGCCGTTTTACAAGGGGATGTTCAATGCCCTGCGGAACCGCACTGCGGATATGGACACATTGATAGCAGTCGGAACAAGCGCGGCCTACTTCTATTCTATGTACCTTGTTCTAGCATCTTCCGGATCGGAGACGTACTTCGAGAGCTCGGCAGTCCTGATATCCCTGGTGATGTTCGGGAAATATCTTGAGGCAAGGGCAAAGGGAAAGGCCAGCGAGGCAATACGCCATCTCCTGGACCTGGCCCCAAAAAAGGCAAGGATAATCGAGGATGGGAAGGAAGTAATCATAGAAGCCTCGGACGTCAAGGCGGGAAACATCCTGATGGTAAAGCCAGGAGAGAAGATTGCTGTTGACGGTGTTGTGGTGGCAGGCCATTCCACGGTCAATGAGTCGATGATTACCGGGGAGCCAATCCCGATTGAGAAGACCAAGGATAGCAAGGTCATCGGGGGCACCATAAACAAGAACGGCGTGCTTGAATTCGAGGCAACCAAGGTCGGGGAAGATACAACACTCGCCCAGATAATCAAGCTTGTTGAGGAGGCCCAGTCGCAGAAAGCCCCCATTCAAAGATATGCGGACATGATTTCCTCATATTTCGTTCCTGCCGTGATACTGATTGCCGCGGTGACATTCATGGCATGGCATTTCGTTCTGGCAAGCACATTCTCATTCGCGCTTATTCTGGGGGTGTCAGTCCTCGTTATTGCCTGTCCCTGCGCTCTTGGCCTCGCAACCCCGACCGCCATAATGGTCGGAACAGGGCGGGGGGCAGGCATGGGCATCCTCATACGGAATGGAACTGTCCTTGAGAAGGCGGAAAAGATAGATGCGATTGCCTTCGACAAGACCGGGACGATTACGGTTGGAAAGCCCGAGATATCGGCAATTGTGCCTCTTGGGGCAAATGAGCAGGAAGTTCTGAAAATTGCATACAGCTTGGAGAAAAACTCAGAGCATCCGCTGGCAGAGTCTTTCGTGAAGTTCGCAGAGGAGAAGAAACTGAAGGCTTTGAAAGTGGAGAGGTTCTCCGCAGTGACGGGAAAGGGCATCCAGGGAAAAATAGGAAATATTCACTGCGCGCTCGGGAACGCCGCCATGATGGAGGACGTTGGAGCCATCATTCCGAGGGAGGCGATGAACACGGCCAGGGCGCTTGAGGAGACAGGCAACACTGTCGTATTCCTCTCTTCATCCAAAAAGTTAATCGGCCTGGCAGCGGTGATGGACAAAATCCGGGAGGACTCGAAGGAGTCAATTGCCGCAATAAAGAAGCTGGGCTTGAAGACCTTCATAATAACTGGAGACAATGAGAGAGTCGCCTCAGCAATAGCCAGGCAGACCGGTGTCGATGGATATTATGCTGGAGTGTCCCCGGCAAAGAAAGCCGGCCTGATTGGGAAGCTGAAGGAGAGGGGGTACACTGTCGCCATGGTCGGAGACGGGATAAATGATGCGCCTGCGCTCGCCATGAGCGATTTGGGCATTGCGATGGGCTCTGGCACGGATGTCGCTATAGAGACGGGAGACATAATCCTGATGAGGAATTCGCTCGGGGATGTGCGGAAGGCAATCCTGCTCTCGCGGACAACGATGTCGAAGATAAAGCAGAACCTGTTCTGGGCCCTGATTTACAATATAATCGGGATTCCCATTGCGGCAGGGGTTCTTTTCCCGGCATTCGGGATTCTGCTCAACCCGATGATAGCCGGAGGGGCGATGGCACTGAGCTCTGTTTCGGTCGTTACGAATTCGATTCTGATTAATCTTAAGAAGATAGACAATGGTGGTTGACATGAAGGAGATATTTGGCATATTGACAGTAATCATGATATTGGTATCAGGGTGCACAGGCACGCCGGAGAGCGTCGCAGAATCTCGACAACATCCGTCGGCAACCTCTTTCGAGCCGGCAGTATGCACGGCGGACGGGGATTGTGGGGCAGTTGCAGGGGATGACTATGTAAAAATTCCAATCTCAGAGCTCTCATCCACAATCAAGCATTACACATACCAGCATGATGAAAGTGAAGTGAGGTACATGGCGGTTCTTGGCAGTGACGGGCAGCCGCGGATAGCATTTGACGCCTGCGAGGTGTGCTGGAGGGCAGGAAAAGGATACTCCCAGAGCGGAGATTCTGTTACCTGCAACAACTGCGGCCTTAAATTCAGGATTGACGAACTGGGAGAGAAGAACAAGGGAGCCGGATGCTGGCCAGCGCACATTGAGCATAGCGTAGAAAATGGTGAAGTGCGGGTCAAAAAGGTGGACCTTGCCGACGGAGCCTACTTCTTTTCTTAGCTGCTGTTCTTTATCTGGAAGAAGCCGTAGCACACGAGGAACAGGAACAGACCTGCAAGAGAGGCTGTTCCGAACATCCTCATCTCAGGGACGGTTATCGACAGGAACAGAAAAAGCAGGCTAAGAAGCGCCAGCCTTCCTGCCATTGACTGCAATGAGTATGTATTCTCAAAACTCTCGGGCTCTGCTTCCTTCTGCCTCTTGAGTTTCATCTTCTGATATAATGTGAGATTGTCCTGCATAACCCCTCTCCTCTCACCATATATGTGAATGAAACTGTTTAAAAATGTTGACGATCAGGACCGCCGATGATGGCAGTCCTACATCCCAGAGTCAGCTTCAACATCCCGGTCCTCAGGACCGTCATCCCCTGGCAGCTCCAAATCTAGAGAATCATTGATGGCAAAATCCGATTCATCAACCGTCTCCTGATTCTCATCTTCAATATCAAACTCGGAATCATCCCCAAAGTCAACATCATCTGCATGATTCTGACGTCTTGGAACAGTTATACAGCTGATGCTGATAGAACCATCAGGCTCTGAAAACAGATCGCAATCTTTCTCCATTTCTTCTTCATCCTGAGCATTCCGGGAGTCCCCATCCCTTGGATTTGGAGGAGCAGCAGAAACTCCGCTCCTCTCGAATCTCATGATGTTTTCCTGGAGCGGCGCAGTTCGACTTAAAGCCGGTGGCGACTGCCCAGAGCATGACCTGACGGTGCATGCGCTAACCAGCGTAAGTGCCATTGCCGCCGTGATTGCGGCCTTTTTTAGGGGGACCAGTATTCTTTTGGAATCCATATGAATAACTAGAGCAAATCTGTTTTTAAATGTTATTATTTGTGGAAAAAGATTGTAAGAATAGCCTGTGAGCGGGCTATTCTTTGTGCAGATGCACTTCCTTCGAGAGGAAAAAGCTCAGTATTGTCCGGATTGCGACTATTCCGCCTATCACAAAGAGCTCCTCGGTGCTGCTGGGCCTTATCACAAGCTTGAGGATGTCAGCTGCGACAAAAAAGTCCAGGGCGAAAATGAGCTTCTGGATGAAAATCCTCTTTGCGTCCTCGTATCTCCTGAACCTCTGGTTGAGCTGGCCGAATTCGATTACTATTATCCGGTACATTGCAAGAAGAGCCCCGTAGATGACAAGGAAGACTCCGAATATGCTTAGCAGCAATGATAGGCCGTCCAGGATACTGAGCATAATGTCAAGCATATCTGCTAGTTCGTAAAATGGCTTTAAAAAGAGCGCTGAGGGGGAGATTTGAACTCCCAAGCCCTTGCGAGCACCAGGTTAGCAACCTGGCGCACTACCAGATTATGCGACCTCAGCAATGATTAAACGACATTGCCCCAGGCGGAGAGTCTCCATCTCTGACCCATCCTCCGGCTCAGGGCGACATGCATCCCATCATAAACGACGGTAGGTTTTTTCAGCTTAATTGTGGCAATCCCTTTCGAGAGGTCGGATATCATCCCGACCCCGGTGGACGCGTGCACATTGACGACAACAGGCTCGCCTTCTTTCAGCGGGATGCTCTCAACATCCTCCCTCTTTAGGAGCTCGTACTTTATTCTGATTGTTTCCACGGGATCGGGAACCTTTCCCTTGTGCCCGATAACTGAACCGACCAAAGCGTCGGACTTTGCAAGCGCCGGGTCAATCGAAGTACCGACAGCAATCAGACCACCAGGATTCGCTGATTCCAGCTTCTCGCTTTCTTCCATCAGGGAAGTGACCTTGCATACAACCGTCTTGGGCTTCTCCCCATCCCTTCTTACAACTCCAGGCTTGATTTCAACCTCATCTCCCACCTTCAGAGTCCCCTGAACGATGGAACCTCCAACCACCCCGCCATTGAGCGTTGATATCTCTGAGCCGGGATGGTTGACGTCGAATGAGCGTGACACATAAAGCCGGAGGGGCTCGCCCTTCTTGGACTCCGGAACGACCATCATCTTGTCCATGGCCTCAAGAAGCCCGTCAATATTGAGATTGTAATGGGCTGAGATGGGGATGATGGGCGCATTCTCAGCAACAGTGCCTTTCAGGAACTTCTTGATGTCCTGGTAATTCTTCATCGCCTCGTCCTTTGTCACAAGGTCGACCTTAGTCTGCACCACGATGATGTTCTTTATATTGGTGGAGTTCAGGACAAGCAGGTGCTCTGCAGACTGCGGCTGGGGGCACTCCTCATTCGCTGCAATAAGGAAAAGGGCTCCATCAAGGATGGAAGCGGCCGAAATGACGGTGGTCATCAGCGTCTCGTGGCCAGGGGCGTCGACAAGCGACATCTTCCGCTTGAGTTTCGCCTTTCCGCCGCACTTCCCGCACTTGTCCGATAGGGCGTAAGCCTTGCATTTGTCGCAGTAATAGATGGAAAAATCAGCATAGCCGAGCCGAATAGATATGCCCCGCTTAATCTCCTCGCTGTGCGTGTCGGTCCACTTGCCGCTGAGTGCATGCGTAAGAGATGTCTTGCCATGATCAACATGGCCAAGGAGTCCAATATTCAGTTCGGCCTGCAAAGGAAAACACCTATTCTTCCTTCTTCTCGGCCTCTTCCTTCTTGAAGAGCTCGTCGAGCGGGGTCGGACCTGCCTCAACGACCTTAGTATTCACCTGGACAACTTGCCCTGAGTATGTATTTCCGAGAAGCGCCTTGCGCCTCCTTTCGCCCTTCCTCTTGGAGTGGAAGCCGACGCCTTTAGTAACCAGCGAAAAGGACCTCCTCTGTCCCTCGATGTCCACCCTCATGGGGAACCCGCTTCCGTCGCTTCCGCCCGTCAATTCGAGCGTGTAGCCGGCAGCTCCGCAGATGCCGCCATCAATCTTCTCTCCAATCTTCTTGCCTGCAAGCTGGGCCTCCCGGTCCTTCGGGAGCTCAACCTGGAAGCTCTTTCCAGTTTTTGGGTCTGAGATCACTATTCGCAAAAAATCCACCTCTGTAGTATAAGAAGTAAGTTAGAATTAGTAAGGGTTTGTTTTTTAAATATGCACAAATCCGGCAAAACCTGTGAAGGCTGCGGATTTGCCGCATATTTAAAGGAAAAGAAAAAAAGGAAAGGTTATGCGTTCTTGAGCTTAGCCCTGTAAACGTAACCATCCTTGCCCAGGTAGTACATGAAACCTTTCTCTTTCTGCACTTTCTCTGAGCCGACCTTCTTCTTCCTTCCCCTCTTATTGTGCTTCATAGGGGCTGCCCAAACAAATCCATCCTTCCCTATATAATAGAGAAAGCCATCCTCTCTGGAAATTTTTTCAGTTCCGATTTTCTGTCCCATCTCGTCACCTTGGTACGGGCCGATATCCTCGGTCCGTGTATTTCCTACAATCCGCCAGCGCGTATGTCGGCACGTCTATATCCTGTCTATGATTTTTAAAGCTATCGACGGTAGACACGGCTTTTATCGAAGAGAAACGGGGCATTTATAAGAAATCCTCCACTTCGTGACATCATTTGCCAATCTTCAGGCGGCTAATTGGATAAACCCAAATTAAAGGAGGGCAGAAACAAAGACGGGGATTGAGATGGAGGATTATGCTCTTCCCAAAGACCAGGTTCCATGTTTTTACCAATCCACATACAATTAAAACCATATGCTGACAGATAATTTCATTATGTTTACACTATTTGCAAGACCGAAGCCATGCAGCATCCTGTTGGCATTGAAAGACAAGGAGACCTCATGGCACCTCTCCAGGCTCGCTAAGAGCACTGACACTACCTATGTTTACGTTACCCGCCTGGCCAGCAGGCTTGAGGATGAGGGGATAGTGGTGATTGAACCGCAGGGCAAGAAGAGAGTGGTGAGGCTGACGGAAAAAGGAATCTCAATTGCTAACGCGATTGAAGAGCTGAACAGCCGGTTTGAGCTATGAGCCTCAGGAAATTCTCCGGGTCTTGCAATGCTTATCTTATAGGCAACATACTGATTGACGCACCATACGGAACAGAGCTCCCAGACGCTTCCATCGTCATAATAACCCATGAGCACTGCGACCATTTTGCTGGAATCGGAAAACTTGCTGGGACAAAGGCCGCAAGCGAATTCTGCTCCAATGTGGTGAACGGGAAGGAGGAGGAATTCGGATTGTGCCACGGG
>JBDRLQ010000011.1:0-17788 GCA_043812915.1 Microcaldota archaeon | reverse complement strand
TCGAACGGATTCTTCTCCGGCTACGGAGTGCATTTCTATTTCACGAACTCCAGCAACCTCACGAACAGCGTGATACACACCGGCGCCAGGTACGGGGTCGATGTGGGCGGCTCATTCAATTACCTGGCGCACAACCAGGTCTCCAATCAGCTCCAGTACGGAATCCATCTAACGCATCCATACAATGTCTTGTACAACAACACGATCTTCAATTCTTCGGAATGCTTCCTGGTCAGCTCTGGCGCAGAATACAGCAACCTGACAAACAATACCGCATATGGCTGCACAAGCATAGGATTCTACATTTCCGGACAGTATTCGAATGTAACTGATGGGATGGCCTATGACAACGGTAATGGGATGTATGTCACAGCAGGGGACATAACTGTCACAAACGGCAGGTACTTCGAAAATTCTTATGGCATTGAAACGGTTTCAGACTATTCCGTAATCGATAATGTCACCATACACAACAACTCCCAAATCGGCCTGCAGTTCAGGGAAGCAGATGACGGGCGCATATATGATACTCATCTCTACAACAATACTGTGGACTTCTGGTTTGGCGCATTCAGTTCCGGGAATTTCACCATCCACGCCCGCAACCTCACCTTCGACAGCGATTTTGGCAGCATGGAAAATTACACTAGCCTTGACTTCTTTGATGATGGCATAGAACCGCCGGACGTATTCCAGATAGACTGGACACGCAACTCGGCAACACTTCCGCCGGGCAGGTTCTCATTCGCCCAGAAATTCGTCAACATCTCGGTAGTGGACGGGACAGTGTCGATAGACGCAATAAACTGGACATGGCAGGATTCGGAGATGGGCGGCTTCTACAATGAAACCAAGTTCGAGCTCTGGAAGTACAATGCCGGCGGCTGGGCCATGCTGAACAACACTCCTAATGTCATAGACAACACCCTCAGCCTTGCGAACATGGACCCCTCCAGCGATTACGGCATTCTCGAGAAGAACGTCTCGGAGTGCATGATTATAGACGTTCCAGGCACCTATTCCATCGACAACAACCTGACAGGCGCGCCGATTAGCGCATCCCCGCGTACAGGTACGGTCTGCGTGAAAATCGCGGCTTCTAACGTGGACTTCAGCTGCAACGGATACAATATCACGAATAATGCCACAGGGGGAGGAGCCAGCCCATCCAGGGCGATTATGGTGAACGGGTCTTACGCGAACGTCACCATACGCGACTGCCCGTATCTGTGGAATTATTCCTATGATATTGAACTTTACCAGGCCAACATGGGCCGGATAATCAACACCAGCGCTGTGAATGGGACATACGGATTTTACCTGGTATCCGCAATCTATACAAGCATAATAAACAGCACCGTATACGACCTGGGAACGCACGGGATATTCGTTTCGGCGGGATCGAACTATGCGAATCTGTCCAATAACACTGTTTACAACATCGGATCGAACGGCATATATTTCGGCTCAAGCCACAACTCTACAATCGCAAACAACACGGTGTACGATGCCTCAGACTGCATAAGCACGCTATCCAGCAGATACCTGAACATAACCGGAAACGATGCCAGCGGCTGCAGTGATGGGATAGCTACCTGGGCCGGATTCTTCGGGGCGAGCAACTACATCAGGTACGAGTATAATACAGTGCATGATAATGGCTATGGATTCAATGTCTGGGCACACTACAACAACTTCACGAATAATACTGCCTATAATAACACTTACGGGCTTTACGCCTACGGTGGCTTCCACAGGCTGGATAACAATACCGCATACAATAACACCTATGGAGTCTACCTTAGCTATACCAGCGACACGTCCGCCGCGTTTACGGCTGCCTACAACAACAGCGGCGATGGCTTAGTCGTGAGCGGCAGCTCCAATTTCAATGCGAGCCACACCCACCTGTACAGCAACGGCATGGACCTCCGCGTCCTCAATACTGGTGGCTCTGATATATCGATGAACTTCTTCAATCTCACTATCGACTGCCCGCTTGGCAACCACTCGAACTACACCGTACTCAACATCACGGACATCGTGGAGGATGGCAGCGGATACACCATCAACTGGACGATCAACAGCTCGGAGTTGCCTTACCGCAGGCTCTCATTCGCCCAGAAGTTCGTGAACATAAGCTACCTGGACCTTGGCGCCACGTTCCCGGGCACGATAGACAGCATAACCTGGTCATGGATGGATTCCGAGCTGAACAAGAGCGGGTACCCCAACGACGAGGCGTACTTCGAGCTGTGGAAGTACAACGAGAGCGGCTGGCTCGTCCTCAACACTACCCCGGACACTGTCGCAAACCTCCTGTCGCTCACAGACATGGACCCGAGGAGCGACTATGGCATCCTGGAATGGAACGCCACAAAATGCATGCTGATAGATGAAGCCGGTTTCTACCAGCTTGAGAACAGCCTCACAGGGGCCCCGATTGATGTCTCTGACATACCCTCAATTGTCGATTGGGCATGCATCAAGATAGCGACATCCGATGTGATTCTGAACTGCAACGGGTTCAACATCACAAACGACGGGACCGCCTGGGCATCTGCAATCGTGGTCAACGGCTCTGCGGACCTCAACCACCAGAATATAACAATAATGAACTGCTCCAACCTGTCGGCCTATCTTTCGGGGATTGAGATATTTAACAGCAGCTATAACGTGGTCCAGAATATGACTATCTCCGCACTCGGTGATCCAGGTTCTAGGGGTGTTTACCTGTATGCTTCTGATTACACCAACATCACGAACGTCAGCGCCTACAACCTCCAGCAAGAGGGGCTCACTTTGGCCATGGGCTCAGGCAACAACCTGATACGCGGCTGCCTTGTGGACACCGCGTGGCGTGGCTTCCATACTGTGCATGTGGACCTGGGCACCACTTATAATGTCTTTGATAATAATACTGCAATAAACTGCGCGCAGGAAGGGTTCTGGATGGCATGCGGTTACAACGCGAGCTGGACCAACTTCACGAACAATATTGCTTATGACAATGTGATGGGATTCAGCCTGCAGGGTAAAAACGACCATATAGAAAACAACACCGCATACCATAATACCTGGTACGACATCTCTCCGAACAACGAAGAATGCGAGCCTGGCAAAGGAGGGGCCAACTTCACCCTTGTCAACAACACCGCTTATGGGATGCTCTCTTCAGACTACTGCTTCTTTAATGCTGGCGCAACAAACATCACGTATATCAACAGCACCGCGTACAACTGCACATACGGCTTCGGCGTCGCTGGAGGCAGCTATGCCTACGTCCAGAACCTCACTTCGTACGGGAATGGATACGGATTATATTTCACACCACTCGGGTTCTCACCAACATATGGCTTCCATACGTTCTCTAATGTGTCGGTTTACGATAATGGCTATGGCATGTACCTTCGCTCGAACAACCTGACACTGAATGACGTACACGTGCACAACAGCTCGGTCTTGGACATGAATGTCTCCACCGGCACAACGCCTATCAACATCTCATTCGCCAACATAACCTTCGACAGCCCCCCAGGGCAATTCGAGAACTATACGCGCCTGTATCTAAATGATAGCCTCGAGGCCAACTCCTGGTTCTCCGTCAACTGGACAGTCAATTCCAGCGCGCTCCCATCCCAGAGATTCAGCTTCGAGCAGAAGTTCGTCAATATATCGGACAGCGGCATAATCAGTATCGACGCCATACAGTGGGTCTGGAGCGAGTCGGAAGTCGTTGGCATTTACAATGAATCAAGGTTCGAGCTCTGGAAATTCAACGCAACGGACGGCTGGACCATGCTCAACAACACTCCGGACCTGACCGCGAACCGGCTTGCGCTCTTTGACTTCGATCCCTCCAGCGACTACGGCATACTTGAGAAGCAGGTTTCAAGCTGCATGGTAATCGGAACTCCTGGTGAGTACGAGCTTGACAACAACATCACAGGTGCTACTATAGGCGCCTCTGAAGTTTCCGGAATAGCCTGGGCCTGCATCAAGATTGCATCAGACGATGTCGTCTTCGACTGCAACGGGTACAACATCACCAACGACGGGACTTCTGATGCGGCGGGCATCGCAATCAACGGCTCCATCGCGGTGGACTACACCAACATCACGGTTACCGGCTGCAAAAGCGTCTATGATTACGAGAAGGGAATCGTTGTGCACAGGACCCAGGATGTCCAGGTGGTCAACAACACATTCATCAACGCCACCGAATATGGCATCCACCTCTATTACTCGAACTATGTCAATGTGTCGGGCAACGAAGTCGAGCATCTTTATGGCGGCGGAATCCGCTCCGGAATTGTCCTGCAGGCCGCTGACTACAACCAGATTGTGAACAACACCCCGCACGGCTACTACAACACCAACCAGAGATGCATCTTCGACGACACAGACTCGCAGTACAACAACTACAGCCGGAATATCGCCTATACCTGCGAGGCGTGCATTTACCTACGCGGCGATTATGCGAATGCCACGAACAACACCGCGAACAACTGCAGCTCATACGGGATCATCGCGACTGGGAACTATGGCAACTATACGGACAACATAATGTATGAGAGTGCCATGGGCATTTATGGAACCTCTGACTACTCCAACTTCTCGAACAACCTCCTCTACGAGAACACGCAGGGCCTCTATCTGACAAACGCTGTTGCCAACAACGTCACGAACAACACCGCGCACAGCAACGCCCAGAACGGCATAGTGGTGTATTCCGGGGCCAATTACAACAACCTCTCCGGAAACGTCGCCTACAACAACTCATACGGGTTCCTGTTCAGGGGCGACTACAACACGATAGCGAACAGCACCGCGCACGACAACTCCGCATCAGGATTCTGGCTGGACCTTGGGGCGGAAAACAACAACTTCAGCCTCTGCAGCGCCTCTAGCAACAGGGGAATTGCCCCAACACATGCAGGATTCACGGTGGGCCAGAACTACAACAACGTATCCGGCTCTACCGCCTTCAACAACAGCAACAACGGGTTCTACTTCGGGGGGACCGGGCACTACGCCGACAGTGATCTATCTTACAACAACACCATCGGATTCAACTTCAACGCGGTGGATTACTTCAATATCACCAACAGCACAGCATATTACAACCGGAATTACGGAATGTATGCCACCTCTAGCACATACGGGAACTTCTCCAACAACACTGCCCATGGGAACTCGTTCGGGCTCTACATTTCAAATAGCGGGACGAACAACACCAATGCGAGCTACATCCACCTCTACAACAACAGCGACGCCGAGCTGATTGTCGATGAGGGCGCAGCGACCGGGAGCTACATACTCCTGGAAGAGATTTACATCGACTGCCCGCTTGGCAACTTCACAAACTACACCAACCTCACAATCTACGACATCTTCTACACTGGTGAGGGCTACGGCATCAACTGGACGATGAATGAGTCCGCTCTGCCGGCATACCGGACAAGTTTCCGGGAGAAGTACATCAACATTACCTCGATCGGCTCGGCCCCGACAATAAACTATATCATCTGGAACTGGGACGACTCCGAGGCCGGAGCCCCATACGATGAGGATTACTTCGAGCTCTGGAAATTCAATGCAACGGACGGCTGGACCATGCTCAACGACACCCCTGACACAACAGCCAACGAGCTTAGGATTGACAACCTTGTCCCGAGCAGCGACTACGGCATACTCCAGAAAAACCTGACCGGGTGCATCGTGATAGATTCGGCTGGCGGATACCAGCTCGACAATAATGTCGAGGGTGCTCCGAACGACGCCTCAGAAGTTACCAATATCGAATGGGCGTGCATAAAAATTGCCTCGGACAATGTGATATTCGACTGCAACGGGTACAACATCACCAACGACGGCACCGCTGAGGCGGCGGCGATTGTGGTCAACGGCTCCGTCGGCACAGACTATTCCAATGTCACAATAGCCAACTGCCCGCTGATTAGCGGCTACGAGGATGGGGTCACCATCTTCAGGACCGTGAATGTCTATGTGGACAACGTCACCGTGTACAACGCAACGAACATCAGCGTGCGCTTCGACGGGACCGGCGACAGCATACTCAACGACAGCACACTCTATAATACAACTGCAGGATTCGGCGCGGTCGTCTATGATGGGGAGAACATCACTCTGCTTGGCAATTACGCATTCAACAACACCTATGGCTACTATCTGGAATCATCGACCAACAGCCTCGTAGATTCCAGCAATGCCAGCCTCAACTCCGGATACGGCCTGTGGCTGCAGGGTTCATCCAGCAACACAATCGACCCCTCGTGGTTCTGCAACAACTCGGGCAGCGGCATATTCATCGACAACTCGGATGACAATATCATCGACGATTCGGTTGCCTGCAACAACACTGAGGATGGAATACGGATAGAGGGCTCTAACAACACCCTCATCAACCGCTCATCAGTGTATCTCAACGGCATGTACGGAGTCAACATGAGCAATGGCGATTACACCAACATGTCCCTGAACAACGTCACCAACAACACTGTTGGCGGCCTGCTCTTCGATTCTGCGAGCACCAGCGGCAACCTGACAAGCGATGTCATCTGCTGGAACGGCTTCGACCTCAACAACACCGGCGGCTCCACAAACACAGGAGACAATGACAGCTGCGATTCATTCTCATTGTGGACTGAGAATTCCCATATGGGATGCGAGTACACATGCTCCGAGATGTGGCACAGGTTCTTCGGTAATGCCAGCGGCAACATCAACCTCACCGACGCCTCGGCGACCAGCAACGTGTTCTCATGGCCCGGGAGTGCCTACAACGTCTACTTTGCCGACTATGACTCCACAATCAACTGGTCAGGCCTGCAGGCTATCGGAAGGACCACCACGGACACCAATTCGACCAATGACTTTGGCGAACTGGACATAGCATTCGAGACACAGAGCTTCGCGGACAACATCGAGGACACTTATTCCGTTGACGGCTCTGCGCCCAAGAACAGCAGCACATTCATTGTGTATAGCGATACGATTGGCCTTGTTCCTGTTGCGGCTTCCGCCTGGAACTCAACCTTCTACACGGGCATACTGTGGGACACCTCGGATGGTGGAACCGAGTTCACACACACGATAAACCAGTCAACAGTCTGGGTCGTCAACGTTTCAAGCGCCGCCATGGACACCTTCGGGACCTACGATTACCTTCAATCGATACCCGAGTCCCTGGCCACCTATGAGGGCGCAACCGACATGGTGACCATATACGTGGAGCTGACGTAGGGCTCAAGCTCCCTTCCGTATTCGATTATCCATAATCAGCCAAGGGCGTTGTCAGTCCGTTATCCCTTTCCCATGCAGGTATGCCTTTAGCAGCCTGCTGGTCTTCTTGTATTTCTTCAAAAAGCGGATTCTTGTGCCCCCTTCCTCCTCTCTCCTGAAGACTTCCTCCAGGTGCACCCCGTGGCTCATATGGTTCCGGATGTGCTGCCAGACGGCAGGGTCCTTAATAAGAATCTCGAATTCCTCTGACGCCTCTTCGCCCTTTTCCGTCTCCTTCAGCGCTTTCATCAGGCCCGAATAGAACGCTTCCCCGAGCTTCTTGGCGAACTTCTCCTGCTCAAGGGCGAAATCCTTCATGAAAATGCCCGAGCGAAGAACCCTCTGGTAGAAGAATCCGGGGGGCATGTCAAGGTAGATTGCGGCTCCGTTGGCGATGTCCTCGATATCGGCGTTAGGGGTGACGTATTTGACGACTGTCTTCCGATCCGCCGCCTTTATCACCATCCCCTCCTTATTCGACTTGTTCAATGAAAGCGCCACTCTCTTGAGCGAGTTTCCGTCATCGGCCCTGAACTTTCCAAGGAACGGGACCCCCTCGATTCCGAATTTTTTGAGCAGCTCATGCCTGCTTGCGCACTGCAGGAAGTCCCCATCCTCTCTCATGATATCGAAGACAAGCAGCTTCACGTCGTACTTCCCGCTGGGTTTCGTGTATGGGGTATTGCCTATCATCTCGCCGCACAGTATGTGCCTGGGCTTCGCATTGAAGAACCCGTCAAGGCGCATCCCCCGTGCCTTCTCGGTGGAAAAAGAGTCCAGGAATCCGCCTCTTGAAAAAGCGTAGACCTTGCCCTTAATCCTCGCAATCCGGAGATTGTAGCCGTCTATCTTCTCCTCGAGGTACACCTCCTTGTCCTTGATATTCCTCTTCACCCCTTCCTCAAGGGTGAATATCCTGGGAATATGCGGGAAGCCCCAGATTACCCTGGTTCCGACAATCACGGTCCCCCTGGGCACGCCGCTGAAATCATCTATGAACCTGAGGTAGCCAAGCTCCTCCTCCTTTTTCTCGACCTTCCCTCTCTCTAGAGCTTTTTTCAGGAGTTCGGATTGCATGTCACCACGGAACCTTCTTGAGCCCGGTCTGGTTGGCCAGGAAATTGGTCAGCGGGTGGAGAATCACCGTCAGGAGTAGTATAAAAGCAATGTTTGCCGGGTCATAGAGCGTTCCTGTGACGAATGGATATGCAAGTATTAGCGCGAACACCACAAACAGCATTGTGTCCAGTATGAACGGCTTTCCAGGCTCCATCCCGGCGCGCCTCTTCATGAAGGACCCGAAAGCGTCTCCGAGCATGGTGCCAAGCGACATCGCGAAGCCTGCCATGAACTGGGTGCTAGCGTCTGGAAAGAAGGGCAGCAAATAGAACATGCTGATTATCCCAGCAATCGTGGTTCCGCCTGCGACTCCAGCTATGAATCCGCGGATTGTCTTGCTCTCACCAAGGACCCTCCTTCCATCAACGAACTTTGTGCTCAGGTCCAGCGGAGCCCCGCCTCCTAGCACTACTGGTATGGCGTTCGCCACGTAGATGGGGATTAGAAAAACTAGCAAATCGGCTATTTCATCCATACACTCAATTCTCATGAACAAGATTTTTATATATTCTTACCCAATCCCTGGATATGCAACCTACCAGAAATAAACCAGTGGGAAGAAGGGCCTTCCTGATAAGGACCATCATGCTCTTCCTTGTACTATTCGTCATGGTCATCGCGGTGTTCTATCTTTTCTCGCTCATGCTCCCGTCTGTTACCGGCAAGTGTGTCGCCGTAGTTGACGTGAACTACCCCCTGACGACATCGGGGGTCCCGGCAACCCTGTTCAGCGAGGGCTATCCTGGCTCAGGGCAGCTCGCCCATACGATAAGGGAACTCAATGACAGGGATGATGTCGGCGCCATCGTTTTCGTCATCAATTCCGGGGGCGGCTCGGTTGTTGCCAGCGGGGAAATCTATGATTCTATTGAGGAGCTGGACAAGCCCTCGGTTTCCTATTTCCGGGAGGTTGCGGCATCTGGAGCGTACCACATCGCATCTGCTACCGATTACATAATATCAGACCCGAACGCAATTACCGGCAGCCTCGGCGTGGTGACCACAGTCGTCAGCATGCAGGGATTGTTCGACAAAATCGGTATAAACGGCACGAATGTCGTCTCAGGGGAGCATAAGGACATGGGCTCCTCATTCAGGAACATGTCGCAGCAGGAGCAGATGATTCTCCAGGCCCTTGTGGATGAGGTTTTCGATGACTTCAAGTCAGACATTCTTCGGAACAGGCAGGATCGGATGAACATGCCATTGTTCGAGGAGGCGCTGGACGGCAGGATAATGACCGGCAGGAAGGCCGAGACTGTCGGGCTCGTGGACGAGACCGGAAACATAATGGATGCCATCCTGAAAGCCGCGCACATGGCGGGCATGGAAGCAGAATCCGCCGAAGAAGTGAGGCGCTGCCCGGTGCCGGTTCTTGCGGACGAGGGCGCGATGCTGAGCGCGGACACGTTCCTCTCAATCCTGGAAGCGAGGGCGGCCCCGTCAATCAGCTACCAGTGATATTGTGGATTTCGGAAAGCCGTTCGCCCTTCTTTTCTTTCTCTTCCTGGTGCTCACAGCGGCGCTTGTAATCACTTTCACCTGGAATCCGGTGCCAGGGCCTCCTGAAGAGAAGCCGGAAAAGCCCCCGGAATGCGCTGGCAGCCAGATGGAGGATTGCGTCAAGGGCGGCTGCGATGGCACAAGGCAGTGCATGAATGGGAGCTGGGGCAGGTGCGTTCTTGAGACTGTCTGCGAGCCAGGGAAACTGTACGGGTGCCAGGGGCCCGGATGCTCTCCTGGCTACCGGGTATGCGATTCCTGCGGGACCGGCTTCGGTGAATGCGTGATGCCCCCCGGTTCGCCCTCTTCATGCAATGAAAGTTGCGAAACACGATAAATTGCGACTAACCAATCCTTTATAAATAATATGACCTAAAAATGATATCTATGAGGGCATTCATATTTTCGCTTGACGCATTCGTAGCTTTTACCTTGGCCCTTATAGCCATATACTCACTGATATTCTTCTCCAGCGTGCCCTCGTCGTATTATTACCTGCTCACGCAGGGGCATTTCCTTGCCAGGGACGTTCTGGTTTCCATGGCGACGACCGAGTGCGAGGAGAGCGTTTATGGTGACTGCCCGGTCACCGGCTCGTTGCTTGACAACCTGGTCTCGGCCCAGATGAGCGAGGCTGAGAAAAGGGACAGGATAAGGGATACTATGGGTGAGATGATTCCCCCTCAGTTCGGCTACTCATTCGAGGTCAGCGATGATGAGGGGGAGCACTGGAGCATGCTCTACGATACCAAGGCCTATCCAGGTGACGGGCACGCAGGGCAGGGAAAGAAGCTGATAGTCTCCTCACAGATGATTACTTTCGGATATAACGCCCTGGTCGGAAAGGACGCGGAGTCCCCATACTGGTACCGCAGCTGCGGGGATCCGGAAACAGGCGGCATAATACTTACGTGCGACACCTCGCCGAACACGGACCCGTCCGCTCTTGAGGAGCTGGTTCCGGAGGTAGTGACCTCTTTGGTGAGGGTGACGGTTTTCATATAAGGTGAATGTATTGAAGGGCAAGAAAGGGTTTTTGTTCGTTGTGACGGTCTTCCTGATACTCAGTTACATCCTTCTCTCGATATCGGTCTGGGTGAAGGCAATCGAGTCTTCTGAGAGGATATACGCCGAGTTCTACAGGGAATCGACAGTGGAACTTGCGATAGAGCAGATTGCCCCCGAGAAAGTCGGCAACCTCTCTCACCTGATTATGGAGCGCTCTCTCTACAATCTCAACGAGCATGCGATGGCAGACCCTGTCATTGCCGGTGTTGATGATGCCACCGAGTTTGACAATGCCAGGGGCGCCATGAACGAGCTCCTTATAAACGGCTCAGCCGACCCGCACTATTTCACCTATTCAACAGGCATTTCAGCAGAGAACTCTTCCATGACCTCGTGGGTCACGAATTTGAACGTCTCCCTGCTGGCAATCGGCATTTACATTGATGAGTTCGAGATTTATGATTTCACCCTGGAGCAGAGCGCGATAGACAGAATCCGCTACACATACCGGATGCGCCTGTCCATGAGGGATACTGGAGGCCGGACCAAGGTTTCCAGGGAATACTTCATTGAGGATGAGCTCAACATCAGCGGCCTTGTCGACCCTGCCATTGTGCGCGGAAGCTCAATGGTGACCGGAGGCGACCAGGTGGCATACAGGAGATTCTACTTCGCCCCAGGGGGGGACTACCGCGAGCCTGCCGACATGCAGCCGGACAGGATTTCAGGATACACTGTCCATGGCGGGATGGGATGGCTCTATGGGTTCCTCGTCTCAGCCTCCAGGGCATCATCGATAGATGAGGACAAGCGGGGCCAGTATATATTGGTCGGGGATTTCGATGACCTGGTAGCTGCCGACCCGGATGAGGCATTCGGCGGCTACATAGTGACCAGTGCGCCCGGAGTTGCCGATGTCTGCGGCGCAGACGGCTTCGAGAACCAGGAGGACGCATACAACCCGGTTAGGCACGAGGGCGCAGCATGCACGGACGTCACAAAGGACTGCTCTGCCGGCGAGTGCACGGTGCTGCCATTCATCGAGGCAGAGGGCTTCGAGATATCAGACGCGCCTTTCTGCCCTGTCCTAGGGGAGGTTCCGGAAAGGTATGAGAGATGCGCCCTTTTCATCAATGAAAACCCTGTAATCGAGGTGCTAACCGACTATGACTCCAAGCTCGGGACCTCCGGCTCAGGGATATTCGATGTGGAGTCCATGAGGGACTTCCTCATGTGCGGCTATTACACCCACAGCCCGTCCGCGCCATCATTCCTCCAGAGGCTTTTCCTGGACGCCTATGACCGGAGCAGCACGGAATATGGGATAGAGACATTTGTTATAGGCGAATACGCCAACCATGACAATTATGACCGGCACAGCAGGCTGGACCGCGAGCTCTTCGCAGGGCTGTCCGGAAGCGCGGTGCGCGGAATGCCAGGGTGCAAGAACTGGGCGCACTGCTCTGACGAACCGACAACCGGTGTATTCACCCTGGGCGCTGATGCGGTTTCAGCCTACGGGGCAGGCGATATCTACTGCGAGGAAGCCGAGGGGTGTGAGGAATGAGGGGGCAGGCATCGATTGAGCTTCTGATAACTCTGGGAGTGGTTCTCGCATTCACAATCCCGGTTCTTTTCCTGCTGCTATCAGTTACTTCAGTAGGCTATGAGAATACTTCAATGGCGCAGGCAGAGGCCACCGCCCGCTCGTTTTCCGATTCCATCAACCTGGTATATGGCCAGGGGATAGGCGCAAGGCGGGTAGTGCTCCTCAACCTCCCGACCAACACCGACCAGGTCGTTGTTGAGGACAATGAGGTGATAATCACATTGACCACTTCCAGCGGAAGGTTCGATGCCGCCGCACCTATTTTCGCACAGGTGCGCGGGGACACCCTGAGCAGGGGCGGCCCGATTGCAGGCCTGCTGGCAGTTGAGATAGAGGCGGTCGAGGTCGGCGGTGAAGTGCAAGTGCAGGTGGCTATCCTTGAATGAGCGCAGGGGACAGGTGGCAACCGAATTCATGATGTATTCCACCATCTTCCTATTCGTGGTCATAGCGGCCTTCCTGATGGTCAACCACATCCAGGCCACCGAGATTTCCATAAGGGAGAATGCGGTGGCCAGGGAAACGGGCGAAGGCTTCGTGCACGTCCTGACCCTTGCGGTCAAGGGCGGCGAAGGCTTCACTTACAACTACACATTCCCGAGGGCCCTTTATTCGGCAACTGGCAAGGTCGGGATTCCCTACAGGGTATATTTCCAGCCCCAGGATTCCAACAGCATCATAATGGAATGGCCCGGAAGCTATGGCAATTTCAGCTATGCCTACAGCCTGCCAGCATATGACTACCATTTCATTGCCGATGGGGACTGCATAGGTGTGCTGGATGGCACCACGCAACACTATCTTGAGAGCGCGGAGTGCTCCAGGATTTTCCTGTCCAACGAGGCAGGGGTACTTACGATAAGCAGAGGGTGAAGATATGAAAGGACAGTATTTCAGCTTTGACGCGATTGTCGCCTCGGTTATATTTGTGCTGGCACTCATGGCGCTGCTCAGCTACTGGCATGGGGTGAGGTCCTACCTCGACTTCCAGAACAGCGACGTGCAGAGCAACGCGATAAGGATATCCAACCTTCTTTTCACCCCTTCGGAATACACTTCGCTCACCCCTGACTGCGGCACCATCGAGAGGATAGGGTTCGCGACATCCTGGAATGACCGGATTGTGGACTGGGAGATGCTTGATCTGGCAAGGCGCTGCAGCGAATCCGACAGCGGATGGCTAAGGGAGAAGCTGGCTTCCCCGTACAACGTCACATTGACAGTCACATATCCGGAGCCTCCTCCATGGAGCCCCGACTCTGTCCAGATTGGAAGCGTTGATTTTGCCCCGGATGAGCAGCCGACGGAGATAGTCCTTATGCGCAGGCTCGCGACGGTGCAGACGGCCGGCGGCACTTATCTTGCTACGCTTGACCTTCGGCTCTACCGCTAGTCATTTTCCTGCACTTCCCCGAACAGCGAGGAATGGCTGGCCTCTGTTATCCTCACTTTTATCCTGGCGCCAAGCTCCCCGTCAAATCCATTCACCACGACCTGCTTGTAATTGTCGGTCCTTCCGGTGAAGTCCTTCCTATGTTCTGTTATCGTAATATCCATCACCTTACCCACATACCGTTCCTTGCCTTCCCTGCAGGTTCTCCTGATGATTTCAGAAATCTCAACGCTCCGCTTCTTCACTTCCTCGCTGGAAAGCTGCATCATCTCCTTGGCCTTCGTGCCTGGCCTGGCGCTGAACTTGGAGAGGTTTATGATATCCGGCTTCACCCTCAGAATCATTCCCTTGGTCTCTCCGAAGTCATCCGCGGTCTCGGTGGGGTAGCCGACTATGATGTCCGTTGCGATTGTGATGTCCGGCATCTCGTTCCTGAAAACAGAGACCATCTCCTCGAAGTCCCCCGGGGAGTGACTTCGGTTCATCTCGAGGCAAACCTTGTTGCTGCCGCTCTGAACTGGCATGTGCAGGAACCTGTAGAACTTTGGGCTCTTGAGGGCCTTGATGATACCATCCTTCATACGAACAACGTGCTCGGGGTTAATCATCCCCAGGCGCACCTTGAAGTGGTCGTCCATCGCGACTATGCTCTCAAGAAGCTCTATGAGGTCGCTTCCACAGTCTATCCCATAGCTTCCGCAGTCCATAGCCGTTAGCTGGATTTCCCTCGCGCCCCGCTCGATCCCCCTCTTTATCCATTCCAGGATTGTTCCCTTGGAATAGCTCTTGAGGCCTGGCCTTGCGAGCTTCGTCTGGCAGAAATGGCAGTTTCCTGTGCAGCCTTCCCCGATGGGGATTCGAAGAATCGGGGCTGTGAACAGGCGCACGTAGTAATCCTTCTTCATAGCTTCCCTGAAATCGAGCACCTGCCCCTTTTTTGCCGCGAGGATGGCCTTGCCTATGTGCCCGATGGCTGAGGGCCAGACAAGCACTGCCTTAGGAAGCGCCTCCCTTATCCTCTGGCTGTTCACAGTCATGCAGCCGGCCACTACGACTGGCTTCCCGCCGCCACCAAGGCGCTTGAGCTTCTCCAGGGTCTTGCATTCTGTGGCGCCCTTGACAGTGCATGTATTGATGATTATGATTTCGGCCTTGCCCTCTTCGTCAACGAGGACATGCCCGCTTCCGCTGAGGATTCCGGCCATGATGTCAGAATCAGCCTGGTTGAGCGTGCAGCCGTATGTCTCTAGATATATCTTAGCCATCGGTCTCCCTGGTCGCTGGTTATCGGTGCGGGCTTGTTTTAACGAGTGTATAAGTATGCCATATAATATTTATAATGAGTGTCCCCCACCAGTTTCTGTCATAAAAGCGGTGTTATCTATGAAAACAAAAACAGAATACCTGCATTTCTTAACAGAAAAGAAGATACAGTTTGTGAGAATCACGGACAAGGTCCAGCAGGCAATAGATGACTCGGGGGTAAAAGACGGGCTCGCGCTTGTCAACCCGATGCACATCACCTCGGCGGTAATCGTCAATGATGACGAGGAAGGGCTGAAGCAGGATTATCTGCGCGTCCTTGAGAGGCTGGTCCCCTACGGGGATGATTACAAGCATAATGTCTCGGAGGACAATGCCGCTGCACATATCTGGAGGCAGCTGATGGCGCACCAGGTTGTCCTGCCCATATCCGGCGGAAAGCTGGACCTTGGGGCATGGGAGCAGGTGTTCTACTGCGAGTTCGACGGCCAGAGGAAAAAGAGGGTTTTGGTAAAAATAATCGGGGAATAAAAAAAAAAGAAGAAATCTACTTCTTCTTTGTGATGATTTCGATTCCCTCGGGGGTCTTGTTCACGTTGCCGATCTTGATTCCGACAAGCGTGCCGATTCCCTGCTTGGCGGCAAGGTCAACAAGCCTCTGCGTGATGATTCCATCGAACACGATGGCCTTGACATCACTGCTGTCCGAGAGCGACTTTATAACATCCCGAACCGGGACCTCTGCGGTCCTCTCGAAATTGCTGTTGTAGAATCTGGCCCTCAGGCTGTTGGAAAGCTCCTCAAGCTCGTCAAGCAGCTGGTCCTTGCTCACTTTCGGCAGCGGCTCATCGGTTTTTTGCTCTTCATCAGCCATGTCAGGAACGGATCTCACAGGCTGCCGAAGAGGCCTCGGGGGCCTGGTAAACTGCCTCTGGCTCTGCCTTGGCTCGGGCATCTGCGGGCTTGGCTCTGGCGGCAGGACCGGCGCTGAAGGCGGCGGCATCGCCGGGGCATTGTCGTTCTGCTCGATTATGTTCTGGCGCTCCTGCCTCTTCGGGCTGTACCTGTCATCCCGCTCTATCCGGCGGTCTCTCCTCCCCTTCCCATTCGGGCTCTGCTCATAGGGGACCTTGTTCCTGAGGCACTTGATTATCTCCTTCCTTGTGAGCTCCTCGACCTCCATGCCGATGGGGGCCCTTGCGACGAAGTCGATGTCGACACCTCCCTGCGCCAGCTCGTTGAGGATGATGTCCCCTCCACGGTCGCCATCAAGGAACACTGTGACCTCTTTCTTCTTGGAGAGCGTCACGATTGTCCTTGGGACCTTTGCCCCCTCGATTGCGACCACGTTGCTGATGTCGTTCTTCAGCATGTTGATGACATCCGCGCGCCCTTCAACGAAAATGACCTCATTGACCCTATCAATGCCGGGGCCCGCAGGTAGCCTGTCCTGCCCGTAGGTTGAAATCTCCGCGGTCTTAACCTCGTCCCGCACCATATCCGAAATCTCACGGCTCTCAGGTATCTCGGTATTGAGCATGTTCCGGAGCAGGTTCTTTGCCCTGTCCACCAGGATTTTCCTCTTCGAGTTCCTGGTATCCTCAATCTTGGTTACCTTCAGGTGCGCTTCGCAGGGCCCGACCCGGTCAACAGTCTCAAGCGCTGCCGCGATAATGCTCGTCTCCACCATGTCAAGGCTGCTCGGTATCTTGATTGAGCCTATCGTCTTGCCGCTGCTTCCGCGCAGGTCGACTTCTATCCTGCCTATTCTTCCGTTCTTCTGCAAGTCGCGCAGGTCCAGCTCGTCTCCTAGCAGACCCTCTGTCTGCCCGAATATAGCGCCAACAACGTCAGGCTTCTCCACAAGCCCGCTAATTTCCACGTTCGTATAAACCAGATATTTTACCGTATCAATGTATGTCTTTGCCATGTAATTCACCTCAGTCGATTCTTTTCTCTCTCATTTTTTCCATCAGTTCCTCATATTTTCTTGCGGCTTCCTCGAAATACTTCAGCCTGAGGATGCCCGCGAGCTTCTTCCTTGTCTCCAGGTCGGCCCTTATGGAGAGCCCTTCCAGCTCTTCCTTCGCCTTCCTGGCAAGCTCGTCTCCTCTTCTGTCCAGGTCGGTCAGCACAATGACCTCATCGGTTTTACCCCTGACCTTCTCACACGAGGATTTGAGGTTCCCGGAGATTGTGAGCACATTCATGCACCCGAGCCTCTCCAGCGCCCTCCTGTCCCTCAGGCCTTCGGCGAACACCCAGCCCTCTTTGATATGGCTGAGCAGCTTCCGAAGTTTCTTCAGGGTATTTTGCGCTTCTTCGGTTGTCCTTACCACTTGAACGACCCCTCTGCATCCAAGGATGCGTCGGGCTGCAGAACGAGTTGGAGATAAAACACCTGTGCACTGTTGACCTGCCATCCGTAAAGGAAGGCTTTTCCTTCATCACTTATAGCTCCGGCGGCCATCCATGCACAGAGTGAATGCCATTGCCTCACATCGAGGCCCTTTCTTCGATAAGGTCTACTACGACCGGGAATATCCTCATGATATCCCCTTCGCTCAGTATTCCTATGAGTTCATTAT
>JBDRLQ010000010.1:0-7188 GCA_043812915.1 Microcaldota archaeon | reverse complement strand
CTCGAGGAGCACCCTGCCATCTTTTGCGCCCTCAAGGTAGAGTATAATCGCTTCAGTCTCCTTATCCCCCAATAGGTATTCAAGGAAATCATTCTCACAAAGCACGGTCCCATTCCCATATGATATGAATTTAGATACTCCTAGCCCGTAGAATGCAGACAGGTCCAGCACCGTTGAGCCGACCGCGCCGCTCTGCGTTATAAATGCAATTCTGCCTGGCTTCGGCCTCTCCAGCTTGTATGTCGGGAGGAATATGCTATCTACTCTCGCATATGGATTAAACACCCCGAGGCAGTTGGGCCCTATCACCGGCATGTTATATTTGTTAGAGGCAGCAAGAATCTGCTGCGCAAGGGCATCCTGGCCAACCTCCTCGAACCCTCCACTGAGGACTATTACCCCACCTATATTTGCCTTGCCGCACTGCTCAACAATGGCTGGAACTGTCGCTGCAGGAGTCGCAATGATGGCGCAGTCAACCTTCTTCTTGATTTCAAGGACGGACGGATAGCACTCCATGCCCATGACCTGGGTGTATTTCGGGTTCACGGGAAAAATGCCCCCCCTGAATTTTCCTTCAGTGAAATTCTTTATCAGTACACTGCCAATCTTGTTTGCCTTGCTCGTCGCACCAACGATGGCCACGTTTTTGGGGTAAAATATCTTATCCAGACGCCGCACTCTCTCATTCATGACCATTACCTCCTGAACCGTACGTCAACCAAATCGCAGCCTTTACTGTCACAGATTATGGGGTTTAGGTCCATCTCCTTTATGTCTTCCTTCACCATGAACTTGCAGACCCGCACAACCAGCTTCTTTAGCATCGCCCGATTAATCGGCTTCTTCCCTCTTGCCCCTTCAAGGAGAGGGTGGCTTTTGAGCTCTCCAATCATCTCTTCGACATCCCCTTCATTCACAGGGCAAATCCTAGCGCTGATATCCCTGAAAATCTCGACATAAATCCCACCGAGCCCCAACACCACCATGTGGCCGAACTGGGCATCCTTCCTGCCCCCGATAATCAGCTCAATGCCTTTGCGCGCCATCTTCTGGACAAGTATGCCATCGACTTTCTTTCCCCTCGCGCCATCCAGTATATCCCTATAGGCATGCTTTAGGAGGTCAGGGTTCTTGATGTCTACTTTCACCCCGCCAAAATCAGTCTTGTGCTCAATCTGTGCCGACACTACCTTCATGGCAACCGGATAACCAATCTTCTTGGCCATGGAAAGTGCTTCCTTTTCGCTTTTTGCAAGGCCATAAGGAATTAGTCTGAAACCGTGCTTCTCGAGCATGGCAAAGTCATCAACCATCGTCATGTTCCTAGCTAACCAGATTAAGATTTATTAACTTGCTTCGAACTTCAGTGACGTTGATGCCTCGGCGCCCTTGGATGGGCTAGCGGCCGATATATGTTTGAATAGGCTCCTAGGCATAAGCGCAAACCAGCAGTTTTATTTATTTTTACGGCCATTTCTTTCCAAGTGATATCTATGACAGTGAAAATCATCCATGATAGGAATGCCTGTATCGGCTGCGGCGCTTGCGCTGCCATCTGCCCAGACTCCTGGGAAATGGGCGATGATGGAAAATCAGACCTTAAAAGGGCAAAGGAAGATGGCGGAAACTTCGTTCTCAAGGTAGCCGACGAGGGGTGCAACATGCAGGCAGCCCAGTCATGCCCAGTAAACTGCATCCACGTGGAAAAGGATGGCAAGAAGGAAATCTGAAGGCGTATTAAATGGCTATCTACACTCGCCTTGGGGATAAGGGGGACACGGTCACTTTAGGGGGGGACAAAGTCCATAAGGATGACCCTCTCATAGAGGCCCAGGGCCAGATTGACGAGCTCAATGCGATCATAGGGGTGGTGGTATCATTCAGCGGTGATGCATGTATGACCAGCTCCCTACAGAAAGTACAGAAGGAGCTTTTCATCCTGGGCGCAGAGCTTTCGGCAGAGAAATCCCGAAAGCGGATAACTCTCAAACACGTAGAAGAGCTGGAATCCTTGATTGATGGATTTGAGGAGACGCTTCCAGCCCTTGCGAATTTTGTCCTTCCAGGAGGGTGCAGGGCGGCATCGCTTCTGCATTATGCGCGCACTGTCTGCAGGAGGTGCGAGAGAAGACTGGCCGCCCCCCATAGGGAAAAGAAAATCAACGAGGTCGCGCTCACATATATGAATCGCCTTGGCGACCTGCTATTCACCCTGGCCAGGTATGCGAACCGGAAAACGAGGGTGGATGAGATCATCTGGAAAGGCTAGCCCCCGAGCATCCTTATCAATTCCTCAATGACCAGTTTTGCGAATCCTTCCTTTACCTGGAGGGCGGCGGCCCGCGAATGCCCGCCACCACTCAGGACGAAATCCTTCATGCTGGCCCGTATCTCTGAAGCGAGCCTGCTCAAATCCGCTTTCTTCTCAATCGCCTGGGCATTTGCCCGCATAATCACTGTGCGATCCCCATAACCAAGAACAACCAACGGCACGTTTTCTTTTCCGAGGATTTCAAACATGCGCGTCGCCACCTTGCTGCGATTGGGGAATTCTTTTGGGATCACAACCCTATCAAGGTCGAAGATATGAATCTGAAGCTCTCCAACGACTCTTGGCTTGGCCCCTTCCAGGAGTGCAGATGCTGCCTCCCCTATCTTCTCGTCCGCCTGTAGCCATAATGAATGGAACAGATCATCATTCTTCAGTACGCTCTTGTAGAAATCCAGGTTGTTTCCGAAGGATGAGTTTGCTGCCAGGTAGTCCAGCACAAGGGCCTTCTTCTTATCCTCTTCGCCAACCTCTATTATCTCGCTCTTGTCCCCGGCACAGGCGACACGTGCGAAGTCTGCGACCCCACCACACATCATTGCTATCTCAGATGCAAGATATCCGGCCACGTATCTTGATGCTCTCTCCTCCCCGAGGAATTGCCATGGGGTAAGTGCCAGGTCTGCGAGCGCAAGCGTCTCATTGTTGGGTGGGTGGTGGTCTATGATTATCACTTCGATGCCAGCCGCCTTCAGTATCTTTATCCCCTCGGAACTCTCCTTGTTTGCACCGAAATCGAGCAGAATAACCAGCGGCCAGCTCTCGTTGTGCAGGTTGCCCAGGTCCCGGACAGCATCCCTTGCGGAATATACGGCCGAGTTCTGCTGGTATGTCCGGCATCTTAGGAACGAGGTCAGCGCGAACGCCCCAGAAATACCGTCCGCATCGTTATGGAATCTCAAGAGCACGAATCTTCCGAGCTTTGATGCTGCGAGAATCCTGCGTGCTAGGGCCTCCATGGGCACTCTCATCTTTTTGGCAGTCTCATCATTACATATCCATGAGTCAAGCGAAACAATCGCATTCGCAGCAGCAGCACTTTCTATATCTCTAAGAGCTTCCTTCTCCTCTTCCCCAGAAAGCTCCATCTTCTCGCTCAGGCTGACTTGCATTTTCGTGAAATCCGTCACAATGCCCCTAATGTGCATAACCCTGCCCGGAATGCAGTCATGGCACTGGACTGAGTATGTGCTCTTCCCATCAGTCATCCTGCATTCCGCCTGACCATGGTAATGCCTGACTCCAGTTACAAGAGCGGTAAATTCAATCTCGCTTTCCATCTCGATTCCCCCCTTTTTCTTGACGAATCTCTATCCGGACACAATCCCCATCCCGCACTTTCAGAACAGCCCTCAGCTCAACAGGGGCAACAATCTCCAGGATACTCCCATCATGCCTTGTTCTTTCGGGAACTACTATTGCACAGTCCACCCCGCTGATTTTGCAGGGAAACAATTTCAGGGAACCAAACGCCTTCCCCTTTTCAAGGAACCCTTCCAATCTGAGTTGCCGGCCCCCTTCCAAGATACTCCTGCCTTCCCCATGCTTGATATTCAGCGTTCCTGGGAATGGGAGAAATCCTAGCAATGCCTCTATCCCCTTTGCATAGCTTGGAATGGGGAGGAACCGTTTCCCCTCCCCCATCCCGCTGACTATTATCCCGTTAATCTCAATAGTGCTCACTTCCTCAACTTAAACACTATAAACAACATCTTTTAACCTTTCTCAGGCTAATACCTCCATGGAAGATCTTGAGCATGAGGGCATCATGCTCCGCGTGCCTGATGATGTTTACCTCCCCTCAGATGATTCCTTCCTTCTAGCAAAACACGCCAAAGCACTTTCGGGCAGGCTCCTTGATGTCGGCTGCGGCAGCGGAATTGTTGCTCTCACAAATGCCAAAGCCAATCCGGACAACGAAGTGCTAGGAATAGACATCAACCTTTCTGCAGTGGAGACATCTGCCAAGAACGCAAAGCTGAACAATCTGCGGAACACGCGTTTTCTCCAGAGCGACCTTTTTCACAATCTCGGAAACGAAGCATTTGATGCAATTGTATTCAACCCCCCATACCTTCCGACATCAAACGGGGAGAGGCTTTCTGGGCCCATAAATGCCGCATTCGACGGGGGGAAGAATGGCAGAGAAACAGTCGAGAGGTTCATCCAGGAATTCAATCCCCATCTGAATCCTGGGGGCACGTTACTGCTTCTGCACAGCAGCCTCAACAAACCCGAGAAAACGACCTCTGCGCTCCGGGCCCTTGGAATGGAAACTGGGGTCCTGGAGGAAATCTCCTTCTTTTTCGAGAAACTGATGGTATTAAAAGCCTCAAAACCCTAATAATATACACATGATGACATGAACAACCGCTGAGCCTTCGGGCCGTGATGAGGTCAACAGCGTCTGATTCATATTTGCTCATTTCGGCTCCTTGCCGGAGGAAGGTTGAAAAACATTCTATCCTGATTCTATTTTATGGATTATTTGCAGGCAATAGCCCTTGGAATCATCCAGGGCATAACCGAATGGCTGCCGGTCTCGAGCTCTGGCCACCTCGCGCTCCTGCAGAATTTTTTGGGCGTCCAACCGCCGGTCATCTTCGATATACTTCTTCACCTTGGAACGCTCGCCGCGGTATGTCTCTATATGAGGAACGATATATCCTCTCTAATCCGGGGGTTTCTCACCCTAGACAATAAAAATGCAGATTTCCGCCTCGCGATTTTCATAATAATCGCGTCAATCCCAACTGCGATAATCGGCTTCGGATTCAAGGATTTCTTCGCGTCTTTTTTCTCAAACACCCTCTATGTCGGGATTGCGCTCATGCTAACCGGCATGCTGCTGCTCTCCACAAGAGCAATATCCGGAAAAAAGGCGCCAGATGCCAAGAGCGCGATAATCATAGGCATTGCCCAGGGGTGCGCGGTAGCGCCTGGAATCTCCCGGAGCGGGGCTACTATAAGTGCGGGCATCCTGCTTGGCCTTGACAAGGAAAAGGCCGCAAGATTCTCCTTCTTGATGTTTATCCCGGCGATAATCGGGGCGGCCCTATTCGAAGCAAAAGAAGTCGCTGGCATGGGCGCGGAGCTTGGCCCTGCACTTGTGGGGACTGCGACTGCCGCCATCGTCGGTTACCTAGCAATCGGCTTCCTTATGGATTTAATCAAGAAAAACCAGTTCCACCTGTTTGCGTACTACTGCCTTGCCCTTGGGGCGCTCACGATTGCGCTTTCAATATAAAATTAGAAAGAAATGGTGGTTTGCCGCCACCATTCCGAATTCGAAATTAATATGCCCCGAAACTGCCAGGCCCTCCGATCAACGCCATGCCCATCCCAAGGAACATCGCCCCCAACACGATTATCACAATCGGGAACGCTGCGAGCATGCCCGACATAAATTGCCCGAGCTTATGCACATTCCTGTAAATCAGATAAGCTAGGTAGAAAGAATACATCCACTGTGCAATGAGCAGCCAGAAATTCAGCACGGGTATGAGGAGCATTATCCCACCGCTAACTGCCAGCCCCCCACTCAGCAGCGCAAGGTGGTAGAAGTGGTCCGCAAAAGCGCCCTTTCCCCCCAACGTCCGCGCCACTTTGTATGTCAGCGCGATTCCTATCACCGCACTTCCAACAAGCAGTGTCGGTATTGTTGCGAACAGGAATACTAAGGAATAGAGAATCCCGAAAACTGCAGCCTCCATGCTCGGAAGCTCGGGCGCACTGAGGATGACAATACTCATGGAAATGAATGTGGTTAGCGCGACTACAAGGGAACCGAATATTAGGTATTTCATCCCAAGCACGACATCCCCCTTCTCATTCTTGAGCTGCTCCTTCATCACATTCGGAAGCATGCTCCGCAGCATCTTAATGTAAGCATTGAGTGCCATAACAATCCCTTAGCCCTTTCCTCCGGCAATGTTTTAAAATCAAGCTCGGACACTTCCCCATGAGATCCTTTGCTTCAGACGCCGTCCTTATGGATTCCGGAATGATACTCCTCATCAGACGCTCCAAGGAGCCTGGAAAGGGCATGTGGGCAATTCCTGGTGGCAGGATTGAGGAACACGAGACTGCTGAGCAGTGTCTTATCCGCGAGATGAAGGAAGAAACGGGCCTTGATATCAAACCGGCGGGCCTTATAGGGGTTTATTCAGATCCAAAAAGGGATCCGCGGGGGATAATCGCCGCTGCATATCTGGTTAAGCGGACCGGCGGCGAGGCAAAAGCCGGGGACGATGCCGGGGAAGTGAAATGGTTTGGCATAGATAATTTGCCGGAACTTGCATTTGACCACGCGAAGATAATTGAGGATGCGCTTGCGCTGGCTTGCAAATAGAAAAAACAGAAAAAAGTGCCCGGAAGCGGGTCATCCCTTTTCGTCAGACTCTTCAAGAATCGCAAGATCTCCAAGAGCGACCATGTCCTCTTCGAGACGCTCCTTGGCGGCTGCCTCTTTCCTTGCGGCAGCTTTGATTCCTCTCATGCCATCATAGAGCTTCCGAAGTTCGCTCCGAATCTCCTTAAGGCCATCCTCAATCGTAAGGATCTCCTTCTCCCCTTCCTCGATATCCTGCTCGACGTATCTTCTCTTTCTCCTGGCTCTCTCAACTTCCTTGAGTTCGTCAAGCTTCTCGTCGATTTTCCTGACCTCTTTCAGCCACTCCCTTTCCATCTTTGGAGTGTATGCGGAGGTGGATATCTTGAATTCCAATGCCTTTTTCCTTTTCCTATATGGCGCTATGTGAACGTCCTTGGTCTGCTCCAGAAAAGGCTCCAGGGCTTTTTTCCTCATACTTCTTATATCTGACCCTGCGGTTGAGGCGCTTGATTCTTTCTATCAA
>JBDRLQ010000009.1:0-23930 GCA_043812915.1 Microcaldota archaeon | reverse complement strand
GCTGGAAAAAGACCAGGAAAAGGATGCAATAGTAAAGGACTGCTTCTATGGCTTGTGGAACGTGGCTTATTTCGGATTCAAGGACCCGAGGCAGGATAGATACGAAATTTCAGCTGTCTTCTGCCTCCTTGCCCTGCTGCTTTTCCTTGCCACTGCTCCTGACCCGCTTGATGACTTGCTCCGGCACATGAAAGCGTACGAGTACGGATATGATTACGCGAACCTTTATGCCAACGCATGGGGATTCTCATTCAACCCTTACCTGCTCTTTGACCATTTCGCCAGGATTATAGACCAGGGATTCGGGGAAACCGGCCTGAAGGTGATGCAAGGCCTTGCGTTCCTCTCTTTTGCAGCCGCATTCTTCCTGCATACCAAAGGGTGGAGCGAGAGGTTCCGGATATTCATGTTCGTGCTCATCCTGATACTTGTGGGCACCAGGATTACGTATGCAAGGCCCGCGGTCTTCGAGTCATTCTTCTTCATCATAGCTTTGCTGCTTTCAGGACCGGTTGCGGTGCTCTGGGGGACATTCATGGGCTCATTCTACTACCTTTTTCCCATATTCCTCATCCCACTGGTGCTTGTGCGCAGGGAATACCTGATAAGCCTTGCCGCCTCCCTAGCGATGTGGTACGCGTATGCCGGACCGGCATATTTCTTTGATATCTACCATTTCATCATAAGCATACTTACCCAAAGGGTCTCTTTCATAATGGAGAACCAGAGCGTCCTCGCTTTGCTCTTCAACCCCTTCTTCCTGCTGCTGCTTTACCTATTCATAAAGAACAGGAACTTCAGGTACTGGCTGCCGCTCGGATTCTTCGTCCTGTTCAACCAGGTGAGGTTCATCGAGGTGATTGCCCTGATGATGGCAGTTTCCCTGGACGAGAAGAGGCTTGGGCTGGAAAAAATCAGGCTCGGCCTCCTTGAGAAGGCGTTCTTCATGGGCATCATGATTTCACTAATCCCCCTGGCGTACTCGGATTATAGCATAGAGGAGATTCCCCTGCAGGGCAAAGTTGTGCTCTGCGATTCCATGGAATGTGCGTTCAACGTTGTGTATTATGGGGAGAACATAAGTGTGAGCCCAAGCATGGAGATTGCACTTACGGAAAGGGAAATCCAAATCGAGATGGAGAACATGCGGCAGAACGGGATGCTGGACTGCGGCATCTTCGAGAAATACCATTATGACATCCTGGTGGAGAACAGCCTAACAGAGGTTCCGGACTGCCTTGAGCTGGTGGATGTTGAGAGGGGATACCGCATCTGGAGGATTGTAAAGTGAGGGTAGCATAAAGTGCTTTTAAAAGAACATATATACTTTTAAATTTGCAGATAAAAAAACAACACTTTATAAAGTACACTTGTTATATACAGGGTATGCTTGAGAAGTATGCCCTCGTGAAAGTAATGAAAAGGATTCTTTCGAATCCTGCAAAGAGACACTCTGTGAGGGAAACTGCGAAATTGGCGGGGGTAAGCGTCAACGCGAGCAAATACTCGCTTGATTATATGATGAAAAAAGGGATGCTCAAGCTGGAAAAAATTGGAAAGACATACCAGTATCAGGTGGACCTGGATAGCTACCTGGCAAGGCAGTGGAAAGTGCTTTTCTCACTTGAGGAGTTGGATCATGCCGGAGTGGTGGGGCGAATCATCGGAACGGGCCAGAGCATCCTGAGCATCATACTATATGGGAGCACCGCGATAGGGCAGGATGACGATAAAAGCGACATCGACATAATAGTAATCGCGGACAGCGGCCAGGCAGGGAAAAGAGAGATAGCAGCTCTCGCAACGGGCACCAGGAGAGAGATAAACATAAGCGTGTATTCTCCAGGAGAATGGAAGAAAAAGGCAGAGGCGGACAAGATATTCTATGAGCATGTCATAGTAGACTCTATCGCGCTCCATGGTGAAAAGCCGGTGGTTCTTTGATAGACGGGCTTGTCAGAGAAGGCAATCTGGTGAAGACACGGCCGGATTCCGGAAAAGCCATAAAGTCCCTTGACCTGGCAAAGAACAAGATAAGCAAGGCCGAGACCGAATATGGGGCAGGCATCTTCGACAATGCGGTTGTGAGCGCTTACACCTCAATGTTCCATGCCGCGCGCGCCCTGCTTTTCAGAGACGGATTCAAGGAGAAAAACCATTACGCTGTCTGCAGATACCTCAAGGAAGCATACGGGAACAGAATTGAGAAAAAATACGTGACTGAGCTCAATACCCTAAGGACGATACGGCACAAAGTCATATACGGGGATGAGAATATCGACATAAAGGAGGTTCAGATGTCCGAGGCAGAATCGTCCATCGAAATGGCCAGGGGGTTCCTCGAGTCGGTAAAGAAGATTATCCTGTGATGCTGAAACCTACTTTTATAAAATTTCATCAAGATGTATCCCCATGGCCAAGACAGAGCTCGGAGTGGATGAGAAGCTGCCGATTCTAAGGAAGAACAGAGTGCAGACGGGGATTGAGGACCTTGATATTATCCTGGAAGGCGGCTATCAGCACCCGGGGAATATCATGATTGTCGGCCCGACCGGGATGGAGAAGAACGCCTTTGCGTACCATTTCGCGGCGGCGGCAAAGCCCAGGAAGGAGAATGTCTACATCATCTGCGGAGACGCCGCTCCAGAGAGCGTAATAAAAAAGGCCGCGGGCGCCGGAATAGAGCTGAAGGCGGATAATATCTTTTTCATAGACTGCTACAGCAGCACACTGGGCTCCAAGAAGGAGGTGAAGTCGGGCGATGGGGTCAGGGTGATTGCAGGCCCCAGCGCGCTCAACGACCTGTCCCTCGAGCTCAATGAAGCGATAAAGAACAGCGATGGGAAGAAGATAAGGATAGTGTTCGATACGCTCTCCACATTCGTATTGTACAACCCGCAGGACTCCATAAGGAAGTTCCTGGCGGTAATCGAGGGCAGGCTGAAGGACGCCAACGCGACGGCGGTTTACCTTGTTGAGGAAGGCGTGCATGACAAGCAGCTCCTCAGCCTGCTTGAGCACGGAATGGATGAGATATTCGTAATCGAGGAGAAGGCGGGCAAGTGCGAAATCAGGCTGCCCATGACGGACAGCACTGTGCCCTTCAAGCTGGGGCCGTCAGGAATCAGCATAGTGTAGGTGGAACAAATGGCAGAATCCGAAAAAGCAGATGATGGCATCGAGGCCTTGCTGGATGAGATGCGGAAAGAAGGCATAAACGGCGCGGTTGTGCGCAAAGACGGGCTCAAGCTCCATTCCACCATAGCGCTCAATGATGTCGGGGCGAACATGCTTGCGACCGTCTGCAACGTCTCCGACGCGATGATGAAGAAGGCTGGCGATGCCCAGAAGAACCTGGATATAACGTTCGGGAAAACCATTTATGTCCTGGTCCCGATAAAGGACTATATATTCATCGGCTCCATAGAGGATAGGGAGCATAAGAAGACCGTGCAGGAATTCGCCGCCAAGGCAGAGAAGCTCCTATAGCGGCGAAGAACATGCGCTGGATGAAAGCACTTTCTGGTTTTGAATACGCTGAGGTCAGGGTGGAGCGCGGAAAAGACAAATCGGTCAAGGTCGTCAATGAGGAAGTGAAGGCCAACAGCGGCAGCTACTGGGGGGTGTCCGCGAGAGTGCTTGAGAAGGGCTCCTGGGGCTTTGCGGCATCCAATACCGGGGAGGGCGTGCCTTCCCTTCTGAGAAGGGCGCAGAAGCTTGCCAGGCTGGAGCCTGGAAGGATTTCCGTCAGTAAGAGCAGGAGGATGAAGAGAACCGCGAATGACAGGATTGCTGATTCCCGCCAGGAGGAGATAGTCGATGGGCTGCTTGAGGCGCGGGGGCATATGAAGGGAAAGCATATCATGTCGGTTGCCCTATCCTGCGTTGATAGCGTCGTTGAGAAGGAATTCTACAATTCCGAGGGGGTGCAGATATTCCAGACCGAGGGATTCACATATATGAGCGCAGTTGCCACGGCGCGCTCCGGGAAGCTCATCCAGAGGGGGAGCAAGACCCAGGCTTCCAGGGAAGGGTTTCCGAAGATTGATGTTTTTGAGACCGCAAGGATATCTAAGGAGAAGGCCCAGAGGCTGCTCCGCGCAAAGCTCGCGCCCAAAGGGGTATTCACGGTCGTGCTTGACCCGGAGATGACAGGAGTGCTCACCCATGAGGCCATCGGGCATGCAACGGAAGCCGATTCAGTCATAGACAAGGAATCCATACTTGCAAACAAGATGGGCAAGAGCATTGGGAATTCTCTGGTGAACATTGTCGATGACCCGACCGCCAGGAATTTCGGGCACGTCTATTTCGATGATGAGGGGATGGAGGCCAGAAAGACCCAGCTTGTCCGCAAAGGCAGGCTGTGCGGCTTCCTCACTTCAAGGGAGAGCGCAAAGGAGCTCGGGGTTGCGGCGAACGGCCATGCCAGGGCGGCAGGATATGACAGTGTCCCGGTTGTCAGGATGACCAATACCTATTTCCTCCCCGGAAAATCATCTGTGGAGGACGCATTCGATATCCGGAAGGGGATATACCTCAAGGGCATGAAGGGGGGAAGCGTGGATACTTTCTCAGGCGGCTTCATGTTCAAGGCGGAGGAAGCGCGCGAAATAAGGAATGGGGAGTGCGGAGCGATTCTCCGTGATGTCACCATCAGCGGGAACATACTCGAGACTTTGAACAATGTACGGGTTGTCGCTAAAGACTTCGGGACAAGCCCCGGGATGTGCGGCAAGATGGGACAGGAGGCCCCTGTCAGCGACGGCGGACCCCACATACAAATCACAAAAGTGAAAATCGGTTAGCGGCATGAAGCTTCCCGGGGCGCCCGGATTCATTCCCGGAATTCCTTTTGGCCTTATTAGCGGGACTGCTCCAAAGGCTGCACTCGTTACAAAGCAATTTATCCTGGAGAGAGACATTCCCCGATGCACAGGAAGGAATCACTAAGGCATGAGAAGGCCTTCCTTGATGAAAGCCATCCCCCATGCGATTGTGATAAGGCCAAGCATTGTTGATAGTACCCTCGCTCCGGTAATCCCGAACTTGTCATAGAAGCGCGTCCCGATTGCCAGGGCGAACCAAGCGACAAGGAGCGCGCAGATGCCAGCGGCCGCGGTTATCGGCATCCCCATCTCGTCTGTGAGTATTATCGCGGCAGATATCGTCGCCGGCCCGGTAATGAGGGGAGTTCCGATGATGGATGCGATTGCCCCCTGGTCATGCAGATCCTCGTCCTTCTGTTTCTTGAATGAGACTCCGAGCGAGAGCTGGATTCCCAGGATGATTAGGATTAGCCCCCCTGCCGCCTTGAAAGTCTCGATATTGACACTGAGGATGTCCAGCATCAGGCTGCCCCCGAGGATGAATACAAAAAGGGGAACGGCGGCTACCAATACCGCTTTTTTGGCGATCTCGCCTTTCTCCCTACCGCGCATCTGCTTTGTCATCGAGTGGAACGCGCTCATACTGACAAGAGGGTCCATAATCACGATTAGCAGGACGAGCGCCTGGACAAACTGGAGCCACATGTGAAAATCTCTCTTTATCTGTTTTTAAGGCTGCTGCCGGCCCAGTCTGAGAGGGCTGTTACTTCAATCGGCTTTTCCCTCATCATCTTTAGCGCTTTTAGGAAATGCATCGCGGTGCTTACATTAGTAAAGCATGGGATGCTCCTCTCGATTGCGAGCCTCCTTATCTTGAATCCATCCGTATTCGATGAGCCGCCCCTGCTGGGGGTATTTATCACAATCCCCATGTTCTTCGAGCGTATCGCCTGCAGCACGTCAGGGTCCCCCTTCCCGGCCTTTGGGATTACTTCCGCCCCGGGGATTCCGGCCACGGTGCCTTTGGTCCCGCATATGGAAAATCCCAGCCCGCGCAGAAGCCCTGCCAGCTTAGCTGCATCCGCCTTATCCTCATCGCGCAGGCTTAGGAAGGCTAGGGAGTTCTCGGCCGGATTGACAGAGATGCCGGCAGCAAGCAACGCCCGGAAATAAGCGCTCTCGAAAGAGTCCCCGATTCCCATCGTCTCCCCGGTGCTGCGCATCTCCGGCCCCAGCGCGGTATCGGTTCCGGCAAGCTTGAGGAACGGGAATACCACGGACTTGACCGCAAAATGCCGGCAGGGGACCGCAGGGATGTCAAGCCTGTTGCCTAGCATGGCCCTCACCGCGTGCCTGACCAGAGGGATGCCGATTGCCTTGCTGACAAAAGGCGCGGTCCTGCTGGCGCGCGGATTCGCCTCCAGTATGTAAACCACCCCATCCTTCACCGCGTACTGTATGTTGATTAGGCCAACGGTCCCAAGCGCCTTTGAGAGCTTCCTGCTGTAATCTTCAATGGTCCTTTTCTCATTTTCGGAGAGCCGTATCGCCGGCAGCACTATGTTGGCATCTCCGGAATGCACCCCTGCCGGCTCCACATGCTCCATTATGGCTCCAATGAAAAGCCTATCCCCGTCAGATACCGCATCCACCTCAGCTTCAATCGCATTGTCAATGTACTTGTCTATGAGGACGGGCTTCTCCCCGCCAACATCCACCGCCTCAGCCATGAATGCAGTCAGCTCATTCCCATTGCGCACAATCGCCATTCCCCTGCCCGCAATGACGTAGCTCGGGCGTATCACTATTGGATATCCAATCCTGTCCGCGACCGCGAACGCCTCGTCCTTGTTCGTCGCTGTCCCGTTGGGGGGCTGGGGGATTGAAAGCTCGTCCGAGAGCCTCCTGAAGCGCTCCCGGTCCTCTGCCAGGTCAATGCCATCGACCTGCGTCCCGAGAATCTTGACGCCGTTCTCTGAGAGCCTCTGCGCGAGCTTGATGCTTGTCTGGCCGCCAAGCTGGACAATCACGCCCTCCGGGTTCTCATTCTCGATTATATTCAGCACATCCTCAAATGCGAGCGGCTCGAAATACAGCCGGTCCGAAGTGTCGAAATCGGTGCTTATGGTCTCCGGGTTGTTGTTCACCATGATGCTCTTTATCCCCATCTCCCGAAGGGCGAATGCCGCGTGCGAGCAGCAGTAGTCGAACTCAATGCCCTGGCCGATTCTTATCGGCCCCGAGCCGATGACAAGCACCTTCCTCTCATCTTCGCTTTTAGCCTCATTCTCAAGCTCATATGTCGAGTAGTAGTAGGGGGTGAATGCCTCGAATTCCCCGGCGCAGCTGTCGACAATCTTGTAGACGGGTCTGATGCCCAGTTCCTTACGAAGGGCGCGGACATCATCCTCTTCCATGCCCCGCAGCTCGGCGATAAGTGAATCAGGGTAGCCATTCCTTTTAGCCTCAAGGAGGAGCCCCTTGCCAAGCTCCTCGTTCTTCAATTCGCTCTCAAGCGATACAAGCTTCCGGATTCTCTCTAGGAACCAGCGGTTTATCTTTGTCTCCGCATGAAGCTCATCCACGGACATGCATCTCCTGAAAGCCTCAAAGAGGGCGAAGAGCCGCTGGTCGGTTGCCGGGAAAAGATGCCATGAGGGCCTTATCGCGCGGGGCACCTTCACCTCCGTGCTGCGTATGGCCTTCATCAGGGCCTCCTCGAATGTGCGCCCTATCGCCATCGCCTCTCCGGTGCTTTTCATCATTGTGCCAAGCTTCCTGTTGCTCCTGGAGAACTTGTCGAACGGCCAGCGCGGGATTTTCACGACAACATAATCAAGTGCGGGCTCGAAAGCTGCCGAAGTCCCGGTAATTGCATTCTTTATCTCATGCAGTCTCCTGCCAAGGGCAATCTTGGTCGCCACCCTCGCGATGGGATACCCTGTTGCCTTGGACGCCAGCGCCGATGAGCGGGAAAGCCTTGGGTTGACCTCGATGACCGTATAGTCTCCAGTCTCCTGGTTCAGCGCGAACTGCACATTGCAGGCGCCCTTGACCCCTATGGCGCCAACTATCCTTAATGCGGCATCGCGCAGCATCTGGTTGTCCCGGTCGGAAAGCGTCTGTACCGGGGCGGCAACTATTGATTCCCCGGTATGTATCCCCATCGGGTCGAAGTTCTCCATGTTGCAGATGATTGCTGAATTGCCATCGGAGTCGCGTATCACCTCATACTCGAATTCCCCCCATCCGATTCCGGATTTTTCGATAAGGACCTCCCCGGTCGCGCTCAGCCCTAAGCCAAGCTCAAGTATGTCCTTCAACTGCGCCTCATCCTTCGCGGTGCCGCCGCCGGTCCCGCCCAAAGTGAATGAGGGCCGGGCTATTACCGGATAACCTGTGCGGTCCGCGAACGCCTTTGCCGATTCGAAATCCTTCACAACTTCCCCAGGAAGGATGGGCACCCCAAGCTCCTTCATGAGGGCATTGAATTTCTCCCTCGATTCTGCCGTCTCTATCGCCTTGGCGCCTGTGCCTATGAAGCTCACCCCGCACTTTTCCAGGACACCCCGCTTGTGGAGTTGCATGGCCAGATTCAGCCCTGTCTGGCCGCCAACCGTTGCGAGCAGGCCCTCCGGCTTCTCCTTTTCCATTATCCGCTCAAGGACATCGACTGTCAGGGGCTCTATGTAGATGCGGTCGGCAATCTCGCTGTCGGTCTGGATTGTAGCGGGATTGGAATTGACGAGCACTACCTCTATTCCCTCCTCGCGCAGGGCCCGGCACGCCTGCGCACCGGAATAGTCAAATTCAGCGCTCTGCCCGATTACTATCGGTCCGCTCCCGATCACCAGAACCTTCTTCATCGGTTTCCCTCCATGAGCTTTATGAACTTGTCAAACAGGCACTTCGAGTCGTGGGGCCCGGGATTGGCCTCCGGATGGTACTGCACGGAGAAGATGGGTTTGTCCTTGTGCCGCATCCCCTCAACTGTGCCATCGTTCAGGTTGGTGTGGGTTATTTCGAAATCATCAGGCAGGCTCTTAGCGTCAACTGCGAAGCCGTGGTTCTGCGTGGTTATGGCCACCCTCCCAGTCTGCTTATCCAAAACTGGATGGTTGGAGCCCCGGTGCCCGAACTTCAGCTTGTAAGTGCATCCTCCGAAAGCGTGCGCGAGCAGCTGGTTGCCCAGGCAGATTCCGAATATCGGATAGCCGTCCAGCCCGCGTATAATCCTGTGCGCGTGGGTTAGCATCGCAGGGTCCCCGGGCCCGTTGGAGAGCAGGATTCCTGAGGGCTCAAAGGATTTTATCAGCTCCGCCGAAGCGTGCGCCGGGAGCACAACCACTTCAGCGCCCCTGGACACAAGCCCATCAATAATGCCTCTTTTCACCCCGTAATCGACCAGCGCCACCCGGAGTTTCCCCTTCCCGAAGGTTTGCGGCTCCCTGATTGTGACCTTCTCCACAAAGTTCTCTGACGAGTAATCGAAATCAGGCTTCAGTTTTTCAAAATCGAATTCCCCTTCATAAGCGGCAAGCGCGGCAGGCATCACCCCAAAAGAACGTATTTTCCGCACAAGGAAACGGGTGTCTATCCCTGTTATTCCTGGAATGCCATAATCCTTCAGGAAGCCATCAACGCTTTTAACCGCCTCGCGGTGGGAGTAATCCGGGGAAAGGTTCCTTAGCGCGAATCCGGAAACGTGCGCCTTTCCGCTCTCGAAATCCTTCTCATTTATGCCATAGTTCCCGATTAGGGGATTTGTCATCAGCAGAATCTGGCCGGCGTAGCTGGGGTCGGTCAGGGTCTCCTGGTAGCCGGTCATTGAGGTATTGAAAACAAGCTCCCCCTGGGAGATGGCAGCAGCTCCGAAGCCTTCCCCGTGCAAAACGGTTCCGTCCCGCAGCACCAATGCTGCCTTCAGTTTTTCAGCTTTCATTTAGAACTAGGACTTGATATCCCAGCGAGACTTTTTAATGCTGCCCTCCTTTGCCTGAACCAATCTCCCTGCCAGGATGATGACAAACAGGTCAATCAGGATTTTGATTGATATTAGCAGCGTGGATTCCGGACCCAGGAAGAATATCGAAAGCCCAGCGGCAACGCCCCCATTCTTCATGAAGGAGTACAGCGCGGCATCAGGCTCCTTCTTTTTCACCAGGTACAGCGCGGGAACCAGGGAAAGGACGAAAAGCGCTAATGAGACCAGGGCGAGCTCTGAGAGGCCGTTGACTATTGACTCGCGCGCAACTGAGAGGGATACATAGAACACCAGCGCGAGAAGGATGTTGGCAAGGTCTGCTGCCAGGTCGGTGTTCTTCATCTTTATGAAGCAGGTGAGCAGCGCCGGCAGCCCGAAGACAAGGATGAGGGTTTTGAGCAGCAGCAGGGCATCGAAAGCCTCCCCGAAAAGGAAGATGGATACTGCAGGGATTAACAGGATGCTAGCCGAATAGGAGGCTATCTGGAATCCGAAGACGTTCCTGAAATTGCCGCCCCATGCCTTGCTGATTACTATCATTCCTATTGCCGGCGGGCAGATTGCGTACAGTATCAGACCCTCGCGCAGCCCTTCGGGCAGGGCAAAGGCGAAGATGATAAGAACCATTGAAAGGAAGAGGTAATTGTACAGGAACCCTGGGATGAGTTCCCTGATTCCAGGAAGCCGGAATGAGCATACCTGCTGCGAATTGATGAGCGAGAAGAAAAGCGAGCCGGCAAGGAAGGGGAGGATTAGATCGGTTGCCAGCACTCCTGGCCCGGGAAAGAGGAAGCCGAAAGCTGCCGCGGCGAGCAGGAGATAATTCAGTTTGAGCATCAGAAAGCACCGGAGAAGAAGAAAGAAGTCAAGAAATAAAAAAGGATGGAGCTATTTGAGCAGCTCCAGGATGAGGGCTTCCTGGGCCCACATGCGATTTTCGGCCTGATCCCAGACAGCGGCCTGCTTCCCGTCCATCACCTCATCGGTGATTTCATCTCCCCTGTGGGCAGGAAGGCAGTGAAGCACAATTGCATCGGGCTTTGCCATCTTGAGCAGCCCGCCATTGACCTGGTAGGGCCGAAGGTCGTTCATTCGTTTCTCCTTCTCCGCCTCGTCCCCCATGGAAACCCAGACATCGGTGTAGATTACGTCCGCATCCTTCATCGCATGCGCGATGTCAGTTGTCACTTCCACTTTCGCGCCGGTCTTCTGCGCCTCTTCAAGGTACTCGGCCTGGGGCTGGTAGCCCTGCGGACCACATAGCACGACGTGCATCCCATACCTTGCCGCAATGAGCATGAGCGAGTTTGCGACATTGTTGGCAGTATCGCCCATATAAACGAGCTTGCCACCCTGCTTCCCGTACTCGATGATGGTCTGCATATCAGCCAGGGCCTGGCAGGGGTGCTCCTTGTCAGTTAGCGCGTTGATTACCGGGACGCTAGCATATTTCGCAATCTCCTCAAGGTCGGTCTGCCGATTCAGCCTCGCGCTGATAACGTCACAGTACCTTGAAAGCACCCTCGAGGTATCGGCCATCGTCTCGCCGCGTGAAATCTGGGAGCCCTTGAAGTCCATCACGATTGAGTGGCCGCCCGCATTCTGCATCGCGGTCTCGAAAGATAGCCTCGTCCTGGTGGACGGCTTCTCATACAATGATATGAGCACCTTTCCCTTGAGGTCTTCCCTTGCCCTGTCGCCCTCTTTCCTCAGGGCCATGGCGCTTCCAACAACCTTCCTCATCAATTCTTCCGGCATTTCCTTTATTCCCAACACATGCTGCATATCCTCATACCTCTCTGCATTTTTTTCGAGAACTAGGAAAGCCTATCTTCGCCAAAGTTTAAAAGCGTGACCCGGCGCCTGCATGTGCAGAGGAAGAATCCATGGCATGGCCGTTCGCAAACCGTTTAAAATCTTTGTGGACAACTTAAAGCCTGCATTCAAGTTTTATGAGGTATCATAATGACAAAGGTAAGAATAAAGCTGAGCGGCGAGGATCCCGGATCGCTGGACAACGTCGTTAACCAGATAAAGGATCTCGCAAGCACTCTCAACATGAGATTCATCGGCCCGGTCAGGCTGCCCAGGCGAAAGCTTGAAATAGCCACCAGAAGGACGCCATGCGGCGACGGAACCGGAACATATGAGCACTATGAGAAGCGCGTCTCCAAGAGGCTCGTGGACATTGTCGGGGATGAGAAATATATCAAGCAGATTCTAAGGATAAAGGTTCCCACAAATGTGTTCGTGAAAATCTCGCTGGGCTGATTATCTTCTCTGTATTTTCATTTTCTAAAACTCTTTTAGCCATTATCAGAAACATCCTTTTTTGTGTTCTTTTTTTAAATATAATGCATGGATATCTATCCTAATGGCTAGTGAGAAGAAGGGGGAGAAAGCACAAAAGCTGCTGCGCGCAGAGACGCCGCTGCCAAGGGCCAGAAGCAGCTCACAGCCCCCTGGCAGGGGTTCGGGCTTCAGGAAAAGGCACACGAGCAGCGAGCCGCCAGAAATTGTCGGTGATGAACGGCATCCGGATAGCGTAGAAATGGATGATGCTGGCAGCTTTGCCCTTGACCTGATGGCAGCCAGGGATGCAAAAAGAAGGGAACTCATGCTTCCAGAAAAAGATGAGGATGCAAGCCTGGAGGTCAGGAAGGGGGAACAGGCGGCCATGGAAATGTTCGAAGTCCTCAAGAGGCAGATCCTCACATTTGAATTCGCGATAGTACAGCACCAAAGAAGGGTAAGCGAGAATACGCTGCGCGGGCTCGATAGCGCGGACAACATGCCAATCATGAAAGGGGATGAAAGCATTGAAGAATGGCGCGCTATGGAAATGATGGAGAGGGAAGAATGGCTCAAAAAAGCAGCCATGTTCCTTTTCCTGGACAAGACAATCAAGGATTTCTATGCCAGCGCATGCACTTCCAGGGATAGGATGCAGTTCAGCATGTTCCATGATGCCAGATCGTATGCCCACGAATTCATGGCCAAGCACATCTTCTGCAGGACATTTGCCCAATCCTGGGAACTCTATGGTGTGAGCCTCAGGCAGCGGCTTGAGGCATATGTGCAGCTTAGCGAAAAAATCGCCTTGAGAAAGGCGGGTGTGCCAATCAAGCTGGACTCCTTTGATGATTTTTATTCGAATAGCGAGGGGTGGAAACCACAGCTTGGAATGTATGCACTTGAAGTCAGGAAAGCTGCATCCCCTGAGCTGAGGGTTGGGCAGGAGAGGGCAATCAAAAGCTTTGCCAGGCTGCAGGAAGTGCTTGAGCAGGGCCTTGAGCAGCGCGCGTTCAATGACTTCGAGCCAGAGGAGGACTACCAGTGGAACCGAAGGGCCACCATTTTCAAGCATCTTCTTGAGACGGTCCGGAAGATGCATGAGATGGCAATGGAGATGGACACTGTCGGCGGATTCTGCGTATCCGAATACATCCGGGAGTGGGCAAGAATCCTTATGGAGAATAGATATTTCGAAAAGAGCTATGGAAAATTTGATGATAACAGCCGCAGAAGCAAAGGATATGAGGACGAAATCACCATCGAAGTTAAGCGGATGTTCGGCACATTGCAGGCAGCAGTTGATTTTTTCGGCCTAGTGAAGCTATCGAGGAGGGACGTGGAGGATATCGTAATCTTCGATGAGCAGCAGATAAAAGACATGGTCGATGAGATTGCGCTGGCCAACCCGGATAGAATCCCGCACGCGACTCCCCCGCCGGAAGAGGAAGGGATATAATTGGTGAAATCGAATTCTTTGCATGGAAAAGAAGCTCCTCTTTGACGAGATGCTAAAACGCCCCTGCACATGGCTGCGGATTTTCGGACTTGACTGCAGGTACGAGAAGGGCAGAGGTGATGATGAGCTGCTTGAGATTGACAGGGATGAGGGCTACACCCTGATAACAAAGGATGAGGCGCTCTCCAGGAGGTGCACAAAGGAGGGCGTCAGGACAGTATTAATAAAGAACGGCAGCCTGGAAGAGCAGATTGCCCAGGTTGTCTCAGAACTGGATCTCGAATTGAGCTTCCCGGATAGGACAAGATGCCCCGCCTGCGGCAGCCTGCTGGACGTTGCAGGCAAGGAAGAGATGAGAGGCAAGATCCCGGAAAAGACATATGAGAATAATAATGAGTACTGGATATGCTGCATGTGCGGCAAGGCATACTGGAGGGGCGGCCACTGGATGAACATCACCAGAATATTCGGGAATGTCGAGGCTCTGCTCAAACAAACAAATAAAAAACCATAACGTACAAAGATTTGATACTGACTTCTTAAGTTTCAAAAGTTGAGGGATACTAATGGGTTCAAAACCGAGAAAATGGAAAAAGAAGAACCGAATGCGCTGGAAATGGGTTAAGAAGAAGCGCAAGAGGCTCAAAAAGAAGATGAAGAGGAGAGTGGGCGAGCTCTAGTCACTAATCCTTGGTGTTTTCATGTCACAACCCCGAGCCCAGCTCAGGAAAAACCGGAATGCGCTCCAAACCAGCTACGACAGGAGGGCGACAGCAGAAGAGCCGCAATCAGGGCTCTTGACGGGCTTGTGCCGAGCTTCCAGATAGTCCAGGACTTGAAAGGAGCGCACGGATGGAGCTGAAAGGGAAAAACAAGCCAGAGGGACCGAGGAGATAAGCTTTATAAAACCCTCTTTATATCTATATTCTCTCACCCGTAACAACTACTCAGTGCGAGTAGGAGGGCAGATTCTATGGAAAGAAACAAATTAACAGAAGCTATAGAAAAATCGCTTGAGGGCAAAGGTAAGAAGAAATTCGTCCAGAGCGTGGAACTGATAGTGAACATGCGGGGCATCGACTTTGCCAAGAGCGAGAACAGGCTCAACCTCGACATTATCCTTCCTAGAGGCAAGGGGGGGAAAGAGCAGAAGGTCGCGGTAATTGCCGAAGGTGCAATCGCTGATGAAGCGAAGAAGGCGGGCGCGGACCTGATTATCTCACCTGACGACATCGCATCATACGCCCAGCCGGCAAAGCTCAAGGACCTTGCAAAGAACTATGTCCTTCTTGCGCAGCCCAATTTGATGGGGCAGGTGGCCAAATCACTTGGTCAGTACCTTGGTAAGAGAGGTAAGCTGCCAAAGCCGATTGTAGGCAGAGTCGCATCCCTGCTGGACCACTCCAGGAAATCTGTGAGGATTGTGTCCAAGGGGAAGTACCTGCCGGTGGCCCAGGCCCTTATCGGAGCCGAGAACATGAGCGCAGATGACCTGACCGAGAACGCTGAGACGGTCTATGATGCTGTGAAGGCCAAGGTGAGCGAAGGGAACATCAAGTCGGTGTACGTCAAGCTGACGATGGGAGCGTCTGTGAGGGTCTAAAGGTGATTATCATGACGGATTACAAAGTTGATATTGAAAGGGAAACAATTAAGAGGAAGATAAAGGATGTCGAGGACACCATCGCCCAGATGAAGGATTACCCGACCATAGCGATGGTGGAGCTCCACAAGCTTCCAGACTCGCTACTCCAGAAACTGAGGAAGAAAATCAGGGAAGACGGGGGCAAGGTGAAGATTCTGAAAAAGCCTGTCCTTATGAGGGTGCTCCAGAGCAATGCGAAGCTATCTGAGAAGCTCTCCCTATCTGAGAGGCCGATGGCGTTTATCATGACCAAATGGTCGCCTTATGAGCTGAATTCCTTCTTTAAGAAGAACAGGAAGAAGAGGGCAGCCAAGGTGGGGGACATCGCGCCCTTTGACATCATCGTTCCGGAGGGTGATACTGACCTTCCGCCTGGCCCGGCGCTGTCCGAACTGAAGGCAGGAGGCGTCAACGTCCAGATTAAGGGCGGAAAGATTGTTGTTGCAAAGAACAGCACAGTAGCCAAGGCAGGGGAAGAGATTACCCTGGCCAAGGTAAAGGCGCTGACCTCGCTCAACGTCATGCCCTTCGAGGTCATGGCGAACCTGATGTTCGCGTTCGACGGACAGTACTCTTATGCCAGGGAAATCCTGGACATCGGGGATACCATCACGGGCGACCTGCTTGCGTCTTATATGGACGCGCTCAACATGTCGCTCAACGCGAACTACCCGACTGCAGGCAACTCAGAGATTCTCCTGCAGAAGGCGGTTATGCAGTCCATGAACCTGGCACTGAATGCCGGAATATACTCATCAAGCACGGCTGAGCAGCTTCTCACCTCTGCCCTAAGGCAGGGATTGGCTCTCTCGGGCTTGGAGCCTGCGGAAAAGGCGGCAGAACCTGCCGCTCCAGAGGCCAAGGAGAAGGGAAGTGATGCTCCCGCTCCGGAGGCCACCGAGGCAAAGGAAGAGAAAAAATGATATTTTGAGGTGGAATGAATGACCAAAGTAGACCCGTACCTGCATGCCGTGCTTCTTTTGCATGGCGCTGGAAAAGAAGTTACAAAGGAGAGCATCGTGACAGTCATAAAGGCAAGCGGAGCCGACGCAGATGATGCGAAGGCAAAGGTTCTTGCAGAGGCAGTCAAGGATGTCGACTTCGAGGACCTCCTGAAACAGGCGCTTGTTGCCCCGGCAGCAGCCGCAACGGCAGCACCGGCAGCAGGCGAGAAGAAAGAGGAGAAGAAGGAAGAAGACGAAGGAAAGAAGGAAGAGCAGGCCGCCGAAGGGCTATCATCCCTCTTTGGCTGAAGTTTTCTTTTTTTCCTTATTTTCTTTTTATTTATTTTTTGATTATTTCGCTGAATTCTATGGTTCCCCCACAAGCCGCTTAAAAAAGCGTGAAAGATAAAAAGGCCCGCCCGAAGTTTCAGAGGGAGCCGCAGTTCGCCATCGCATTATAGCAAGGTATATATTTGTAATTCAAGTTACCTTCGTATGCACAAGGATGTCCAGAAGACGATAAAGGATATCAAAAATCTCAAAATCCAGGGAGCCAGAAATGTTGCCCGCGAAGCGGTCCGGGCGCTAATTAGCGAAGTGAAAAGTTCGAAAACCAGGAGCGCAGCCATACTCTACAGGGATATTGTGAAGGCGGCGGATGCCCTTGCAGCATCAAGGCCAACAGAGCCCATGATGAGGAACCTGCTCGAAAACGCGTGCAGGTTCGCCAGGAACAGGAAGGATGAGGTCAAAGGGGCAGATGCCTTGCGGAAGGACATAATAAAGAGAGAGGAAGGGATACTTGAGGGCATGAAAGATGACAAAAGGAAGCTCTCGGAGTACGGCGCCAAACTCATCCCGAATAACGCCCTGGTGATTACCCACTGCCACTCCTCAAGCGTGACCGGGATATTGATTAAGGCAAAGAGGATGAGGAAAAAGTTCAGCGTTATTTCGCTTGAGACCCGCCCGAGATACCAGGGCAGGCTGACGGCAACTGAGCTTGCGGAAAACGGGATAGATGTCACCACTGTAGTCGATGGCGCCATGAACATGGTGATGAAGAAGGCGGATATCGTCCTTGTCGGGGCAGATTCCATCAGTTCAAGGGGCGACCTGATAAACAAGGTCGGAACCTCGACGCTGGCCCATATAGCGCGCATGCATGATACCTCATTCTACTCATGCGCGGAACTGCTCAAGTACAGCTCGGAAACTATCCATGGATCCCGTGAAAAGATAGAGGAAAGGGACCACAAGGAAGTTTGGGAGAATCCCCCGAAAAAAGTTAAAATCAGCAATCCCGCATTCGATGTCACATCCGCCAAATACATAAACGGATACGTGACAGAGGTGGGGGTGCTGCCCACACAATCATTCTTCGCAATTGCGACCCAGAAGCTTGGGATTAACATATACAGGTGAAGTTTATGGTCAGGAAAAAACATCATAAGAAAGCGGCACGGGCAGAAAAGAAGCATGTGATAAAGGAATATGACCAGGAAGGCAAGGAAGAGAAGAAAGTCGATGTCTGGCAGTTCAAGAAATACGAGTGTGAGGTCAAGCCAATCAATATTTTCACCGGCAAGCACATCATAGTCCTCAATGAGAGCGAGGCGAAGGAGCATGATATGTACTCCGGCTACAGGGCACTCCTGAAGGCTGGAAAGAAGATAATTGTGGTGACCGTTGATGTCAGTGATGAGTTCACCGCCCCCGGCTCAGTGGGGGTGTTTATGGACACTGTCAAGCAGTTCAATCTCAAGAAAGGGGAAAGGATAGAGCTCATCCATATGAACAGGCCTAAATCCATCGCGTACATAAAAAAGAAGATGGATAAGGGCGTACTTACCACGGATGAAGTCAAGACCGTCGTTGGAGAAATCATGGACGGGAAGCTGGATGAGATTGAGACCTCGGCATGGATTTCGGCTGCATACATAAATGGCTTTGCGGATGAGGAGATTATTGCACTTGCGGAAGCGACGGTCGAATCAGGGGACAGTCTTGATATTGGCAAGAAAATAGTTATGGACAAGCACTGTATCGGCGGGGTCGCTGGAAACCGGACCACAATGATTATCGTACCTATTATCGCGGCCGCAGGGCTTTATATCCCAAAGACATCCAGCAGATCCATAACAAGCGCTGCCGGAACCGCTGACACAATGGAAGTGCTCTCGAATGTTTCTTTCAACCTCGATGAGATGAAGAGGATTGTGACAAAGGCCAAAGGGGCAATTGTATGGGGAGGCGGAATGAACCTGGCCCCTGTTGATGATAAGCTTATCAGGATAAGGCATCCCCTGAGCCTTGACCCGCGCGGCATGCTTCTAGCAAGCATCCTTGGAAAGAAGAAGAGCGTGGGGGCGACCCATGTCGTAATAGACATCCCTATTGGAAGGGGGGTGAAGGTCCCGTACCTGGAGAAAGGGGAGGATCTTGGAAAGCACTTCATTGAAATCGGGCGCAGGCTGGGCATGCAGATAGAGGTGCTTATTACCGATGGCGCAGAGCCAATCGGAAACGGGGTCGGGCCGGTACTGGAGTGTATAGATGTACTTGAAGTGCTTGAAGGCAGAGGCCCTGATGATCTCCGGCACAAGAGCATAATGATGGCCGGAAGGCTCCTTGAATCCTGTGGAAAGGTGAGCCGGGGACATGGATACTCTGCCGCTGAGACGCTGATTGACAGTGGCAAGGCTCTTAAGAAATTCAAGGAGATAGTCGAGCTGCAGGGAGGAAACCCGAAAGTGAAGGCATCAGACCTGCAGGCAGGAGGATACAGTTATACCGTAAAGGCGGAGAAGGGAGGAAGCGTATTCCATATAGACAACAAGGTCATCTCAAAAGTTGCAAGAATTGCAGGCTCCCCCAGGGACCAGGGCGCAGGCATTCTGCTGCATAGTGCCAGGGGAAAAAGAGTAGAGCCAGGAGACAAGCTATTCACAATATTCGCAGAAAGTGAGCCAAAGCTTGGATTCGCGCTGAAGGCCCTTGAGAACCTTGAACCGATTGAGATGCGGAAAATGCTCCTTGGAACTATGGTCTGAGGGATTTCCCTCCCATAGTTTGCTTTTTAAAGCTAATTCCGCATCATTAGTCTCTATCCCGCCTTAGCTCAATGGTAGAGCGGCTGGCTGTAGTTTGGTTCATCCGATTTTTCGGATTTTAATGCTGGAATTGTTTCCCAGTAGATACCAGCAGGTTGCTTGTTCAAGTCAGGCAGGCGGGATTCTTTTTCTATCTGGGCATGCGTTAACGATACCTGAACATCTCACCTGAATTTCCGACCTTGAATCGTATTGAGGCCATGGCCGGCTTGGGGGGCCTCACAGCTGATGGGGATTGCTTCAGTGCGGCATTTATCTCTTCTACCGGAAATGCAGTATCAGCCTTCTGGTAGCGGAAGCTCTTCCTGCCATCCGGCAGGACCCCCTGATGGCTTCGCTTGAGATGGTTGCCGAAAAGGAAGCCCATCCGTCCGTCGGACTCCAGGCGTATCGCAACGATTATTATATCCCCGGGATTGGCCCTGCCGGGATTCAGTTTCTTAGAAAGGATGTTCTTGATGTCACGGATGCTTCCGCGAAGTATCTGGTCGGCATCGCCCCTGCAGTAGTGAACCGGGATTGGGAGCAGGGCATCTTCCACCAGGCCCTTAATTAATCTCGTGTGCAACCTGTTCCTCCAGTTGAGATCCTTCGAAGTGCACTCGAAAAGTCCTGGGGCGCCTTGTTTTCTGGAAGGGGTTCTCTTTGCGGGCGCAGAGGCTTCCTTTGCTGGGAGCACCGCCTTTGCCAGATTCTGCCCGGCCCCGGGATTCGAAGGCCGGGCCTGTCCGCACCCCATAATGGCTGCTGTCAGCACAAGGGCCATGACAGAGCCCCTCCAAAAGCCGGCCTGCCGCCGGCCTGATGAATTATGCTGTAATCCCCTCTGCCTCATGCATACGTATTAGCTTGGGAATGATTAAAAATATTATTACACCTAATTACACATACAAACACCAATTTAAAGGAGTGCCGGCCATGAGAAAATTCAGCAGGTTCCAGATAAGCAAAGAGATTGCGGAAAAGGCAAGGCAAAACTCGATACCAGACATACGCTCCGCGCTGCGGAATGGCAATCGTTCGAACGCTTATGACATAAGAAAAGAGCTCACGGCAGAAGTGCTGGAGAGGGCGATGGCAGGGGAATCGATGGGCATTACCGGCTACCCATGCTCTGGAAAAACCGAGCTCCTGGCGGACATGCTCGATAGGTCCATTGAAACTGGCTTCCTTGAAGGGCTGGGGATTATCCTGGATCCAAGAGGGGGAACTTTTGGTGTGGACATGAACCAGCTGATTGCAGTATGGAAACTGATAGACCTGGGGCATAAACCGAGGTTCATAGTTCTTGACGAGGCCGGAGACGCGGTTCCCAGACTGAAGAATGTATTCACCGGAAGGACATCGCAGGAGGATGATTTCGAGGCAACGCTCATACTGGACATACTCTCCAAAATGCCTGATAGGACCGGATTGGTCATCGCGTATCCGGCCATAGGGCACCGGATAAGGCATTATGGGCGCTCAACAAGGGAGGAGCTCTGCTCATTCTACGGGGATTCGGAAAAAGTGATTATTCCGTCCACTGTCAGTTTTGATGATTTCAGGACTGTCATCTCAAACCATGTCGCAAGGGGTTTCGGTCAGGTAAAGGCAGGCTTCCTTGAGAGCGTGGGCGCCATCGAAAGGCTTGCAGGCTATGTGGGCCTGTACCCGGATGATATTTCAACATTGTTCCTGAGGCATATAGTCAGGAACACCGAAGCATTCGACAAATTTGTGGCGTGGGGGGGATACAACCTGGAGGAGGCCCTGAATCAGACGAACATAACCCGCTCCTTCGTGTCCATGGTTTCGGGCCATCTGACAATTCCGCTCCAGGATGTTTGCGTGGCCTTGGGCATCCTACAGCACAGGGATGTTCATGGTGAAGGATTTATTTCCGAACTGGCCCAGATAAGGGAAAAATACCAGGTTGAGGAGGCGGAGGGTATTGAGGCGTCCATCAACAGGCTCAACGAATTCGGAATAATAAAGGAAGGGAAAGCCCCAAACAAGGATTCCCTGCTCTTCAGGGCATTCCTTGAAACCAGGCATGTCGGCCTTGGCAAGTGCGTCTACTCGGCCTGAAACTAGGAAGGAAGGGGCTTCACTCCATTCTCAATAGCAGAGTTCGCATTTATCGCCCGGAATCCGGCTTCCCGGCGGACATCCTCGAACTGGTCGGCTCCCGACTCAACCGCATCCCTGAATTCAGAATGCCCCACCATAGTAGTCTCCAGGCATAGAATGGAATCCGAGCCTGGCCAGTCCTGCACGCACACGAAAGCGTGGTTGGTTGTAAGCACGATGAGCGGGTTCATGCCCATGGAGGTTAGGGCGCTCGCGAATACCATCGAGCCGTCAATGCAGTTGGCGCCATTCACCTCAAGGCTCTGGACAGGAGTATATACTGTCTGCATCCCCTCAAGGGCATAAGGAGCGTTCACATAGCGCATGCCCCGGTCGGCAAGAGTGTCGTACAGCGCCTTCAGCTGGAAATAGGTAGTCTCCGCGTGTGTGTATCCGGTCATTTCCTGGTATCCGATAATGGACTCCCAGGGGGTGTAATCCGCCGCCTCAGACACAAGCTCATGTATCGCAGGGGCGCTCGGAGTGTCCCAGGCGGCAATCATGTAGTCCCACACGCCGCCCCAGACCATGGTGTTGAAGGGCGCAAGGGTGGTATAATAAGTGTTCCTGAAAACCTCCTTTCCCTCATTATCCCTGACGCTAAGAAGATAATGCACCGGCTCGGCGTCCAGGTTATCATAGGCCACCTGCTTGAGCGGAAGGGTCATGAAGATCTCCTCTATCTCCCCAGGCTCCACAGAAACCTGCTCATTGCCCTGCTCCGACCAGCCGGGAACTTCCAGGGAAACCGTCCCCTCAAAGAGAGAATTGCCCTCGTTTGTGATTATTATCCTCGCCATATCATGGCCATGGAACTCTATGCTGCGCACAAAGGCGGGGATTATCGGATTGCCTACATTCTCGTATGCCAGCATGGTGATATCCAGGTTGGAAACAGGAAGCAGGAGCAGCGGCCTCGATGCACTAAGGCCGTGTGCTTCTATATTTGCGGTTATATCATCAGTGCCAGTCTCAGTTCCGGCTAAATAGGTGAAGCTGCATTCGCCAGTGTCATCGGTTTTGCACATCTCATTATCAAGCGTTCCTAGCGCAACGTCAACAGTCACTTCCTGGCCCGGAACAGGATTGCCAAGCTCGTCCGATGCCCTCACAGTCACCAGGATTGTTTTCTGGCCGTCTGCCGGAACGCTTATGCTGGATAGCACAACTTCCATTTTCTCAGGAAGCAGTGTGAGCATGTCAAGCACGACCGAGCCGGAAGCTCCATTGGAAGCTCCTGTCAGAGTCGCGTTGCCCGGATTGACCGAGCTTGTGAAGGATATCGTGCACTTGCCATTGTTGGTGTTGCACAGCCCCCCTCTTGAGAAAGTGCCCATCTCCGGGGGGATTACCGTAAAGGAGACCCTTGTCCCATCGGGAACCGCATTCCCCACATTGTCAGTGACCAGCGCGGTAACAGAGGTGGATGAATAGCCGTCTGCCAGAAGGAATGGCTGTTGCGATTCCAACGCAATGGAATTCGCATTGTCCGGAGCCATTGTGATGAGTACATTGTCTGAGAGGCCCCCTATGGAAGCGGTTATTGTTGCCCTCTGCTCGCCAAGGCTCTTCTCAGGGATGAAATTCACAGTACAGCCGCCTGCCGAGTTGGTTGTGCAGGACAATTTTTCCATGTATCCCCTGTCGGCGGAAAAGTCAACCCTCGCGCCAGGGAGTGGGATGCCGAGCATGCTGGTTACGGTTACAGAGACCGGTTCGGGGGACACTCCATTGGCAACTATCATGTACGATTGCACGGACATCTCAATTGCATTGGGGCTCGCCATCAGATAGAACAGTGCACCCACCGTGACCAGGCAGAGAAGCACGATGATATTCCTGATTGTCAGCAGTTCCGGAAGATATAGTATGATACGCTGTACCATGTTCAGGAATAACGAAGAAATTATTAATACCTTCTCCCCATGAAAAAAATTATGCTCATTATGGTGTGCGGCCTTCCAGGAACAGGAAAATCATTCCTTTCCAGGGAGCTTGCTGAGCGGCTGGGTGCGGAGTACCTGAACAGCGACAGCATAAGGAACAGGATACTCCAGGAGCGCACGTATTCCGAGGAGGAGAAGTCCGGAATCTACCTCACCATTGCCAAGGAGGCCTCAGGGCTGCTGAAGGAGGGCAGGGACGTTATTGTGGATGCCACATTCTACCTTGCCAGGTACAGGAAGATGATAAGGGATGCCGCTGGGCGCGAAGGCACCGGGTTCTTCGCAATTCTGTGCGTGCTCAGTGAGGACGAGTTGCGGAAAAGGATAGATAAGAGGAAGAATGAGAAGAGCGAGAGCGAGGCGGATTTCGAAGTGTACCTCAAGGTGAAGGGGATATTCGAGCCGATGGAGCTGGAGCACCTGGAACTGGACATGGCGCTCCCGAAAGAAGAGATGCTTGAAAAAGTACTCAAATATGTAGGTAGGTATGATGGACGATGAGCAGATATCCAAGCTTAAGGAAGGCATGGGCGCGGAATTGATTGAGACCCACATCTCTTGGGTTTTTCTAAAGGATGGATTCGTTTACAAGATAAAGAAGCCGGT
>JBDRLQ010000008.1:0-7324 GCA_043812915.1 Microcaldota archaeon | reverse complement strand
GGGTTTTTCTAAAGGATGGATTCGTTTACAAGATAAAGAAGCCGGTGAAGTTCTCATTCCTTGATTTCTCCACCCTTGAGAAGAGGAAGGAGCTCTGCGAGGAGGAAGTGCGGCTGAACCGGAGGCTGGCGCCGGACATATACCTTGATGTCGTTCCGGTTGCCGGTGGTGGGGGCGTGGTTGCGCTTGAATCGGGCGGCGAGCCGCTCGATTACGCGGTGAAAATGAGAAGGCTGCCGCAGGAGAGGAGGATGGATACCCTGCTCAGTAAAGGGAAGGTTACCGAAGAGGATATTGAGGAAATTGCCGGTATCGTAGCCGATTTCCACAAGAGGATAGATTCCATTTCCGATAAGAAGTACAGCTCGGCTGATGTCGTGAAAGAGCAGATAGATGACTTGGGCTCTTTTGGGAAAATAATAGAAAAGGCGTGCGGCCTTGGCGGGCAGGTGGATTACGTGCTTGAGAAGTGCGATTCATTCATAGAGGGAAACCGTGCGCTCTTCGATAAGAGGCAGGCTGAAGGCAGGATAAAGGACTGCCACGGGGATCTGCACTCGGCGAACATCTTCCTCACAGATGGGATTGTGATATTCGACTGCATAGAGTTCAGCAGGGATTTCAGGTATGTAGATGTCTCAAGCGAGATTGCCTTCATGGCCATGGACCTGGACGCTTTCGGCAAGAGTGATTTCTCCAGGCTCTTCATTGATAAGTATGTGGAACTGAGCGGGGACAATGAAGCGCTTGAACTGCTCACGCTCTACAAGTGCTACAGGGCGAATGTCAGGGCCAAGATTGCGGCTATAGAATATTCACAGCATCCAAGCGAAGAGGCGAAAGAAAGAATAAGGAAATATATGGGGCTGGCTGAGAGGTACGCCAAAGAACTCTAGTGACTACTTCTCAGGTTCCGGCCTGTAGATGGCAAAGGTACTTGAATAGTCGGCCATCATTCCACATGTCAGCTGTACTGCCTGAAGAGAAGAATCGCCAGTCTCATCCCTAAGGCGCTCAAGTTCCCCGTGGACCGCAGAAGCCGCCTCATCATCATCAAGGTGCATCGTTGAGACCTCTTTTACAAATTTCCCGAGTACTTTCCTTTCATCCGCCCTTGCGGGATTCTTATTCTCAGTTTTGGAAACTACCATTTCATCTTCTACAACGACAGGGCAGAAGGCCACTGGCTGCGCTCTGGTCCCGAAAAGTGAGCTTCCACTCCTCCTCTGCACTTTAGACTGCTTTGAAGATGCGCCATCATTGCGAGGCGCGGGCTTGTTAGTCATAGCCATATAAAATCACAATAATATCATAAATACAACAATTTAAATAGCTAACTAGTGCCTGAAATGGCGCACTCCGGTGAAGACCATCGTCATGCCGGCTTCGTCTGCTGCATCTATTACTTCCTGGTCCCTAATCGAGCCACCTGGCTGCATAACAGCCGTAATTCCCCTTTTTGCCGCAGCGTCAATGCCGTCCCTGAACGGGAAGAAGGCATCTGATGCCATCGCGCACCCTTTGAGCTCAAGGCCGAATTCCTGGGCGATTGAAGCTGCCAGGTTCGCAGCATCAACGCGCTTCATCTGGCCCGCGCCGATTCCAACAACGCGCGTGGGCCTCGCGTAAACGATTGAATTGGACTTAACGTGCTTGCAAACCTTCCAGGCATATTTCATGGCCAGGATTTCATCTTCTGTCGGCTTCCTCCTAGTAACAACATTGAACTTGCTGTCATGGAGGATGACATTGGCGTCCTGCACCAAAAGGCCCCCGACAACCGAGCGGTATTCCCTGTGGGGCCCGCGCTTGCCGGCGATGTTGCTGATGCGGAGAACGCGGAGTTTCCTCTTCTTTGAGAATACCTGCAATGCGCCCTCGGTGAATGACGGGCCAATTACAATCTCAAGGAACTTGCTGGTGATTTCCTCTGCCACCTTCGCGTCAATCTCCCTGTTGATGCAGACAACCCCCCCGAATGCGGCCTCAGGATCCACCGAGCGCGCGGTCTTGTACGCCTCAAGGATATCATCGTTTGATGCCACTCCTGAAGGGTTGTTGTGCTTCACCACTATCGCGGTCGGCTCATCGAATTCCTTTGCGAGCTCGAGAGCGGCATTTCCATCAAGTATGTTGTTGTATGAGAGCGCCTTCCCCTGGAGCTGCTCTGCGGTGGTTACCGAGGAGTGGCCATTCTGGTCATCCGCGTAGAATGCGGCGGTCTGGTGAGGGTTCTCCCCGTAGCGGAGATCCTGCTTCTTCCTGAATGTCAGATTGAGATATTCCGGATATTCCGAATCAACGCTGAAGGATTTCCTGAAGTATTTGTCGATTACGCAGTCATAATGCGCTATGTGCTCCCATGCCTCGAGGGCGAGCAGCTCGCAGGTTTCCTTGGAAAGCCCCCCGTTCGCCTTGATCTCCTGGATGAGCTTCCCATAGCGCTCAGGATTGGTGACTACCACCACGCTCTGGTAGTTCTTTGCCGCGGCACGGATCAGTGTCGGGCCGCCGATGTCTATGTTCTCTATTACATCCTTCAATTCTCCGCCTTTCTTCACGGTCTCCTCAAATGGATATAGGTTGACCACGACCATGTCTATGGGCTCTATCCCATTCTTGGCCATCTCTTCCATGTGCTTCGGGTTTGATCGGTCGGCCAGTATTGCCCCGTGGATTTTGGGGTGCAGCGTCTTCACCCTCCCATCCATCATCTCCGGCGAGCCGGTAAAATCAGAAACTTCGGTGACGGCTATGCCTGCCTCTGACAAGGCCTTGGCAGTGCCCCCGCTGGACAATATCTTCACCCCTGATTCCGAAAGAGAGCGCGCAAGCTCAACGACGTTTTTCTTGTCGTATACGCTGATTAGCGCCCGGCTAATCTTTGACATGAGAACCAGTTAATATTAATGTAAGACAGGGGCTTAAAAGGATTACTTTTTTGTTGCCAGGGCGGGGCGCTCCCAAAGGTTAATATTTGGAAGATTCGGTAGATGCACATGAAGAAGGATTTGCCGAAAAAACTGCTGGGATCCAGATACAGGCGCGATATGTGGGAAGAGGCACGGAAGGTTGTTGGCCGGATTGAGGGAATGCTGCCGGTTTCTTCCGCATATGTTCTTGGCAGTTTCACAACAAAGAAGAAAAGGCCCGCCGATGTTGATTTCATAATCCTCCTCAAAACCAAGGCTGATGGCGCCGCGCCGGACTGGTCAGCAGACATAGTCATCGCACCCGACAATGAATACGGAAGGTTCATCCTTGAGGACGCCGATAAATGGATGAAGGAGAAATACGGGCTGAAGAAGTCAGCGCTGGTCAGGATTAAGTGACGCCCTCATTCTCTCAAGGAACTCGTCCGGGACTTCCAGAGTGCCAAGCGGGGCTCCCTTGTTCGGGCCATGCATGTCAGAGCCGCCGGTTTCCAGGAAGTCCATCTCCTTCGCAAGGCCGCGGAGCTTCCCTTTTATCCTCTCATTGTCCTTCTCTGAATAGCCTTTCCACGCATAGTTCCTCGCATAATCATAGACCGATTCTATTCCATCCCCGCCAAGACCCTTGAAATCCTCAAGCAATTTCCCAAGCTTATACCGGTAGAATTCCGGATGTGCAAGGAAAGCGAGACCCCCGGCGTCATGGACCATATTGATTGCGTCGTCCAGGCAGAAAAAAGCGGTCCTGCCCTGGAACGCTGGCTTGCCCTGGTCAAGCAGCTTGCCAAAGACATCTGGGACAACCTTGAACTCATCGGGATATTTGTCAATCAGGACTTTGGCTATGTGGGGCCTGCCGACAGAGCCGCCCGCCTTCGCCTTTGCTTCCTCATAAGTGATGTCATAGCCAAGCTCGTTGAGCCTGCTGATTATCGCCTTCTTCTGGCTTTCCCGGTCACGCTTGAGGCGCTCAAGGGTTGACTGCAGCTTCGGGCTTTTTGTATCAAGGAAGAAGCCAAGCACATGAAGGTCAATGTAATCCCGCTTGTTGTCATATACAGAAATCTCGATTCCTGGAACGACTTCTATCTTTGGCTTTAGCTCATTTATCCTGCGGGCGCTCTTGATTGTGTCGTGGTCGGTTATCGCTATTGCGGAAAGGGATGCGGCTTCTGCCCGGGAAACGACCTCTTCAAGGGTGTAAACCCCGTCTGAGGCGTTTGTGTGAAGATGAAAATCAATCATGGAAATACCTAGAACACGAAGGTTTCAAGAACCCTCGCGATTGCTCCTGCCAGGATTATTGCGAATGCTATCTCAAATGCGGAAATGCCAAGGGCGACTCTCCAGCCATGCTCCTTCCTTAGTGCCGCAATAGTCGCCGCGCAGGGGACATAGAACATTGTGACGACCGCGAACGTAATCATCTGCACAGGAGTTAACACAGTATCGAATGCCTGGGTGCCAAGCAGGGCGGCAAGCATGATCAGCGCTAGCTCCTTTCGGAGTATCCCGAATATCAGGGTTATTCCTGCAATGGCCGGAAGGCCCAGCCAGCCGACCGTTATCGGGCTAAGAAGGCCGGAAATCGGCGGAAGCAATCCGAGGAGCTCAATCAGCTTTATCAGGAAAGTGCTGACGATGATAATCGGGAATGCCATGAACACGAAGGACTGGAGCCCCCTCCAGGCGCGCATCAGGACATTCTTGGCTGAGGGCACCTTGTATGAGGGCATCTCCATTATCAGGCCCACAGGCTCTCCAGGTAGCACCTTGAAAGCGACTCTGCCAAGGACAAGGATGACGAGTATATTGAGTAGGTAGAGCGAAAGGGCCCACCAGATGCCAAGATATGTCGCCACCAGCCCCATGATGACTACCGTAACGGCCGCGCACGGAACCAGGGTGACCACGAAGGCGGCGAGCAGCCGATCTCGCCTTGTCTCCAATATCTTGCAGGAGAGGCAGGCAGGCACATTGCAGCCATAGGCCAGGATGAGAGGTATGAAAGCCTTGCCGTGCATCCCTATCTTCTGCATGAACCCGTCCATAAGAAAAGCCATCCTGGCAAGATACCCGGAGTCCTCAAGGATTGCGAGGACTATATAGAATGGTATCAGGTATGGCAGCACTATGGAAAGCCCCGCGATGACCCCCTCCACGACCCCATCAAGAATGGCGTCCTGGATTATGCCGGTTCCCAAAAATGGCCGGACAGCGTCCTTGATGGACGCGAAGACGCCGAGCAAATGCCCTGAGAAGAAATCCCCGAACGCGAATATGAAAAAGAATGCTGCTGCTGCGGCAAGGAACATGAAAAAATAGCCGGCATACCTATGGAGCAGAACCGAATCAAGCTTTTGTCCAAGGGGCACTTCGCTCTTGCTTATCTGGATGCACTCCCTGGCCACCCGCTCCGCCGCGGAATAGCGCTCGGAAGAGACGGCCACCTGGCCGCTCTGCCCGCAGCTTTTGCCGATTTCATTTCTCAGTGCTGCCGCTTTCCTAACAATTGAGGGGTCCTGCTTCCGGATAATAGAGGTTACATTCTCATCATCCTCAAGAAGCTTGATAGCCACCCATCTTGGGGGATAATCCAGTTTCAGCTTTGAAAGCATCCCTGATATCTTCCTTACCTTGTCTTCTATCGGCTTCCTGAAATCCAGGGCCGCAGGCTCCTGCCTTTTCTTTGCGGCTTTGAGCACCTGGCGCATAAGGTCCGAAATGCCAATTCCCTTTGTGGCGATTACCGGAACCACAGGAACGCCAAGCATCGTGGACAGTTTTTTCGCGTCAATCTTCATGCCCCGGTCCGCTGCGATGTCGACCATGTTGAGCGCTATCACGAGCGGCCTTCCAAGTTCCAGAAGCTGCAGGCTGAAGAACAGGTTGCGCTCAAGCACGGATGCGTCAAGCACGTTGATAACAACGTCGGGCTTTTCCCTTGCGATGTAATCCCTGGAAACGAGCTCCTCCATGGAAAAAGTTGAAAGGGAATAGATTCCCGGAAGGTCGATGACGTTTATCTCTGTGCCCTTGAAGCTCATTGTGCCTTCGGCCTTCTCTATGGTTTTGCCCGGCCAGTTACCGATATGCTGGTGAAGCCCTGTCAGGTAGTTGAAGAGGGCGGACTTGCCCACGTTCGCGTTCCCTGCAAGGGCTATCTGCAATGCCATCTATTCCACCTTCACGAATACCTTCTCCGCAAGGCCCCTGCCAATTGCGAGCCTGGAAGCGCGTACCTGCACCTCGACCGGGCCCATCCTGCTTGATGAGCGGGTGAGCTTGAATCGAGTGCCGGGGGTCAATCCCATATCGGTAAGCCTCCTGCAGGCCAAAGTGCCGCCGGTTATGAAAAGTATGGTGCCCTTCTCCCCCTTCTTCAGTTCCGTCAATCGCATCGCGTCTTGAGCCTTGATTTCCGGCTTGTCCGCGCTCCACAATGCCTTGCGGAGGGCCTTCTCTACATCATCTGAAACCGCATGCTCAAGGACGCATGCCTCTTTATGGACCTTGGCTTTCTTTACTCCGATTAGGATAAGGAATTTTTCCAACAGTCTGTGCTTCCTGAGAACCGAGCGGCCCATGCTTTCCCCCTCGGGAGTTAGCCTGATGTCTCCATAGCGCTTATAATGCACCAAGCCTTTTGCAGCCAGCTTCTTGAGCATCTCGCTCACGCTGGCCGGAGAAACGCCAAGGTCTTTGGCCAGATCCTTCACTTTCGGCTGCCTGCCATCTTCAGCATACCTGACGATAGCCTCCAGATACTCCTCCATCTGTGGAGTCCTTTTTTTCATGAAAAGTTAGGTGTGCTTAACATTTTTAAACCCAGATGGGCCAAACGGCATCCAGCGATTGCTTTAAAAAATTAAGTTCTCAGAATTGGAAATACACTTTTTGCCTCGATAGTGTAGTGGTTAGCATTAGGGGTTGTCGACCCCTCGACCCGGGTTCGAACCCCGGTCGAGGCGCTTTCTTTTTCAATTTTTTAACACTATAACAAGCGTCAAAGGCAAATCCACGGGATAAGACCGAAGGTCCAGAGAGCTGATTACGGAACTTAGTCTTAGGGATTACAATCTGAATTTCTAACCCTTATTACTGCTTACCAATGTGGACATTACGGTTTCAACTGAGTATTTTCCTGATTTTTGCTAACGATGCGCCCTTCAGCAATGATTTTATCTCATCATCGAAATTATCGTCGAGGATGCCAAGCATTTCATCCTTCAGATCATCAAGCTTTGATTCTTTCAGAAACATATCTACTTTGGCTTGGTCAAGTTCTAGTTGTGTAAGCGACACAACATCATATGCATCCTTCCACAGCTTGGATCTGTAATATTCAAAATCAATCCCGGTCCTCAGATTGATGTTTCTGCCAATAATTG